>JAJQFE010000077.1 GCA_021201295.1 Tannerellaceae bacterium | reverse complement strand
AGCAATTCCGAAAACTTTCCGGAATTGTTTCTGAAATCCGGAAAAGCTATAATGGAAGAGACGGGCTAATTCTTCTACTGTTTTGACAGACATATAATTCTCTAAAACAAAACGGGAGAAAACATAATCCGGGAAAATAACAGGTGCAAAAAAGTGAGCCAGGGCTTCCGGTGCCTTAGAACAGGCAAGCAAATAAAAAGTTCTGCTGTTTTGGTCTTTAACAACGTGGGATGGGGAAATTATTCCTCATATAATATTCTATATTTTCTATCGCCCACTGGATATGTTGACCCATCGTCAGTACGGCAGGTTTCCCTTCAAAACATACTTGTTCCCGGAAGACCGAAGAAGGGAAAAAACGATAGTAGAATGTTTCTATATCAGGAATCCGGATCAACAATCCCCGGAAATCAGCCAGATAAGTCAGTACATAGGTCTCCCCTGAGGACAAAAGCAGCATTTGTCCTTTCTCTACCAGGGTCGTATGAGTGGAAGCAGAGTGGATACTGATTTTACCTTCCTGAATAAATAAGATTCCGGGAAGAGGATTCAGCAGATCGGATTGCTCACCCTCAAAAAAAGAAAACATCTTTGCTTCAAACAAAGGATCAGTGTCAGAGAAAAAGTCCCACATCTGACAGGATTATAAAATAGTTGTTTACATATTTCCGCAAAATAGCCGGGTCCCATTCCGGATCCAGATGGATAGGTCCTGCTCGTATTTGTCAAAAGCCCAGGACTAACATTATTTACACACTCATAGAAACTTTCGTGATTACTATATAATGAGTTTAGAATTGTTCTATAGTTTTACTTAGTGTAAAGGTTTAGTAATATTTATGAGATAAAAATTGACATATGTCAAAAAATGAGCGTCCTTATTATATTTAATCTTTTTTAATACTCCTGTTTGCTGACAAGTAAAGGCATAAGTACCCGCTTCCTGTACTGGGGCACAACGAGTCCGAACCTGTCGGTTACAACAGCGCTGGGTAACAATACGACCCCGGAGCTCACCGGCACACCCAAAAGAGGTCCCGAAAGCCCCTTAAAATTGCCCGCCGGTTATCGTAAAATCAGATCCAGATCAGACCCATTGCACAAACTTTTTTTGGGATGGGTAGGTACATACTATTTTTATTATTTTTCAGTCACCCGTCACTTTGTTTTTAATAATGGGTTTATAATTAGTATATTAAGTCTAAAAAACAAGGTGATTGAATGGGTGACTAAAGGGTGACGGAAGAATTTCCGTCACTCGCCGGCTAAAGACTAAAATACGGGAACAGGTAGACCGGGTAAGCCGGAGAAGTATCCGTATCCGTAAGCCACACTGAATAGGCTATGCAGACCGGTTAGGTTGAACCTTAGGACGTTTAAGGTTGAACATCAGGAGGTATAGGGTTAAGCATCCTGATGCTTAACCCTATACCTCCTGATGTTCAACCTAAGGCATGTGATAAACCGGTTTAGTGGGTGACGGGTAAAGCCCGACTGGTCAGGCGGACCGGTTCTACGTTCCCTGCTCTTTTCTTTTCTGTTTACAGGGGGTACCGGTAAACGGCTCTTTTTGTATTTATATTTTTTGTACGTTTGTTCTATAAACAAAAAACGTCAGAGAAATGGAAAAACGTCGGATTATAGAAATCTGTGCCAATTCTGCGCAGAGTTGTGTGGAAGCGGAAGCCGGAGGAGCCACCCGGGTAGAATTGTGTGCTGCCATTCCGGAAGGTGGCACTACACCCAGTTACGGAGAGATTAAAACTGCTCAGGAGTTAACCTCCCATATAGCGATCCATGTGATCATTCATCCCCGGGGAGGGGATTTCCTCTATACGCCGGCTGAAATACAGTCCATGTTGCATGATATAGAGATGACTAAGCAACTACAGGTAGATGGTGTAGTGGTCGGATGCCTGACTAAAGAGGGAGAGGTTGATGTGGAGTTGTTACATAGGCTGGTAGAGGCGGCCGGACCTTTATCGGTTACGTTCCACCGGGCTTTTGATGTGTGCAAAGATCCTTTGGTGGCCCTGGAACAGATCATTGAGGCGGGGTGTGACCGGATCCTGACTTCCGGCCAACAGCCGGATGCTGTGCAGGGTATCCCTTTAATCGCCCGGTTGGTGGAACAGGCGGGAGACCGGATTATTATTATGCCGGGCTGTGGTGTTCGGGTAGATAACATTGCACGGATTGAAGCGGAAACCGGGGCGAAGGAATTCCATACGTCTGCCCGTACGACGGTGTACAGCCGGATGGCCTACCGAAATGAACAGGTACCGATGGGGAGTTCGGCGGTGACCTCTGAATTTGAAACCGTGCAGACAGACTGTCATCAGGTAGCTTTGTACGTTTAGCTATTTTTAAACATACGAATAAAGTCGTTTATGAGGTTGAAAAATAGTATTTTCACTGCCTCATAGACGCTTTTTTTGAATAGACCATGAAATATTTGCTTATTATTGCTAACCTGTTGATGGGAGTTTGGTGTGTGGCCCAGCGGAATTCTGTTGTTCCTTTTGAGGAGGCTTATAAACGCATCTATCATGTCACTAAAGTATCCGGTGTGAAACCGGTGATGGATGGCCGTCTGGATGAAGATTTCTGGATGAACCACGGGGAATGGTCCGACCGGTTTGTACAGGTCAGTCCTTTTGAACGTTCCGTCACCCCTTCCACTACCCGGATGAAGGTGATGTATGATGACAAATACATCTATATAGGTGTCTGGTGTAAGGATCCGTATCCGGAAACAGTCAACCACTTTATAGGGAACCAGGATGATAACAGTATGGGTGACCTGATCAGTGTCGCTTTTGACACGTACCATGACTACCTGGCTGCGCCGGAATTTAACCTGAATTTAGGAGGAAATAAGACTGACCTGATTGTAACGGATAAGCTGGATATCAACCGGAGCTGGAATGCCGTCTGGGAAGGGAGAACCCATATCAGCCTGGCAGACTCCATGTGGACGGCTGAACTGCGTATTCCTTTCAGCCAGTTACGCTACAACCAGCAATCGGATGATGGCGTCTGGGGGCTGCATATCCGGCGTATTATCCGGCGCAATAATGAAGTGCAGAACTGGAGTATGATCCCGTTGAAGAATAACGGACATGTCTTTTCGTTTGGGGAAATGCACGGTATGACGGACCTGCCGAAGCCGAAGGGGATCGAATTTCTGCCGTATGTGATGGGTAAGTACAGGCGGGAACCGGCTATTCCCGGTAGCCCGTATCAGAAAGGGTCTGCCTGGGATGGGAATGTGGGGCTGGATGCTAAATTTGCCTTATCTGATTTTACCTTGGATGTCACGATCAATCCGGATTACGGGCAGGTGGAACTGGACCCTTCGGTGATGAACCTGACGGCGTATGAGACGTTCTACGATGAAAAGCGTCCCTTCTTTCTGGAAGGAAAACATATTATGGACTTTGCAAACGGGAGTGATATGATGTTCTATACCCGGCGTATCGGGGCAGCTCCTTCTTACCAGCCGGCGCTGATCGATCAGGTCCATACGTTTACCAGCACACAGGAGAATGTGCCTATTATCGGTGCTTTAAAGCTGACAGGGACCAACCGGAACGGGGTGACAGTAGGGGTGGTGCAGAGTGTGACGGCCCGTTCCTCTGCTAAAGTGACCCGGAACGGGGTGGAAGAGAAGGAGGTGGTGGAACCGTTGACTAACTATACGGTGGCCCGTGTGCAGAAGAACTGGAAAGGGAATACGCTGTTGGGAGGAATGGTTACCTCGGTGAACAGGGCTTTGGATGAGCCTTATCTGGCTGATTTTATGGTCCGGAATGCGTTTACTGCCGGCGTGGACTTTACCCATTATTTCAGGAACCGCCTCTATTATATTGATATGAAAGGGATGTTTAGTTCGTTGCAGGGAACGGAGGAGGCTATTTCCGTCCTGCAGAGGAATTCGGTGCACTATTACCAGCGGGTTTCCGGTCGCAGTTATCTGGGGGTGGATGATACCCGTACCTCTTTGAATGGTACGGGTGGATATGTCAAGGTGGGCCGGCGGGGAAATGCCAAATGGAATATTTCCGAAACATTCAGCTGGAATCTACCGGGCTTTGATTTGAATGATATGGGATATATGAAACAGGCGGATGTACTTTCAAATGAAACAGAGGTTTCGTACCGGCAGACGGATATCTGGAAAATATTCCGGTATAATGCATTTAATCTGACCCAGAAAAACCAGTGGAATTATGGCAGAACGGCCACCAGTAATGATCTGGGCCTGCGGTGGCGTAGTATGACGATGAAACGGTATGAGTGGGATATCCAGGAATCTTTCGGATGGAACTGGATGGACAGCCGGATGTTACGGGGAGGCCCGGATATGCGGTTTGATCCTTATTTCTATACTGCTGCTTCTTTCAACACTGACAAATTCAAACGGGTGATGGCTATGTTCAAATATGAAGGGGATCACAACCTGGATGGATATAACCGGAACAATAAGATCATGCCCAGCCTGACATTCCGTTTAGGGAACCATGTGTCTCTGTCCGGTCAGTTTGATTATGCCTGGAATACGGATAACCTGCAATATGTGGGTACTTTCGCCCATGCAGTGTCAGACCGTGGAGATACGTATGATACCAGACCACTTTACCTGATGGGGCATATGGATTAGAAGACTTATGGGGTCACAATGAAAGTACAGGTGAATGTCACTCCGGATATTTCTATCCAGTATTATGCGTCTCCCTTTACCTCTACCGGCACTTTCAGGGATTTCAAGAAAGCTGCGGACACGCAGTCTCGTACGTATGCCGACCGGTTCTATGCGTATGCTCCATCGGAGATCACGTGGTCGGATAATCTCTACACGATTACCACGGAAACGGACCGGTTTAGTTTTGCTAATCCTGATTTTAGTTTTAATGAGTTTCGTTCCAACTTAGTGGCCCGCTGGGAATATCTGCCGGGTTCCACCCTCTATTTTGTGTGGGAGCTCCGGATGTCTAACCGGGATAACCATTTTATTTCCGGCTGGGGTAACAACCTGGACAGGATGTTCGGGTTACCGTCTGTTAATACATTTATGATCAAGTTAAACTACTGATTCAGTTTGTAAATGAGACATATTTTGATTAACTTTGTTATATAGTATAGAAGTTATTAACCGGGCATCCGATTGTTGCTATAAAGAAGAATGAGTTATGGATGGAATGAAAAAGAGACTTACCCGTTCAAAGGATAAGATGATTGCTGGTGTTTGTGGAGGAATTGCTGAGTATCTGGATGCGGATCCTACGCTTATCCGGGTGGCCTATGTTTTATTGACCATTATGACCGCCTTTTCCGGGATCATCGCTTATCTGGTTTTTTGGATCGTGATGCCTGCTCCAAAAAAAGAATTACAGGAATGAATTTTGAAATATCGTCTCCGTTTAAACCAACCGGAGATCAGCCGGAAGCCATTGCGGCCCTGACAGAAGGCATACAAAGTGGTGTGCCTTTTCAGACGTTACTGGGTGTTACCGGATCCGGAAAAACCTTTACTATTGCAAATGTGATTAAAAATGTGCAGCGGCCCACGCTGATCCTTAGTCACAATAAAACCTTAGCGGCGCAGTTATATAGTGAGTTTAAGGCTTTTTTCCCGAATAATGCGGTAGAGTATTTTGTGTCTTATTATGATTATTACCAGCCGGAGGCCTATCTTCCGACCACTAATACGTATATAGAGAAAGACCTGCAGATCAATGAAGAGATTGATAAGCTGCGGTTAAGGACCACGGCGTCGTTGTTGTCAGGACGTAAAGATATTATTATTGTTTCTTCCGTGTCCTGTCTCTATGGGATGGCAGATCCCACTGCTTTTGCTGAAAAGGTGACCCACATCCATCGCGGGATGCAGATCAACAGGGATGTACTGTTGCGCCGGTTTGTAGATGCCTTGTATGTAAATAATAAAGTGGATTTTATGAGAGGCAGTTTTCGGGTCACCGGGGATACGGTGGACCTGTATCCGGCGATTGAGACATTTGACGGGGCTGCTTACCGGATTGAGTTCTGGGGGGATGAAATTGAACGGATCTCTTCTTTTGATCCGGCTACGGGGCGTGAAATCGATGAACAGGATGAATTAAATATTTATCCTACCAATCTTTTTGTTACGACGCAGGACCGGATCAATAAGGCGATCAGCCAGATTGATGTGGATCTGGGTACCCAGGTGAATTTCTTTCAGGAGATAGGCAAGCCGTATGAAGCCAAACGATTATATGAACGGGTCATTTTTGACCTGGAGATGATCCGGGAGCTGGGGCATTGTTCGGGGATTGAGAACTACTCCCGCTACTTTGACGGCAGAATGGCCGGGGAGCGTCCCTATTGTTTGCTGGATTATTTCCCGAAAGATTTTTTATTGGTGGTGGATGAAAGCCATGTGACGATCCCTCAGATTCGTGCTATGTACGGAGGAGACCACTCCCGTAAACAGAACCTGGTGGAATATGGGTTCCGTTTACCTGCGGCGATGGATAACCGTCCTTTGAAATTTGAGGAATTTGAATCGTTAACTCCGTTGGCTATTTATGTGAGTGCTACTCCGGCCGATTATGAATTGGCTAAAAGTGAGGGGATTGTGGTGGATCAGGTCATCCGTCCGACCGGCCTGCTGGATCCGGTGATTGATGTACGGCCTACCCTGAACCAGATTGATGACCTGATGGAAGAGATCCTTCAACGGACTAACCTGGAGGAACGGGTGCTGGTGACGACTCTTACCAAACGGATGGCGGAGGAACTGACTACTTACCTGAGCCGCATGGGGATCCGGTGTAATTATATCCACAGTGATATTGATACGCTGGAACGTATCCAGATTATGGATGATCTCCGGAAAGGATTGTATGATGTGCTGATCGGGGTGAACCTGTTACGTGAAGGGTTAGACCTGCCGGAGGTTTCTTTGGTGGCTATTCTGGATGCGGACAAAGAAGGGTTCTTACGGTCTCATCGTTCGTTAACCCAGACTGCGGGCCGTGCTGCCCGTAATGTAAACGGGAAGGTGATCTTTTATGCGGATAAGATGACCGATAGCATGAAGCGGACCATCGATGAAACGAACCGGAGACGGGCCAAACAGATGGCGTATAATGAGAAGCATGGCATTACGCCTACCCAGGTGATTAAAGCCAGTGTGTCCCTGATGGCGGAAAGGCAGAACCAGGAAGCTGCGTATGGCTATGTAGAACCGGAAGCCGGTTTGCTGGCTGATCCTGTGGTACAATATATGAGCCGTCCTCAGTTGGAGAAAACCATAGAAAAGACGAAGAAGCAAATGACGGATGCGGCTAAAAAGCTGGATTTTATAGAGGCTGCCCAGTTGCGGGATGAATTAATCAAATTGCAGGATTTGTTAAAGACTAAGGCCTGATTTTTATGCCAGGACCCGTTCCGGGAACCCTGGAGGAGGGAAAAACCTGTTAAAAGAGTGAAGGAATGAAGTGTAGGTGGTATTATATAGTTTTGTTTTGCCTGGTGGCTCCCTGGTGTGTGGTGCAGGCTGCTTTGGGAGAGTCTTTGTATGTAACGGATCAGGATAAAGAGATCTATGAACACTACGTGCATAGTATGGAGTCTGAAACCGGAAAACCGTTGGATGAGCTGATGATCCGAACTGCCCTTTATTTTCTTCGGACTCCGTATGTGGCTGCTACCCTGGAGAAAGAACCGGAGGGCCTGGTGGTCAATTTACGTGAGATGGATTGTACTACATTTGCTGAGAATGTCCTGGCGCTGGCACGTACGGTCCGGAGTGGAGATACTACCTTTGAGAATTTCTGCCGGAATCTTCAGGAGATCCGCTACCGGGAGGGTACGATTTCGGATTATACGGATCGGTTGCATTATATGACGGACTGGATCTATGTAAATGAACAAAAAGGAGTGGTCCGGGATATGGGGAAAGAGATAGGGGGTACGGTCTATCCTTTGCAGTTATTTTTTATCTCTACTCATCCGGATAGTTATACAGCTTTGAAATCCCATCCGGATCTGGTCCGGAAAATGGCGGATAAAGAAAAAGAAATCAATGCCCGTACCTGTTATTATATTCCGGAGGAACAGATCCCGGAACTGGAACATAGCCTAAAGAATGGTGATATGATTTGTTTCACCACCCGGATCGGTGGTTTGGATGTGACGCATGTCGGGATCGTATATAAAGAGGGAGGGAAGACTACGTTTATGCATGCTTCTTCAACGGCGAAGGAGGTGATAGTGAATCCGGAACCGGTGTATGAATATGTGAAAGGTCTACAAAACACGACAGGTATCCTGGTGGCACGGCCTGTATAAAACATCTACTGGAATAGTTCGAAGGCAAATTTGAAACCTAAACTTTGGTATTCATGTTTCTCAAAGCCGGCAAATATGGCTATATTGAAAATATGATTTCCTAATCCATATCCGATTTCACTGTAACTGGGCAGGACCGGTGTCCATAGGTGGCTGTAATAAAACCGTTCGGATAAAATATGCTTGGAGGTTCTTCTTTTGAATAGTTTGGAAATAATAAAAGGGCTCTGGTACATAAAATGTCCCTGCACATATTTATTGGATGCGTTGTACCATTCGCTTTTTAAGGTGTTAAATACCCCTCCGATGTGATCATTCCATGTCTCCGGGAAATATCTTCTCCGGAAATAATGGAAGTCGGCGAAATAAGTGGATTTTTGCCTGGTATATAGCCCGCCGCTGATCCGGTAATTAATCCTTCTCAGTAAACCGATGTTGATGCTTTGGTGCAGGTCTGCTTCGATTCGTTCATAATTCCCTGTACTCCCGAATACTTTGGGTATACTTTTTCCAAATTCAATCGTGAAGGTCGGGAAATAGGAGTAAACATATTCTTTGCGCCTGCCGTCCATCCGGTAATACTGTCGTGGGGTATAGGAAAACTCTATAGTCGGAATAAAATCATTATATCTGTCGTTAATCCTATCCACAATGTCATCATCATTCACATTCTTATTGTTCTTATCTTTTACGGCTAACCGCCGGTGATAGGAGAGGGCGGCTGATACTTCGAAGCCGTTTGTTATCTCGATATTATTCCTGACTTCTATGAAATAATGCCGGAAATATTTGAGGTTCAGGTCATCGAAGGTAAAGGTAGAGTCCTGGAGCATTTCATTAATATCATTCATTATTTCCGATGAATAATTATTATTGTCATTTCCTGCGGTCAGGCTCAATGCCCCTCTTCTTTCCGGAAGGTATTCCCAGTCGGCTCCCAGTTTGAAAAAGAATTCTTTCCGTTTGAATACGTATCCGGCTTCCGGCTGGAAGCGAAGTTGCCGGTCGTCGGCAAATGTTTTACTGATCCGGAATCGTTGCCTGTAGGTCACTCCGTTCCTGCCGGAGTAACCCAACTGGAAGGGATTCAGGAGACCGGAGTAACGGATCCGGGTGGTGTTAAAATCCATATGGATCGTATTCGTGAGTTTTTCAGTGAATCTTAAGTATTTCATCGCCTCTGAGGTGTCGGCCATCGCATTGGTTTCTTCTTTTTTGATTGTATACAGTTGTGCTTCCTCAGCCGTTAAGGGAATATCCCTTTTCGTTACCCAATAAGCACTATCCTGTATAATAGGCACGGTGTCGGAAGATAGTCGGTAGTAACGGGATAAGTCTAACTTCTCATGTCTTCTTTTCGGCCGTTCGGTTTCCTGCCATTCTACTGACTTGAAGTTGAAATTGGTATGGTAAGTGCTTATGACGGTATTCCCCAGGGCTTTATAGCGCAGAAACAGATCGGCTGTTTTCAGAAGAATGAACTTTTGATAATCCCGGCTGAAATTCATCACTAAATTGAATTCGGCAAAGGAGTAGCGTCCGTTCAGGTCTATTTTGTCAATCGTCCACCATTTATCCATAATATACAGGTCTCCACTGACCAGTTTCTGGCTCCACTGTTTCGGTAGGAAGCGGATTTTATATATTTTAAATCCATCCACTTCTTCTGTGGATTCCAGGTTAAAATTGTAATGAGTAAACGCATTTTTGGCAACCGGCATAAGAATCCCATCGTTGTAGGCTGTCGAGGAATATACATTCAGGTTCAGGAAATTCAGTACTTCCTGTTGTTTTTTACTGTTCGGAATACTACTTCCGTTGATCGCTTCAAACTCATGAAAGTAGGTGTTTGGGGCATCAAACCGGGAGTGGCTGACTATTTCAAATACCATATCTTTGTTTCTCCGGTTTACCGGAAACAGGAGATTTCCGAAACGGATTAGGGCATTGCTTTTCAGGATCTCGGCCCGTCCTTTGATATAGATCTCCGTTTCATAACTGGAAAGCAGATTCTCGTATTGGATAGCACTGGAGATGACTAATTTCATAATGGAATCTGCTTTCTCCGTAGAAGGGGATTCGGTTTTACGAAAGAATAGAGGCACTTTCCCATAATCTCCCTCTGGTGCAGCAAGGGCTTTTATAGTGAGTAAAATAAATATATATATGGTTATATATTTTTTCAACGGTTATATCTCTTTAGTGGCAAACATACTGAATAATCTCTAAATATTTCTCTACATATAGGTTAAAATGATATGATAAAAACATTTTCCGCGTCAAAACGTTTATTAATTCAAAAGAAAAATTGTACATTTGTGCTTCATAAGTATGTTATACAACAGTCATGGTTAAGCAACAAAAAGAAGAGGTCGATATTTTGGCCAGTTTATCAGAGGTTTGGAGAGTACTGACCGACAAGGAGCGGGAAGTGCTTCGTAAGAATTCATCCGTGCAGCATTTCAAACGGAATGAGTTGATTTACTGTGAAGGAGATGAACCCAAGGATATGATGTGCTTACTGAAAGGTAAAGTAAAGATCTTTAAGAAAGGTGTAGGTGGAAGAAGCCAGATCATCCGTATGATCAAACCGATTCAGTATTTTGGTTACCGCGCTCATTTTGCCCAGGAGGATTATCTGACCAATGCTTCTGCTTTTGAAGCATCTACGGTTTGTCTGATTCTCATGCCAGTGGTTACAGAGTTGTTGATGGGTAACCCGAATTTAGCTATGTTTTTTATCCGGCAGCTTTCTATCGATTTAGGAGTGGCTGATGAAAGAACAGTTAACTTAACCCAGAAACATATCCGTGGTCGTTTAGCCGAATCTTTATTATTCCTGAAGGATAGTTACGGATTGGAAGAAGACGGTGCCACCCTTAGTATTTATCTTGCCCGTGAAGACCTGGCAAATTTGTCTAATATGACTACTTCGAATGCTATCCGGACTTTATCTACCTTTGTTTCAGAGCGGATCATTGCCCTGGACGGTAGAAAGATCAAACTGATAGATGAAGACCGGTTAAGAAAGATCAGTAAACTGGGATAAATAAAGATAAGACAGGAAATAGAAGGGATGCAGCTATGTATCCCTTTTTGTATGGTTGTTCCTGGTTAATGGGTAAAACCGCACATTTTAATAGCGGTCAGTTTGATATCCTGTTGTTTTAGGTTTTTGCGGATGGTCTGTACTAATTCCTCTTCTATTTCGATCTCCTGTAAACGTTCTTTATCAATTTCAACCACTAAGCAGAGGGCATAGGTTAACCGGGCAATGGAAGTCGTATTGTTATATATTTCATAGAAATCAAAATTCAGTACTTTGGAGATCATAACCAACAGCTCCATATCAATGTGGCTACGGTTAAAGATTTTATAAACACTGGTCCGGTGCCTGTTAATTGCTTGGGCAAATTCAGCTTTTGACATGTCCCTTTCTTCCATCTTTTTTCTGATAAGTTCTCCCATATGTATATTTTTCTTCTGATCCATTTCGTATAGATTGAGCCTGTAAAACTACAGGATCGGGATGGATGAAAAGGGATGGAAGGTGTGAATAACCCTAACATCTTTGTGAATTCTATTCGACACTTTTATCCCTGTTTCATATAGAACAGGGGTAAAAATGAGGATTTACAGGTGACCAGGAAAAAATAATCTGTGTAGTCCTCTGTATATGGTATATTTTATTGAATAGCCTCACGGATCCTGACCAGTTTAGTCAGTAGATCTTCCAACAGGTCCAGAGGTAACATATTTGCTCCGTCCGATTTCGCGATCTCCGGTTCGGGATGAGTTTCGATAAATAGTCCGTCTGCACCTACTACAATAGCTGCTTTGGCAATAGTCTCTATTAAAGAGGGGAGTCCACCGGTTACGCCGGAAGTCTGATTGGGTTGTTGCAGGGAGTGAGTGACGTCCATAATGACAGGATACCCAAAAGACTGCATTTGTGGAATCCCCCGGTAATCCACTACCAGATCGGTATAGCCAAAAGTTGTACCCCGTTCAGTAATCATAGCATTCGGATTACCGGCATCTGCTACCTTTTGTACGGCAAATTGCATAGCTCCCGGAGAGAGGAACTGGCCTTTTTTAATGTTAACGATTTTTCCGGTTTCTGCGGCTGCCACTAACAAGTCTGTCTGGCGGCAAAGGAAAGCAGGGATCTGAAGAATATCCACATATTCAGCTGCCATAGCCGCTTCGTAGGTCTCATGAATATCGGTTACGGTTGGTATACCAAAGGTCTCGTTTACTTTACGCAATATCCTGAGTGCTTTTTCATCTCCGATGCCTGTAAATGAATCGATCCTGGAACGATTGGCTTTCCGGTAAGAGCCTTTAAACACATAGGGAATATGTAGTTTATTGGTTATACCTATAATTTTTTCTGCTATACGAAGAGCCATGTCTTCTCCTTCGATCACACAGGGACCTGCTAACAGGAAAAAGTTTTCTTTAGGATATAAGTCTTGATTCGTGATCATCTCTGTTTATTTTTTTCGTGTAGTATGTGAAGTGTCTGTTCTATTTTCTCTTCTGTCGAAAGAGTTGCCTGGAGCCAGTGGATAGTAAAACCCCGCCTTTCCATCCCTCTGAACCAGGTTATTTGCCGTTTGGCAAACTGATGGATAGCTATTTCCAGCCGGGAAACCATTTCCTCATAGGAGAGTTCTCCGAGGATATATAGTGTAAGAAATTTATATTCTAATCCATAATAGATGAGATCTTCCGGAGCTACTCCTGTGGCTAAGATCTGTTTGACTTCTTCTATCATCCCTTCTTCCAAACGTGCCTTGAGTCTCTCTGATATTTTCTTTCTTCGGAGTTCCCGGTCAATCTCAATCCCTATAATCAGGCTGTGCGGGGGATCATATTCCGTACGTTCAGGAGCCTGGTTCTTATAATATTCTTCAATTTCAATCGCACGGATTGCCCGTTGAGCGGTATCTACGTCTGTTTTATTGTGAAGCACCTTATAACCGGCCAGGATCTGTTCCAGTTCCTGCAGAGATTTATCTTTCAGCGATTCCCGTAATGCAGGATTTTCCGGTACATCCAGCAATTTATATCCTTTTAGTACGGCTTCCATATACATACCTGTGCCACCACATAAGACAGGTAATTTTCCTTTTTCTCTGACAGCAGTGTAAGTCCGGAAAAAATCATGCTGATATTCAAATACATTGTATTTATATCCCGGGTCACACATATCGATCAGATGATAAGGAATCGCTTTTCCGTTAACGGTATACTCCGCCAGGTCTTTTCCTGTTCCTATATCCATGGAACGGTATACCTGCCGGGAATCTCCACTGATGATTTCTGTATCCAAATGAGCTGCTAAGGCTGCTGCAAAAGAAGTCTTTCCGGAAGCCGTGGGACCCAGGACTGTAATAAGCTGATAGGATGCTATCATAGGACAAAGATAGTAAATATACAGGGAATTACCGGATATTTTCTGTGGGACATCTTCCGGGAAAAAAGAAAGGTATTTAATAAAAAAGCAACCTGAACAGGTTGCCTTTTCATATGATATGTTTGAAACGATTATCCGTTTACTTTAGCCATGTGTTCGATCAAACCAAGAACTTTGTTTGAATAACCCCACTCGTTGTCGTACCATGATACTACTTTAACGAATGTAGGAGTCAGCTGAATACCTGCTTTCACATCGAAGATAGAAGTACGTGGATCAGTTAAGAAGTCAGAAGATACTACTTCTTCGTCTGTGTAACCCAGGATACCTTTCAATTCACCTTCAGAAGCTTCTTTCATAGCAGCGCAGATGTCGGCATATAAAGTTTCTTTTGCTAAGTTAACAGTTAAGTCAACTACAGAAACGTCCAAAGTAGGAACACGGAAAGCCATACCTGTTAATTTACCATTCAATTCAGGAATCACTTTACCTACAGCTTTAGCAGCACCTGTAGAAGAAGGAATAATGTTACCTGCAGCAGCACGACCACCTCTCCAGTCTTTTACTGAAGGACCGTCTACTGTTTTCTGAGTAGCAGTTGTTGCGTGAACTGTAGTCATCAAACCGTCTACGATACCGAATTTGTCATTCAATACTTTAGCGATAGGAGCCAGACAGTTAGTAGTACAGGAAGCGTTAGAAACGAACTGAGTGCCTTTTTCGTATTTGTCCAGGTTCACACCACAAACGAACATAGGCGTGTCGTCTTTGGAAGGAGCTGACATCACTACATATTTAGCACCGGCATCGATATGTCCCTGAGCTGATTCTTTAGAAAGGAAAAGACCTGTTGATTCAACAACATATTCAGCACCAACATCGCTCCATTTTAAATCAGCAGGATTTCTTTCAGCAGTTACGCGGATAGAGTTACCATTTACGACTAAGTTACCGTCTTTAACTTCAACAGTTCCGTCGAATCTACCGTGCATAGTATCGTATTTCAACATGTAAGCCATGTATTCAACACTGATCAGGTCATTGATACCAACTACCTGAATATTACTGTTGCCCTGAGCAGCACGGAAAACCAAACGTCCAATACGGCCGAAACCGTTAATACCTACTTTAATCATTGTAATAAATCTTTTATGGGTTTATTAAAAATAGTTTGTACACATAACTTTCAACAACCGCAAGAGGTAGCACACGAAGCCAGAAAGATGAATAAAAATAAGTATGCTACTAAATGATTCGTAATTCGTTTCATCTTGCATTTGTTTTAACGACTGCAAATGTAATTATATTTTTTATAGTACCTTATAATATGCCCATAAAAAACAATTCTTCTAACATAAATTAATTGTTGGAACTATTTCTTTTTTCTGTGCTTCCACCATTTCAGTAAGGTGTGAGTCAGACCGGATTGGACTTTTCCTAATCCCCAGGACAACAGGAAAGGCTGAGCAATACTGAAGGCAACGGGCAACAGGCTTTTTCCGATAGACAGATAGTTGGAAAAGTTGAGGTTCCCGAGGGAAAATATAGAGGATTTTTCCGAAGACTCCGTATGTTCCGTATGGTTTTCTTTTTCTTTTGATTTGGGAAAAATCATGGATGTCAGGGAAGACAGTAACATACTTCCCCCATGATGCTGAAGATATTGGAAATCTTCCTCCATTTGATATTCAAGTTCTTTATATCTGGCTTTTACCTGACATTTTTCAGCGAGTAGTTTTTTATACTCCGTCAGAGGCTTCTTCGCTATCTTTGAGTCCATGGTCTTCTTTCTCATCATTTATATTTAATGCAGCAATAATTTCATCCAGTACAAAATGACTGATCTGACGTTTAAACACTATAATCAGTATAATCAGTAATACATAAAACAGTGCAACACACAAGAATCCTAATCCATAGGAATTCAACATATCTCCTAAATAATATCCCGCTGAAAAGAAAAGGAAAAGTAACGCAAATAGAATCATAGCAATCAAAATCAAGCCATATGAGAGCTTGGCAAGAACCCTGCCAATTCTCTCATATGTACTTAACTTCAGAAACTCAAGTTTTAGTTCTGCGTAAGTCTTTACGTTTTCTTTCAATTCACGGAAAAAATTTCCTGAATCTTTTTCCATACAAGTTTAATCAGCTATTGGCCTCTTCGGCTTTGTTGACCACTTCTTCTTTACCCTCTCTGGCTGCTTTCAGCATTTCCATACCGCTTTCTTTGTACTTGTTATAAGCAGTGTTTACGCCTTCTTTTACTTTGCCCAGTACATTGTTCAACTCTTCAACAAGTTGTTCTTTTTTGTCTGTGGCAGCTAAGTAACCCACAGCGGCACCTACTGCAGCACCTACGATCAGGCCAAGCAATAATTTTGAATCTACATTTTTCATAATCTTTCTGATTTAGAAGTTTCTATAAATATAACGTTTTTAGAGATATGATAGTTTATTTACCTGTTAACTTTTACTGTTAAAGAATGTTTCACTTCACTACCCGGACTGCCACCCAGTTGTTTTTTTCCGTATGGGAAAGCAGACGAAGTCCGTTGCGTCTGCATTCTTCTTTAATCACCGGAATATCCTCCTGATAAAAACCACTCATAAACAGACAGGACTCAGGATGCATGTGAGCTGCATAATACCGGATATCCTGTAGCAGGATATTGCAGTTGATATTCGCAAATAGTATATCAAATGTCCCTTTATCGGCTAACTGCTCGGCTCCTCCCCATATAACTTCTATACCGGATGTATGGTTTAAACGGATATTTTTAAGAGCATTCTGGTACGCCCATTCATCAATATCAATGGCGACGACGGGAGAAGCACCTTGGATGGCCGCTAAAATCGCGAGGACAGCCGTGCCACATCCCATATCCAGAAATGATTTCCCTTTTGTATTCAGTTTCAACAGTTCACTGATCATTAAATAGGTTGTCTCATGATTCCCGGTGCCGAATGCCATTTTAGGATCGATTACAATATCATAGGTGTATCCGGGTTCCTGTTCATGGAAAGAAGCATGAATAATACATTCCTGTCCGATCCGGATCGGTTTGAAATATTTTTTCCCCATTCCTCGTTCCAGTCTTTCCCTTCGATCAGTGTAGAAGTATAGTCAAACCGGGTATCAGTTAAAGGAAAAGAACCCAGTAGATCCGTTAATTTCTTTTCATCATACATACCCTCTGCAATATAAGCAGAAAGTTCATCTTCCTGTTTCGTAAAACTTTCAAATCCAATCTCCCCTAACTCTGCTGCCAGGACATCATAGGCCACATCCTTTTCCAGCGTAGAGGTGCATTTGAAGGTAACTTCATAGTAATTCATCGTTTGTGTTTCTTTTTGTGATACACAAATATAGCATAAAATCCCTACAATTCCGGAAAATAGCACGGAAAACCTTCAGGAAAGATTTTTCCTCTTTTGGGTGTAAATATTCATCCTGAATACTTGCACATGAAGTAAAGATACAGTAATTTTGCACACTGAAATTCCTTAAGGGTAAAGAAGCGGCCGGAGAAATGAGGTCCACCCCCGGAAAGAATCCTGTTTAATGAATAAGACAGATGTACGTAATCGTAGAAATTAACGGACAGCAATTTAAAGCAGAACAAGGTAAAAAATTATTTGTTCATCACATCCAGAACGCAGAAAGCGGTGCTGTTGTTGAATTTGAAAAAGTGTTGTTGGTAGACAACAACGGTGAAATTACAGTAGGTGCGCCTACCGTAGAAGGAGCAAAAGTAGTTTGTGAAGTACTTTCTCCACTTGTAAAAGGTGACAAAGTGTTGATCTTCCACAAAAAGAGAAGAAAAGGGTACCGTAAACTGAACGGTCACCGTCAACAGTTCACCGAAGTGAGTATTAAAGAAATTATTGCTTAACGTTTAAAGGGAATCATAAGAAATGGCACATAAGAAAGGTGTAGGTAGTTCGAAGAACGGCCGTGAATCACATAGCAAACGGTTAGGAGTTAAGCTTTTCGGTGGTGAATTTGCCAAAGCAGGTAACATTCTTGTTCGCCAGAGAGGGACAGCACATCACCCGGGCAAAAACGTAGGTATCGGTAAAGACCATACATTGTATGCTCTTGTAGATGGCATTGTAACTTTCCACAAAGGAAAAGAAAACAGATCTTTCGTTTCTGTAAAAGAAGTAGTAGCAGAAGCATAAGACAAACTTTATAAGCAATCAGAAACAGGATTATCGGAAAGGTAATCCTGTTTTTTATGGATGAGTTTCCTATATTTGCCCTAAAAGAAAACAGGATATATGAAAGAAATAAAACTGGAGACTTCGGTCCGTGTGTATACTAAAACAGAATGGACCGAACAACAGACACTCCTTATGTCAGCTGCTATGGCTGCAGCGCAAAAAGCCTATGCTCCTTATTCCAGGTTCCAGGTCGGTGCTGCCGTATTACTGGGAAACGGAGAAATAGTGACCGGTAGCAATCAGGAAAACGCCGCTTATCCGTCCGGGTTATGTGCGGAGCGGGTTGCCTTGTTTTATGCAGGTGCTACCTATCTGGATATTCCGGTAAAAGCCATGTCAGTCACAGCACTTTCCGCAGGAAAACAGGTGGCCTTGGCTGCTCCTTGCGGCGGTTGCAGGCAGGTCATACTGGAATCAGAGATGCGGGCAGGAGACAAGATACAGATCCTCCTTGGCGGAGCAGAAGAAATCTATGTGATGGAAGGAGCCTCTTCCTTGCTCCCTGTCAGTTTTGACGCAAGCGTCTTACCGGAATAAATTCAATATCTTCCGGACATAAAAAAGCTATCCCGGACAGGATAGCTTTTTCTGTATAATAGGATTTGATCAGATCCAGCGAACATACGCGAAGTCCATACGGTGAGGAAGATCCTCATGCAGAGGATAGACACGGAATCCTAATTTATGAATACCAGCCTCAGCCAATGCCGCTTTTACTTCATAATAGAGTTTAGAACCTTCTTCTTTCATTAATTTGAAAGGAGTGGAACTAATGAAATCTAACTGGTGAGTTTTCGGATTTTCTTTGGTAACTACCATATCTACTCCTAACATACCTTTCATCTCCTTACGGTCAATCACCACACTATAGGTATATTCTTCTCCCACAATTGGAGGATTAGCAGTCAGATCCCTGTCAGAAGTGAAAGATTCGATTTCAAAATTATCCCAGTTGGAAGCTACCTCCTGTTTCCAGGCAGCGATCTCTTTTGCTTTGGCAAATTTATTTCCAGTCAGCAATGCAGAACGGGTAGCCAGCTTATTATAGAAACGATCGATATAATCATCCAGCATACGTTTCATCGTATAGTCCGGAGCGATCTCAGCAATTGAGTTCTTAATACACTGAATCCATTCAGGAGAATACCCTTTACTATTCTTTGCATAGTAAGTCGGGATAATTTCTGTTTCAAGGATATGATAGATCACAGTAGCATCCAGTTGATCCTGGTATTGCTGGTTTTCGTAGGTTCGTTTATCAGTCAAAGCCCAGCCGGCACCTTCTTTATATCCTTCATACCACCATCCGTCTAATACGGAGAAGTTAAGGACACCATTCATTTCTGCTTTCTCACCCGAAGTACCGGATGCTTCCAGCGGACGGGCAGGAGTGTTTAACCAGACATCCACACCTGTCACCAGACGGCGTGCCAGACGTATATTATGATTTTCCAGGAAGATGATCTTACCTAAGAATTCAGGACGGTGGGAGATTTCCACAATATGTTTGATCAGACCCTGGCCACCACCATCAGCCGGGTGAGCTTTACCCGTAAAGATGAACTGAATCGGATATTTTTCATTATTGACGATCTTAGCCAGACGGTCCAGGTCTGTGAATAACAGATGAGCACGTTTGTAAGTCGCAAAACGGCGTCCGAAACCAATCAGCAAAGCATTCGGATTGATCTTCTCGATGATAGAAACCGCCATGGAAGGATCTCCCTGGTTCTTCAACCAGCTTTCACGGAATTGCTGTTTAATATAATTAATCAGTTTATTTTTTAATCCTATATGAATATTCCAGATATCTTCATCCGAAACATTCTGGATAGCAGACCAGATCTTTTTGTTAGACTGATCCTGCATAAATGTTTTATCAAAATGGCTTTTATAGAATTCTTTCCACTCGGTAGCAGCCCATGTCGGCATATGCACACCGTTGGTAACCCAGCTCACATGTAATTCATCCGGGAAATAGCCTTTCCATACCGGAGCAAACATTTTCTGGGAAACTTTTCCGTGCAACCAGCTCACCCCATTGGCCTCTTGGCAGGTATTCAAAGCAAATATACTCATAGAGAATTTTTCGTTTGAACCCGGATTTTCCCGTCCCATATCAATGAAATCCTGCCAGCTAATACCTAATTTACCAGGGAATTCACCCATGTAACGGCTAAACAGGCCTTCATCGAAGTAGTCGTGACCGGCAGGCACAGGAGTATGTACGGTATATAAGGAAGAAGCACGAACTATTTCCAGCGCTTCATTGAAGTTCAGTCCATCGTTCTGGATGTAATCCACCAAACGTTGTGCGTTGATCAGGGCAGCATGTCCTTCATTACAGTGATATACCTGTTTCTTAATTCCTAATTTGTTTAACAGCAGAATACCTCCAATACCCAACAGGTACTCCTGTTTCATACGGTTTTCCCAGTCACCACCATATAACTGGTGAGTGATTGAACGGTCCCATTCGCTGTTTTCCTGGGTATCGGTATCCATCAGGTACAACGAAACACGACCCACAGCTACTTTCCACACATGTGCATAAACAATTCTGCCAGGATAAGGTACTTCTAACAGGATAGGTTCTCCGGTAGAATTAGTCACCTGTGTCAAAGGCAATGAATTGAAGTTCTGAGCTTCATAGTTGGCAATCTGCTGTCCGTCCATAGACAGGGACTGGGTAAAGTATCCGTAACGGTATAAGAAACCAACAGCAGTCAGGTCAATATTACTGTCACTGGCCTCCTTCAGGTAGTCACCGGCTAATACGCCTAAACCGCCGGAATATATTTTTAATACGTTGGTCAGACCATATTCCATACTGAAATAGGCTACAGATGGCTTGGTTGCGTCTGGTTTTACGTCAACATATGCTTTAAACTTTTTATAAACATCCTGGACCCGTGCAAGTAATTTTTTATCCGCACTGAGTTCCTCCATCTGTTTGTAAGGTAAACTTTGAAGAAGCAATACAGGGTTTCCTTCTGTTGAATTCCAGAGATTTTCGTCAATATCCCGAAAGAGTTCTGTTGCTTCGTGGTTCCATACCCACCATAGGTTAGTGGCGATCTCGTAAAGAGGTTTGAGTGGTTCCGAAAGTTTGGAATGAGCATACACATCTTTCCAGATAGGACTGTTCGCGTTATTTGCCTTAATTTTCATTATAGTGAAGTTTAAAAATGTTTCGAAAACTTGTAAATACCTATACTTTTATAGGATGTATTGGGTTAAAAACCGTTGCAAAGATAAGATTTATCTTGTTAGTTATGAGATTATTCAACTGTTTCTTTTCTGTGAATTTTTCAATGCGATGTCAAACGCCTGTAAATAGTAGCTAATGAAACTACTCCATTCCGCCCGGCTTGCCAGTTCGAAACAGCGTTTGCCAATCTCCGTAATCTCCTTTTTATTTTTCTTTGCTAAAGAAAGAATGGAGTGAGTGATCGCATCCGCTACCTCATAATAATTATAGTCCGTACGGTCAATCACATGCACACCCTGTTGGATATGATCCCCGGCTCCCTCTTTTTTAGCCCATAACCCAAACCCGGCCAGATTAGTGGTAACAGTCGGGATTCCGAAGGCAATACTTTCTAATGGAGTATACCCCCACGGCTCATAGTAAGAAGGGAACACCGTAGCATCCATACCAATCAGCAAGTCATAGTACTCCTTGTTAAAAATACCATCTTTACCATCCTGGTAACAGGGAATAAAGATAATTTTCAGTTTCTCCTCCGCTTGGTTGGTAAACCCGGAATGCCGGATATAGTTTAATACCTTATCCTGGTCCATTAAGTTTAGCCAGTGAGTGATAAACGGGTTTTGCAGAGGCGTTGTAGTCCGGATATTGTTTTCAACGGCCATTTTAAGATCCGCACGGGCATCCCGTACCCAGGCAGGCACCATGATGAAAGCCACCACTTCACGATCCAGCTCCTCAGCATGCCGGATCCTGTTCATAGCCTCAATAAAGACATCAATCCCTTTATTACGGTATTCATACCTTCCACTGGTTGCTATCAGCAACGCATCCGGACTGATCGTACAGCCCAGTAATTTCTCTGCTACATTCAGCAAGATACTCCGGGCTTCCTTTCTTTTTTTCGTATACTCCCGCTTCTCAGGCACAAAATTTCGCTCAAACCCGTTGGGAGTGACAATATCCGGAGCCTTGTCCAGCAATTGGGCACACTCAACAGCCATAATATCACTTACCGTAGTGAAACAGTCCACATGATGCGCAGCCTGTTTCTCCACAGAATGTTTCGCTTCCATATTTAACTCCTTAGCCATCTGATCACCGTTATACGCATCCATATAGGCATACAACGGTTTATTATTGCCGGCAATAGACCTGCCGATCGAAGTGGCATGAGTGGTGAAAAGAGTAGCCACCGCAGGAAGTTGTTTCTGTATATACAATGCTCCCATAGCCAGCATCCACTCATTAAAAAGTGCGGTTACCTTTTTATCCTGCAACTGGTAGTAGTGGTAAAAGCTTTCGATTACCTTTCCGGTAGCATAGGCAAAAATACAGGATTCATCGTAATCTCCGTACGCATGCATAGAATCCACCCGGAATTGTTCCCACATCAGGTAAAAAAATGCGTCCCGTTCAGGAAAGAAAGGTTTAAAGTCCACTAAGATGACAGGAGGTAGACCCGGTACATTCCACCTTCCCGTTTTCATCTTCAGATTGTCATGTGCTTCTGTGTGCTTTTTCCACTCTGTAAATAATGCTTCATCTTCTATAAAGTCAGGGGCATTACTTTCTGCCCACAAGTCAGGTCCGATAAATATCACCCTATCTCTCATCAACTCCTGCAATGTATGCGCTTTGGTTGAAAGGACCGTGTATATACCGCCAACTTTATTACATACTTCCCAACTACTTTCAAATAAATAGTCAGGTGTACAACATTTGTTGTCCATATTATTTTATCACCGATTTTTCGGCTGCAAATATAGCGACTCCCGAAGAATATTCAATAATATTAATGAATAAAATCTCTTCTTTTTCATCCCTTTATCTGTAAAATTCGGTTCTTTCAGAATACAAATCAGCCCGCTATCATTGTTCCCATCAGCTTTTACATATTTCCCGCAACTGTAAGAAAAAAGTAAAATAAACTTAATGAATTTACCACCGGCACAGGAAAGAAAGCATTCCTTTCTCTTTTTTATAATCCGGGATAGGACAACTTACAGGATAAACCCGTACATTTGCGGATATTTAAACTATAGATACATGGCGAAAAGAAGAACATTAAAGAAAGATATTAGTTATGTAGCCGGCGACCTGTTCTCAGAGGTCCTGATCTGTGCGAAACTGATCCCGGGAATCGAAATGGAAAAAGCAGAAACACTGATGACCCGTATCCTGGATATGTATGATGAATTTATCAGACGGGCCCACACACCGGATGGCAAAGACAATACAGGACGCGTAAAGACCTACTATACTAAATGGTCAGTGATTTCCAGACAGAAGTAGACGCTATTATAAAAGAAATAGAAGGATTGAGCAGCGGAAAGTTAGGATGATGAAAGCATGTAGTAAGTGGCTTTTTCGTGTGGCAGGCTGGAAAGCACTTCCCATTGAAGATGTCCGCAAATGCGTGATCTGTGTAGCACCCCACACCAGTAACTGGGACTTCATTCTGGGAAAAGTATATTATACCTCCATCGGTAAAACAGCCAGCTTCCTGATAAAGAAAGACTGGTTTATTTTTCCGTTTAATCTGTTTTTTAACTGGATAGGAGGCGTTCCTGTAGACCGTCGTAAAAAGACATCCGTGACCGACCAGATGGTGGAAGAGTTCGCACGAAGAGACTGTTTCCAGTTAGCTATTACGCCGGAAGGGACCCGGAAACGGGCCCGGGAATGGAAAAAAGGGTTTTACTATATTGCACAGAAAGCCCATGTTCCTGTGATGATGATCTATTTTGATTATGCCAAAAAAGAAATTGGCTCCAAAGGGCTTTTCTATCCGACAGGAAACGTAGAAGAAGATATCTATAAGATCCGGACACATTACCGGGGGGTGACAGGACGGCATCCAGAAAATTTTGTACAGGTATAACAACAAAGATATACAAGCGAAAAGCCTCACCCGGTACTTTTCGCTTTTTCCCTTTCAAATCATAACAGGATGGCAGACTTATTACGGATCAGTATGATTCAGGCCCACATTATCTGGGAAGACAGGACAGAAAACCTGGGCTATTACGGAAATTTACTCAAACGGATAAGTGATAAGACGGATATAGCCGTTTTACCGGAAACCTTCTCCACAGGCTTTACCATGAATGTAACAGCTGTAGCCGATACGATGGACGGAGAGACCCTCCAAACCGTAAAAGACTGGGCAAAAAAATATAACACAGCTATCACCGGTAGTTTGATTGTTTCAGAAAACAATACCTACTATAACCGTGCATTCTTTGTCACACCGGACGGAGAGGTTTGGCACTATGATAAACGTCATCTGTTCCGGATGGGGCAGGAAGACAAGAGTTTCTCCGCAGGTAACCAACAACTGGTTGTTCCCTATAAAGGATGGAATATCTGCTTACAGATCTGTTACGACCTCCGTTTCCCGGTCTGGAGCCGTAATGTAGACAACCGGTACGACCTGCTGATCTATGTGGCCAACTGGCCGGAAGCACGCCGGAAAGTCTGGAAAACACTCTTACAGGCGAGAGCTATGGAAAATATGGCGTATGTCTGTGGAGTAAACCGGGTGGGAGTAGATGGCAAAGGATTTAATTACCGGGGCGATTCCCTGATCTACGACCCCAAAGGGAAAAAACTGGCAGATGCCGGAAAAAGAAAAGAAGTGACCTGCACCTGTATCCTGGATAAAAACGAATTAGACGAGTTCCGTAGGAAATTCCCAGCCTGGAAAGATGCCGATCAGTTTAGCATCCGGTATTGATTATTTCATCCGATTCTTTCGGGAAAGGCGGGTTTTTCTTTCCATCAGAGACGGATCATCTTAGTTGGTGAGTAGCACTAAGCCACTCATTAGTCTTTTTCCTGAGTTTGTCTCTGACGTATTCCCCTCAAAATAAACCATCAGTAAAACAGTTGTTTACTGAGGGTATGTATAGCTTTTGCTTATAAAAGCGATTTACTTCACTTCTTCAAAATCAACATCTGTCACACCACCATCCTGGCTGTTACTATTGTTGTTGTTAGCCTGCTGACCGAAGTCCGGACCCGGCTGAGGACCACCCTGTGCACCACCCTGAGCGTTATACATTTCCTGGCTGGCAGCCTGGAACACCGTATTCAATTCAGTAGTTGCAGCATCAATACCGGCAATATCCTGCGCCTTGTGAGCCTCTTTCAGTTTATTTAAAGCAGCTTCAATCGGAGCTTTCTTATTCGCAGGAAGCTTATCACCCAGGTTAGTTAACTGTTTTTCAGTCTGGAAGATCAGACTATCAGCCTGGTTAAGCTTATCAATACGTTCTTTCTCTTTTCTATCCGCTTCCGCATTGGCAGCCGCTTCCTCTTTCATGCGTTTTACTTCGTCATCACTCAGGCCGCTGGAAGCTTCGATACGGATACTCTGTTCTTTGCCTGTTCCTTTATCTTTGGCAGATACATTCAGGATACCGTTGGCGTCGATATCAAACATAACCTCGATCTGAGGTACACCACGCTGGGCAGCAGGAATACCATCCAAGTGGAAACGGCCAATCGATTTGTTATCTTTTGCTAAAGAACGTTCACCCTGTAAAATATGGATCTCAACCGATGGCTGGTTATCCACAGCAGTCGTAAAGGTTTCCGATTTCTTGGTTGGGATAGTCGTATTGGCTTCGATCAGTTTGGTCATCACACCACCCATCGTTTCGATACCCAACGACAGCGGAGTCACATCCAGCAACAGGATATCCTTCACCTCACCGGTCAATACACCTCCCTGGATAGCCGCACCTACCGCTACCACTTCATCCGGATTCACCCCTTTAGACGGAGCTTTACCAAAGAATTTCTCTACGATGTCCTGAACAGCCGAAATACGGGTGGAACCTCCCACTAAGATCACTTCATCAATATCAGAAGTAGACAGACCCGCATCTTTCAATGCCTGGCGGCAAGGTTCAATACAAGCCTGGATCAACATGTCTGCCAACTGTTCAAATTTAGCGCGAGTCAGGGTTTTTATCAGGTGTTTTGGAATACCATTTACCGGCATGATGTAAGGCAGGTTAATCTCTGTGCTGGTCGTACTGGACAACTCGATTTTTGCTTTCTCAGCAGCTTCTTTCAGACGTTGCAGCGCCATCGGGTCCTGACGCAGGTCTAAGCCCTCTTCCCGTTGGAACTCTTCAGCCAGCCAGTCAATGATCACATGGTCAAAGTCATCACCTCCCAGGTGAGTATTCCCATTGGTAGATTTTACTTCAAACACACCGTCACCCAATTCAAGGATAGAAATATCGAAAGTACCACCCCCTAAGTCAAACACTGCGATCTTCATATCCTTACTGATCTTGTCCAGACCATAAGCCAGAGAAGCGGCAGTCGGTTCGTTTACGATACGGCGGACAGTCAGACCTGCAATTTCACCGGCCTCTTTCGTTGCCTGGCGCTGAGCATCACTAAAGTAAGCAGGCACAGTGATCACCGCTTCTGTTACTTCCTGGCCCAGATAGTCCTCAGCCGTTTTCTTCATTTTCTGAAGGATCATCGCTGAAATTTCCTGCGGAGTATACAGACGTCCGTCAATTTCCACACGGGGAGTATTATTATCACCACGTACCACTTTATAAGGGACACGGTTAATCTCTTTTTCTACCTGGTCATAGGTTTCACCCATAAACCGTTTGATAGAGAAAATCGTTTTTTCAGGATTGGTGATTGCCTGGCGTTTGGCAGGATCACCTACTTTACGTTCGCCACCCTCAATGAAAGCAATAATAGAAGGAGTTGTTCTTTTTCCTTCACTATTGGTAATCACAACCGGTTCGTTACCTTCCAACACGGCAACACAGGAGTTGGTTGTTCCTAAGTCAATTCCGATAATTTTTCCCATAATTCTTTATATTCTCAATTGATATTATTCTATAGATATATTATTAAAATTTCTTGTTTCTGTTCTATATATAACAAATAGTATGCCAAAGCAATTATTAAATAAACAAAATATTTAGCTGACAGTTCAAATGACAATACGGCAGAAAAGGACTGAAATAGGGAAAGGGGAGTTTTAGGAGATAAAAAAAGAGTTACTGACTTTATTATTTAGTAACTCTTTCGTTTGCATTTACTTAATTTTGATTTCTTCCTTCATGTCCAGCTCATTCTTATCGGAATCATAGAATTTATATTCCAGAAAGGCCAGACTCTGGTCAGGGACTACCCGTAATCCATGGCTGTATTTAAATTTCCATTTCATACTTAACGGATAAATCCCTCTATTCACAAATGCTGCAACATAAGGATGTACGTGCAGGGTGAACTTCTTCACACGATGCTTATTCACTAAGCAATCAATTTTTCCTTCCAGGCTATCTGTAAATAAGATCGAAGGTTTTGCCTTCCCTGTTCCAAAACAAGTAGGACACGTTTCGGAGGTATCTACGTCCATCGCCGGACGGATCCGTTGCCTGGTTATCTGCATCAGACCGAATTTACTTAAAGATAGGATATTATGCTTGGCCCGGTCTGTTGCCATCGCCTTTGACATGTGTTTAAAGAGCTTTTGCCGGTTAGCAGCTTCTGACATATCGATAAAATCAATGACAATAATACCTCCCATATCCCGGAGGCGTAACTGGCGTGCAATCTCATCAGCCGCTGCAATGTTTACGTCAATTACTGTTTTTTCCTGTGCAGTGCTTCCTTTCGAGCAGTTTCCGCTGTTTACGTCAATCACATGCATAGCTTCTGTGTGTTCTATGATCAAATAAGCTCCACTCTTGTAGGTAACTTTCCGTCCAAAGAGGGATTTAATCTGTTTGGTTATGCCAAAGTTGTCGAAAATGGGAAGTTCGCCTGTGTACAACGTCACAATGTCTTCCCGTCCCGGAGCAATTAAACTTATATAATCTCGTATATTATTATATACGTCTTTGCCATTCACGTGAATATGCTGGAAAGAAGGATTAAAAATATCCCTCAGCAACGCTACCGTACGGCCGGTTTCTTCATAAATAACCGACGAAATCTTAGCTTTAGGGACTTTGACAATGTTATCCTCCCAGCGTTTCACTAATGTTTTTAGTTCATGATCAAGCTCTGCTACCCGTTTACCTTCGGAAGAGGTACGGACAATAACACTGAAGTTTTTTGGCTTAATACTCTGAATTAACTGGCGCAGACGGGCGCGCTCTTCCCCTGATTTGATTTTAGTGGAAACAGAAACCTTATCTGCAAAAGGAATCAGGATAATGTGCCTCCCGGCAAATGAAAGCTCGGAAGTCAGTCGGGGACCTTTGGTAGAAATAGGTTCTTTAGCAATCTGAACCAACACCTCCTGGCCTACCTTAAGCACATCACTAATACTGCCGTCTTTTTCAATTTCCGGAAGGATCTGTGTTTTGGCCAGCGGAGGCAATTTCTTTTGTCCGGCTGCCAGTGCCTGTTTAAGGTACTTCTGTTGGGTGTTGAAATGTGGACCTAAGTCCAGGTAGTGAAGAAATGCATCCTTTTTATAACCTACATCAATGAACGCAGCATTTAGCCCGGGCATCAGTTTCTTAACCTTGCCAAGATAGATATCACCGACAGCGAATTCCACATTGTGGGCTTCTCGCTGAAGCTCCACAAGATTTTTATCCTCCAGAACGGCAATGGCTACCTCCTTGGGCCGTACATCAACTACTAATTCACTAATCACTATAAAAGGAGTTTTTTTAAATATTAGACCTTACTCTATACGCAAAGAACAAACTTAAAAGGTCGCTTGTTAAGTTTGTTTTTTAGAGTTTTACGAGATAGACTTATTTTTTCTTATGTCTATTCTTTTTTAATCTCTTTTTGCGCTTGTGCATAGACATTTTATGTCTTTTCCTTTTTTTTCCGCTTGGCATCGCTTCTTCAATTTTAAATTAAACGTATTTATTATTGTATTACTTTACATCGTTTAAGAACGTTTTTGCCGGCTTGAAAGATGGAATGTTATGTTCCGGAATGATGATCGTAGTATTTTTAGAAATATTACGGGCCGTTTTCTGCGCTCTCTTTTTGATTACGAAACTTCCAAACCCTCTGAGATATACATTCTCTCCCTCAGCTAAGGAACCTTTAACAATGCTCATGAAAGATTCTACACTGGCTAATACGGTTTGTTTATCAATACCAGTATTTTTTGAAATCTCGCTAACAATATCTGCTTTAGTCATGTCTATTAAAAATTAATTGATTTGAACCTTTTAAATTTTTAGCGTGCAAATATATAGCTTTTTATTGAAGAGTGAAAAGATTTGTCAATCAATTTTAAGAAAAAAGATTTCAGGGTATTCATAATAACTCCGTATGTTTGTATGGTTATAATAGGTAGTAAGACGTACAGAAACAACATTTTATTCATGTCAGAACCAGATAAAAGTTTTGAAATTAGCCATCTGTTAATTCAGTGGTACCATAGTCATCAAAGAGACCTCCCGTGGAGAAAGACGACAGATCCCTATCCCATATGGATCTCAGAGATTATTCTTCAACAGACCCGGGTTGCACAGGGTATGGATTATTTCCTCCGTTTTATGGAACGGTTTCCGAATGTACAGGCATTAGCCGGAGCCGCAGAAGACGAAGTCCTGAAATATTGGCAGGGATTAGGCTATTACAGCCGGGCGCGCAACCTGCATGCGGCAGCTAAAACCATCGTGATAGCGTTCGGGGGAGTATTTCCCACAGAATATACCCAGGTGCTCTCTTTAAAAGGGGTGGGAGAGTATACCGCCGCAGCCATTGTTTCCTTTTCTGCCAATCAACCCTATCCGGTCGTAGATGGAAACGTGTACCGGGTACTGAGCCGTTTATTTGCTATCGACACGCCCATGGATACGGGAAAGGGGAAAAAAGAATTTACCCGGCTGGCCGGTCTGCTGATGGACCCGGCACAAGCCGGAACGCATAACCAGGCAATCATGGAATTCGGCGCCCTCCAGTGCGTACCCCGGCATCTGGATTGCCCTTCCTGCCCGTTACAGGAAAAGTGCCTGGCCTATGCCACCCGGACCGTACAGGATTACCCGGTCAAACAAAATAAAACCAAAACCAGAAACCGGTATTTCCATTATTTCCATATCCTTTGCCAGGGATACACCTGGCTGAACCGCCGTTCCGGAAAAGATATCTGAACCGGATTATATGAATTCCCGCTGATCGAAACAGACCAACCGGCAGACTGGGTGGAACTGGAAAGAACCGAAAGCTTCCGGAAACTGTTTACAGATACGGGATGCCTGACCATTACCCGGCAATTACAGGGAGTCAGACATGTATTATCCCACCAGGTACTCTACATCAACTTCTATACCATCGAAATAGAACAGGAAGGAGAAGGACTGGCATCCTACCTGAAGATTAAAAACAGCAACCTGGATACCTATGCGGTCTCCAGGCTGATGGAGTTGTATGGGGAGTCAGGGAGTTAAGGAGGCAAGAAATCAAGAAGTCAAGGAGTTAACAGTCGCTTAACTCCTTTGATTTCTTTAACTCCCTGACTCCTGAAACATTCAGGCGAAAACTTTTTGTAAAGTTCCCGAATTTATGTTTCTTTGTCTATTCATATAAAGATAAGAATGTATGTCATTGAATAAAGTAATTTTAATCGGCAATGTAGGGAAAGATCCTGAGGTCCGCTATTTCGATAGTGGCTCAGCGGTAGCCAATTTTCCTATGGCAACCTCAGAAAGAGGATATACCTTAGCGAATGGAACAGTCGTACCGGAACGTACCGAATGGCATAATATCGTCGTACGCCGTGACCAGGTTGCGTTTGTGGAAAAATGGGTGAAAAAAGGCTCAGGCGTGTATGTGGAAGGAAAGATCCGTACCCGTACCTACGATGACCCGAGTGGTTCCAGAAGATATATTACAGAGATCCATGCCGACCGGGTGGAATTCTATAACACCGGCGGAGGCAGACGGGAAGAGGGACAACGAACCTCTGCAACGGCAACGGCCGGTCCACAGGAAGGTTCATTCGGAATGCCGTCTTTCCAGCAACCACAGGCTCCCCGGACCAGTTCGTTTACGGAAACCAGTGACGCGGATGACCTCCCGTTCTGATATTGTCTAATTAATACGGTTCATCTTGGACTCAGACTATTTTTTATCGGGCTTATTCCATCAGGTAACTATGCAGGCAGTCACAATAGGGCCTGTCGTAGCCTTAAGCCTTGCCTTCCTGTTGTTATTTGCTTCCGGATTTATATCCGCCTCAGAAGTTGCGTTTTTCTCACTTGATCCTGGAGACTTACGGGATATCCGGGAAAAGAAGTCTCCCTCCGATCAGATTCTCCTCCGGTTATTGGAACGTTCCGAATACCTCCTGGCAGCTATTCTGATCGCGAATAACTTTGTCAACGTAGCCATCGTGATGCTCTGCACCTATGGCATACATGCGATTTTTAACTTCACCGCCGTCCCGGTTCTGGGATTTGTCCTGGAGACCATTGCATTGACCTTTCTTCTGTTTCTTTTCAGTGAGATCATGCCTAAGATATATGCCCAGAATAACTCCCTGAAATTTGTCCGGTTGTCAGCCCCTGTGCTGAGTGGCATCAAGCGGTTCTGCCGCCCTTTCTCCCATCTCTTAGTAAATTCTACCGATTTTATCAATAAAATCCTGGTGAAGAAAAAGTATGACCTCTCTGTAGATGACCTCTCCAAAGCCCTGGAGCTGACCTCCACAGAGATCACAGAAGACAAAGAGATGCTGAAAGAGATCCTGAAGTTCTACAACAAGACCGCCAGCGAAATCATGACCTCCCGCTTAGATGTGGAAGACATCGACATTACCAGCTCATTCCGGACAGTGATAGACTTTATTATCGAATCCGGTTATTCACGGATTCCCGTCTATGCCGGGACAGAAGATAATATCAAAGGCATCCTCTACACAAAAGACCTGCTTCCCTATATTGATAAACCGGATACCTTCCGCTGGCAAAGCCTGATCCGTCCCGCCTATTTTGTGCCGGAAACCAAAAAGATCGACCAGCTCCTGGAAGAGTTTCGTACCACTAAAAACCATATGGCTATCGTGGTCGATGAGTTTGGAGGAACCTCCGGGATTGTGACGATGGAAGACATTCTGGAAGAGATCGTAGGAGATATTTCCGATGAATATGACGAAGACGAAAAACAATATATCCGCCTGGCAGACGGCAGCCTCATCTTTGAAGCGAAGATCATGCTGACAGACTTTTTCCGGGTGATCAATGCAGCACCTGCCGATTTTGACGATCTGACGGATGAGGTGGAAACCTTAGCCGGTTTGCTGCTGGAATTAAAAGGAGATTTCCCCCGCCGGAGAGAGGTGATCGAATACAAAGATTTCCGCTTCCAGGTGCTTGAAGTGGATAACCGGCGGATTCAGAAAATCAAGTTTAACCGGATATCGGAAGAGACCGGGCCGAAAGCATAAGATGCGTTTCACTCTTGCCATATGGTTCCTGTGCTTGTGGTGTGTCTCCTGTACGGATTACACTCCTAAACCCCGTGGCTATTACAGGGTGGAAGCTCCCATACCTCAATACATAGCCTTGCCATTGGAAGACTTGCCCTATACCTTCCATGTCTCTACCTGGATAGAGGTGGAACTGCCCTCCGCAGGAGACCCGGCAGGATGGATTAATTTGTCCTATCCGTCCTTGGGAGCTAAGATCTACTGCAGCTACCTGCCCCTGGCAGACACCTCCCTCGGAGATCTGTGGGAAGATGCCCGCCTGTTCATCTCCCGTCAGGCGGTCCATTCCAGAACCATACAGGAGCAGGAATATAGTAATCCGGAAGCAAACGTCTACGGTTCACTGTTCCAGCTGGATGGTAATACCGCCTCACCGGTGCAGTTCATTCTCACCGACAGTGCCTCTCATTTTTTCCGGGGAAGCCTGTTGTATGACTGCATACCCAATGCCGACTCCTTAGCACCCGTGACCGCTTACATCCGGGAAGATATCATCGAATTGATCCAATCCTTTCACTGGAATCCCTGATGCCACTCCTGTGTAAACATACGGATCCGGTCTGGGGTGTCTGGAAACTGAATGAAACCATAGAAGAGTTATGCCGTATGCTCCGGCATAAAAGCTGGTATGAAGCTTTCCTGGCCGGTACATCCCCAGACAAACGAAAAAAGGAGTGGTTGGCCTGCCGTGTATTACTGCGTGAGCTGGTAGGAGAAGAATGGCGGGTAGACTATCGTTCTACTGGTGCCCCCTATCTCCCGGAATCTCCTTTACAGGTTAGTTTTTCCCATACAAAAGGATATGTGGCAGTCATCGTAGGGAAAACCCCGGTGGCTATAGATATCGAGTTTCAAAGCCAGAGAATCCTGAAAATACGGAGTAAATTTATGCATCCGGACGAAGAAGCGGCACTGGATTCCTCCCATGAAACCGAACATCTGCTCCTTCACTGGTGTGCTAAAGAAACCTTGTTTAAACTGATAGGCCGGGAAGAAGTCGATTTCCGGGACCATTTGCATATCTTACCCTTCCCTTATCATCCATCCGGTCATTTTTCCGCCCGGGAAACCAGGACACCGGAACAAAATAAATTCCGGATCTCCTATATCAGTACACCGGATTTTGTTTTAACCTACTCCAGCCTCTTTCCGGTTGCGGAAAAAGAAAATCCGGAGGTTTTCTTTCGGAACAGGGGGTAATTTTCATCACTTTCAGGGAAGAAATACTCTTTCTGAGGGTTGTATATGTGCCTGAGATGATGCATCTTTAAGGCACTTATCCGGTTGTTTTTACCGGGAGTAAAGAACGATTTGAAAAAAATCATAACCTATGGAAGAAAATACTACCTATCACTATGTCCTTTTCCCCTGCCCCTTTTGTAGGTGGTGTTTAAAGAGCCGGAAGAGGCCATCTCAGACCTTTTTCATTATGGCATATAGATCGAAATCTCCCCGGAAAACGCCTTTAAAGAGGCTGTTTACTGTTACTTCCGGAATAAGCTGACCCAGGCATTGACGTCTCAGTTCAGCAAGTTGCATGAACAGGGAAAGGTGTTCCTGGGTCCTTACTACAAAGGGTTTGATTCTTCCGGCTTCAATCCCGAAAGAGCGCTGCAAGGTCTCCGGGATCTCCGGGACCCGGAACTGGAAAAGGATATCCTGGAGTTCTACAGGCTCGCCCGGATGCAGGCTCTTGTAGGAACAGAACTGGACCTGGATAAAGTCATCTTTATCTATCACTGGTACACGGACCTCTATGGGGATTTTGAAGGACAACCGTTAGTGATGATGCCCGTCCGGATGATGCAGGATTTTATCCATGGAGAAAAGAGTGAATTTGAATATTTGTTGTTTGCCGCCTATGCCGCTATCCGTTCCATGACGGGACAAAAGCATTTTGCGACTACCACAAAGGGAATGATCTTCTGCCGGATGTTCGGTGCAAAGAATCGGACAGAGCTGGCCCGGATGCTGGAAGATGAAAGGATACAGGCGGTCTATCAGAAATATAACAAACGGTACTATAAAGATAAAATCCTGGACCATCTGCTTGCCCGGCGTTTCCTGTCTGCTAAAATATGGTTTAAAAACCGTCTGTATGTCTCCGCCAAATACGGGTATGAAGAGCTGGCTGAAAAGGTGAAAGAGTATGTAAACCAGCGGCATATGAAGGAACGGATTCAGGCGGATAAGGCCCGTGAACTGGAGGTTAAACTGGAATTATTCCAGTCAAATCTCCAGTCAAATCTCCAGTCTAACGGTAAGTAATCATCTCCGGAATACAGCACCTCTTACAGCACCTGGACGACACCTCTTACAGCACCTGATACAGCACCATTAATAAATATAATATATAAATATAAGTTTATAAATATATAGTAATAAATATACTAAAGGGTGCCTGGCAAAAAAGCCAGGTGCGCACTTTCTTTTTTTATGTATATACTATTTGGAAATAATAAGTATACTGTGCAGGAATAATACGTATACTATCCGGACCTCATCCGGCATCCGTTTCAGGAATGAAAAGAGCAGTCACGGGGGATCTCCCAGGCAGCCTACCAGCACTTTGATCTGCATCGGGGTGAGCACTTTCATCCCTTTTTTCCAGCCGGCCTCTTCCAGCTCACGGATCAGGGTGGGGTGAATGGCTAACCATTGCCGCAACCGTTTGGTGGCAGTGTCCGGTTTGAAACCGGAATTATACAGGCAGGCTATTTCCTTCCAGGTATAACTTTTTATGATAAACTCTTCCTTCTCAATTGACATCTTCCAAATGGTTACTCTACGTGAAGATACGAAATCCGGGACAGATAAGCAAGGAATGATTACTTGTGTTGTCATTTTTCCCGGATAATCCGGATGTTTCCGGAACTTCCCGGACGTTTCCGGAAAACCCGGCTGACGCATGTCGTATCTTTGAAATGATTTTCATGGGAAAATCTTTTTAGTGTTTCACTTTTTAAAATAAAAATTATGGCAATTAGTTATCATGTGGTGCGTAGACCCGATATGCGAAAAGATACTCCGGAAGGTGCTACGCTTTTTTATGGACAGGTATGGGCAGGGAAAAACTGTTTCGTATACTGAGTTGTGTGAATTGATCTCTCTGATTTCTACGGCATCCAAAGGAGATGTCTCCTGTGTCATTGACGGATTGATCCAGGTAATGAAACAGGAATTGTTGAAAGGTTCTGTTGTTCATCTTGGGGAGTTCGGAAAGTACCGGATGGTGGCAGGCAGCAGAGGGGTAGAGGAGGAAAGCGACTTCAATGCGTCACTTTTCAAAAAAGGACGTATCGTCTTTACTCCGGGAACGGAATTACAGGAAACCCGTTCCAAACTCAGTTTCCGCAAACTGGATGTTAAAACGGTAGAGAAAGAGTGTGATCTTCCGCATGCTCTCTGATTGGTTTGAAGGTGGCTGCAAAGCCACCTTCTTAGTCGTTCATCTGCTCAGGAGGTAAAGGAGCGTAGCGACTGCTCACTCTTCTGACTCCTGCAAAAGACTCCTGGAATGCCTGCTCTCCTGCTTTACAGCCATTGGGTCATAAAGTCGTCCATTTCTGCGGCTTTTTCTTCTAAGCATTGCAGGAGCTTGTACTGGGCATGGGTACGCTGGAGGTTATGGGTAGGGTAGTGGATCTTGTAGTAGGTGTCGCCGTTGAGGTAGTCGGTCAGGAAACGTACGGTTTGCATGTAGGTCAGCAGGCGTCCTCCGTAGGGCAGTAGCCGGATTTCGGTGGGGGTCAGGAAACGTTGGGCAGTTTCCATATATCCTTTTGTATAGGCGCTGAAAATGTCCATGTTGACGCCTATATTCTCCAGGTGCTCATCGTCTTCTGCGCCGGTGTTGGCTCCAGTACGGATGAAGTCGCCGATATCGGACAGGACGAATCCCGGCATGACGGTATCCAGGTCGATCACGCAGAGGACTTTGCCGTCTTCGTCAAACAGGATGTTGTTCACTTTGGTGTCACAATGGTTGGTGCGTTTCCGGAGTTTTCCTTCGCGGTGGAGTTGTTCCTGGATGCACATCTTTTCCGCCCGTTTTTCCATTTCTTCTACCAGCTCTTTCACTTCTGCGAGCCGTCCGGCGGGGTTGGCTTTAATCGCCTCATGAAATTGTTGCAGGCGGAACTCCATGTTGTGGAAATTGGGGATGGTTTCTCCTAACGTGCCTTCCGGGAGGTCTGCCAGCATAGCCTGGAAGTTCCCGAAGGCTTTGCCTGCTTCGTAGGAATATGCCGGATTGACCTCTTCGTAGCCTTTGCTGCGGGGGATGAAGAGGCAGACCCGCCAGTAGCTGTCTCCATCGAAGTGGTATAATTTCCCGTCTCTGGCAGGCAGGAAGGTCAGGACTTTCCGGTCTATATCTGTTTCTCCCTGCTGTTCCAGTTTGGTGCGGATATGGGTGGTTACGATATGGATATTATTCTGTAGCATATCCACGTTGGTAAAGATCTGATGGTTGATCCGCTGGAGGATATACCTGGGCTCTCCGTGTTCGTTGCTCACTTTTAGTGTGTCGTTGATGTGGCCGTTTCCAAAAGGTTCTGTGGCAGTTACTTTTTCCGCTAGGGTAAATTGATCTAAGATCGCTAACAATTGTTCGTTTGTTTTCATTATGGCATTTATTTAACAGGTACATAACCAGGGGGACGGGTCCGGTAGCCGGTCTGCCGGCTTGTCCATCTCCTCTGTTGGGTAAAGATAGGAATATTTTCCGGTGTCTGGCAGGAATCCGGATAGCAGGGTACATTTTTCTCAGGACGAGGGAGGGAATTCAGCCTGTAAGGGATGGGGATCCAGTTATATTCTCTATTTTTGTTTTCTGTTTATTTACCCAGAAAAATCAGTTACCTATGTTTACTTCTGTTCGTTTACTGAGCCAGCAATTGTACCAACCCTGTTTTGAAGCTCCGGAAGATCTGTTGGATTGGATGGGAGCAATGCAGGCGCAGGACTATACGAAATCTAAATGGGCTATGGGACTACGGTTGCAGGAGGGGACACTGAGCCGTGTCCATCAGGCGTATGAAGCAGGAACCATCGTACGTACGCATGTGTTGTGGCCGACCTGGCATGTAGTGGCCGGGAAAGATATCCGCTGGATGTTGAAACTGACATCAGGCCGTACGCAGGCTGCGCTTGATTCCTGGGTCAGGTCCATGGGTATACCGGAATCGCTCTGTTCCCGGTGTAATGGTTTACTGGAAAAGATCCTGTCCGGCCAGGCCCTGACGAAACAGGAGTTGGCGGAACGGCTGGCTAAGGAGAACCTGCCGGTGGAGGAGAAACTGGTCAGCTATTTGCTGTCGCGTGCGGAAACGAAAAGGATTATCTGTAGCGGTCCGGATAGGGATGGAAAAGCTACTTTTGCCTTGTTGGAGGAGCGGGTGGCTCCGGTTCCGGAACTGACCCGGGAGGAATCCTATGCCTTACTTGCATTAAAATATTCAGGAGCCATTCGCCTGCTACGCTGGCGGATTTCAACTGGTGGTCGGGGCTTTCCCTGACGGAAGCACGGAAAGCTATCGGACTTATCCGGGACCAGTTGCTGGAAGAGTCTTTTGGAGATACTGTATTCTATGTGCATGAGTCCTGTGGACGTTCCTGCCGGAAGGAAGAGGTGGTTCACCTGCTTCCGGCGTATGATGAATACCTGATCAGCTATAAGGACCGGAGTGGTGTGCTGGACCCCGGACAGTATGCGAAAGCATTTAACCGGTTTGGGATATTTTACAATGTGGTCCTTTACCAGGGACAGGTTGTGGGGAACTGGGAGCGTTCTGTCAGGAAAGGAGCGATTGTCTGTACACCCTCCCTGTTTGTCCCGGATCTTTCCATTCCTGAGCCATTGATGGAAAAGGCTATAGCACGTTACCGGGATTTTCACCGCTGAGTTAGCAGGCGCTTTGCTCCTTGACTCCTAATTAAAAAAGGCCGCCTCAACCAGAGGCAGCCTTTGTTATTCCATACTGATCTATGGAAAGATTATTTTTTGTTACGGTTCCCGTAGCGGCTCATGAACTTATCCACACGTCCTGCTGTATCCACCAATTTAGATTTACCAGTGTAGAACGGGTGAGAAGTGTTAGAGATTCCCACTTTGACCAACGGATATTTAACACCGTCGATTTCGATAGTTTCTTTTGCGTTAATAGTTGAACGCGTGATAAATACATCGTCGTTAGAGATGTCTTTGAACACAACCGGACGATAGTTTTCAGGATGAATACCTTTTTTCATTGCTTGTCTATTTTATTTTATTATTTTCTTAATCTCTGATAACCGGTAAATTAGCATGCAAAGGTATGGATTCCAGTTGAAGAAACAAAGAATTTGTATTTATTTTTTTGCGGGAATTGACTTTTGTATTATTTTATATGTTTGATAGCACCCACTTCTGAGGGATTGTTATTATATTTGTGCAAGATTTATTAATCATTAACGTAATAATATACAAAATGGTAAGTTACAAAAATTTAGGTCTTGTGAACACGAAGGAAATGTTCGCGAAGGCAATCGAAGGCGGGTATGCTATTCCTGCATTCAACTTTAACAATATGGAACAGTTACAGGCCATCGTTCAGGCTGCTGTAGAAACTAACTCTCCGGTTATTTTGCAGGTGTCTAAGGGTGCACGTCAATATGCCAACCAGACTTTGCTTCGCTACATGGCTGAAGGTGCTGTGGAATATGCCAGGGAATTAGGTTGTGAAAAGCCTCAGATTGTTCTTCACCTGGATCACGGTGATTCTTTTGAAACCTGTAAAAGTTGTATCGACATGGGCTTCTCTTCTGTCATGATCGACGGTTCTCACCTTCCTTATGATGAAAACGTGGCTCTTACCAGGAAAGTGGTGGAATATGCTCACCAGTTTGATGTAACTGTAGAAGGTGAATTAGGTATTCTGGCTGGTGTGGAAGATGAGGTAGTAGCTGAGCACCACACGTATACCAAACCTGAGGAAGTGGTTGATTTCGTGACTAAAACCGGTTGTGATTCGCTGGCGATCTCTATCGGTACTTCTCATGGTGCTAACAAATTCAAACCGGAACAATGTACCCGTGACGCAAACGGTGTCCTGGTTCCTCCTCCATTGCGTTTTGATGTACTGGAAGGTGTGGAAGAGCAACTGCCAGGTTTCCCTATCGTGTTGCATGGTGCTTCTTCTGTTCCTCAGGAAGAAGTGGAAACCATTAACAAATATGGTGGTGCATTGAAAGATGCGATTGGTATTCCTGAATCAGAATTGCGTAAAGCTGCTTCTTCTGCCGTATGTAAGATCAATATTGACTCTGACAGCCGTCTGGCGATGACTGCTGCTATCCGTAGCACATTTGCTAATTCACCTGCTGAATTTGATCCACGTAAATACTTAGGTCCCGCTCGTGAAAGCATGAAGAAACTTTACAAACACAAAATCGAGAATGTGCTGGGTTCTGCCGGTAAAGGTACATGTAGCTGTGGTTGCTAATGAAAAATAAGTGACAGTATATATAGAAAGCCATCCTCCGTTGAGGGTGGCTTTTTTATTTTTATAGGAGGTAAGAAAGCAAGGAGTTAACTCCTCCTTTTCCTACCTCTTCCTGAATGCTTCCAGCATTGGTTTGACGCTTAGGGGATCTCCGGTTGCTTCTCTCATCCACTGGGTGGGGGTGAGGCGGCCTAATTTGTAGATACGGTCTACTTCGGTGGCAAAGTCTTTTCCTTGCAGGTATCCTTCGATCTGGAATTCGATGATCTGCCCGAAAGCATAGGCGGAGAGATATAATGGATAGCCGATCATGTGGGAGTAGATGGCTAACACGGTTTCATCCCGCACGCCGAATACCGGTGTATAATATTGATTCCAGATTTCTTTGGAGAGGCGGATCGTAGCGTCCCGCAATTGTTCTGCCGTCGCCTCCGGGTTGGCATACATCCATTTCCATACGGCTATATCCAGCATGGATACTCCACAGATTTCATACATGCTCCAGATCTTGTCTAACAGATCCATTTCCTCCTTTTTCGGATCTTCGTTGTTTATCCCGAGGATATCCAGGTCGCGTTTCTGGAATACGAAGGCAAGTGCTTCGGTGAAGGCGGTGTTGGGAACTCCGTTTAGCATGTAGTAGTCTACATCATAGAGGGAGATCGTTTGTTCTACATTGTGTCCGAATTCATGGATCGCAATGTTATAGCCTTTATAGTCCATGCCCTGTTCCGGGATCCGGGTGCGTAGCCGTGACTTTTGTCCTTTCATGGCTGCTCCCCAGGCATGTCCGGAGCCACGTGCATTATCTACGGCGATCTTTTCTGCCAGATACTTCGCCCGTTCTTCCGGGAAACCTACTTTAACCAGTATGTTCGGAAGATCTTTCTCTAAAGCTGCTGCGTCCGGATAGCGTTTCCGGGTGGTTTCGCTTAGCTGGGTTTCATCTAAATGGCTTCTGGCTTTGAATCCGTCATACCAGATATCGTAGGCTTCCAGTTTGCGTCTGGTTCGTCTGGAGACCATTCGTCCGATTTCTTTTAGTTCCGGTGCGGAAAGGAATTCGTGGAACAGGGCTTCCACCTCTTCGAGGGTGATTTCCATCTCTTCGTTGAAATTACGGTCTATGTAGGTGTTACCTGTTATTTTGTCTACTTCCTGCTGTGCTTTGAAGTTATTCAGCATCTTCTGGTAGCGAACCGTAGCTTCTGGTGTGCCATGTACGATTTTTCCATCTTTATAGAGGACATTGTTATACGGATTCCACTGGTAGGTTCCGGAGTTAATTACTTCTACCGGTATCTGCTGGGAGATGATGCGTTTCATTACTTCGTAGACGGTGCGTTGTTTCTCTGTTCCTTCTCTTCCTTTGTTGTAGTTGGCTTTGATCTCATCCCGCAGGTTCCAGTGGGATAAAAGGATCATATCATCCGGAAAGAGGTGTTTTCCTTTCGGGTTGATCAGGGAGCCCATATAAATATTGTAGGCATCTATATAGAGGTCTGCATCACTACCGGCGGCGGCTACCTGCTGTTGGATCTCTGCCGGGATCCGTTTGGTAAAGATATCTCCCAGGCGGGCATAGGCCCAGGCTTTCCGGTTGGTTCCCAGCATCTCTTTTTCTTTCAGGGATAATGCAGGGAAGTTCAATGCTACGACGAATGCGATCTGGCTCCTGTAGAAATCATCTGACAGGTGGGTCGATGGTTTGAAGGAGCCGAAACGTTCGTCAACCGGAAGCAGGGGCCCGGTGTTGAGGGTCATATTCTTTTGAAGGCGTAGGGACATCTCGTTGAAATGTCCGTAGATTCCTTCGAGGTAATCGCTGATTTTCAGGAACACTTCCTCTTTTTCCCGGGGGTCTGCCAGGTAGTTTTTCAGGCAGAAGCTGCGGAAGTCTTCATCGGAACCGTCTGTGGTCTGCCACAGGTTGGCGACCTGTTGGACTGCTTTTTCGATGTGCACCCTGTTCCGGCTGTCTTTCTTTACCAGTTCATCCATGGTTGAACGGATAATAGCCGGGTCAATGGCTGCGAAACTATGGGTGGTGATGCAAAAACTTGCCCATAGCATAAATAGATGGCGTATGCTTTTCATAAACAGTAGCGTTTTGTAGATGATTAAATAATTAAGTGGGCAATGGCCTGTATAAAAATAATCAGGATCACCATCGCAATCGGATAGACCGTAGCATAGGCTACACTGGGAGCCGGGCTATCACTCATGGAGTCGGCAGCAGCCAAACCGGGTGTACTGGTCATGCCTCCTGCAATCGTTCCTAACAGATTGAGTATGTTGATCTTGAATACATAATATCCGAAAGCTACTGCCATGACCATCGGAGCTATAGTAATGCCAAATCCTACTCCGAACAGGGTCCAGCCGCTTTCCTGGAAGGTAGAGACCAGGTTGACGCCTGCTGAGGTTCCTACTTCGGCCAGGAACAGGAGCAGTCCTAACTGGCGGAGTAACTGGTTGGCTGATCCGGACATGGACCAGATGATGGGGCCGGTTTTACCAATGGCACTCAGGATCAGGGCTACGATCAGGATCCCTCCGGTCAGTCCGGGGGAGAAGGAAAAGGAGTCGGAAAAGGAGATATTGATCTTACCGACTAATACGCCTAATACGATCCCTGTGGCGATTGGGAAGAAGTCGGTGTTGGACAGTTTCTTCTCATCATTTCCCATGAACTGTGCCAATTCTTTCAGCCCTTCTTTTTCTCCAGCTACCATGAGTTTATCTCCGAATTTCAGTACCAGGTCCGGTTCTGCCGGCAGGTCGATCCCACTACGGCATACCCGGGTGACTGTACATCCGAACGTGCCCTGCAGGTTCAGGTGTCCCAGGGTTTTATTAATAATGCTTTTGTTGGTCAGGAGCAGGGATTGGAGTTCCTGTGTCTGGCTTAACGGCAGATCGTCTTCCGTACGTTCTCCTAACAGGATGGTTAACTGATCCAGTGATTTGTCGTTGCCGACTGCTTTGATCATATCACCTTCCTGCAGCATGGTGGATGCGGTAGGGATGGAAATGACGTCGTTGTGTTTGACACGGGATATGACGGCTCCGGTTATGGCACGCAGTTGGAGCTGGGCTAATGTTTTGTTACAGATATTGGTGTTAATGACCCGGAAGGTGGCTGTTTTAAGTGCCGGATATTGTCCCCTTCTGTTTTCTTCCAGTGCTTTGGCTTCTGCTACCAGGTCTTTTCGCAGGATTTTAGGTAATAGTTTAATGAACAGGATCACGCCGATCACGCCAAATGGGTAGGCTATCCCATAGGCGATGGATGCCAGGGGCGACTGGGTGCTGTCTATGGCTACGGCAAGCCCGGGTGTACTGGTTAGTGCACCGGCTATTAACCCTACCAGGCTGGGGGTGTCTATATCAAAGGCATATTTAAATCCTATTCCGGTGAGGCAGGCGGAACCTACGATTAACAGGGTGAGCAGGATCAGGGTCTTTCCTTTGGAACGGAAGGAGTCGAAGAATCCCGGTCCTGCCTGGATCCCGATCGTAAAGATGAACAGTACGAGTCCGAAATTCCCTAATGCTTTGGGGATAATCACTCCGTAATGCCCGAAAAGGAGTGCAATGAAAATAACAGCGGAGACATTGAGGGATAGTCCTTTGATTTTGATTCGTTCTAACATGAAACCTAATGCAATGATCAGGAATATAGAGAAGTAGGAGGATTGTAATAATTCTTCAAACATGATTTTTATTTATTAACGGATAACCTTATGAGTTGTTGACCTGTTTGTCTTGTATGTTCTATAGCTGGTTTGCTATTTGTGTTGCAAAATTACACTTTTTTCAATGTTATAGCAATCATAGGCCAGATTTCTGCTACCTTTGCTGCGAAAAATCTAATCTGGCAAAGAGGTGAGTCGGTATTTTATCTATTTAGGGTATAATGGTAAGCATTTCTGTGGCTGGCAGGTCCAGCCGAATGGGTGGTCGGTCCAGCAGGCGATGGAGGAGGCTCTTGCCACGCTTTTAAGGAAGCATGTTGCTGTGACAGGGGCTGGCCGGACGGATGCCGGGGTACATGCCCGCCTGATGGTGGCCCATTTTGACTGGGAGGTTCCGTTGGCGGACCCTGCTTTCCTGGTGGAGAAACTGAACCGGTTGTTACCGAAGGATATTGCTGTCTACCGGATCGTTCCGGTGATCCCGGAGGCACATGCCCGTTTTGATGCTGTTTCCCGTACGTACCAGTATTATCTGACCACGTTGAAGGATCCTTTTAATTATGAACTGGTCTACCGGATACATACTTCCCTGGATTTTGAGGCTATGAATGAAGCCTGCCGGGTCCTTTTTGAGTATAGGGATTTTACCAGTTTCAGTAAACTGCATACGGATGTAAAGACCAATAACTGCCGCATCTACCAGGCAGGATGGACGAAGGAAAAGGATGTCTGGGTCTTTACTGTGCAGGCAGACCGATTCCTGAGGAATATGGTCCGTGCAATCGTGGGTACTCTTTTAGAGGTGGGCCGGGGCAAATTGTCTGTGGATGGATTCCGGCAGGTGATTGAGGCAAAGGATAGGGGTCAGGCGGGTACGTCTGTTCCCGGTCATGCGCTTTTCTTAGTGGATATTGCTTATCCGGCAGAGTTGTTTCCGGATGGGGTAGGTTAAACGGGGAAGCTGGTATGTGGGTAGCCCTTGCATTTTTGTCGGCATTCTTTCTGGGATGTTATGATGTGAATAAGAAAGTGTCCCTGACCGGGAATGCCGTGATCCCGGTGTTGTTTCTGAATACGCTGATCAGTAGTCTTATTTTTCTTCCTTTTATTTTGCTGTCTTATTTTACTCCGGTGCTGGACGGGACGATGGTGTATGTTCCTGAGGTTCCCCCGGACCAGCATATTGCTGTTTTTATCAAGGCTGTCATCGTCTTGTCTTCCTGGTTGCCGGGCTATTTTGCTGTGAAAAATCTTCCTTTGACCATTACGGGTCCTATTAAAGCGACCCAGCCGGTCATGACTTTACTGGGGGCGTTGATCCTTTTCGGGGAACGGCTGAACCTCTACCAGTGGACGGGGGTGATTTTGTCAATCGCCTCTTTTTATCTGCTCTCTTCGTCGGGGAAAAAGGAGGGTATACACTTTACAAATAATAAATGGATCTTTTTCATGGTGTTATCTGCCCTGTTCGGAGCGATGAGTGGCCTGTATGATAAACATTTGATGCAAAGCCTGGATGTGATGACTGTACAGGTCTGGTTTAATGTCTACCAGTGTTTAATGATGCTGGTGATCCTTCTGTTGCTGTGGTATCCCCGCATGGCAAAAAGCACTCTTTTTGTGTGGAAGTGGAACATTATTTTTATTTCTGTTTTCCTGATTATTGCGGACTGGATCTATTTTTATGCCCTTAGCTTTCCGGATTCCATGATCTCTGTTGTTTCTATGATCCGGAGGAGTAATGTGTTGGTTACTTTTACTGCGGGTGCTCTCTTTTTCCATGAAAAGAGCCTGAAGAGTAAAGCCCTGGACCTGTTATTGGTTTTAACCGGTATGGTATTTCTGTATTTAGGCACCCGGTAACTTCCCGTTATGATGGGTGGAAGGTAATTCTAAGAACTCCTATTAATTTGAAATAAACATTATAATTTTCCGGCAATGTGTGGAAGTTGGTGGATTATGATTTACATTTGTCCTATTCAAACTGGTTAAAAAAAGAAGTTAATGAAACGAATTATACTCCTGTTCTTTCTTTTTTGTGGTATGGCTACCGGGCTTCCGGCACAGGATATGGCTACTGTTTTTATTGCTGTTCCGGATTCGTATATTCCTCAGCTTGAGAATGAATGGCGGAAAGATTTAGTGGATTTGTATACCAACGGGAAAGAGGCAAAGTTGCAGAACATGATGGGGGGTGAGGCTGAATTAAAACAGTTGACTCCGGATTTTTTATCTCTCCGTTCTACGGAACGTACCACGATTGAGATGAAACTTTTGCCGCTGGTCAATAATACGCATATTATCTGTATGGTCACGACTGTGGAAGGCCCTGTGGCTGATAGCCGTGTGTCGTTTTTTACTACTGAGTGGGAACCTTTAGAGATCTCCGGTCTCTTTACGCCTGTTACGAAGGAGTGGTTTGTGAAAGAGGATGCGAATCTCAGCCGGGAGGAGGTGCAGTATGCGTTGGCCCACCTGGATATGGATCTGATCCGTTATGAGCTGCATCCGGAGAACCAGACGTTATCGGCTTATTATATGTCTCCTTTTTACCTGAATAAGGAGGACCGGGAACAGGTGCTTCCTTACCTGAAAGAAGCACCGAAGGTGTATACCTGGGAAAAGACCCGGTTCAACTAAGTCTTTGGATTGGGGAGTATGCCTATGGGAAAAGTATCCGGAATCTGTTTTTTGTTTATTTTCTTATCTGTTTCGTCTGTCCGGGCGGAAGAGAACCGGTGATTGAGTGTGGTATATATTGGGAATAGTATTACGCAGGGAGTTCTTATCGATCATCCCCGCCGGAATGCTCCTCCGGTTAAAGCCAGTATTTATCTCCGTAAACAGCCTGGGATCGGGGAAGTGAGATATTTCAACCAGGGAGTAAGTGGCAATACTACGGTTGATTTCCTGCCGGAAACCGGCACCTGGTTTCCCAAAGTAAAAGCTGCTGCTGATGAGCTCTACCGGGATAGCTGGACTACCCTGATTTTTTCTATTATGCTGGGGACGAATGACAGTGCGGTGACAGGCCCGAATGGTGCCCCTGTTTCTCCAGAACAGTATGATGGGCATATGAAACGGATTATAGATGAATTGTTAGCTTTGTATCCCCGTGCCCTGGTGGTGATTCATCAGCCTTTGTGGTATAGTCCCACTACTTACAACAGTTCTGTTTATCTGGAGGAGGGCTTGCAGCGACTGCAAAGTTATACTCCCCGGTTGGAACGATTAATCGGTTATTACCAGGAGATGTATCCTGGTCAGGTCTTCTGGGGTGACCGGGAAGGGTTTGACTATTTCCGGGACCATTATGATACTCTTTTTGTGCCGGAGGAGGGAAATGCCGGCATTTTCTATCTGCATCCTAACCTGGAGGGAGCAGCCCGGTTGGGAGAACTCTGGGGAAAAGCGATTTACCGGGTGTTGAAACCTGATTGATTTCTTTCCGGATATGGGACCAGCCGGAATTGAAAAGATCATAGATAAAAAAGAAGGCAGACAGATGTCCTTCGAAGGGAAGTAGGTAGCTGACTGCGGGAGATATATCCCGTCGTGTCAGAAAATTTAGTTTGATTCTTTGTTTGTATCTTTATGGAACCTTTCCTTGAATAGAAGATCTGAAGGCACAGCCCCGTATATTAGAGGAGAGGATTTGGTCGTGAAACCAAATCCTCAGCATCTAATGAAAAAGTGTGATAAAAATGAAGGCTCTTTCCCAAATACAGTGTATAATTTCAGTATTATGTTGGGAGTAAACGGTTACTTTTTTCATAGATTTAGTTCTCAGGGAGAGGTCTGAAACCCTTCTTTTTGTTTAGTGCATTTGTTTAGAAATAGCTTTGCCATTTTTTGTTTGCATGTTTTTTAATGTATGACAAAGCTACTCTTTCCTGTATGTTTAAAAAAGACGAATGTATATACACTAAATCCGTTCCTGTTACTTATTTATCGGTAGTTGGGTCTGTTGGTGTTTTCTTATCGACAAAAAATCGGATATGAAAACAGGAATTCGATAAAACAGTCGAAAATCGGGTCATTCCTATTTATATATATTGCAAAAGATTATATTTTTGAGAAAATGACTATTTTTACCCGGCTAACTGACGTAAACATACTAATTCATGAATAGTATTCTCCGGAAAAAACGGATCTCCATGACGCATTTGTCCAGGCCTTGTTAGGAAAGGTGCCTAAAAGAGCAGACCTGGTGAATCTGATATTAGAAATATTATGTATAGAAAAAGAACCTGCCTCCCGGCGCCTGAGCGGGAAAGTGTTGTTTACGATCCGTGAAATGGGCCTGCTGGCCGACGTGTTTACTATTTCCATTGACCAGCTCTGCAGTGAAGATGATCAGTTGTGGATGCCTTTGGGACTCAATTCCCCTATGCAGAAAGTCCCCTCCATAGAAGCACTGTCCGGGCTGATAGAAACGAATTTTGAACATATGGTGAAGATGGGGGAACAAGGGGCGGAGTCCGGGAATGTCTATACTTCTATCCCCATTGAGTTTTACATACCCTATCCGACTCTGTTGAAATTCATGTTCTTCAAATGGGGACATTATTTTATCGGAACGGAAGCTTACGATCATTTTTCCCGGTGGCAACTGCCTGTCCGTATGCTGAATCTCCATGATAAATTCAAACAAATCAAAAACTACAGCCAGGTGTTTTATATCTGGGACAACAGCCTGATCTGGTCCCTGGTCGGAGAAATCGAATTTTTCCATAACATGTATGTGATCACTACTGAGGAACGGGATGCGATCAGAGACGAACTGAAAAAACTGCTCTTCGGACTGGAAGAGTACCTGAAAGGGCAGGGATCCTGGGAAATGGCCTGGTGTGAGCATATGCAGTTTTATATTTCTAACCTGAGTATGGGATTCACCTGCAGTAATGCTGCATCCACAGATTATTCCATGACCGTTTTCCAGACCAATTTTACTTTCTCACAAATCCGGAACAGCCAGGAGGCCTACCATAAAGTTAAAGAATGGATGAAATCCCTGCAAAGCATGTCCGTCCAGATCTCCCAGAGTGCCCGTGTCGAACGAAGGCTCTTCTTTGAAAAACAACACCGGGTCATTGACACCCTGCTCCACTGACCATCTTGCCGGTAGCCCGGGCTCCCTGTTGGATGTAAAGAGATCTGCTGATTCCCTTTCTGTCTGCATGAGTCGTCTTCCGGACTTATTTCCTCCCTGACAGCTATGGGAAGGATAAATATTTATAAAAAACGGAAACGTGTAAAAGATTGTTTATAAATGGACAATAATTGTGTACACCTGCTCCGGGGGGATGCACTATTTTTGCACCGTAGAAAATAGGGTTGGTTTTCCTGTTAAGATACGGAAAATAAATAGAAAAAGCAATCGGGTTTGACACTTGCGCCGAAAAGGTTTGCGGATGAAAAATGGAAACAGGATGTTGAATATAAGGATAAGGTTCCGGAGTAAACGGAATTGGGTTGATAGAGTAGGTACCCCTCTACACGTATCCGTTAAAGTCAGGCCGGCATAAGGAATCCATCTAAATGGTTGAATAATTGGGGTTTGTGAAAACAGAGTTTTCTCAACAGCTATAGGTATGCCCTTTTATTCATGTACACTGGAAAGAAGAAAAGAAATGAAGAATCAGATAAATTATTCAATCCCCGGATAAAAATGAAAAAGATAGTTTTGCTTACGTGTAACTTGTTATTGATGTTGATCTCCCGTTCGGATGACAGCCGGGATCTGACGGAAAATCTGACGGGACCTGTCATGGCTGCTACGGACCAGGATGTGGAAGTGGGTTTCCTGCCTGTGACTGCTGCGAACGGCTCTGTGTTGTTCAGTGATGAAGATGTAGCGGAGCTGGACCTGCTGGTGTTCAAAGTAGGACAGTATGCGTACAGGCGTACGGCTTATACTTCCCAATACGCTACTTACCGTTCTACTTTGCAGATTGATGAGAACTTAGATATTTATTTCTTTGCCAACTGCCGTTCGGCGTTGACGGATGAGGTGTTGGTGGAGGGGGATAGCTGGGAAGTCCTCCGGGAAAGAGTCGTCATTCAGTTTACGGATACGGTCATCCGGGGCAGCCGGGTAGTCCCTATGTGGGGACAGGTGAAAGGGGTCCGGGTGTCTGAAGATGTGGTGAACTGGTTTGATGTGAAGCTGCTGCGTTCGATGGCTTCTGCGAATATTATCTTTGATTTGCAGGATGCCGGTAGCCTGCCTTTCCAGCCGGTGGTCGCCTACCTGTATTATGGTTCCGATTGTGGCTATCTGGCTCCTTCACCGGAGAATCTGAAACTGACGGATGGTGAGCTGGAAGGGGTGTGGGCAGCCCAGTCCCCTGACTGGATGAGAACCACCCGGAAAGTACAAACAGACTTTAATAAAGAAATGGGTGCTTTTTCTGCTCCTTTCCTGATGTTTGACAATGAGACGAGTAAAACGGACAGGAAACACCCGGACAATCGCCGTAGCCGTCTGGTCGTAGGCGGTTATTTGCATGGCTCCTCTATACTAACCCATTATCCTTTGGATTTCTTCTCTACGAAAGCGGGTAGCGAAGGTATTTTAGACGTAACGCGTAACAATCAGTACAACCTGACCATCACGGCTGTGAAAGGGGAAGGCTGGACAGATCCGGATGAGGCTGCGGAAAATGCCGCGGTGAACCTGGAATATGAAGTAATTGACTGGGACCGGAACAACGACACGGATATTGCCGTGGACGGTCCGGATTATGTTTCGATTGTGCGCAAGGTGACGCTGCATGCCAAGCAGGGGTCAACTGCTGATTTGCGGATGACCACCACGTTCCGTAAAGAGGATATCCGCCTATCGTTTCCCTCCTCCCTTAACAATGCCAACCCCCATGCTGTGGAAAGCGCCCGTTTTCGTGCTGAACTTCAGGAATCGGGTAGCCGGTTAGTGATCCGTTTCACGGCCCTGGAAGATTATGCTGCGGCAGATTCTTCTCTGAACCATGATCAGCTCCTGTTGGAAGCGGGCCGTATCCGGTTCTATATTGATATAGAGCAACTCTCTACCAAAGGCTGGCAGTATGGTGGGGAAGAAGATGTACATTTTTGAAAAGCAGGCCAAACCTTTTTTTAAGTAGTAAGTAAAGGATTTATGTTTGATTCACCAGGCAGGGATACCGGAGGGGATATCCCTGCCTGGTCTATATATTTACAGGAGTGTAAACCACCCGTCATGCCTCTGTAATATAGCCGCCCTATCTTTGCTAATGTAAAAAAACATACGTAAATAATAGACATGCTGTTTAACCATTCCTTCACTGACTCAATGTTACAAGCGTGTATCCCCGGTTTTCCCGGGGATTTTTTTATGCCTGCCCGGAACCGGCTATGATTGACTATAGGTAAGTACTTACCTGCTTTTTCAGTTGTTTCTTTCCTTTTCTATGTATATTGAATCCGGGAATCCGGTATAAATCCGGTAAAAAATAACATAGGTGTGTTATGTTTTCTTTTCTTTGTCGTCTTAATAGCAGAAATGGAACTCGAGACGTTTAAACATACGGTACTGCCTTTAAGGGAAAAGCTGCAACATATTGCCTATATGCTGACGGATAACAGAGCGGATGCGGAGGATGTGGTGCAGGAGACTTTTCTCAAATTGTGGAAGATCCGTGATCAACTGGATCAGCACCGGAGTGTAGAAGCGTTGGCTGTGATGGTGACTAAAAATACAGCGTTGGATACCCTGAAAGCCCGTAAACCGAAAGCTCCGAAACTTGAAATGACCTTTCTGGAAGCCGGGACAGGAGGTCCGGCGGAGCGATTAGAGCAAAAAGATGCGGTGGACTGTATCCGGCAATTGATTGATCGCCTGCCCTCTCTGCAACAAATCACGATCCGGATGAAGGATATAGAGGGATATGAATTATCAGAGATCGCTGAAATTACAGGAACGCAGGTGGAGACTGTCAGGGTCAATCTTTCCAGGGCACGTAAACGAGTCAGAGAACAATTTTTAGCAATTAATCAGGAGAAGTATGCATATAGATGATCTGTTAAATAAATATTTTGAAGGGAAAACCTCATCGGAGGAAGAACGTGTGTTGAGAACTTATTTCTCTTCATCCGGGGTTCCGGAGCATTTATCTGCCTACCAACCTTTATTTGCCTATTTTGACGAAGAGATAGAAAAGAAAGAACGGGAAGAAAGGGGTGTTCGCCCTGCTGCCGGCCTGTTAACCCGGCGGAAAGTGCTGTATGTGTTGTCTGGTGTAGCTGCCATTTTTCTCTTACTGGCAGGGCTCCGGATCTTTCTGGCGGAAGCTGATCCCTGTTTGTGTGAAGGCAACTATGTGGTGATCAACGGGCGTTGCTATACGGATCCGGATAAAATCAGAGAATTTGCTTTTGGGGCTCTTGAGGAAGTGGCGGCATCTGCTGATGAATATTTCCCGGAGGCGGATATGGGGGAATTTGAACGAAACTTTATAGAAAATCAATTGAAGGAGCTGAGTAGTTTATTCGGCGATGACGATTAAATAATTACTGTCATGAGAAAAATGAAATACACATGGGCACTTTTACTGGCCTTCTGCTGGATACTTCCCGGGGGAATGTATGGCATGGAAACCCAGAAAGATCTCCGGATACAGGAAGTCTTCAACCGGTATGGAAAAAAGAAGAATGTCACTATGGTAGAACTTTCCAATGAAATGTTGGAAACCTACGGCATGACTCATTATAAGAGTATTTCGATCAAAAATGATGCGGAAGCACTACGGTTTATCCGGGCGTGTCTGGAAACCGATCAGCAGGGTGCCCGTAAGATCAAGGAGGTGACGGATGACGGAGGTATTATTTCTGCCTACTATCAACTGCCGGGTACCGGAAAGGACCTGAACCGTTTTATCCTTTTTAAGGTCAGTACGAAAGGAGTAATCACCTTAGTCTATATTAAAGGTGAACTGGATAGTGATGACCTGATCACGGTATTGTTTACAAGAAAAGATTTTTAAATTCAAAAACTATATGACGATGAAAAGACTGATAATCATGATTGCTCTGATCGTTCCTTTCGGATGGTCGGCTATCGCAATGGAAAGCGGAGAACAGGATACTACTATAGTTGTAAAGAACAAACGGATTAAGATCTCTGAGGAGGGGGACCGGACCAAAGTAAAGGTATATGAACTGGTGGAGGATGGGGAGTATATCGAGAGTGAACAGGTATTTGAAGGGCATTATATAGATGGCAAGAGTTATGAGAGGCGGAAACATATGCGTAATATAAGTATTCCTGTTCTGGGATGGGACCGGAACTTCTCGGGTCACTGGGCCGGTTTTGGTATGGGGTTTGCTAATTTTGCTGACGGTAGTTTTCATGTGAATGATATAGATGGGGTGTCTTTGCGTAGTGGTAAATCCTTAGAATATAATCTCAACTTTCTGGAAAAGAGTTTTCGTATTCCCCGTACGAACTGGGCATTTGTGACAGGTATGGGTATGCGTTGGAACCGCTACCGTATTGATACAAACAGTTATTTCCTGGAAGTAGATGGGGTAACTATTCTGCAACCTGCCCCGGAAGGAATCCGGTTAAGTGCCAGTAAATTAAATACCACCAGTCTGACTATTCCTTTGCTGATGGAGTGGCAGACCCGTAAGAAACAGGATGAAGGATTCTTTGTCTCTGCCGGTGTGGTAGGTGTTATTAAAACGATGTCTTCTTCCAAGATCGCCTATAGGGATGAGAACGGAAAAAAGCATAAAACCAAAGTGGACGGAGGGATGAACATTCATCCTGTGACTATGGATTTCCTTGTCCAGACCGGATATAACTGGATTGGTGTCTATGCCAAATATTCTCCTGTTGAAATGTTTGGGAATAACAAAGGACCGAAAGTTCATCCGGTGTCTATCGGATTGCATTTGCATATATAAACAGCGTCTGATATAAACAGAAAGCTGTCTTTTGAAACTTTGTCCGGGTTTCAAAAGACAGCTTTTGTTATATGAGTATTTCCCTTGTGTTCTTATTTATATATCATAAAACAGGAAAACTGTTTTAATAAAGATATAATTGTTTCATGCGATCCATATCTACTTCTAACACGTTTGTCAGGTAATTTTCCACATTGCCGTGTTGTTCTTTAATCTGATGGATCGCAGTTTTCAGATAGGCGGGTCGTACTTCAAAGAGCGGCTTTAAGTCCGGATATTTTTCCATGTAAGGACCATATTTAGCTGCCAGGTAAACATTGGAATCCAGATAATCCTGCAGGCAGGTTGCTTCATCTACTCCTAAGGAAGACAGGAACAGGTAAGCACCATATCCGGTCCGGTCTTTTCCTGCTGTGCAATGGAATACTAACGGGGTATTGTCTTCTTCCTGGAGTAAGACAAAAAGTTTTTTATATTGTTCGATGGTACGACTATCGGTCACTAACTCCCTGTTCACTGTCCGCATCAGGCTGTCTGCTTCCTGTGCGCTTAATCTGGCTATATCTTCAAATGGCAGGGAGGTAATATTACCGGAGGTAATAGAAAAGTCATAGGTCTCTGTTGCGGACGAGATCTTTTTATCCGGAGACTGGCTGATTTCGGCTTCTGAACGAAAATCGACTACGGTCCGGATGGGAATCTGATCCAGATAATGGATGTCTGTTGCTGTCAGGTGCATCATATCATCTGACCGGAAGACTTTTCCCCATTGGGTGTATTTCCCATCTATGGTCCGTATTCCACCCAGGTCCCTGAAGTTGTAAGATCCCTGCAGAGGCAATCTCCTTTCCGCCAGAATCGCTTTCCCGGCAGGGGTGACCAGTTCAAAATAATTTCGTGTGGTCGTATCTATCTCCGGCAGATAACGGCCGCTGCTTGTTCCCGTAGCAACCGGCTTCTCCAGGTTTATCTTCTCTACGGACGGACCGGCATAGAGCTCCCATTTTCCATCTGTTTTCAGTTCTAATACTACCTGCCCGTTACCGGTATCCCGGATAATCGAAGCATTTCTGGAAATGTCTTCTCCTGCATAGCCTACTGTTACGGAAGACGGATGATTACATGATGTTAGCATAATGAACAGACTACTTGTTAATGGTATACCTTTTTGCATAGATTTCTGTTTGTGAATCAATGTTCTATTTCAGTGTGTGAATATATAACAGTTTTTATATTGGATTTGATTTTTATCCGGAATTATTCTCAGGGAACCTGTTTAAGGCTGGCAGTGACTTTTTATAAAGTAGAATAGAAAAAAATACTTTGGTAAAAGCCATTCCTGGTTAAGCCAGCGAATTAACAATTTTGTGGTAAATGGAAAAGAAAGCCGATTTACCCCACAGAAAATCAGTGTTTTACAAAGGGCATTCCTGGATTTAAGTAAGGATATAGAGGAAACAGCCAATGGGTTATCCATAAATTGATGCTGACACATTCAGCTTTCCGGGTTCCTGTAGTAATACAGTGGGCTTTTGTTTGCTAAAAAAGGGTGCACCCGTTTGCTTCATCCGGTGCACCCTTTTCTTCAAGTGGGTGTACCCTTTTTTGTGACAGACTAAAAAAGGCTAAACGATTATTAAATCATTTAGCCTTTACTTGATGTAGTCGGGATGAGACGACTCGAACGTCCGACCTCCACGTCCCGAACGTGGCGCGCTACCAACTGTGCTACATCCCGTTTTTCAGTACGGCTGCAAATGTACAAATAAATTTGAAGTAAGAAATAATTTTGTGTATTTTTTCATCAAAAACAGTATTCTTTCACTCCGGATGGAGGGTAGGTGGGAGAGGTTTTCTATCTTTGTATAGATAGAATCTTTACACATTAAAAACGTTGGAAATGAACATAACGCCTGCTTATCTTACATCCTGTTATCTGGCTACTGCTATCGTAATGGGTGGATTCTTTGCTGCCTGTGAACAACAGGTATCCCCTCCGGAACCTTTTGGTGCTATTCCCGGTGAATATCAGATGGAGTGGCAGAAAATGGAATATTATATGTTTGCCCATTTTGGTCCTAATACGTTTACTAACGTAGAGTGGGGGAATGGGGAAGAGGACCCGAACGTCTTTTATCCGACCGGTTTGGATTGCCGGCAATGGGCGGCTACTGCCCAGGCTGCCGGTATGACCGGGATCATTATTACCGCTAAGCATCATGATGGTTTTTGTTTATGGCCCAGTGAATATAGTACCCATACGGTCCGTGAAAGTTTATGGAAAGAGGGCAAAGGGGATGTGTTGAAGGAACTTTCCGAAGCCTGTAAGGAATATGGTTTGAAGTTTGGGGTGTATCTTTCCCCGTGGGATCAGAATCATCCGGCATATGGTACTCCGGAATATAATCAGGTGTTTGCTAATACGTTGAATGAAGTCCTGATGGGTTATGGCCCTATTTTTGAACAATGGTTTGACGGGGCAAACGGAGAAGGACATGCAGGTAAGAAACAGGTCTATGACTGGGATCTTTTTCATGAAACGGTTTATCGTAACCAGCCGCAGGCTATCATATTCAGTGATGTAGGTCCCGGTTGCCGCTGGATGGGAAATGAACAGGGAATGGCCGGGGAAACCAATTGGTCTACTTTAAATATTACAGGTTTTGAGCCGGGATCAGGTGCTCCTCCGGTAGATACCCTGAATCAGGGAAACAGGGGTGGGGAAGCCTGGGTTCCTGCTGAAACAGATGTTTCTATCCGTCCGGGATGGTTTTACAGTCCGGATACGGATGATAAAGTAAAAAGTGTGGAACAGCTGATGGATATCTTCTATACGTCTATCGGACGAAATTCTAATCTGCTTTTGAATGTACCTCCTGACCGGACAGGCAGGATTCATCCCCGGGACTCTACGCGGCTGATGGAGTTCAAAAGGCTGAGGGAGGAAAGTTTTGCAGAGAATCTGGCTGCAGGGGCTACTATCCGGGCTTCTGCTGTCCGCGGGAATACTTCTGCCTATGCTCCGGAAAACCTGTTCAACGGAGTGTATGATTCTTACTGGGCCACCCATGACCGGGAGTTAACTGCTTCCCTGGAGATTACGTTACGTCAGAAACAGACGTTTAACCGGTTGCTTTTACAGGAATATATTCCGTTGGGACAAAGGGTTGCCCGGTTTGCAGTAGACTATTGGGAAGATGGCCTCAATGACTGGGTATTGCTAACTGAAGCTACTACCATCGGGTATAAACGTATTCTTCGTTTTCCCATGGTTACCACGCAAAAGATCCGGGTTCGTATTGAAGAATCACTGGCTTGTCCGCTTTTGAATACCCTGGAGATATATCAGGCTCCGGAGTTTTTATCTGCTCCTGCGATCCTGCGTGATAAGGAAGGGTATGTTACTTTATCCTGTGCTTCTCCTGACCCGGTGATTCACTATACCACAGATGGTACGATCCCGACGACTGCTTAACCCAGATACCGGCAACCGTTCCTGCTGGAAGGAGTAGGGACGGTGAAAGCTATGGCTACTGTTAACAACGGAGAACAGGTGAGTGAAGTGGTGACTGGGGATTTTGATCTTTCAGCTGCTAAATGGACGGTTGTTTCTCCTGTCATAGAACACATGGATTTATTGATAGATGGGAATGCCGGATCTGTTGCTACCCTTCCGCAGGAGAGTGACCCGTTGATCATTGACCTGGGTGAGGTGGTACGGATTACAGGCTTTTACTATGTTCCGGTAAATCATCCGTCTGCCAATCCTATCAGCCGTTACCATTTTTCTGTCAGTGAAGATGGAACCACCTGGAGGACTATAAAAAACAGCGCTTTGTTTAATAATATAAAAAATAATCCGGTTAAACAGGAGGTGTATTGGGAAGAACCTGTTCCTTCCTGGTTGATCAGGTTGGAACCTGTGGAAGGTGTTTCCGATAATCAGCCCTATACAATTGCAGAAATAGGAGTATTTACTAAATAATCCTCGTTTGATACTACTAAAAAACAGCCTCAAAAGGATCTTTCCTGATGAGGCTGTTTTTGTATATACTGTTAGGCAGATCAGATGCCTAAGGAGGCTTTGATCTGGTTGATCTTTTCTTCTGCTGCTTTTTCTGCGGCCGGAAGGTCTTCTATGCTATTAACTTTTGAGTGAACTTCGCAATAGAACTTGATCTTGGGTTCTGTACCGGAAGGACGGATGGATACTTTTGTATTGTCTTCCGTATAGAATTGAAGCACATTAGACGTGGTGGGCATATCCAGCGTTAACGTTTCATTGTCTGCATAGCTTAATCCTTTCAGGGAGGCATAGTCATAGAAGTAAGTCACGTTGGATCCGGCAATCTCTTTCAATGGATTTTCACGGAAATTTTTCATCATGGCTTCTATTTCTTCTGCTCCGCTTTTTCCTTTTTTTACTACGAAAATACCTACTTCTTTTGAGAATCCGTATTCTACGTAGATTCGTTGCAGCAATTGATACAGGGTTAATCCCTGGTCTTTTGCCCAGGCTGCAATTTCTGCTAACAGGGCACAGGCGGATACTGCATCTTTATCGCGGACGAAATCTTCTGCCAGGAATCCATAGCTTTCTTCACCACCACCGATGTAGGATTTTTTTCCTTCATTTTTCCGCATAACGTCGGCAATCCATTTGAATCCGGTATATACGTCGTACATTTCCACCCCGTTCTTTTCAGCAATGGTCCGGATCAGTTCCGTTGTAACGATGGTTTTCACAATGTATTCCTTACCTTCTATTTTGCCTGATTCTTTCCAGCGGGTGATGAGGTAATAGATATACAGCATACAGGTCTGGTTTCCATTGATCAGTACCCATTCTCCTTCATTATTTTTAATGGCCGCTCCTACACGGTCCGCATCCGGATCGGAAGCCATGACCAGTTCTGCATCTGTTTCTTTTGCTTTTTCCACTGCCATAGCCAATGCTGCCGGTTCTTCCGGGTTCGGAGATACTACGGTTGGGAAATCCCCGCTTACCACATCCTGTTCGGGTACATGGATAATATTTGTAAATCCGTAGGCTTTCAGGGTTTCAGGAACTAATTTAACTCCTGTACCATGGATAGGCGTATAGACAATCTTCATATCGTGGTGGCGCTGAATCGCTTCCGGTGATAAAGAAATGGTAGTCAGATCCCGGATATATTGTTCATCTATTTCTTTGCCGATAATTTCGATCAGTGCTTTATTCCCTTTGAATTTAATTTTACTGGCATTCCGGATCTTATTGACTTCTGCAATGGTGTTCCGGTCATGGGGTGCGATCATTTGTGCCCCGTCATCCCAGTAGGCTTTGTATCCGTTGTATTCTTTCGGATTGTGTGACGCGGTAAGGATAATACCGCTCTGGCATCCTAATTTACGGATCGTATAAGACATTTCCGGGGTTGGACGCAAATCTTCAAATAAATATACTTTAATGCCATTCGCAGAGAAGATATCAGCGGATATTTCTGCGAATTTACGGCTGTTGTTTCTGCAATCATGTCCGATCACTACTTTGATCTGGTCTAAATGGCTGAATTCTTTGTTCAGATAATTGGATAATCCCTGCGTGGCTGCACCTACGGTATAAATATTCATCCGGTTAGATCCTACACCCATGATCCCGCGTAGACCCCCTGTACCGAATTCAAGGTCTTTATAGAAAGCTTCAATTAAATCAGTCGGATCTTCATTATCCAACAGTGCTTGTACCTGTTTACGTGTGTCTTCGTCATAACTTTTGGTAAGCCAGCCCTGTGCCTTATTTCTTACCATTTCCAATAATTCATTATTTTCCATATTACTTATATTAATTCGTTTTGTGCACTCTCGTAATTACATTTAGCTACTAAAAGCAAATGTATGGAATTAATTATTTTATACAAATCTTTGCGTTGTTTTTTACCATGAAAAAGGATAAGTAAAGACAGACTCGTTTCCACAGGCGTCCCTCACGGTAAGCCTCAGTTCGTGACTTCCTTTTTCGAGCCGGTCTTTGTCAAAAGTATAGGAGAGCAGGCCTTTTTTTCCATCCAATTCAAAGAGTACATATTGTCCGTCTATTTCTCCCCGGTAGGTCTTTACACCACTTAAATTGTCGGAGATACGGAAGGTGAAGGTACGGCTGCTGATCCATTTTTGCTGATGGACCGGAGTGATTACCGGGGCTTTCGTATCCTGGCAGATTGAATAGGTTCCCAGTTCTCTGATTTCTGTATCCAGCCAGCCATTCCGGTATTCTCCTCCTATCCAGGTGGGACGTCCGTTCTGTATTCTGACCATCCCGTACTGGTTTTTATTTTTCAGGGTGTCTTTTTGTATACGTAAGGACAGCTGGGCAGCCTGATGGAAAGGAACAGGCCGGTTATGGAGGGTATGGGTAGCGGCTAAAGCGGTGGTATCTCCTTTCACACTGTAATGGAAAAACAAATTATTGTATAGATTTCCCCGTGGAATAAAGAGCCGGATGCCTTTTGCACCGAAACGGTTTTCACTATTCCAGTAAAAGAAAAGGTCATTCGTGATGTCCGGTTGTTCGATCCGTGTTTCTTTTCCATGGACCGTGAAATATAATTCGGTTGTATTTCCATACGCGTCTTTTAAACTGTACGTGAATGGGTATTCCCTTTCCTCATCTATACGGATGATACCCCGGTTCAGGCTTTCAATGAAATGAAGGCGGTTACCGGGATCCAGGAAACTTTTCATATAAAAAGAGCGCTTATTCCTCCATTCTTCATAATCCGTGAAGCTATTCAGGTAACGGGTTTCATGGAGTGCGAATGCATGGATATCACTATGGAATATCGTTTCCCCATCTACCTGCAGGGTAATCTCTTTTACTCCGTAAATATTCGTGGTGTTATCCATATAATCATAGGCTTTTACCCCTACTCCGATCTCTCCCCAGGCTTCTATCCGGGTCGGAATGGTAAGCTTTCCGTTTTTTCCGGTTACCGGTTTGACTTCCTGTTTCTGGGGTTTCCGGTTAACCATTCCTTTCCCTTCCATCGGATAGATCATGATCCCCTCTATTCCGGGGGGGCGGGTATCCTTGATTCTGTCTTTATAGTAAAGAAGTGGGTCTAACACTTCCTCAGATTCCGTATCCCGGACTTCAAAATGCAGGTGAGGCCCACCGGAACTGCCGGAATTACCTCCCAGGGCGATTACTTCACCTTGCTGAACCGGAAAGTGTCCGGGTTCCGGATATAATTGGATGGTAAATGTCTCCTGTTGGTATTGTTGGTCTTTTACGTACGCTGCCACGGGTTCTGCAAACTTTTGTAAATGTCCGTATACCGTGGTTGTTCCATCCGGATGATCTATATAGAGAACATTCCCATATCCCCAGGGACTGACCCCGATCCGGGAAATATATCCCTCCTGAACCGCATGGACAGGTTTACCTTCCACTCCCTGGGTTTTGAAGTCTATACCAGAATGAAAATGGTTACTCCTTAGCTCTCCGAAGTTTCCACTTAACAAAATAGGAAAGTCAAACGGATTTCCCAGCTCCTGTGCCTGTAAGACAAACGGATGTAGCCAAAGAAGCAGTGAAAAGACAGATACTATGTAATTGCGCATGTGTACGGATATATTATCAGATTATGGTTGGGAAGACAAATATACTAAAAAGTCTGTAATCACAGGCAGGTGGTCACTATACCCGCCTTCATATCTGAAACCGTGAAACGTTCGTTTAGGTCTGACCCCTTTCCAGGTTTTGTCGGGGATAAAAAGGAAATCCGGTGCAAAGATCCGGCAGCTTCCGGGTACCCGTTGAACAGGAGCAGTGGGTTGTAAAAAACTTCCGTTTATAATGATCTGGTCTAACTGGGTCCATCCTCCCTGATATTTATGTGTCCCTGCAACACCTGGTTTGCTTTTTTGTGGGATCAGGTTATATAAACGGTCAGGAGGTAATTCCAGGAAAGAGACCTGCTCGGATGAATAGGGCAGGGGACAGGCTTGCAAAATTTCCCGGATACTTTTATCCTGTGGTTCATCATTGAAATCTCCCATAATAAGAATCCAGGGTGTTTTACGGACCCGGCATAAAGAGTCTGTCACTGTTTTTAACAGCTGGGCTGCATCTGCACGTCCTTTTTCACTTTCTTTTTCCCCTCCGTATCTGGAAGGAAAATGATTGACCAGGATATCTACTGTATCACCTGACAGGATTTCTCCCCAGGCATGCAGAATGTCCCGGGTGGGTCTTCTGCGTTTGGTTGTAAACCGCACGGAGTATCCTGTATGGCCCAGGTACCGGAATTTATCCCGTTGATATAAAAGAGCCACATTCATACCTCTGGGATCCTGACTATTCGTGATGCAATAGCGATAATCTAGTGGACGGAGAGAGGTACGGGTAAGCAGATGGTGGAGTACGGTATCATTTTCCACTTCACACAATCCGATAAGTGCCGGAGCTTCCCATTCCCCGGCGGCATGGATCACTTTGGCAATCTGGTGGAGTTTGTGGTAATACCGTTTGGGAGTCCACCGCCAGTTTCTTGTCGGTAAGAATTCCTGGTCTTCTTTCAGGGGATCATCGACTGTATCAAATAAATTCTCTACATTATAGAACATCACCCGGTAAGGGATCTGCCCATTCACAGAAGAACAGAAGCAGGTGGTGAGAAACAGGAATAAGGTTAAGGTCTGGCAGGTCATAGGAAGTATTTTTTAGTCAGTGGTTGGCGGGACATATACATATGCGCCTACATCCGGAGCTTTTCCGTCTGTCAAACGGTAGACGCCGTAGCGGTCATACGGATATTTTTCAGCTATGGCAGGGTCTCCGTTCCCAATCGCATATCCCTGCTCTGCTTCATCCGTACCGGCTAAACGGAAATCAAAATAATAATCATTATCCCGGTTTCCCATATTCAGGTAAGCCGGAGATCCTATCTGAATATGAGTAAATCCGGAGCCTTCTACCGGCGATTTGATCGTACAATAATTAAACTGATAATTACAGGTACTATTTTCTTTCTTTTCAATTCCCAATTCATCTGAGAAACTCCCATCAATAATGCAATTCTCAAAAACGCTTTCTACTAACGGAAATACTTTTTCCTCATTAACAGTCGTATAAAAATTACTCAGGTATAAGGCATACATACCACTGGTACGTGTTTTTCTATTCATATAATTAGCCAGGGTGCAGTGAGTAAAATTATATTTTCCTCCATATAACGCTACCACATCTTCCACCGCGTTGGAAAGTTCCGTGTTTCCAACCTCTATGAAGCAGTTAATCGCTTGTAAAACGGATTGGTCGGAGTTGGTCAACTGGGAATTGGTAATTGTTAATTTGAGCCTGTCCGGTGTGGACTCTTCACACATTACCCCACCGACCGTATTACGGATAATCACGTAATCCAGTTCATTTTCAAAACTTTCCGGAGAAAAATAAATGCCATCCCATTGTCCGGGTATGCGGTCATATAACCTGTCAGTTTCCAGATAATCCAGGCGGTCGCCCCGGAACAGGATAGGATAGGCCATTGTACCCCGGGCTATCAGTCTGCCTTCCACTAACCATTTGGCTTTGTTATGCATATAGAAAGTAGCCCCTGCTTCAATTTCCACAGTGGTTCCGGCAGCAATCTCTATACTGTCATAGATCAGATAAGGTTTTTCTGCTGTCAGGAAAGTGTCTTGTGCAAACCTGTAACCGTCTTTGATGAGATGGGCATCCTGTCCGTAAGCTTTTAACTGCACAGATTGTGTCAAACCATTGGTCAGAAAGTTGATTTTATCTTCTATCAGTATCGGCTGGTTTTCTCCTGTAGGATTCACTGTGACTTCTACTAAGACATAGATACTATCTTTTTCTAAAATCGTAATATCTGAGAATGTCGTTCCTTTGCGTCCGTCCACATTGATCCGGAAACCGGAGTTCTCATGATTGGCAATACTGATGGAAGAGATATGTAACGGTTTACTGTTCAGGTTATAGATCAGAAATTCACGGGTAGCGGAACCGATAGTGGTAAATACCATATCAAAGTCTACTGTATCTACAGAGAAACTTAGCTGGTGAGCCGGATTGGTGGATATATTATCCTCCCAGTCACTGCAGGAAAACAGCAGGCAGGCAGATAGCGCTATACACAATAATAAAAGAACTGACAGTTTATGCATCGGATCGTACGATTAAAAAATAAAAGAGGAGAAGCTCCGTTTCTACCGGAAAACTTATCCTCTTTTATTAACGAGATCTATCCTTATTTATTTTGCAGGAATGCTCTTTAATAATTCCACTAAATGTTTCCACCACAAATCTACGGTGTCTATCCGGATGCGTTCGTTCGGAGAATGTACCTCACGAAGGGTCGGTCCGAAAGAGATCATATCCAGTTTTGGATATTTTTCCAGGAATAAACCACATTCCAGTCCGGCATGGATAGCCATGATTTTAGCATCTTTGTTAAATAATCTCCGGTAACTTTCCTGTGCCACTTTTAAAATGTTGGAATCCGGATTGGGCGCCCAGCCCGGATAACCTTCTCCCTGGGTTACCTGTGCCTCTGCTAACAGGAACGTACTGGCCACCTGGTCTGCAATGGCTTCTTTACAGGATTCCACAGAACTGCGCTGACTGGTACCTACCAGTATTTTGTCCGTATCGATCATTTTCACGGAAGCCAGATTTGTAGAGGTTTCAACCAGGCCTTCTATCTCATGGCTCATGCCAATCACTCCATGCGGACAGGCCATCAAGGCGTAGATTAGACGTTCTGCTGTTCTGTCATCTATTTTAGTATCCGGTCTGTCTGCTGATTCCATGGTAATCTGTACATTCGGGTCTACCCGTTTCAGTTCATTTTCAATATCAGCAGCAAACAGGTTCAGCAGGACCCGTACCTGTTCTTTATCTTCCGGATGCACGCCCAGGATTGCATAGGCTTCACGGGGAATGGCATTGTGCAGATTCCCGCCATTGAAGGCGCAAAGGGAGAAATCATATTTCTTTTTCAGGAAATAGAGGAAACGAACCAATATTTTATTCGCATTTCCTAACCCTTTATGGATTTCACCGCCTGAATGTCCGCCATTCAATCCTTTGACATCGATACGGAAATACAACATCTCAGGAGAAGTGGGAAGCGGTTCATACCGGAATTCTGCCTGGGTTCCTTTCCCTCCGGCACATCCCATAAATATTTCGCCTTCATCTTCACTATCCAGATTCAACAGGATATCACCGGTCATAAATCCTTCCTGAAGTGCCTGGGCTCCGGTTAATCCGGTTTCCTCATCCACTGTGAACAGACATTCAATAGGACCATGTTCGAGATCATCCGATGCCAGCACTGCCAACTGGGCGGCCATGCCAATCCCGTTGTCCGCACCTAACGTCGTGCCGTTGGCCCGAAGCCATTCCCCATCCACAACCGTTTCAATAGGGTCATTTTCAAAATCATGGACTTTGTCACTGTTTTTCTCACACACCATATCCATGTGAGACTGCAGGATCACGACAGGGCGATCTTCATAGCCCGAAGTGGCCGGTTTAAACATCAGAATATTACCCGCATCATCTTTCTTACTAGCTATATTATGCTCTTTGGCAAAAGATTCCAGATACTGAATTATTTTTCCCTCTTTTTTTGAAGGACGGGGCACTTGTGTGATCTCGTGGAAATATTTCCATACGATCCCCGGATTTAAATCTGTAATTTTCATAATGTTATAATGTATTATATGTGTTGCCTGTAAAGTTAATAATTTATCAAAAACATAAGTAAGGTCTGAAAAAATGTAGAATAATGTATCAAAAAGATACTATGTATTCACTTAAACTCTTATATTTGTGTCCACAAATATAAAAGAAAATGCTTACAACATTATTTCTGACGGTTATTATTCTTGGTATTTGCGTAGTTCTGCTTTCTATAAGGCTCCTGTTGCAGAAAAACGGAGCGTTCCCGAATTTGCATATCGGAGGGAATCAGGCGCTTCGTGATAAAGGACTTGCATGTGCCAGAACACAGGATCGGGAACGGTTAAAGCATAAGAACCTGGCCGAACGGTTGAAAGAAGTAAAAATATAATATAGAGATTTAAATTAGACTTTATGAAGAGCATTAACTACGTTATTAATGGTGTTCTTGCTGTAGCTATTGTGATTTTGTTTATCCTGCAATTCTCCGGAAAAAAAGAGACAAGCGTTACACGAACTACTTTTACCCCAGACGAAAACCTGTCAGGTGTCCTTCCCATTGCCTATGTGGATATGGATTCATTGCTGATGAATTATAACTATTATAGAGATTTGAGTGAAGTGATTCTTAAAAAAGAGGAAAACTCAAGGGCTAATATCAACCAGAAAGCGAATGCTTTAAGGACAGAAGTTCAGGGTTTCCAGCGTAAACTGGAAAACAATGCTTTCCTGACCCGCGAACGTGCAGCTCAGGAAGAACAACGTCTGATGAACAAACAACAGGAATTACAGGAATTGGATAACCGTCTGGTACAGGAGTTAATGTTAGAACAACAACAGTTAATGTCTCAGTTACGGGATTCCTTAGTGGCTCAACTGAATCTGTTTAACCAGAATAAAGGATACCAGGTGATCCTGAGTAATACCGGTATGGATAATATCCTGATTGCCGGAGATGTATATAATATTACAGCAGAATTGATTGAATACCTGAATAGAAATTATTCAGCTAAATAAGAAAATAGATCCTGTATCTTACTAAAAGGCTATCCAAACGGATAGCCTTTTTTTATTACTGTGCAATTCTCTGAATGTATAACCAACTCTCCTGGCTGTAGACGATTTAAACTGCCTGTAAATGTTAAAGCATGAGGAAAATGCGTTCATTTATTTATTAACTTTTATATTTGTTATCCTAAGATGGTGAGACTGATGGGAAACAAACAAATCACTCTTTTTTTACTTCTGGCTCTGTTGATATCTACTACCTCCTGTGGCTTGAAAAAGCGGATCCCGGCAGGGATGGAATCTCCGGCTATTTTATCGCAGAAGTTTGGAGTCAGAGTTACTCCACAGGATAACCTGCATTTGTATACGGAAGCATCTAAGTGGTTAGGGACTCCTCACCGCATGGGAGGAAGCACTAAAAAGGGAGTGGATTGTTCCGGATTTGTTGCTATGATATACCGTGAAGTCTACAGAAAACAGTTAGCCCGTTCTTCCGCAGATATGCTAAAACATAATTGCAAAAAAGTAAGCCGGAATGGTCTCCGGGAAGGAGATCTGGTCTTTTTCTCCACGAATGGTAAAAATAAAAAAGTTCCTACCCATGTGGGTATCTATCTTAAAAATGGCAAATTTGTTCATACCAGCACTTCCCGGGGAGTAATGGTCAGCAGTTTAAGTGAGCCCTACTACCTGCGTACCTGGATTACCGGAGGACGTGTAAAATAGCCGTTTTTCTTCTCTTTTACCTTTTTTATTTTTTTTGTTCCCGCTGAGAAAAAATAAGAAAATTCATACAACTATATCTCAGCCAAATGTGTTGAAACACAAGAGTATTGGACCATTAAAAAGTAAAAGATATGACAAAATAATGAGAACCTTACGGGATGTGGATGCTGAGGTAAGAAGTGAAAGCCAGTCTACGGAACCGATAGGACTGGTAAATGATTATACCTATGGAAATCTGAACGATGTCTGGGAAGATCTGGAAGATAAAGCATCCAATGAAGCTTTGATTGACAATGAATTCCTGAATCCGGATGATTCTATAGAAGACGGACAGGTGCGGGATAAGGATAGCCAGGCAGGATCTGCGGCAAGTGCACAAAATCAATGTGTACCGGGCAGTGATTATCTGGGTGGTAAAAAGAATGAAAATGACCTGGCCGGCAACCGGTTTACCGATACAGGTAAAAGTGATAAGCTGATGGTAGACAGTAATATCGATGATGATGACATGAATATAGAAGTGGAACGAGATATTATTATTACGGATGACGAAATAATAGATATTACGATGGTAAGTGTTCCGGAGGAGGGAAGTACTACTCATGAAACTCCTGCATCCTCTTCACAAAAAGATTCCTTACAGGCATCACAGGATAAAACCTATGGCTCTTCTGATAAGAAAAGTTGTGGTTGTAGCCAGAATCAAAAACCGGAAGATCTTCATCAGACACAGGACCGGTATAAAGACCTGGATGATTCCACATTAGAGAAAATGAAAGAAAGATATCCGGTAGAACAGGTCATCGCTGATGAAGATGAAGTAGTCAGTGTGAAAGATGTTCAACCTTGTGTGGATGAGATGAATGTCGATAAAAATACACGCGAACGGGGATAAAAAGAAAACTACTAAATTCAACGGACAGGTTAGCTGAATGATAGGAATCCATCACCGGTATAGGCCGGATACCAGGAGGGAATCATTCAGGTAACCTGTCATTTTTCTGACAAATCCTCTTGACTAAATTTCTTTTCCCAATTGTCAATTCTCAATTAATATATACCTTTGCAACTTCAATTAAAAACATAGACAAAAGTATGTTGACGCTTAAAGTTATTACAGAGAATCCGGAAGAAGTGATCCGAAAACTTGCCAGAAAGCATTTTGATGCCAAAGAGTATATAGCACAGGTTATTGAATTAGATAAAACCAGACGTACGACCCAGCAGGAACTCGATGCCAATCTGGCAGAACTGAACCGCATTTCCAAAACTATCGGGCAACTGATGAAAGAGGGAAAAAAGAAAGAGGCGGAAGCTGCCCGTGCACAGGTAGCTGCCATGAAGGAGGCCAACAAACAACTGGATGAACGGAAAGTGTCAGCAGAACAACAGATCCATGATTTGCTGGTACAGATCCCAAATCTGCCCCATGATTCTGTTCCTGATGGAAAAACAGCAGAAGAGAATGTCTGTGAAAAAGAAGGCGGAGTTATTCCGGACTTAGGTGAAGAGGCTCTTCCTCACTGGGAACTGGCTAAAAAATATGACCTGATCGATTTTGAATTAGGTGTAAAGATCACCGGATCAGGTTTTCCTGTGTACAAAGGATATGGAAGCCGTTTGCAGCGGGCACTGATCAATTTCTTTTTAGATAATGCCCATGAAGCCGGCTATCTGGAGATCCAGCCACCCTATGTGGTGAATGCCGCTTCCGGATATGGAACCGGACAACTTCCTGACAAAGAAGGACAGATGTACCACGCTACGGCAGATGACCTGTATCTGATTCCAACAGCAGAAGTCCCTGTGACCAATATGTACCGGGATGTGATCCTGAATCAATCCGACCTGCCTGTTATGAATACCGCCTATTCTGCCTGTTTCCGCCGGGAAGCTGGATCGTATGGCAAAGATGTACGCGGACTGAACCGGTTACACCAGTTTGATAAAGTAGAGATTGTACGGATTGATACGCCTGAACACTCCTACGAATCCTTACAGGAAATGGTAGCCTATGTGCAGACTTTACTGGAAAAGCTGGAATTACCCTGGCGGATTCTGCGCCTGTGTGGAGGAGATATGAGTTTTACTTCTGCACTTACTTTTGACTTTGAGGTGTATTCGGCTGCACAAAAGCGTTGGCTGGAAGTCAGTTCTGTTTCTAACTTTGAAAATTACCAGGCCAATCGTCTGAAATGCCGTTACAGAGATGAAAATAAAAAGACTCAGCTTTGCCACACGCTGAATGGTAGTGCGTTAGCCTTACCGCGTATTGTGGCCTCCTTACTGGAAAATCACCAGACTCCGGAAGGTATCCGTATTCCGGTAGCCTTAGTTTCTTACACTGGTTTTGACATGATCAGGTAAGGAATTGCCTGTTATTAAATTCTATTTTAAAAAAGTCCGTCTATCAACCGGAGTTAATAGACGGACAACACCGGAACAATACGCCTGGTAAATGGTAAAGAACCGGGTATATTTTTAGGTAACTATTTCTTTAATAGTAAGATTTCTCAGATCGCTACCGGATATATTCTGGAATACCCGTAAGTCAAATTCCGGTATGATGGCAAGGATATGGTCAAATACATCTGCCTGAATACTTTCGTATACAGTCCATTCCGTCCGGTTGATAAAGAAATATAATTCAACAGGTAGCCCTTTTTCCGTGGGTTGCAGATGGCACACCATACAAAAGAACCCTTCGTGGTGAACTAACGGAGATTGCTGTAAGTAGCGTTGCAGATAAGCCCGGAAAATTCCCAGGTTAGTTTGTCTCCGGCCATTGACCAGCACACTGGCATCTATATGATGAGTTTCATTATATTCCTGTAACTCTTTTTCCTTTTCTTCAATATAATCTGTTAGCAAAGAGATTTTCCGGAATTTGTCCAGCATCTCCGGCGTACAGAATCTGACACTATTCATATCAATATATATCGAACGCTTTACCCGGCGGCCTCCGGAGTCAAACATACCCCGCCAGTTCTGGAAAGAATCCGTCACTAAGGCATAGGGAGGAATTGTCGTAATAGTCCGGTCAAAATTCCTGATCTTGACCGCATGTAAAGTCACATCCATAACCGTCCCGTCAGCTCCGTATTTTTCCATGGTGATCCAATCACCCGGACGTAACATGTCGTTAGCAGATAACTGGATCCCGGCCACAAATCCCAGGATAGTGTCTTTAAAGACCAGCATCAGGATAGCAGCAGAGGCTCCCAGACCGGCAAACAGGGTAGCCGGGGATTTATTGATCAGAACACCTATAATAATGATGATCCCGACAAATATGATCGCCACCTGAATAATCTGGACAAAGCCTTTCAGGGATTTATTTTTCTTTTTATCCTTCAGACTGTATATGTCATGGATAATATTCAGCGAAGCATTCATAAACCTCAGCGAAACAGTAATGATATAGATCGTACATAACCGCAGCAGGAGATCCAACAGCTCCGCATATTCATACTGGGGAAATGCCAGGGGAAGTAAAGCATAGATCAGGATCGCCGGAATAATATTCATCAGTTTATTGATAATTTTCCGGTCAACGATCAGATCATCCCATTCATTTTTTGTTTTTCTGGCCAGCCGCCTGAAAGCCTCTAAAAAGATTTTCCGGCAGATAAAATCTGCCATGAAAGCCAGGGCTATAATGATCAGCAGGATAATAATATTATCCCAGTAGGTATTTGTATCATGAATGATACCCAGTTTGATCAGATATTTGCTTACCAGATTTTGTATCATGTCTATCTCCATATAAAAGAGTAGGTATAGTTTAAAGGCAAATTTACGAAAAAATGGTTATATTCTTCACATTATTGGGAACTCTCCTCCGAAACCGGTATATTTGTATAGTAAAATATGTGTGTTTGCAATTACAAAATGAAATTTCCATTTTTTATGATACTACTATCTTTTGCTTCTAATCACTTGTCTGCACAAAACAATAATTCCCTTTTGGTAAAAGAACATATATTAAGTAATGGCATGACAGTGTGATTGAATGAAGACCATAGCCAACCTAAAGTTTTTGGTTCAGTGGTAGTAAAAGCAGGAGCGAAAGATTCACCTGACACCGGGATCGCTCACTACTTTGAACATATCATGTTTAAAGGGACAGATAAAATCGGTACGATAGATTATCAGAAAGAAAAGATATTATTAGATGCCATTGCCCTGAAATATGATGAACTGGCAGCAACCGGAAATCCTAAAGAGCGGCTTGAAATCCAGAAAGAGATTAATGAACTCAGTGGACAGGCTTCTGAGTTTGTGATCCCCAATGAATTTAACCGGTTGATCTCCCAGTATGGAGGAACACAACTGAATGCCGGAACTTCCTATGACTACACGATCTACATGAATACGTTTTCTCCGGAATATATGGCCCAGTGGGCGGAACTGAACAGCGAGCGGCTGATCAATCCTGTGTTCCGTATGTTCCAGACCGAACTGGAAACCGTGTATGAGGAAAAAAATATGTACCATGATTTTATGGGCAGAGATGCTATTGATAAATTTATGGAACGTTATTTTCAACCTCATCCCTATGCCTATTCCATTTTAGGCAGTACGGAGAATCTGAAAAATCCCCGGCTTTCGGAAATGCAGCAATTCTTTGAAGCATACTATGTGGCTTCTAATATGGGATTGATCCTGAGTGGAGATTTTGACAGTGAAAAAGTCTTACCTATTCTGGAAGCCACTTTTTCCCGGATACGGAAAGGGGAGGCTCCGGTCAAAGAAAAAATAGAACTTCCTCCTTTTACAGGGGAAGAAGAATTTCTGGTTAAATTCCCCATTCCTATTATCAACGGGGTAGGCTTTGCGTTCCGGGGTGTTCCGGCCAACCATCCGGACCAGATCCCGCTGAATATTGTCATGGGATTACTAAATAATTCCAATGGGACCGGTTATCTGGATAAATTAATGATCAACCGGAAACTGATGGCAGCTATGACTGTTAACGAGAACCTGAATGAAGCCGGTGCACTGGCAGTTATCGGCATGCCGAAACTGGTGATCCAGACCCGGGTAAAAGCCAAAGACCTGATCTGGAAGGAGATTAACCGGATCAAAGCCGGGGATTTCACAGACGAAATGTTTAACAGCCTGAAATTAGAGCAGAAACGGAAATATGTTTCCCGCCTCGAAGATATCAGTTCCCGTGCGGAAGCTATGATAACGATGTTCTCTCAGGGAAAATCCTGGGATGAATACGTAAAGGAGATCGATCATATTAATGCCCTGACCAAAGAAGATGTGATGGCGATCGCACAGAAATACTTTACGGATAATTATCTCTATGTAACGAAAACGACCGGGAAATATAAAAAAGATAATCTGCCGAAGCCCAACTTTAAGCCGATCATCCCTAAACACCCGGAAGCTGTCTCGGATTATGCACTGGAACTGGAAAAGATCCCGGTGAAAGAAGTTACACCCCGTTTTCTGGATTTGCAGAAGGATGCCCACCGGATCTCTTTGTCTCCGTTAGCCACCTTATATGCTACAGTCAATCCGGTCAATGATATTTTTACGCTGGATATATCCTATGGAATAGGAAAAGTGGAACAGCCGGAGCTGGTCCAATTGGCTGCTTATCTGCCTTTCCTGGGAACAGAAACCTTGTCTTTTGATGATTTCCGCGGTAAACTGCAAAGCCTGGGCAGTACACTTTCTTTTGTAGTGGATGAGAACCAGTTTGCTGTGAAGATCAGTGGTTTTGATACAGAGTTTGATGAAACACTCTCTCTGGTTGCAGATTTTATGCGGGAAGCCCAAGCGGATAACAAAAAGATTAAACAACTGGCTGATGAAGAAAAGGTGTTACGAGAAGCTTTCTATAAATCTACGGACCAGTTGGGAACAGCTTTGTTCGAGATGGTTAGATATGGGGAGAAATCCTCTTATTTAAACAAACTCTCCTTGTCGGATATAAAGAAATTGAAAGGAGAAGACTTACTGGATATATTCCGGGAGATCCGGAAAGTAGCCTGTGAATTTTATTATTGCGGGACATTGCAGGATACCCAGGTAACGGGAAAAATAAAAAATTATATAGCAGTAGACCAGATTACAGTGTCTTCGGCTTCTCCGGTCTACCGTCTGGTAAAACTATATGAGGAACCTACGATTTTCTTATATAATATGCCGGATGCAAGACAGAGTATTGTCTATAGCTTAGTGTCCGGTGATCCTGTGGAGGATACCTATTCCCGTCATATTGCCCGGTTATTCTCCGGCTATTTCGGTGGCGATATGTCCTCCCTGATATTTCAGGAGATCCGTGAATACCGTTCTTTTGCCTACAGGACCCAGGGGCTTTATAAATTACCTATCATGCAGCATAAAGACAAGCCGGGAGAATTTGTCACCGTATTGTCTACGCAGACAGATAAAACACTGGATGCAATGGAGGTACTGGATTCATTGATCCGGCAGATGCCTGTTAAAGCAGAACGGTTACCGGCTGTTAAGCAAACAATTGTCAATAGAGTAAGTACCAGCTACCCGACTTTCCGGAAAATTCCGGAAAAAGTAGCCCTATATTTGAACGAAGGGTGTGCCGTGGATCCCAATATCAGCTTACTGGAAGATATCTCTTCTATGGAAATGGAAGATGTACTGAAGTTTTATCAGCAACATGTACAGGACCATCCGGTTGTCTATATGATCGTAGGGAACACCAAAAAAATAGACCAGAAACAATTAGCCCGCTTCGGTAAGATTGTTAAGGTCAATAAGAATGAGATTTATAAATAGGAGTCAGAGGAGTCAAAGAAGTTAAGGAGTACAGTAGAAAGAAAACCTACTTGACTCCTTTAACTCCTGTTTTAACTAATTCTCCCATGTACAGCAAAGAAGAACTAAAACAATTAAAAGTAGAATTCTGGGAGAGTTTTGCTGCTTTTTGCGAAGTGCAGCCCTACCTCAGGAACTGGAAAAAGATCTGGACATTATATAATACCAAAGTCAAAGGAGTTGAATTAAAATTTGATGCTACCCGTCAGGGAGCGTATGTGATCCTGGAAGTGAACCACAAAAAAGAGGATGACTGGCTAGAGATGTTTGAAAAACTGACCTGGTACAAAGAAGTCTTAGAAAAGGATTTCCCGGAAGGATTGATCTGGGACATCTGTTATGTCCGTGAAACCGGGAATCAGGTGGCCCGTATCTATACTGCCAAAGAAGGGATCGATATTCACCGCCGGGAACATTGGGGAGAGTTTTTCATATTTATGGCTACCCAAATGTATTTACTGGAAAGAAATTTCTTATCCATAGCAGACTATATAAAAGAGTAATTTCCGGTCTTTCTTTTCTTCCCGGATTTATCCTAAGAAAAAAGGATCTCCCAATCCCTTTTAACTCTAAAGTTACTCCTCTTATTTCTTCAGAAAACAGGTTTTCAGGACGATGCTGCTGCCATCAATCTTACAGTCCACCTCTTCCGGATTATCTGTCAGGCGGATGCTTTTTACTTTAGTGCCCCGTTTGATCACCATCGAAGAACCTCTTACTTTCAGGTCTTTGATTACCGTTACACTATCTCCATCCACCAGTTCCGCGCCGTTACTGTCTTTAGGAATGGTATTTTCTTCCTGCTGGTCACCGTCTGTCCATTCATGGCCGCAATCCGGACAGATATTGAGAGTACCGTCAAAGTAGGTGTTATCCATCCGGCATACCGGACAATTTGAAATTTTGCTCATTGAATATATCATTTTATAAAGAGCCACAAAGGTAGGGAAAATATGTCAAACCCGCTATGGTGCCTTTTCTGGTGATTTTTTGTAAGAAATCTTGGCTAATTAAATAATTATTGTAATTTTGCGAAGGATAATTGAATATAAAATGAAAATCAGTTCACTACATCATCATCACCTGCATTACAACGGACAATAGTTCGGTGGGCTGTGTGGTATGTAGATATTCATGATATAAAATGTAAGGCTTGCCGTATTTTCGGTAAGCCTTATTTTTTTGATTTCAGGAAAAATAACATATAACAAAATAAAAAAAGAAACAACATGTTACGAATTGCGGTACAATCCAAAGGACGTCTGTATGACGAAACTATGCTTCTCCTGGAAGAAGCCGGTATTAAACTGAACAGAGGAAAACGCATCCTGCTTTTGTCAGCCAAAGGTTTTCCGGTAGAAGTACTTTTCTTACGGGATGATGATATTCCCCAGGCCGTGGCCAATGGGGTGGCAGATGTAGGGATTGTCGGAGAGAATGAATATGTGGAAAAAGGCGCAGGAGCCAGACTGGTTAAACGGTTGGGATTCAGTAAATGCCGCCTGTCCCTTGCGATCCCTAAAGATGAAGCCTATCAGGGGGTAGCATGGTTTGAAGGGAAAATGATTGCTACTTCTTATCCGGAGATCCTGACTAAATACCTGGCAGAGCAGAACGTACAGGCAGAACTACATGTGATCAGCGGATCGGTGGAGATCGCTCCGGGTATCGGTCTGGCAGATGCGATCTTTGATATTGTCAGTTCCGGAAGTACCCTGGTAAGTAACCAGTTAAAAGAGGTGGAAGTCCTGATGCAGAGTGAGGCCCTGCTGATTGCTAATAATGAACTGTCCCGGGAAAAGCAGGAGATCCTGGACGAGTTGCTATTCCGTTTTGAGGCGATCCAGGCAGCAGAATGTAAAAAATATGTATTACTGAATGCCCCTAAAGATAAGTTGAGTGAGATTGTGGAAATGCTGCCCGGAATGAAGAGCCCGACCATTACACCACTGGCGGATGAAGGCTGGGTATCTGTACAGACAGTGATCACCGAAAAACATTTTTGGGAAATTATTGGTAAACTGAAAACATTAGGCGCAGAAGGTATCCTGATCATCCCGATTGAAAAAATGATTCTATGACCCCCAGGCAGGTTATACCCGTAACCGGAGAGATTGAATTACGGCCACCGGTTTCGGAAGATGCAGTGTCTATCTTCCGGACAATAGATGAACACCGGGATGATTTACGTACCTAGCTACCATTTGTGGACGCTACCCGGATGCAGGCAGATAGTGAAGCCTTCCTGGAAAGTGTGGGGCAGACGGATGAGTACCTGTTTGTCATCTGGTTCCGGAATACTTTTGCCGGGTTGATCGGTTTGAAAAATCCTGACCGGATCAATCATAAAGTGGAAATCGGCTACTGGCTGAACCCCGTATGCGAAGGAAATGGTATAATCACTTTATCCTGTCAAAAGCTGATCGCTTATGCGTTCGGTGAATTAGAAATGAACCGTATCCTGATCCAGGTGGCAACAGGCAACCAAAAAAGCCGCAGGATACCGGAACGGTTAGGTTTCCGGGAAGAAGGGATCGAACGGGAGGGTGAATTATTAGTTTCCGGATATACGGATATAGTGAGATATGGATTGTTAAAGAGAGAATTTAATGGAAATAATTAAATATCCTGAACGGACTGCATGGGCAGCCCTGTCTGTCCGTCCGTCATTAGATGTAACAGGTCTGTTTGACACCGTGCGTACTGTGCTGCAGGAGGTACAACAGGAAGGAGATACGGCTGTCAGAAGATATGGGGAAAAATTTGACCAGGTTACGTTGTCTTCCCTGTTAGTTACGGAAGAAGAGTTCTGGGAAGCGGACCGGCTGGTGGCTGAAGAGCTGAAACAGGCCATCCGCACGGCTAAGGCAAATATAGAGAAGTTTCATGCCTCCCAGCGTTTTACCGGAGAGAAAATAGAAACCACTCCCGGTGTCACCTGCTGGCAAAAAGCGGTAGCCATTGAAAAGGTCGGACTCTACGTTCCCGGAGGAACAGCACCGCTTTTTTCCACCGTATTGATGTTAGCCGTTCCGGCCCGCATCGCAGGATGTAAAGAGATTGTGCTTTGTACCCCACCCAACCGGGAAGGGAAAGTACATCCCGCTATCCTGTTTGCTGCGCAGGAGTCAGGCGTCAGTACCATTGTAAAAGCCGGAGGTATACAGGCCATAGCAGCCATGACCTATGGCACGGAATCTGTTTCCAAAGTCTACAAGATCTTTGGGCCGGGCAACCAGTATGTGACAGCAGCCAAACAGTTGGTCAGCCTGAAAGAGGTAGCCATTGATATGCCTGCCGGACCCTCCGAAGTGGAGGTGATTGCCGATGAAACGGCCCACCCGGCTTTTATTGCCGCCGATTTCCTTTCCCAGGCGGAACACGGAGCCGACAGCCAGTCTATCCTGGTTACTACCTGTGAAGCCCTGATCCCTGAGGTAGAAGCGGCTATCTGGGAACAATTAGAGCAGTTACCCCGGAAAGAGATCACAAAAAAATCTTTGGAAAACAGCCGGATCATTTTATTGAAAGACCAACAGGAGGTGATTGATTTTACCAATCAGTACGCCCCCGAACACCTGATCATACAAACGGCAGATTATGGGCAGATCGCCGACCGGATCGAGAACGCAGGCAGTGTCTTTATGGGAGCTTACACGCCTGAAAGTGCCGGAGACTATGCTTCCGGAACCAATCACACCCTGCCAACGAACGGCTATGCCAAAGCGTATAGTGGGGTCAATCTGGATAGTTTTATCAAAAAGATCACCTTCCAGGAGATCACACCGGAAGGTATACAGCAATTAGGCGAGACGATCCGTGTGATGGCGGCTAACGAACAGTTAGAGGCTCACCGGAACGCGGTTACGGTAAGATTACATACATTATGAAACGGGTAGACCGTTATTTCCTGCCCAACTATTAAATGATGATTTTTATGAAAAATTTAAAAGACCTTGTCAGACCCAATGTGTGGAACCTGAAACCCTATTCATCCGCCAGGGATGAATTTCATGGTGAAGCCTCTGTCTTTATAGATGCAAACGAAAACCCGTTTAATACTCCTTACAACCGGTATCCGGACCCTATGCAATGGGAACTGAAAAAGAGGATAGGAGAGCTGAGAGGGACCACTCCGGACACTATTTTTATAGGAAATGGTAGTGATGAAGCCATCGATCTGCTGATCCGTGCCTTTTGTGAACTGGCTACAGATAATGTACTCTCAATAGATCCCTCCTATGGGATGTATGAAGTTTCTGCCAATGTGAATCATGTAGGGTTCCGGAAAGTTCGTCTACAGTCGGATTTCAGCCTGGACCCGGATACCTTGCTGGCACAGATCGATGCACAGACCAAACTCATCTTTCTCTGTTCTCCCAACAATCCGACAGCCAATACCCTGAAACGGGAAGATATATACCGGGTCCTGAATGGATTTGAAGGAATCGTAGTAATCGATGAAGCCTATATTGATTTCTCTTCCTCCCCTTCTTTTGTCCCGGAACTGGCGCAACATCCTAATCTGGTTGTTTTGCAAACCTTATCTAAAGCCTGGGGAGCTGCCGGTATTCGTTTGGGGATGGCTTTTGCTTCCCCGGAGATTATTTCCCTCCTGAATAAGATCAAATATCCTTATAATGTGAACCAACTTACCCAGGAAAAGGCGTTAGAAATTCTGAATAGGGAAGCTGACATGAAAGAGCAGCTCCGGAACATTCTGGCAGAAAGAAGCCTCCTGGAAACTACATTGCCCCAGGTGGCCTGCGTGAAGGAACTCTACCCCTCAGATGCTAATTTCATGCTGGTCAGAGTAGAAGATGCGAATGCTACCTATGAGTATCTGGTTCGGCAGGGGATCATTGTCCGGAACCGGAACAATGTAACCTTATGTGAAGGTTGTCTGCGAATCACCATCGGAACACCGGAAGAAAATACCGTCCTGTTGAAAGCATTAAATGACATGTCCTTATGAAAAGAGCCTTATTTATAGACCGGGATGGAACGTTAGTTCTGGAACCCCCGGTGAATTACCAGTTAGACAGCCTGGAAAAGCTGGCCTATTATCCCAAAGTGTTTCGTAATTTATATTTTATCACCCAACAATTGGATTTTGAACTGGTGATGGTGACCAATCAGGACGGATTGGGGACAGATTCCTTTCCGGAGGATACCTTCTGGCCGGCACATACCCAAATGTTGAACGCCTTTGAAGGAGAAGGTATCCGGTTTGATGATATACTGATTGACCGTTCTTTTCCTGAAGAAAATTCTCCTAACCGGAAACCCTGGACCGGCATGTTGGGTAAGTATATGAGTGGAGAATATGATCTGGCCCATAGCTATGTGATCGGAGACCGCCTGACAGATATAGAACTGGCAAAGAATTTAGGCGCTAAAGGTATTTTGTTGCGAAAACCGGAAGAGGCAGAAGCAGCACTGGCTGATTATCCGGTCGAACTGGCTCCGATCTTAATCACAGACGACTGGGACAAGGTGACGGAATATCTCTTTGCCGGTGAACGGCGGGCGGTAGTGCAGCGTACGACTAAAGAAACAGATATTTATGTGGAGATCAATCTGGATGGATCCGGAAAAACGGCTGTCTCTACCGGATTAGGTTTCTTTGACCATATGCTGGACCAGATCGGTAAACATTCCGGTATGGATCTCACCATACAGGTCAAAGGAGACCTGGAAGTGGATGAACACCACACCATAGAAGACACCGCTATTGCTTTGGGAGAAGCTTTATTAAAAGCACTAGGTGATAAACGGGGAATTGAACGGTATGGCTACACCCTACCTATGGATGATTGCCTGTGTAGTGTGGCATTAGATTTCGGTGGTCGTCCCTGGCTGGTATGGGAAGCGACTTTTAACAGAGAGAAAGTAGGAGATATGCCTACGGAAATGTTTCTTCACTTTTTTAAGAGTCTGAGTGATGCGGCCCGTATGAACCTGAATATAAAAGCAGAAGGAAAGAACGAACATCATAAGATAGAAGGTATTTTCAAAGCTCTGGCACGTGCAATCAAAATGGCTGTCCGCAGGGATATCTATACCTATGAATTGCCCAGTACCAAAGGCCTATTATAATCCTCTGCTCCGGTAAGAAGGAAGTAAGATTTGTTCATATACTTATTATGCCAGCATAATAAGTATATTATTTTCTTATATAATATGACCTATGGGAGAGCTGCCAGAAAAGGCTTCTCCGGGTGTTCCTTCACTAAAAGCTTTTTAGTCAATTGCCATCATTTATCCCTTGCGGGGTATTACAACTTCTGTTTTTTGAGCGACTATATCGATCAGCTTAATCCTTCGATCCGGCCGTTAATAATATCGATCTTTTGTGCCTGGGGAGATTTGGGTAATCCCGGCATACGCATGATCTCACCCATAACCACTACAATCATTTCTGCTCCGTTGTTGATAATGATATCCCGGACTTTCAGTTCGAAATCTTTGGCGACTCCATAGGCTTTGGGGTTGGAAGAAAATGAATATTGGGTTTTCGCGATACAGATCAGATAGTGGGAAATGCCTAATTCCAGGATCTGTTTCAGTTTCTTTTCTGCCAGTGTTGTATAGACTACGGAAGAGGCTCCATAGATCTTTTCTGAAACTTTCCGGATCTTTTCCCGTACACTGTCTGTGTCTTCATAGGTGAAGGCCAGTGGACCGGAAGGATTCTTTTTGATGGTGTCTGCTACCAGTTGGGTCAGTTCTTCTCCGCCTGTACCGCCTGCTGCAAATACGTTGTTGATGGCAAACCCTACCTTTTTACTTTTGCAGTGTGCTGCCACTAATGCCATTTCTTCATCGGTATCGGTGGCATAGCGGTTAAAAGTGACAATGACCTGCTGTCCGAAGCTTTGCATATTTTCGATATGTTTATCCAGATTGGCCAGACCGTTCTGTAGTCCTTCTATATGGGGTTCTTTGATCTGGGATTCCGGCACGCCTCCATGTAATTTCAGGCTTTGTGCGGTGGCTACGATCACGGTCAGTTTAGGAGCTAATCCGGCCTTACGGCATTTGATGTTAAAGAATTTTTCGGCTCCCAGGTCGGCTCCGAAACCAGCTTCGGTGATCACATAGTCGCCGTGGGAAAGTGCCATTTGGGTAGCCAGGATAGAATTGCATCCGTGGGCAATATTGGCGAACAGGCCTCCGTGTACAAAAGCGGCTGTATTTTCTGTGGTCTGCACCAGGTTCGGGAGTAACGCATCTTTCAGAAGGACAGTGATCGCTCCGGCTACTCTGAGGTCATTTACTGTGAAGGGTTTATCTTCGTTGGTGTAGCCTAACAGGATATTCCCGATGCGGCATTTCAGATCTTCCAGGTCTTTGGATAGACACAGGATGGCCATGATTTCTGAGGCAGGAGTAATATCAAATCCGGTTTCCGTAGGTACTCCGTTGGCAGAACCGCCCAATCCGGAGACGATGTTGCGCAGGCTTCTGTCATTTATGTTTAATACCCGTTTCCATTTAATTTCTTTCAATCCCTCGCAACTGTGGCGGGTCTGGTAAATATAATTGTCCAGCAGTGCGGTGATCATATTATGGGCGGAAGTCACGGCATGAAAGTCTCCGGTGAAATGGAGGTTGATATTTTCCATGGGTAACACCTGGGAATAGCCTCCTCCGGCAGCTCCGCCTTTCATCCCAAAACAGGGACCTAAAGAGGGTTCCCGCAACGCTACGATTGCTTTTTACCGATTTTGTTTAATCCTAAGGCCAGACCGATGGAGACGGTGGTCTTTCCGATCCCGGCTTTGGTCGGGGTAATGGCGGTGACTAAGATCAGGTTACTTTTTTGTACCTGTTCTTCATCGATCAGATGAAGCGGGATCTTGGCAATATATCTTCCGTAATTTTGTACTTCCTGTCTGGCGATACCTATGTTTTCTGCAATCTCTTTCACTTTAACAAGGGAGGTTTCTCTGGCGATTTCGATGTCTGATTTCATATTTCTGTTTACTTGTCTGTTAAATAAAAGAACAAAATAACACTTTTTCTCCCTCTTTACAAAATGTTCTTTTGGGTGCTTTTTTAAAAGCGGGATGGGGAACGGTAACAGAGGCACTTTCGTGATTTGTTAATAGTTTATAAAACTATTTTTGAAAGTTTGTGTTTTATCCATAAAGAACCTATATTTGCTAATATTAGTTGTAATATTAATTAAACAGAACATCGATGTATAAAAAGTATTTGGCAGAATGTATCGGTACTATGGTATTGGTACTTATGGGCTGCGGCTGTGCAGTCATGAATGGTGGAGCAACTTCGGTAGCGGCTGTATTAACGATTGGATTTGCTTTTGGGTTGTCTGTGGTGGCTATGGCTTATACGATTGGCAGCATATCCGGTTGTCATATTAATCCGGCTATTACGCTGGGGGTATGGTTATCCGGAAAGATCTCGGGAGGTGTGGCGGTTAAGTATATGCTGGCACAGGTCATAGGGGGAATTTTAGGATCTCTGGTCCTGTATATTATTACCAGGGGACTGGATGTGAGTGGTACGGGAGCCAACGGCTATGTGGAAGGATGTGGCTGGGTGGCTTTTGTGGCGGAAATGGTGTTTACGTTTGTTTTTGTCTTTGTGGTATTGGGGGCTACGTCAGCTACCGGGTATAATGCCAGTTTTACGGGGTTAGTGATCGGACTGACGCTTGTACTGGTACATATTGTTTGTATCCCGATCACCGGGACCTCCGTAAATCCGGCCCGTAGTATCGGTCCTGCTTTGTTTGAAGGAGGGATTGCATTATCCCAGTTGTGGCTGTTCATTGTCGCTCCTCTACTGGGCGGTGCGTTAGCTGCAGGGGTATGGAAAATATTAGGTGTAAAAGAGATGGTGGTCGAAAAAGTAGTGATTGAAGAAGATTAAAAAAACAGGAGGGACAAAAAGGTTTTTGTCCCTCCTGTTTTTAGGAGTTAAAGGAGTTACCAGTCGCTTCGCTCCTTAGTAGTTAAGGAGTTAAAGAAATAAGATGTATGCTACTTGACTCTTTTAACTCCTAAAAAATTATTCATTCATGGATGCCAGAAATTTCATATTGTCGTGGGTCTGTTCCATGCGTTTCTTTACAAATTCCATGGCTTCGATAGAGTTCATGTCTGACAGGTATTTCCGCAGGATCCACATTCTGTTAACTGTGGAATCGTCCTGTAACAGATCATCACGGCGGGTACTGGATGAGATAATATCCACTGCCGGATAGATACGCTTATTAGACAGTTTACGGTCTAATTGTAACTCCATGTTACCGGTACCCTTGAATTCTTCAAAGATCACGTCATCCATCTTGGAACCTGTTTCTGTCAGGGCAGTGGCCAGAATAGTCAGGCTACCTCCGTTTTCTATATTTCTTGCCGCTCCGAAGAACCGTTTGGGTTTTTGCAGTGCGTTTGCATCCACACCACCGGAAAGTACTTTTCCGGAAGCTGGTTGTACGGTGTTGTAGGCACGTGCCAGACGGGTAATGGAGTCTAACAGGATCACTACATCATGACCGCATTCTACCATTCGTTTGGCTTTGTTCAGCACAATTTCCGCAATTTTTACGTGACGTTCTGCCGGTTCGTCGAAGGTGGATGCAATTACTTCTGCATCTACGCTACGTGCCATATCAGTCACCTCTTCCGGACGTTCATCAATTAACAGGATGATCATGTAGACTTCCGGATGATTGGCTGCAATGGCGTTGGCAATATCTTTCAGCAACATGGTTTTACCGGTTTTTGGTTGTGCTACGATCAGTCCGCGTTGTCCTTTTCCGATAGGAGAGAACAGGTCTACTACCCTTACGGCAATGTGATCATTCACTTTAGGGGCATGGCGTGCGGTAAGCATAAATTTCTCATCCGGGAAAAGCGGGGTGAGGTGATCAAACGGTACGCGGTCACGGACTTCATCCGGTGTGCGGCCATTGATTTTATCCACTTTCACTAGCGGGAAATATTTTTCTCCTTCTTTCGGCGGACGGATCGCTCCTTCTACCACATCTCCCGTTTTTAAACCGAACAGTTTGATCTGGGATTGGGATACATAGATATCATCCGGAGAAGTCAGGTAATTGTAGTCAGAAGAACGTAGGAAACCATAGCCGTCCGGCATCATTTCCAACACACCGGTCCCATTCAGAATGCCGTCAAACTTGAAGGGTTTTTCCTGCGGAGCGTTATCGGCATTGTTATTCTGATTGTTGTTGCGATTGTCATTCTGGTTGCCCTGGCGGTTATTATTGTTGTTGTTCTGACGATTGTTGGCTGGTTGTGCCGCGAACTGTTCGTTCCGTGGCTGGTTTTTTTCAGCTTTGGAAGGAGTAGGGGAAAGAGGAAAGAGCTGGTCTAAGACGGATTTGGCATCCGGGTGTTTGAACACTACTCTTTTGGGCTCTTCCGGGGTAACTGGCGGTGCGGCCTCTGGAGCTGTCGGTCGTGTTTCCGGTTTTGCAGGCTCTTCTGCCACTTCCTGAGGTTTCTGCACTTCGGGTTCCACGGGCGGGATAGCCTCCGATTTTTCCGGTTCCACTTCTTCTGCAATGACAGGAGGAAGCAGGGGCTTTTCTTTTTCCAAAGGTTTTTCTACGGGTGGAGTGACCACTTTGGGCGCCGGAGTCTGTGGGGTTTTGGACACTACTACCTGTTCAGCTGGATTGGTTGGCATGGTGGCGGTAGCCACTTTTTCTTTCTCGATACGAGTTCCTTTTTTGCGTTCCGGTTGTTCTTTCTTTTCAGGCTTCTTTTCTGCTACTGTGACTGTTTTTTTCTCTGTTGTCACAGGTTCGGAAGCTTTTTCGGCCGGAGCCTCGTCTTGTTTTGGTTCGGATTTAGCTGGTTTGGAGGCTGTGGCTTTCGTCGTTTTTTTTGTTCTGGTTTTTTTCTCTGCTTTTTTAGCCTCTTTCTCTTTTTCCTTTTCGGCTTGTATGCCGGCATAGGAAATAGCTTGTTCATCTAGTATCCTGTAAACAAGTTTTTCTTTTTTAAAAGAACGCACTTTTTTAATACCCAGCTCTTCCGCGATTGTCTGTAATTCGGGAAGAAACTTCTCGTTTAGTTCTAGAATGTTATATTTCCGCATATTGTGAAGTAAATAATGTAAATAGAATGCATGTATGATAAGGTACTACATACATGTCAAATACAGTCAGTGTATCTTAATTAATTGATAATAAAAAATTCATTCTTGGAAAAACCAGATTGTTTTTAGTTCAGTTCAGTAGAACCCTCCCTAACATATCTGCGAAGTAATTCTCTGCAAATGTAATAACTTTTTATATATTTTACCGTTTTTCGTCAGAAATTTTTACAGTTAATACACAATCAGTTGTGTCAGTTATCCGGAATCGGTTGTCCGTTCTTTCGCCTACTATCCAAATGATGTCTTTTCCACTGCATAAGATCCAGGTCTTTTCCTTATCCGGACGGCTGAATTTATGGTCGGAAAAATAATCACTCAGTTTCTTACGTCCTGTCATGCCAAAAGGAATGAACCAGTCTCCGGGTTGCCAGGTGCGTAAAATAAGAGGGAATGATAATTTATTATAGTCGAAGCAGGCGATGTGCCGGTCTTTTTCTATCCTGAATGTTGTAGTTATAACAGTTTTACTGTAAGAAAGTTCAATAGGTGTTTCCCATCTGCTGTTTTCTTCCAGTAAATAGATCTGTGCCTCTTTTTTTTCTTTCCGGGAAAGGAGGAGATGCTCCCGGTCTTTGGTCAATTGGTATGCCGGGGAATAAAATTCTTTCCCGGATTCCCTGTCTAATGCTTCATACACCTGCTGGCTGATGATATGGTTAAACCCATAGGGTTTCAGGAGTTCATATAATATCGTGGCTGGTGCAGGGAAGGTTTTCAGTAGAGGAATGGATAGTTTCCCTTCCTGTTCCCATACCTGTTCCCGTGCCTGTGCGATGACACTGTTATATATTAATTCGGTATCTGCCAGGTGTCCGGCCGTCCGGTTTATACTCTGTTTTACCGAAGGGTTTAACTGTTCGAGTATCGGAATGATCTGTAACCGGATGAAGTTTCTCCGGTAGGCATCCGACAGATTGGTCTGGTCTGTTACATAGGAGAGGTTTTCCCGGCTGATCCATTGCAGGATCTGGTCCCGTGTAAGACCCAGGAGGGGGCGAATGATATGGCCCTGTCTGGGTAGCATACCTCTCAGTCCTTTAATGCCTGTTCCCCGTACTAGATTCAGCAGCAGGGTTTCTGCGTTGTCATCCAGGTGATGAGCTACGGCAATCGCCTGTGCCTGGTGTTGGGCCCGGAGAGTTTCAAACCATTGGTAACGGAGTTTCCGGGCTGCCATTTCTGTGGACAGATGATGTTGGCTGGCATAGTCTGTAGTCCGGAAATCGGTTGTAAAAAAAGGAATCCGGAGACTTTCTGCCATTTCTCCGGCAAAGCGCTGGTCCCGGTCTGATTCTTCTCCCCGCAGGTGAAAATTACAGTGGGCTGCTATGCACGCATACCCCAGGCGTACCAATATATGCAACAAGGCAACGGAGTCTGCTCCTCCGCTGAATCCCACAATTACGGGTTTATTATCCGTTAAAAGCCCGTGTTTTTCTATATATGCCTGAACTGTCGTTACCATATATGAAAAATCCCCTATAAAAGGGGATTTTTACGGATTGGAAATTGTTCCTTGAACTATTTTTTTTGTGATGAAAACGAAATCTTTATTCTTCTACGCCTGCCAGTTCCGGGTCGATCATAATACGGCCACAATACTCACAAACGATGATTTTCTTCCGGAGTTTGATATCCATCTGTTTCTGGGGTGGAATCTTATTGAAACATCCCCCGCAGGCATCCCGTTGGATATATACTACAGCTAAACCATTTCTGGCTCCTTTGCGGATTCGTTTGAAGGCAGTTAATAAACGGGGTTCGATCACTCCTTCTAACTTTTTTGCTTTTTCACGTAATTTTTCTTCTTCCTGTTCAGTTTCAGAAACGATTTCTCCCAGTTCACTTCTTTTCTGGACCAGATCCGCTTTTCTTCCTTCCAGCGTTTCAGTCAACTGTTCAATCTCTGCTTTTTTAGCAATCACAGCTTCACCAAATTCACGGATCTTTTTTTCTGCGAATTTAATTTCCAGTCCCTGAAATTCAATTTCTTTGGACAGGTTGCCAAATTCACGGTTGTTGCGAACGTTGTCCAACTGGCCTTTGTATCTTTCAATCAAAGCTGTTAAATCCACGATCTTATTTTTTTGGTCTACCACGGCAGTTTCAAAATCTTTGATTTCTGTCTGGTAGTTATGAAGACGTGTTTCCAAGCCTGCGATCTCATCTTCCAGGTCCTGCACTTCCAAAGGAAGTTCCCCGCGAAGTATTTTGATCCTATCTATATCCGACATTATCGTCTGAAGCTGATACAGGGTGGAAAGTTTTTCTTCAACTGCATATTCTTTTTCAGCGGATACTTTTTTTGTAGCCATTCTTATAAATAATTTACCGGGTTTGAATTAACATTCGAAAAATGTATGGCAAAGGTAGGGAATTTTTTTGATATTATGTTATAAAAGATATCTTTTGTACATATCTCGGATTCGTAATGTCCTACTGTTGCCAGTAAAATCTGATCTTCTACATCGTAGAAATCATTGTATTTCGCTTCTCCTGTAATAAATACATCCGCTCCGTAAGCAATGGCTTCGCGGATCAGGAAAGCTCCGCTACCGCCGCACAAGGCTACTTCGCGGATTGGTTTTCCGGTAAAAGGGGAGTGTTGGATACATTCTGCGTGGAGGATTGCTTTTACCCGGTGCAGGAAGCTTAATTCATCTTCGCTTTCCGGAAGTTCTCCTACTATGCCGGAACCTGCCATGCTCCAGTCATTTTGCAGGGCGTAAAAATCAAAAGCCGGTTCTTCGTAGGGATGCACGGAAAGCAGGGCACGGGTGACAGTGGCCTTTCTGAAAACCGGGAGTATGGTTTCTATCCGTACTTCTTCTTCTGTATGCAATTCTCCGGTCTCTCCGACAAACGGTTTGGTTTGTTCCTGTGCCCGGAAGGTGCCTTTTCCCTCCAGGTTAAAACTGCAGGCATCGTAATTTCCGATATGTCCGGCACCGGCACTGAATAATGCCTGGCGGACTGTTTCCGCATGGGTGGAGGGTACAAAGGTAACCAGTTTGAGCAGGGACTCTTTCCGGGGACTCAGGATCCGTATATTCTGTAATCCTATCAGTTCTGCCAACCGGAAATTCACACCTCCGGGTGCATTATCCAGATTGGTATGGGCAGAATAGATCACCAGGTCATGTTTACAGGCTTTAATCATACACCGTTCGATGTAGGTTTTTCCTGTAAGGGATTGAAACGGTTTGAATGCTAAAGGATGATGAGAGATAATCAGGTTGCATTCCGTGTCGATGGCTTCGTCAATCACTTCCTCAGTTATATCTAAGCAGATTAATGCAGCGGCTGCAGCTTGGTTCACATCTCCAACCTGTACGCCTGCATGATCAAAGCTTTCCTGCAGGGGCAGAGGAGCAAACCGTTCGATCTCTTTTATGATGTCCTTTATTTTCATATTTTAAAAAGGAGTCAGAGGAGTTAAGGAGTCAAAGTAGTTAAGAATGATATGTACTCCTTAACTCCTCTGACTCCTTTAACTACTTATTATTCCTCTGTATTAATAACAAGGTGCAATTCATTAAGTTGTTCCGGGTCTACGTAGGAGGGTGCATCGATCATGACGTCGCGGCCTGAATTGTTTTTAGGGAAGGCAATGCAGTCGCGGATCGTGTCAAGACCTGCAAATAAGGAAACCATACGGTCCAGGCCGTAGGCAATACCTCCATGAGGAGGTGCGCCATATTTGAAAGCATTCATCAGGAAGCCAAACTGTTCCTGGGCACGTTCTTCTGTGAATCCTAATAACCGGAACATTTTATTCTGTAGTTCACTGTCATAGATACGGATGGATCCTCCACCTACTTCCACTCCGTTGATTACCATATCGTAGGCATTGGCTCTGACAGCTCCCGGGTCTGTATCCAGCAGATGGATATCTTCCGGCTTCGGAGAGGTGAAAGGATGATGCATCGCGTAGAAACGCTGGTCTTCTTCACTCCATTCAAACAAAGGGAAATCAACTACCCACAGGCAACTGAATTTATTTTTATCACGCAATCCTAACTGGCTACCCACTTCTAAGCGCAGTTCATTTAGTTGTTTGCGGGTTTTCATTGCGTCTTCTCCGGACAGGATCAGGATCAGGTCTCCCGGTTGGGCGTTGAAAGCGGCTTTCATTTCCTGCAGCGTTTCCTGTGTATAGAATTTATCTACACTGGATTTGACATTTCCATCAGCTTCTACACGGGCATATACCAGTCCTTTGGCTCCAATTTGCGGACGTTTTACAAATTCTGTCAGGGCATCTAATTGTTTGCGTGTGTAGCTGGCTGCCCCTTCCGCACAGATACCACCGATATAGGCAGCTCCGTCAAATACCGGGAATCCGTGTCCTTTCAGGATATCTATTAATTCCACGAATTTCATGCCGAAGCGTATGTCCGGTTTATCCGATCCATAGTATTTCATAGCATCCTGCCAGGTGATCCGTTCAAAGGGTTTAGTAATTTCTATGCCGCGTAAGGATTTGAACAGGTGTTTGGATAAACCTTCAAAGGTATTCAGAATATCTTCCTGCTCTACGAAACTCATTTCGCAGTCAATCTGTGTAAATTCCGGCTGACGGTCTGCACGCAGGTCTTCATCACGGAAACATTTTACAATCTGGAAATACCGGTCAAAACCGGATACCATCAATAATTGCTTAAAGGTTTGCGGGGACTGGGGCAGGGCATAAAACTGTCCCGGATTCATACGGGAAGGAACAATGAAATCGCGTGCCCCTTCCGGAGTGGAACTGATCAGTACAGGGGTTTCCACTTCCATAAAATGCTGTTCATCCAGATACCGTCTTACTTCAATGGTCATTTTATGACGTAGCTCCAGGTTTGCCCGTACGTTGGTACGGCGCAGGTCCAGATAGCGGTATTTCATTCGCAGGTCATCCCCTCCGTCTGTGTCATCTTCAATAGTAAAAGGCGGTGTGACTGCTGCATTGAGTATGGTCATTTCAGATACAATGATTTCAATTTTACCGGTTGGGATATTCGGGTTCTTATTGGAACGTTCTTTGACTGTTCCTGTTACCTGGATGACAAATTCACGTCCTAGTTTATTTGCCTTTTCACACAGGTCGGCATCCACATCCTGGTTAAATACCAACTGGGTGATACCATACCGGTCCCGGAGATCTACGAAGGTCATGCCTCCCATTTTACGTGTTTTCTGTACCCAGCCGGCTAACGTAACCGTCTGTTCAATGTTTGCTAATTGCAATTCTCCACAAGTGTTCGTTCTGTACATATATCAATTCTATTGAAGATATAAAATAATTTTCATTGTTAATCGGAATACAAAGGTACAGGTTTCTCTTTTAATAACCACGTATCCAACGGGAAAAGTAAACAGTCTGGGCAAAACCTGCCAGCCAGTGGCTTAGTCTAATTCAACGACCGTAATTCCGGCTCCTCCGAATTGTACATGTTCATCGTGATAATAACGTACTCCGGGTACGGTTCGCAGGTAGTCCCGGATGAGTTGCCGGAGAATCCCACTCCCGGTTCCATGCAGGATGCGTACGGGAGAAACACCGACCAGGATGGCATCATCCACAAAATAAGTGACTGCCTGCAGGGCTTCGTCTCCCCGCATGCCGCGCACATCCAGTTCCTGTTTGAAGTTTAGTTTCTTTTCCCGCATATCCTCTGTTGTCTGGCTGCTGACAAAGGTACTTTTTTTCATTTCTTTTTTGATCTGTCCTTTGCTTACCTTTTCCAGTTTATCCAATTTGACTGTACTTTTGATCATTCCAAACGCCACGACTGCTTCTTTGCCATCCGACTCTAACACGGTTCCGGCGGACTGCTGGCCTTTTAGCCGGACCTGGTCGCCTGCTTCAATTACCTCTTTATTGAAAGTGGTAGAAGTAGGAGTCGGGGACGTTTGTTTTTTCCTTTTTTTCTCCTGCCTTTCTTTCAGTTTTTCCATTTTCCGGGTGATTCTGGTATCTGCTTCTTTGGCAGACAGGACCGATGCTTTGAATTCCTCCAGTGCTTTGCGGGCCAGCCGGGTCTGTTCTTTTTCTGCCTGTGCTTCTTTGATACTGCGGATCGTGTTTTCAATCCGGGCGTTTGCTTCGGAAATGATATGCTCTGCTTCTGCTTTCGCTTCCCGGATGATCTCTTTCCGTTGTTTGTCTACGGTTTGCAGATCTGTTTCATACCGTCCTGTGATCTCTTCCAGCCGTTTTTCCTGTTGACGGATGTTTTGCCGTTTGGTTTCCCAGTAGCGCTTATCCCGGACAATGTCCTGGAGATATTTATCCATATGGATATAATCGGATCCTACAATGGAGGAGGCTTTGGATATCAGATCTTCCGGCAACCCGATTTTCCGGGCGATCTCTACGGCAAATGAACTACCCGGGTTTCCGATGGCTAATTTGAAGAGGGGTTGCATCAGATGGCGGTCATACAGCATAGCTCCATTTACAATGCCCGGTGTATCTTCCGCAAAGTGTTTCAGGTTCTGGTAGTGGGTGGTAATTACTCCGAAACTCTGTTTCCGATTGAAACGTTCCAGAAGCGCCTGGGCAATGGCTCCACCGATCTGTGGTTCTGTACCGCTGCCGAATTCATCAATCAGGAGAATGGTTTTCTCATCGCAGTTGCGTAGGAAAAATTTCATGTTGATCAGGTGGGAACTGTAGGTGCTTAAATTATTGTCGATGCTTTGCTCATCGCCGATATCAATAAAGATATGGGAAAAGATTCCTGTCCGGGAATTTTCATACAACGGGATCAGTAAGCCGCACTGAAGCATATACTGAAGTAGCCCGACCGTTTTTAGACAAACCGATTTCCCACCGGCATTCGGACCGGAGATTAAGAGTAGCCGTTTTTGTTCATCTAATGTAATATCCAACGGGACAACCTGTTTGTTTTGTTTCTGTAAAGACAGGAACAGGATGGGATGTATGGCATGATACCAATCGATCTGAGGGGTGTTTTCCACTACTGGACGTATACCATGGATCTGTTCTGCAAACAGGGCTTTGGCACGGATAAAATCAATATCTGCCATGAACTCATAGGATTGCAGGATCTCCGGGATCATCGGACGGACTGTATCGGTGAAGTCTGTCAGGATACGCATAATTTCCCTGTGTTCGTCTCCTTCCAGTTCACGGATCCGGTTATTGGCTTCCACTACTACTTCCGGTTCAATGAAGACGGTTTTACCACTGGCGGATTCATCGTGTACAATCCCTTTTATTTTCCGTTTAAACGCCGGCACGACAGGAATCATAAGCCGCCCATCACGCATGGTTGGCGTTACTTCCTTATCTATGATCCCCTCTGCCTGTGCTGAACGCAGAATCGAGTTCAGGCTACGGGAGATGCCACTCATGGTAGCTGCCAGGTCTTTCCGGATCTGGGAAAGGGAAGGAGAGGCGTTGTCCTTGATATGTCCGAATTTATCCAGAATGGAGTCTATCCTGCTGATCAATTGGGGAAATACGGATATATTTCCTGACAGTGCGGTCAGGGAAGGGTAGAGGATCTCTTCTCCTTCCACCGGACGGAAAAAACGAACCATGTCATGGATAGTCTGGAGCGAACGTTTAAGATCAAATAATTCTCTTTCATCCAGGTGGGTTCCTTCGGGACGTATTCTTTTCAGTGAATAGCGGACATCGAAAAAATAGACAGAGGGAAATTCTTCATCTCCATTCAGTATCCTGACAAATTCTCCGGTCTGGTCTAACCATTTGGTTACCTGGCGGAATTCGGAGGAGAATTCCATTTCTGTCACTCTTTCTTTACCCAGTGGGCTTAAACACTTTTTTCTTAGTAATTGCCGGACTTTATCGAAGTCCGTTTTTTGTTCAAAATTTTGTGGATATATCACGTGTCAATAAAATCTTTACCATATTTCAACCGTCATTTCTGTGCGTACAGTCAGACGGATGATCAGTTCCATGTTGTTCTTACACCGTTTGATTCTGAATGTACTGGCATTGGTGCCGGTGGCATTGACATAGGGGGCATAATAATATAAATAAGCAAATGGGGATTTGCTTCGTGAGCTCTGTAAAATGTCCGCTACCTGGCTATAACAGGAGGTATCCCATAGCATATAACGTTTGAAACCATTGGCATCCGTAAACAGGGTAAATGGATCCCGGAACTGCATGGTGCCGGAAATAAATTCCCTGTAAGCTGCGAAAAATTCTTCGGCAGAGCGGTTCATGGTATGTCCGTCTATTTTTTCAATTATGTCGCGGGGCCGTACACCTGCGGCGTATGCCGGGGAGTTGCGGTCTACTTCGGCTACATATTCCAGACGGTCAATATCATAGCTGATTCCTGTGTAGTTGTATATTTTCTGATTCACTTTATAAGGAATGTTACGGCTATATTTTACATAGGGATATTGCATGCACATTAAAGGAATATGGTTACGGGCATATTCTTCCAGTTTAAATGCCTTTTCCAGCAGTTCGTTGGATTCACACTCCCAGAGTATTCTTCCCTGAATGTCTTTCTGATCAATGAAGCGAAACCCTGATTGTAGCAGGTATTCTGCTTCTGCTTCGGAAGTTGCATGGTGTAAAAACGGAAATTTTACCATCTTTCTCTGTGTAAAATCATACCGGTAGACCGGCTCATTTTCCACTACAACCATATTCTTACCTTTATAGTTGGGATTTTTATCAAAGTAGTAAAAAGTCTGAATGAGAAGGTCCGGTGTTACTTTATCTTCGGTCATCCCTTTTTTGATCAGCTCTTTCTCAATACAGTCATTGATCGTTTGCTCCAGTGTATTGGTATGATCTATGGCAGAAAAAGCAAATGTCCTGAAAACAGCAAAGTCTATAGGTTCCGGTGTGACTGTCGTCATAAAAGGACAGATGAATGTCCGTTCACTGGTACTTTCCAGGCTGTACATGGAAAATGCCACTGCCAGTTGATCCTCTGTAATGGCATTTGTCGGTTTGCATTCTTTTCTGATGGTTATTTTTTTATCAGTAGCTGCCAGGTTGGAAATGGTGAACAGTACTTCGTGTTTACTGGCTATATTCATTTTTTCAGCTATTTCTTCCGTAGACAGATCTGTTACCGGAACTCCGTCTATGGTTTCAATGATATCATGCACTTTTAATCCGGACTGTTCAGCGGATGAATAAGGGTAGACAGAAGTAATGACAGGTTTTCCTTTTCCCCAGTTTGGCGACCAGCTTATTTCGTAATCAAATCCTAATCGGCATACCCAATCGTTCTGGCTTTGTGCAATGATTGCGAAAGATGCCAATAGCAGGACTATTGACAAAATACTCTTCTTCATACTATCAGAATTCCTTTTTATTAAAAAGTTACGTTAGTTGTCTATCTATATACAAAGGTAGGGATATTTTTGCAGTCCGGGAAAAATTGGCAATATATTTGATAGTCTTCTCATGAATGAGCATCTTTGCTCTGACAGGAAAATGCATGCAGTGAACATAAGAAACTTACTGTATGTTTTTTAATGTGAGCTATTAAAGAAAAAATAAAGATAGATTATGAAGAATATAGATGTGAAAGACGGTAAGGAGACTACCGAAATGAATGAGAATCCGGATGTGGAAGCTCAGACAAATTTGCAGGACCAGCAGGAAAATGCGTCACAAGAATGTGAATCAACTGACAATATGACGGATGAGCTGGAAGTGTTAAAAAATAAGTATAATGAGTTAAATGATGCTCATTTACGTTTAATGGCAGAATATGATAATTACCGAAAACGTACTTTGCGTGAAAAGGCTGAACTGATCAAAAGCGGAGGGGAAAGTGCGTTAAGTAATCTTCTTCCTGTGGTGGATGATTTTGAAAGGGCTTTACAGGATATCCGGACTGCAGAAGATTTATCTGTTGTTATAGAAGGAATTGAATTAATCTATAATAAATTTCTTTCTTATTTGTTTCAACAAGGTGTAAAGCCTATCGATGCCATAGGTAAACCTTTTGATACGGAACTGTTTGAAGCCATAGCCACTATTCCTGCTCCGGAACCAGACCTGAAAGGAAAGGTGATCGATTCGGTACAGACAGGATATACGCTATATGATAAGGTTCTCCGTCATGCGAAAGTAGTGGTGGGAGAATAAAAGGATCAGGAAAAAACAAAGAATCAAGAGCAAGCAAATAACAAAAAGATGGCTAAAAGGGATTATTATGAAGTGCTGGGTGTTGGGAAGAATGCGTCGGCAGATGAGATAAAAAAGGCTTATCGGAAGAAGGCGATAGAATTCCACCCAGATAAAAATCCAGATGATAAGCAGGCTGAAGAAAAATTTAAGGAGGCTGCGGAAGCATATGATGTGCTGAGTGATCCTCAGAAACGTCAGCGTTATGACCAGTTTGGTCATGCTGGTGTAGGAGGTGCATCTCAGGGAGGTTTCGGCGGCGGTATGTCGATGGAAGATATTTTTTCACAGTTTGGGGATATCTTTGGTGGACATTTTGGTGGTTTCGGAGGTTTTGGAGGATTTGGTGGTTCGCGTGGCGGACGCCGGGTCAATCGTGGCTCTGACCTCCGGGTCAAAGTGAAACTGACCCTGAAAGAGATCGCTACGGGTGTGGAAAAGAAAATTAAGGTCAAAAAATATGTAGCCTGCTCCCAATGTAGTGGTAGTGGGGCAAAAGATAGTGATAGTACAAAGACTTGTGATACCTGCCGTGGTAGTGGTGTGGTTACTCGTGTGACCAATACCATACTGGGCCAGATGCAGACTCAGTCTACCTGTCCTACCTGTAATGGAGAAGGTAAGGTAATCACTAAAAAATGTACTGTCTGTAGTGGGGAAGGTATTGTAAAAGACGATGAAGTGATCTCGATCAATATTCCGGCAGGTGTAGCAGAAGGTATGCAGCTTTCTATGAGTGGAAAGGGGAATGCTGCCCGTCATGGGGGTATTAACGGAGATTTGCTGATTCTGGTAGAAGAGGAACCCCATCCGGAATTGATTCGTGATGAGAATGACCTGTTGTATAATCTGTTGCTGAGTTTTCCTCAGGCTGCATTGGGTGATTCTGTGGAAGTACCTACTATCGATGGAAAAGCGAAAGTAAAAATAGAGCCGGGAACACAACCCGGAAAGGTATTACGTTTAAGGAATAAAGGTTTACCTTCTATTAATAGTTATGGAACGGGTGACTTACTGGTAAATGTGAGTGTCTATATTCCAGAGACCCTTTCCTTTTCCGAAAAAGAAAAACTAAAAGGATTGGATAATTCCCCTAATTTTCAACCCAATAAATCGATCAAAGATAAGATCTTTAATAAATTCAGAAGTATGTTTAACTAAGATAGGTCATAAGGATTAGCACGCAGATGGCGCAGAGAACGCAGACTTTCGCAGATAAAAATTGAATAGATATATCTGCGAAAGTCTGTATTTTCTGCGTACTGTATAAAAATAGTTTTAGTCTGCGGGTTGGTATAAGTATCGTTTAATACTTCTTTTGGGTGTTTTTTCAAACTCTTCCTGGTGGACTTTACATGCGGAGACTTTACTATAGCCGGGTAGTTCCATATTTAACTGGTCTATATTCTTTTGCATTAGTTTCTGAATCTGGCTGTGTTCAATACCTGCTTTATCGATCTGTTCCCAGTCCGGGTAAATTAAGGCTATCAGCTTTCCATTCTGGGAGATAACCAGGGATTCGGCTACATATATCATGTTGTTTAAACGATCTTCAATCTCTTCCAGATAAATGTTTTGCCCGCTTGCTCCCAGAATCATGGTTTTACTTCTGCCACGGATATAGAGGAAACCGTCCTGGTCAATAGTTCCGAGGTCTCCGGTACGCATCCAGCCATCCGGCATCATGACATCTTTCGTGGCTTCCGGGTTTTTATAATAGCCTGATGTCACATTCGTGCCCCGGACTAAAATCTCTCCTACCACATGTTCCGGGTCCGGAGATTCAATTTTAGCTTCCATCCGGTCTACAATCCTACCAACGGATCCCTGTCTGAATGTATCCCACTGTTCATAGGATATTAACGGTCCGCATTCTGTCATTCCATAGCCTACTGTGTACCGGAAATGGATCATTTTAAGAAAGGTTTCTACTTCTTTATTTAAAGTGGCCCCTCCGATAACAATCTCTTCAAATTGTCCTCCGAATGCTGCTTCCAGCTTGTCGGATATGGTTTTAAGTACTCTTTTGTTAAGAATGGGTGTTTTCAATAGTAATTTGATGAGGGGTTTTTCCAGTTCCGGGAAAATTCTGTTTTTAACAATTTTCTCAATAATCAGAGGAACTGCCAGGATCAGTTTAGGCCGTACTCTGGAAAAGGCTTCCCCTATAATTTTAGGACTGGGTGTACGGGTCAGGAAATGCACATGGCATCCTTTATTAACCGAATTCAGAATTTCAAATGCCAGCCCATACATATGTGCCATTGGAAGCATACATACAATGTTGTCCCCGGCATTGATAAAGGGAAGATGGTCATAAGCAAACTGTGTATTGCTCCATAAACTACGGTAAGGGATCATCACTCCTTTTGAGAAACTGGTCGTACCGGAAGTGTAATTCAGGACAGCCAGTTCTTCCGGTTTTTCTATATGGTATTTTACATCTGATGGAGAAAAATAGTGTGGATACCGTTTACCAAAATATTCATTGATATGGCTGCATACTCTATATACTTCTTTATTTTTAGCCTTAATTACGGAAAAATCATCCAGTAGCATGAATAATTTGACATCCGGCATCTTGCTTTCATTCAGGTTTTTCCAGTTACTGGAAGCTGCTAACACTGCTTTTGCCTCTGAATGGTTCACAATGTGGTGAATATTGTCCGGCTTAAAATCATGCAGGATGGGTACTACTACTGCTCCGTAAGCTAATGTACCAAAAAAACAAATAGCCCAGTTGGAAGAGTTACGTCCCACCAGTGCCACCTTATCTCCTTTCCTGATCCCTGCGTTTTTTAGCAGGATATGGTATTTTTCAATACGACGGGCCACATCTTTGTAGTGGAATGTATGTCCGTTGTAGTCAGAGAAGGCTGGTAATGCCCAGTGTGTCTTTATACTGTCTTCTATAAGTTCTAAAAATCTATCTTCCATATGGGTTTGTTTTTATGAAAAACAAGTTTTCAGTTTGATTGTTGCAAATATAAGTAAAAAGCTGATTGTCGGCGTACTAAACAGGAGTGCTCTCAAACATTCTTTCTACTAAATAATAGGGAGTAAAGCTATTGGATATCTACCGGAAAGTTCTTATGTTTGTAAAAATTAATTCCATAAGGCGACCGCAGCATGATTATTAAAAGTTACAGACGTCTTTTTAACTGCCTGATGTTTTATCATTCACTACTTCTTTTCTGACCCTACGGGTTTCAGAAGATCTTTTTTATCCTTTTTCCCTTATTTATATTTTTTATTTTACCTCTTTAGAGAGGTTTCATCTGCTTAAATTTTATAGTATGACTATATTGACTAACCAGGAATTATCAGTCCATTCTTTAGGATCCGGAGTGGCCGGAGATCCGGATGCCTGTGGTATGAATGACCGCATTAAACGATTGCGGAAACTTTCGGTTGATACTCAGCCCTCCCTATCTATTGAAAGGGCTTTGATAGAAACCCGTTTTTATAAAGAAAATTATGGGAAATATCCGATTCCTGTGTTGCGTGCTCTTAATTTCCTGGAGATCTGTAAACGCAAAACAATCTATATCGGACAGGATGAGTTAATTGTCGGGGAACGGGGCCCTTTACCGAAATCTGTTCCTACCTTTCCGGAACTGACTTGTCATAGTGTGGAGGATCTACATGTACTGAATACACGGGAACTCCAACGTTATACGATCAGTCAGGCAGATATAGATACGTATGAACGGGAAGTCATTCCTTACTGGAAAGGAAAGACACAGCGTGAACGAATTTTCAGCCATGTACCTGAAAGTTGGAAGCTCTTATATGAGGCCGGATTGTTTACGGAATTTATGGAACAGCATGCTCCCGGGCATACTGCTTTGGATTGTAAAATATACCGGACAGGCTTATTAGACCTAAAAGAAAGAATTGCCCGTGAACTGGAGGCATTGGATTTCATCCATGATCTGGAAGCTACGGATAAGCAGGAAGAATTAACAGGGATGTCTATTTCCTGTGATGCTGCTATTTTATTTGCGGAACGGCATGCGGACCTGGCGGAAGAAATGGCGGTTGCAGAAAAAGATCCGAAGAGAGCGGCTGAATTACGGAAAATCGCAGACGTTTGCCGTTGGGTGCCTGCCCGTGCACCCCGTACGTTTCATGAAGCTATTCAGATGTACTGGTTTGTTCATTTAGGTACGATCACGGAACTGAACGGGTGGGATGCTATGAATCCCGGGCATTTTGACCAGCATTTAGCTCCGTTTTATGAAAAAGAAATAGCTGCCGGACAACTTACCCGGGAGGAGGCCAAAGAACTGCTTTGTTGTTTTTGGATTAAAGTAAATAACCAGCCGGCACCTCCCAAAGTAGGTATTACAGCAAAAGAAAGTGGTACATATAATGATTTTACTAATCTGAATATCGGAGGTGTCAGGCCGGATGGCAGTGATGGCGTGAGTGAGGTCTCCTATATCATGCTTGAAATTATTGGGGAACTACACATCCTTCAGCCGGGAAGTTCCATCCATATCAGTGCCCGTACGCCGGAACGTTTTTTGCGGGTCGGTTGTAAAGTGATCCGTCAGGGATATGGCTATCCTTCTGTCTTTAATCCTGATGTCTATATTCAGGAAATGTTACGCCAGGGTAAATCTTTACAGGATGCCCGGGAAGGGGGATGTAGTGGTTGCATTGAAGTGGGGGCGTTTGGAAAAGAGGCGTATGTACTGACCGGTTACCTGAATGTACCTAAAATATTGGAAATCGCTCTTAATAATGGATATGATCCGGTGTCCGGGAAACAGGTGAGTATACAGACCGGAGATTCGAACGGTTTTTCTTCTTTTGAAGAGCTTTACCAGGCATTTTTAAACCAATTGCATTATATCGTTGAGCAGAAGGTCAGCGTAAGTAATTATATTGACCGCATGTTTGCCAAATATGCCCCGGCTACTTTCTTATCCCTTTTTATTGATGATTGTATTGCTAAAGGAAAGGATTATTATAAAGGGGCCCCCGTTATAATACTACTTATATCCAGTGTACCGGTCTGGGAACCATTACTGATAGTCTTTCTGTCATTAAAAAACATATATTTGAGGACCAGGTATTTACCATGGATGAACTGCTTCAGGCTGTTGCTGCTGATTTTGAAGGCAAAGAACCTATCCGGCAGTTTATTCTGAACCGTACTCCTTTTTTTGGAAATGATGATCCGTATGCGGATGAACTCGCAGTACGTGTGTATAATGATTTGTATGATGCTATTGATGGAAAACCAAATACAAAAGGAGAATGTTTTCATTTAAATATGCTTTCCACTACCTGTCATGTTTATTTTGGAAAAGTATTGGGTGCGACCCCGAACGGACGGCTGGCAGGTACTACTATTTCAGATGGAACTTCCCCTTCCCACGGGGCAGATACTTATGGTCCTTCAGCGGTTATTAAATCGTTGGGTAAGCTGAACCAGATAAAAAGTGGAGGTACACTACTTAATCAGCGCTTTTTACCTAAATTGTTAAAAAGAGGGGAGGATATAGCTAAGTTATGTGCTCTGGTAAGGAGTTATTTTGCTTTAGGAGGACACCATATTCAGTTCAATATAGTAGATTCAGACACGTTATATGCTGCTCAGAAGCATCCGGAAAATTACCGGGACCTGTTGGTCCGCATGGCAGGGTATAGTGATTATTTTAATGATATGAATGCAGACCTACAGGCGGATATTATTTCCCGTACGGAGCAGGATTCTTTTTAATATGAGTCTGATTTTTGATATTAAACGTTACTCCATAAATGACGGGCCGGGTATCCGGATCACTATCTTCTTTAAAGGATGCCCCCTGTCATGTGCGTGGTGCCATAACCTGGAAGGAATTTCTGTGCGGTCACAAAAGATGTATACCCATAAGCGCTGCCTTGGATGTGGTATATGTATCAGACGTTGTCCTGTGACCGCTCTGTCTTTAACCGGGGAAGGTATCCATACCGATCCGCATATGTGCCGGTTGTGTGGCATATGCACAGATAATTGTCCGGCTAACGCAATGGAAATGTCCGGCATTCCTTATACGGTGGAAGAATTAATGCGGGAAATAAAAAAAGAAGCTATTTTTATGGATCAATCAGGGGGAGGGGTGACTTTCTGCGGAGGAGAACCTCTGATGCATGCCGGGATATTAATTGAATTGCTGAAACGTTGTGGGAAACAAGAGATACACCGGGCTGTTGACACTACCCTGTTTGCCAGCCAGGAAACTGTTGAACAGGTGATGCAGCACACAGACCTTTTCCTGGTAGACCTGAAGCATATGGATACGGAAAAACACCGGAAATTTTGTGGGGTTCCAAATGAACGGATCTTATCTAATATAGAACTGCTGGCAGCTGCCGGCCGACCTATGATTATTCGTATACCACTAATTGAAGGAGTCAATACGGATCCGGAGAATATGTGGCGGACTACTACTTTTATCGGGAGATTGCCGGGAGAAAAAAGGTGGTTCAGCTACTTCCCTATCATGATATCGGAAAAGGAAAACATGAAAAACTGGGCAGTTTATATAATCCTCAGCATTTTTCTATGTCCTGTCCGGAGCAAACAACACAGGAAAACTGGTTAGATATGCTGCAACAGGCTGGGATAGATGCTTCTATCGGAGGATAAACAATCGGGTTATGTCCGGGTGATCTCTTGCAGTAAAAATTCTACACACACTTCCGAATATAACATCATAAATTCTTCTACTGTTGTCCCTTCTAACTTATCCAGCACTTTATTGATCAGACCCGGATAAGAGGCATCTACTATATCCTGGAACATATAATTGAAAGGAGTGATTTTTACGTCACCGCTTAAAAATATATCGATCAACAGATAATAACTACCAGGTGCGTTGGATAGGATATGTCTTTTGAATTCCTGATATTCACTTGTATCCATATATGGTTGAATACTATTCTGATTTGTGATCTCAGGCATATTACTCCTATCTACCAATGCTTCCAGTTTTTCTTCAAAAGTATCTTTATAAGAGGGATCTAAATTTTTTACACCTTCCGTTACCTGAGCTCTCATCTCATCATTTATAGAAAACAGGTCATATGAGTTATATCCCTGTTCCTCACTACCACAAGATACAGCAAATGCAGCTAAATATGCTATTATTAAGCCACATATCATAGAAAAATGCGCTCTTTTCATATCGCTATTCTTTAAAATTAAACAATCTGTTTGCCCTAACTTTTATTTTATCTTAAAACGTAAATCTTCAATAATTTCGTATCCTGTTAGTTATTTTTATGGAATAATTAATTATATTTTTTGCAAAGATATAAAATATTTTACTAATAAATTACTCAAATAACAGAAATTCAATCCATAAAGTTTTTCTTATTAGAAAGAAAAATGTTAAATATATTTTGTTTTGATAAGATAAAAAATATAATTGTTACAGTTTTTAAGTATAAACTATAAGATTAATCTCCACTCCATCCTGTATACCGATAGCCTTCTGCCGTATAGATCTCTCCCGGAAACCGGGAATTGATAAATGTAAAGGAGATTTTATCAGTTATGGTATTAGAAGGAGCCATAAAACCTGCTAATATAAGTTGTCCGTTAGTGAGAGTAAACGTTTCATCCGAAGAGATGAGATTACCGGCCAGGTTTTCAATGTCAGCACCGTAAAACAGGAGTTTGTTTACATCACAACTGATCTTACCATAAATAGCCCATGCTTCTTCCGGGTTTGCATTATATTCTCCTATACGTAGCCAGCAGAGATCTGTGTCGTAATCAGATGTATTGGCTATGTAACAATAATCTTTTACCATTTCATTTCCGGCCTGGTCATATATATAAATTCTATACTGGCCACCTAAAGGAGCAATAGGGGTATAGGCTATTTCATACTCCCGGTGTGTATCACAGCCGGTCAACAGGAGGATGCTAATACATAAAAGAGGATAGATATATCTGAGAAATACCATAGTAATTAGCTGTTTAGTTGTTTGTATAATTTTTATGCCACCATAAAGGAGTGGTCAGACTTTTAGTAGCAGGAGCATTCGGATTATAAGAGGAAGAAGCGGATGGCACTAACATGCGGTGAGGAAATTCATAGGGTTGAAGTACTGTGTTTTCGGGAGTTACCAATGTCCCTAATTCATATCCTTTCATCAATCCTTCTGTCTGATTACTGATCCGGACTTTTGAAGCGGTACTGATTTCCGGATATCCTGTCCGGTTCCGGTCAAAGAACGCATCCCATGTATTTGCTTTGGCTGCTGCCACCCACTTCTGGAGCATAATGGAGTTAAGCATCGTTTCTATATCTGAATCATCAAATTCATAATAACCGCCAGGCGCAATATGGGCAGATGCATTATATCCCCAACGGGCAAATGCTTTGATTACTCCTTCATCATAGGCAGCTTTTGCCTGAGAAAATTCAGCCATCCGTGCATAGGCTTCTGCACGGAGAAAAGCTACTTCTGCACTATTCATCAGGTAGACAGGATCATTATATGCCTGCATGAGCGGAGAGGAATGAGTAACAGGCACACTTTCTTCTTCCTCCTCTTCAGAGGAAGGTAAAGTGCCACAAGGTAAGCTACCGTATATCTGGCGTGGAGTAGGAGATTCCAGCGTGCCTGAATACAGGGTTTCTATATAATATTCAGCTATGCGGGGATCTTCGTGAGTGATTAAAAATTCAGTAAACGTATGACAGGCCCGTACATTTTCCCATGAATTTAAAGTACGGATATGAAATTCATAAAAAGGATTTCCTTTATATGCCACATCTTCAAAACCAGTGAATGTACAGTCTTCTTCCAGAAAACCTCCTTCGGCAAGCAGGCTTCTGATGGTTGGATGATATGTATAGAAATCCCTCATCAGGATCTTTAATTTCAGGCTTTTGGCAAAAGCGATCCAACGTTCCATATCACCCTGGAAATAGAAATCTTCATTCCCTATCTCCGGATTATCCGTATGCCGGGCTTGTGTTTGTCTGGCCAACGCTTCCTCCAACAGAGCCAGTATACCCGGATAAACTACCGTTTGGCTATCATCATATTGAGGATAAGGATAGTGGGTAGGATCTAATGCTTCGGTAAAAGGTATATCTCCATAGAAGTCAGTAAGGATATGAAAATTATAAGCCATCAGGATTTTTCCTATGACCCAATAATTCCATGCTTCTTCTTCCTGAGCCATTTCCAACAGGTATTTGATATCCAGTAGTGTATTGGCATAGGCATTCTTCCAGATACTGTTATAGTCATCTGTATTCAAACTGTAATTTACCAGAGAATGGTAGATGCTTCCGGTATTTCCCTATGTGGTATACTGCATCCACATACTACCGATCACGTATCCACTATAGCCTATGGCAGAAATAGTAGTAGTACTGACAGATGCCAATAATGTTTCAAGAGTTGCGGAGGTGGGATAGTTGGGATTTTTGTTTATGTCGAGATAATCTTTACAACTATTCAAGGGAAACAGTACCATCACAAGGAAGGTTGTCACCTTAATAAGAGGATATATTTTCGTCGGTAGTTTCATCATAAGTCAAAAAGATAATTTAATAGCCAATCCATAATTCCGGGTAGAACTTAATCCGGTTGTTTCTCCAAACTCGGTAAGAATGTCGTCTCCGAGGTTACTGGCTTCGGGTCTACATAATTATTTCTTTTGGGAGTGAATAGAAACAGATTTCGTCCGACCAGGCTGACAGAGGCGGAGGTGACAGGGATACGTTGTAAATAAGTTTCAGGAATCAGGTAAGAAAGGGAAATTTCCCTTATTTTAAAATAGTCTTTGGGAATAATATACCCTCTTCTTACTTCCGAATTAAAAGATGGATTGCCCAATGCGTAATTGATCTGGTCTGTTTTGATCATCAGATTATTCTCCACATATTCACCGTTCACTATTTTTACGGAATTAGGTACAATATAGGAGTTTCGTTCATTGAATAACGTATGAATAGAATTACCATTATAGAGAGAAATAAAAGCTGTACCGGAATACATATATCCTCCTTTGCGCCAGTCTCCTAATAGGGTGAATTGCACATTTTTATATTTCAGACTACTTCTGATACCCATGGTAAAGTCCGGTTGTGAACAACCCAGGACTTCTTTTTCTGTATCACTTTCTATGATAAATCCGTTATTATTCACTACTGTATATCCATAGTAAGGACTATTTTCATCTGTTACTTTTTCGGCTGCCGGAATAGTGAATACACCTATAGGGTATCCGACGGCTGCCACATATTGTACACCTAACTGACTGAAGATCGTATATTCCTGTACATCTTCCCAAAGCTTTTTTACCAGGCTCCGGTTTCTTGCAAACGTAATCCCTACATCCCATTTCCAGTTATAAGTGTGTACAAAAGTAAAATCAGTACTTAGTTCTATCCCTTTATTTTCTATATGGCCGATATTTTTACTTTGGGACATATAACCGGTTTCCGGAGGCAGATCTGCTGTGATGATCTGGTCTTTGGTCTGACGGTTATAATAGGCTACATCTACCCGGATTTGATTGTTCAGGAAACTACCGGTTATTCCTACTTCATATTCAGTGGTCATTTCCGGTTTCAGATCGGGGTTTGCCAGTATATTACTGACCGTTAGTCCTGTTACGCCGTTTATGGGTAACCAGGTATAATAATAATCAGAAGGATCCCGGGTAATAGTTGTATAATAATTCTGTGTCAGATACACATCTGCATCATTTCCTGTCTGGCCTATGGCTCCCCGGATTTTGAAAAAATTGATCCCTGAATTTTTTAGTTGCGGGAAAAGTTCCGTAAGGATCAGTGACGTATGTATTCCACCATAAAAGAAGCTGTTATTCTGTATGGGAAGAGTAGAAGACCAGTCATTTCTTACGGAAAGAGTCAGAAAAAGCCAGTTTTTATATCCTATTTCTCCCTGGGCAAAAGCTTCGATCAGTCTGCGGGATCATTTTTCAGAAGCCGTATTTACACCGGAAGAGGAATTCGCCAGGCTATACCATCCTTCTACATCTAATTTATTGATATCAGAATAGCCGGAACTGGCAGTCTGTGTATTTAAATTCCAACCTATTAATCCTCCTAAGGAAAAGTTTCCTGTCTGGTAATCTGCGCTCATTAAAACAGTACCATCCAATTGCTGATTCTTATAATAGGATTCATTATAGTAACCACTACCTCCTATTTTACCTCCCTGAACGCTATAAGAACCTTCCGTAAAATGATAGGCCGGATACCGGATAATGGTTTCATAATCTAAGAAATCAGCCCCTATCCGTCCGGTTAATTTTAATCCTGGTATCATGTCATAACCTAATTCCACTTTTCCAAATCTGTGATTTTCCTTGTAATTTGTTTGGGGCGTACTGATGAGCCAGTAAGGATTAGAGGTAGAGTAGGAATAGTAATTATCCAGATTATACCGTGTGTCCGTATAGTCTTTCATCTGTGCAAAACTTATATCAACTCCGTGTTGTAACAACTCCATTTCAATTCCACCTATCCGTTGGATATCTTTATGGATATAATTTACAGAGGCTTCAACTTGTAATTTCCCGGTTCGGATATAACCACGTAAGGAAAAAGTATGTTTTTTATAAAGATCTGCATTTTCAGGCAATATCCCGTTATTATGTAAATGGCTATACGAAGTAATAATGCCGATGTGTTCATCTCCATAGCGTAGCATTAACCCGTTGTTGGTTTCCAGTCCTGTTTGATAAAAATCCCGTAAATTATTCTTTACATAGCTAAAAGGCTTTACCATGGATTCATTTAATTGATTCGAACCCCATTCTCTGAGAGTACCATCCAGGCGAGGTCCCCAGGAACCATTTGCACTTCTGGACCAACTGCCCCATCCCTGACCGAAAAGATCCTGGGTCTGCATGACCCGTAGTACACTTGAAGCCATAAAAGCACCGTCATACGTAATGCTTAGTTTTTCTTTGCCGGCATTTTTTGTCTGGATCATAACCACTCCGTTAGCTGCCCGGGAACCATATAAAGCAGTTGCGGAAGCTCCTTTCAGAATGGTGACGGATTCTATATCTTTCGGGTTCATATCATTAACTGTGCTCCCGAAATCAACTTCCATATATCCGGCTTCCTGATTAGTAATAGGAATACCATCTACAATATAAAGAGGTTAGTTCTTGTTAAAAGATGAAATCCCCCGGATTTGTACGGTGCGGGATGCACCTGTCCAGGCTGTGCCGGAAATATTCATCCCGGCTACTTTCCCGGTTAATCCTTCCAATACTGAAGCAGGTTTAGCCATGGTTAGTTCTTCTGCCTGAATCGTAGTCGTTGCATATCCTAAAGTTCTTTCATGCTTTCGAAATCCAAACGCTGTAATTACCACTTCATTTAATATCTGAATATCGGGACTCAATAATATAAAGAGAGAAGATTGAACTGCTATTTCCCAGGTAGTCATTCCTGTATAGGAAACAATTAATGTCCCGGAAGGATTCGTTATCGTTAATGAAAATCTGCCTTCCTGGTCTGTGACAGTACCTCTGGTAATACCTTTTTCTATGACAGTGGCACCAGCTACCGGCTCCCCGTCTTCAGAAGAAATAACTATCCCGGTTACTTCCTGAGTTTGTGCAACTACCCAGCTGATGTTTAAGGATAAACATACCAGTAGATAAGTTATTTTCTTCATGAACACATTTTTGAATTAAGTTAGAGTTAATAGTATTTTAGCTTCTGTACGATAAAAATCCAAGATGGTGCAAATTTATTTATAAAGTTTCTTTTTCTATTTAAAAAAACAGTTTTTTATGTGAGTCTTTGGATTTTATCTTTTAAATAATGGATGGAAGGGATAAAAGTGGATAGTAGATATAAAAAACTCTGATCTATTAAACCTCAGTGGAAGTTTAATGATCAGAGTTGACATTAACGTAGGTATAATATGTCTGTTAGTTACAGCGGGTATTCCTCAAAAGCATACAACACAGTAGATAAATAGCGTTCCCCCGTATCCGGTAATAGGGTCACAATCGTTTTACCTGCATTTTCAGGAAGTAAAGCCAGTTGCGTAGCAGCGTAGGCAGCAGCACCGGAAGAAATACCTACCAGTAAACCCTCTTTCCGGGCTAATTCCCGGCTGGTACGGATGGCGTCATCATTCTGAACCTGGATGATCTGGTCCACTACATCCCCGTTGTAAGTTTTAGGAATAAAACCGGCTCCGATTCCCTGAATTTTGTGGGGACCCGGATTGCCTCCGGAAAGGACAGGGGAATCTGTGGGTTCAACAGCCACGATCTTTACATCCGGGTTATGTGCTTTCAGTGTTTTTCCTACTCCGCTGACCGTACCTCCGGTACCCACTCCTGCCATAAAAATATCCACTTTGCCGTCCGTGTCTCTCCAGATCTCTTCTCCGGTAGTTCTTACGTGTATGGCAGGGTTGGCTAGGTTTTCAAACTGTTGCAGAATGATAGTACCCGGAGTCTCTTCTTTTAGCGCCTGGGCTTTGGCTATCGCCCCTTTCATTCCTTCTGCTCCCGGAGTAAGGACCAGATTGGCTCCCAATGCTTTCAACAGATTGCGTCGCTCCAGACTCATGGTTTCCGGCATGGTAAGGATTAATTTATATCCTTTGGAGGCAGAAACAAATGCCAGGGCTACTCCGGTGTTTCCACTGGTTGGTTCGATGATCGTGGCACCTGGTTTAAGAATGTCTTTCGCTTCCGCATCTTCGATCATAGCCAGTGCGATACGGTCTTTTACGCTTCCTGCCGGATTGAAATATTCCAGTTTTGCAATCAGCGTTGCTTTCAGGTCTTTACTTGCATTATAGTTGGAAAGTTCCAGCAGGGGAGTATTTCCTACTAAGTCTGTTAGTTTTTTCGCAATCTTTGCCATTTTATTTTCTTATTTTAATTAGTTAATCTGAATCCTATGATTTTTTTGATACAACAAAGATAGGGTAGGTTTAAGTTTTAGAAAATACCATAAACAGGGTATATTTAATAGATTGCTGATTAAAAGGAAAATAAGAGGCAGGAAAGTAAAAAGAGAAAAAAGTTTTATCTTTTTCTTATCCGGTTTGTTATATTTCTTATTTACATATTCCCCGATGCGTTTATAAGCAGTAGCGATATGCGCTTCTACTGTTTTTATGGAAATATCCAGTAAATCAGCAATTTCTTTTTGCTTGAGTTTATCACTCAATTCCAGCCGGAAAACTTCCCTGCATTTTTCCGGTAAGGAAAAGATGGCTTCCTGAACAAGTTCCCTGTATTCCTGATCCATTAGGTTTAGTTCCGGGGTTTGTTCATCCGAAAGGTATTCTATATTATATAGTTCTAAAGTTTCGGAAAGATCAGAGGTATTTTTCCGTATGTAATGTAGACACTGATGTTTCATAGAAGTGTAGAGATACTTTTCAATATCCTGGATATCCGTTAAAGCTTCTTTTCTTTTCCAGATGATGTAGAAAACGTCCGATACGGCTTCCTCGCTTAATTCTTTGGATTTTAAGTAAAACAGAGCCAGATGAAATAATCTTTGATAATAAGTATTAAATAACGACCTGAAAGCATGTTCATCTCCTGCTGCGATTTTCCGGAGCCAGGCTTGTCCTTTTGTAGATGGATGTATTTCAGATTTAGGCATTTTGAAAAATAGACTTAACAAAGTGTGTTATGGACAAAGATAAAAGAAAAAAAGAATTTACAAAAAAATATCTTTCTTATTAGGGTTTTTCCTACTATATGTGCTCTATATAATAAAGACCGGAAATAAAATGGCATTTATCGAAGATTCAAAAATAAAAAAATATATAGAACATATTAGATTCAGGAATGTGGATTCTGAGGCGGATAAAGTATATGAAAGTATCCGGAGTCGGATTTCAGGTGAGGAGGTTTTACAGATCAGCCGTTCTCCGTACTGGAAGTATGTGGCTGTTGCGGCTTCTGTCCTTTTAGTGATAACCAACTCTTTTTTTATTTTTAATGGAAGTAAAAAAAGAGAACAAAAAACGGATTTCCTATTTGGAAGTAGTGGCTGTACCTGGCACAAAGACCCGGCTGATACTACCGAATAGTAGTATTGTCTGGTTAAATGGTTCATCAACAATCCACTATCCCCAGGTATTTACAGGAAATGAGCGTGCTGTAGAGTTTAGTGGAGAAGGACTTTTTCAAGTAACAGAAAATATAGACCACCCTTTTATTGTCAATGTGGAAGGAATGCGTATCCAGGTATTAGGCACTCTTTTTAATGTATGGGCAGATCCGGATTCGGATTATGTGGAAACGACTTTGCTGGATGGTTCTGTTGCCTTGTTTTTGGGAAAGAACCATACCTCTGTGGCTGACCATATCTTACGTATGAACCAACAGGCAGTCTTTAACCGGAAAAGCCAGTTGCTGGAAGTGAAGAAGGTGAGTGCGCAAACCTATTCTTCCTGGGTTACTCACCACTTCCATTTTGAGGACCAGACCATGGAAGAGATTGCCCATCTGTTGGAAAGAGCATTCGGGGTTAAGATTTATATTCAATCCGATACGGTCAGGAACATGCGGTTGAATGCCCGTTTCACTCAACAGGAAAGTCTGGAGGAAATTCTTTCCATTCTACAGATTCCGGCTCACTACACATACCAAAAAGAAGAAGGCACTTTCTATATCAGATAAAGTTTATCCACAGTATTCACCTTAAAATCTAATGACCCATGGACACATCCTGACCTATTATCGCAAAAAGGATTGAGAATGCTACCAACATCCTCAATCCTGTTCAAATCTAATACTGAGATCATTTAAATTACCGGTAGCTACCAACTACCGGAGCATTAATTCATTAGACACTACAAATGTATGAAGAAATTATGTATTGATTGCTTTTGTATAGCAAAAAAGCAAAAGGAGAGAGAGGTACTCTTTCCAGTTAATTGGGAAAGGACCATAAGAATTATGAAAACCACCTTATTTTTCCTTTGTATAAGTCTCTGGGGAGTAGCAGCTACTTCCTATTCACAAACCCATAGTGTAACATTAGAGATAAAGAATGGTATGATCCGGGAAGTCCTGGATGCTATAGAAGAACAATCCGATTTTACCTTTGTATATAACATCAAAGAAGTAAATCTGGAGAAAAAAGTCTCCGTTTCTGTGAAAGAGGAATCCGTCACGGATCTGCTGGATACTTTTCTGAAGTCAAACGAACTGGATTATAAAGTAATAGATCATCATATCGCTTTGTATCGTAAACCGGAAGTCAGACAACAGGCCGGAAGAAACATCCGGGGAATCGTGACTGATGATAGAGGGGAACCAGTGATTGGTGCCAATATTGTAGTCGCTGGTACGACCATCGGTACGATCAGTGATTTCGATGGGAATTTTGAATTGTTCGTTCCGGAAGATGCCGTCTTGAAAATTACCTATATCGGTTATCTGGCGCAGGATGTGAGGGTTACGTCCGGAAAAAACCAGTATACCATCGTTTTACGGGAAGATTCGGAAACCCTAGATGAGGTGGTTGTTGTAGGCTATGGAACGGTAAAGAAAAGTGATGTCACCGGTTCCGTTGTTTCCGTAAGTGCCGAGGACCTGATGAAACGGAATCCGGTTACTTTTGAGGAAGGCCTGCAAGGGATGGCTCCCGGGGTACAGGTGATCCGTTCATCCGGAGATCCGGAAGGAGGCGTTTCTATTCGTATTCGTGGCACAGCAACCGTTAATAATGATGCAGATCCGCTGTATGTGGTAGACGGTATTATGGTCGGAACAAGTGCTAGTTTCCTGAATCCAAACGATATCGAATCCATAGAAATCCTGAAAGATGCTTCCGCGACTGCCATTTATGGTTCCCGGGGTGCGAATGGGGTGATTATGATCACGACCAAGCAGGGAGCCAAAGGCCGGGTGAACCTGACCTTTAATGCCAACTATGGGATACAGATGATCAGTAAAAAAATTGATGTAACCAATGCGGAACAATCTGCGATTGCTGCCAATCAGACAGCCCGGAACGATAATTCTACTCCTAACCCGGTCTGGGCAGATCCGGCTGCACTCCATAATATAGACTGGCAGGATGAGATGACCCGTACCAGTCTGCGGCAGAATTATAATGTGTCTATTTCTGGAGGTTCTGAAAATACACAATCCATGATGTCTGTCAGTTATATGAATAACGACGGGATCATTATTGAATCTTTTTACAGACGGTTAACCGCCCGGGCCAATATTAATCACAATATCAAGGATTTTATTAAAACCGGCGTGAACATTACCTATAACCATTCCGAACGGGAAGGAGGCGGAAACATTATGGATTATGCTTCTGCTATTCAGACCATGGATACGTTGGCCGTAGATGGCAGTGGAAAACTAGTTCATGTACCTGTACAGTATCCGGACGGAACGTGGGGACATTTTCCCCGGGAAGGAAACGGCTATAATAATAAAGGTGCAGACAATCCGGTTGCTGTAGCCAAAACAAGGGATGAAAGAAATTATTATAATCGGGTAGTGTTAAGTGCTTATGTAGAATTAGCTCTTTTGAAAGGATTAACGTTTAAAACCGTAGGAGGACTTAATTTTGATGCAGGTTCTTATCATGGATATAGTATGAAACATGACCGGACAGCGTTAGGAAATAGTTCTACTGATAGTTTCACTGCCAACCAGTGGCAAAATATGGAACTCTTGCTGGAAATTATTTCACCTATGCCCGGACATTTGATGAAAAGCATTCCCTGACTTTACTGGCCGGACATTCGGCTTCCCGGTATAAACCCCAGGACCTATGGGGAACTGCTTCTATCTTTCCGACTGAAACGATCCGCCGTTTGGAACTTACTTCGGATCCGGGAACAATGCGGGTAACCGGTGGACTGGGTAGGGAAAACCGGCAGCAATCTTATTTCGGACGTGTGATGTATGGTTTTAATGAACGGTATCTGTTGACGGCCACGATCCGCCGGGATGGGTCCTCCAATTTTGGAGCTGGTAACCGGTATGAAAATTTCCCTTCTGCTTCTCTGGCATGGAGGATCAGTGAAGAAGAATTTATCAGTAACCTGGATCTGTTCAGTAACCTGAAATTACGGATCGGATGGGGACAAACCGGAAATGCCGGACGCTCGACTAACTTGTCAGTAAACCAGTTGGATTCCTATAAAATTGCTTATTATACTTTCAATCCCAATGCAAATGACTTTACCATTGCTCCCGGATTGGCACAAACCCGGGAGATTGATACCAACCTGAAGTGGGAAACCAATGAACAGACAAATATCGGATTGGATGTAGGAGTCCTGGGAAATGCATTAACTCTTACCATGGATTATTTCCGGAGAGATGTCAAAGACCTGTTACTTTACCGCTCCATACGGCCCTCCACAGGATATGGCAGTGTGTATACCAACGCCGGACATATCCGTAATACCGGATTTGAGTTTGTCGTAGGTTATCAGAAAACCTGGAAGGACTGGTATATGTCTGTCCATGTTAACGGAACCGCTATCCGGAATAAAGCCATTGAAGTAGGGGATGATATCTATTTCAGTGGGGATGTGGCAGATGGTGCCAACTGGGGCCAGTACTCCCTGACCCGTAATGGATCTCCGGTCAGCTCTTTTTACGGATGGCGTGTAGATGGCATTTTCCAGACACAGGAGGAAATTGATGCACTCAACCGGATTGCCGTTGAAAAAGGCATAGAAAGCGGGCTGTATCAGGATGCCGTTCCCGGAGATTTCAGATATAAAGATCTGAATGGTGACGGTACGATTGATGACCTGGACCGTGAAATCATCGGTAACGGTTATCCGAAATTAATGTATGGACTGAACTTCACGTTAGGATATAAAAACTGGGATCTGAATCTGAATATGTACGGGGTATGCGGTCAGGATATTTTATCTTATTCCTATCGTAACCTGACCAATATAGGGGGTGCGGATAGCGGCTATTTCAGTATTTTACGTGACTATGCACAGAATGCATGGAATGGATCCGATAATAAATATCCCCGGTTAACCCGGGAAGACCCGAACCATAATTCACGGGTTTCCGATGCCTATATCCTGAATGGAGATTATTTCAAACTTCAGAATATTCAGATAGGTTACACGTTTCCTTCAGAATGGGTAAAACCTCTGAATATGGAAGGATTACGAGTCTTCGCCAGTGTGGAAAATGTATTTACCATTTTCAACTATCCGGCAGGAGATCCGGAGATCGGTGAATCGAATGTACTGCAAACCGGATTTGATCGGGGACGTTATCCATTTCCGCGTACCTATACCATGGGATTACGGATCGGTTTTTAAGTGTTAACATTCATTATAAATAAATATTGAGAAGTATGAAAAAAATATATTAATTTAATTGTGCTATTAAGCGTTGCCGGATGTTTCTCCTGTGCAGACAGTTTTTTGCAGATTGATCATTATAATATACTGGAACCGGAAGTGCTGTTTTCAAATGAAGAAGCCATCATTCAGGGGTTAAATGGAATTTATGATCTTTTTTATCCGGAATGGAGTGCTGGTACGGATGTTCAGAAAAGCTGGAATATTAAACCACAGTTAGCTTTTTCCAATCATCCGACTCTGGATGCTCAGGCCAGTGGATGGGATGCGGAATTTACCCGGCATGCCTGGCGGCCGGATAAGGATATGTTTAAAGATAGCTGGAAACAATGTTATAAGGTCATAGACCGGACCAACCGGTTTCTGGTTAATCTTTCAAATGTAGAAGATGATATCTTTGAAGAAGCAGATACACGGGAAATTATTATTGCCCAGACACGTGCCATCCGTGGTTTTTTCTATAGCTATCTGGCGCAGAATTTCGGCCGTCTACCCATGCTTCTGGAAGGAGATACGTATATGGATTCTCCTTATAAGCCACGGGCAGAATCTGTGGAGGAAACCTGGGACCTGATTATTGAAGATTTTACCTATGCAGAGAGGATTCTGGACTGGAAACCCTGGAAAGGAGAATATGGAAGGATCACCAAAGGGATGGTAAAAAACTACCTGGCACAGGCTTATATGTACAATCAACAGTTTGCAGATGCTGCCAGGGAATTAAAAAGTATCATTGATAGCGGCGTGTATGGATTGGAAGAATGTTATGCACTTATACACCGGGAAGGTTATTACCGGGGAAAAGAAAGTGTGTGGGAGATTGGTTATCCCCGCTTCTCTAATCTGAATTGGGGAGCTGACGGTGTGCATGACGCTTTATGGTGGCCTGCGTATTTGACAGCCAGTCCGGACCTGGACGGATGGGGCTCCCTTTTCATTTCGTATGAATTTTGTGAGTCTTTTGAACCAGGGGACAGGAGATTGGAATATTCCGTGGTACAACGGGGACAGAGGCATCCTTATACCGGAGAAATGATTACAGATGACCAGTTCAGGACCGCAGATAATATGCCGAATAATTATTCTTTGAAACTCTGGAAACGTCGCCCGGGATCGGAAGAGGTGGTGTTTAATCCACAGTCTGCTATCTGGGTACGGTATGCAGCCGTTCTGTTGAATTATGCAGAATGCCTGTTTGAAACCGGCGGAGATGGCTGGTCTTATATCCAGCAGATTCGTAACTGGGCATGGGGCGGATTGGAACATACCATATTCCAACCGGCAGATTTCCCGTTTGACCTAAAAGTAGAACCGGTTCAGGCTCCGGATGCCCGGGAATTTTATACCCGGTACCGGTCTGAAAAAGGATATACCTCCGATGCCTGGAAAGTGGCACTGACCATTGAACGCCGGCATGAATTTATGGCGGAATATTCTTTCTGGTATGATCTGACCCGTAGCGGCATGGCGAAAGAGTTCCTGGATTGTGAGTATCCTATCGGAAAAGGGATCACCAACCGGCAGTTTGAATATCAGTCGTATCATGAACTCTATCCGATCCCTTATCTGGAAATTATTACCAACAGGGAGATCGGACCTGAAAATCAGAACCCGGGATATTAAAAAAGGAAATTAATTAATACTATATATGATATGAATAAGAAAACATTGCTAACACTTTTTTGCATGTTATTGGCTATCCTTCCGGGGATAGCCCAGCAATTTAAGTTGAATTCGGTCGGTTATTTTCAGAATCAGGGAATTGATGTCATGGCATTTGATGATATCTATCCCGAAGGCCACCAGGGAGGAGTTTCCATCATTATGCATGGGAAACGCCTGGGTACGAACGGAGATATCCGGCTGGAACCTACCCCCGGGCAATGGCAACCTGTACCCGTTCAGCGGGACCGGGAAGTAAATGCAGCGAACAACTCCATTACCGCCTTTATGAGTTATCCGGATTCTTCCCGTCATCTGACAGGCTTTAATCCGATGATCTATCCGGATCTACAGTTCAACTATACCGTTACTGTAAAAGGTGAAGGAGGATCCGTGGTGGTAACCGTGGACCTGGACCGGCCTATTCCGCAGGAATTTGTCGGCAAGGTAGGATTTAACTTTGAATTATTCCCCGGTGAAATGTTTAACCAGCCCTGGATCATGGACGGAAAAAGCGGTATTTTCCCGAAACAACCCAACGAACCTACCCTGTGCCAGCATCCCAACCATAACCATATCGGGAATTTTAACCCGGATGGACAGGCTTCCGTTGCCCAACTGGCAGGAGAAGGATATAGCCCCATCATTGCAGATGATATAGTGGCCAAACCCTATGCAACGGGTCAACGGTTTACCGTGTTGCCCAATGATCCTTACCGTAAGTTTACCATTGAGTCGAAAGGGACAGCCCTGAAGTTGTATGACGGACGGATGAACCACAACAACGGCTGGTTTGTCGTACGCAGTGAAATACCGGCAGGTGCCACCACCGGAGCCGTGAAATGGGTTATTACTCCGAACGTGGTTCCGGATTGGGTCTATACACCGGTTGTTCAGACTTCCCAGGTAGGCTATCATCCGGCCCAGACCAAGACGGCTATTATTGAATTAGACAAAAGAGACAGTAAAAGAGAAACGGTTTCTTTATATAAGATCACAGAAAACGGCAAAGAGGTAAAATTGACGGCTTCCGGAGAAGAATGGGGACAATTCCTGCGTTATAATTATATCAAATTTGATTTTACCAATATAAAGGAAGAAGGACTTTACCAGGTACGGTATGGAAATTCCACCTCTTCTATTTTCCGTATTGCGAAAGATATCTATGACCGGGGTGTCTGGCAACCGACGCTGGAATACTTCCTGCCGGTACAGATGTGCCATATGCGTGTCAATGAAAAGTACAGGGTATGGCATGACCTTTGCCATCAGGATGATGCCCGGATGGCTCCGGTTAGTTTCAACCATATAGACGGCTATGTGCAGGGACCTTCCACCATGACAAAATATAATCCGGGAGATGTCATGCCGGGACTGAATATCGGGGGCTGGCATGATGCAGGTGACTTTGACCTGCGGATAGAATCCCAAAGCGGTGAAACCTATATTCTGGCTTTAGCCTATGAATCGTTCAAGGTAGATTACGATGCGACTGCCATCGACCAGATCAACCGGGTGACCGAGATCCACCAGCCAGATGGAAAGGCCGATTTACTCCAACAGGTCGAAAACGGGGCATTAACCGTAGTCGGTGGTTACCGGGCGCTGGGTCGCCTGTACCGGGGGATCATCACCAATAATCTGCGCGATTATGTGTTGCTGGGGGATGCGTCTGCCATGACAGATGGTATCATCGGAAATGAAGATGACCGCTGGGTATTTACAGAAGACAATCCTCCGCGCGAACTCTCCACAGCGGCTCATTTGGCTGCTGCTGCACGCGTGCTGAAAGGATTCAATGACACCCTAAGTGTGCAGTCATTAGAGGCAGCCCGTGGATTGTTTGAAGTGACTAAAGTCACAGACCGGGCCCGTTCTGCCAAGATCCATGCAGCCGTAGAGCTATTCCTGACCACAGGAGAGAAAAAGTATAAAGACCATCTGCTAGCGGAAACAGACTATATTGTAAAAAATATTTCACAGGTAGGTTGGTATCTGGGACGTGCTGAGAAAGCGATGAATGATGCGAAATTCTCTAAAGCAGTACGGGGAGCACTGGCCAGATTTAAAGACCAGTTGGCAAAAGAAGGAGCAGAAACTCCTTACGGTATTCCTTACCGCCCGCACATCTGGGGAGCCGGATGGGATATCCAGGCGTTTGGATACAGACACTACTTCCTGCATACGGCTTATCCGGATATTTTTGGGGATGAGTTTATCTACAATGCCCTGAACTTTATATTGGGTTGCCATCCGGGATCTAACACCTCTTCGTTTGCATCGGGAGTAGGAGCAGTCTCTGCTACCGTAGGCTATGGCCTGAACCGGGCAGACTGGTCGTATATTCCGGGAGGAGTGGTTTCGGGAACCGCACTGATCCGTCCGGATTTCCCTGAACTATTGGTGTTCCCTTACCTGTGGCAACAGGTGGAGTACGTAATGGGAGGAGGTTCTTCACATTATATGTTCTTAGTACTGGCTGCTCAACAATTATTATCTGACCAGTAAGATAAAATTTAGTAGCTTTGCTGCAAACAGTTTATGAGAATATGAAACCACGGTATATCGCCTTCTGGCTACTATGTATATGTCTTTTCCCCGGTTGTAAAGAACAGGAAAAGCCCATGAATACAGAGGTGTTAAAGAGTGAGATCGTAACAGATCTCACTCAAAACATCCTTCCCTTCTGGATGACCTATGCCCCGGACCCGTCCGGTGGATTCTATGGGCAGCTCAGTTATGATGGTACTCCCGTTCCGGATGCGGAAAAAGGAGGCGTACTGAATGCCCGTATTTTATGGACTTTTTCTGTAGCGTACCGGTTATTTGGCGAAGAAGCCTATAAGACCATGGCCGACCGGGCACAGCATTATTTCCTGGACCATTTTATCGATCCGGAGTATGGAGGATCCTATTGGAGTGTACAGGCGGATGGAACACCGGCGAATGTGGAAAAGCAGACGTATGGGATCGCCTATGCGATCTATGGGTTGGCGGAACATTACCGGGCAACGGGCAACCAGCAAAGCTTAGACCAGGCGGTTGAACTGTTCCGGACACTGGAGACCTATGCCTATGATCCCGGATATGGTGGCTATATAGAATCTTTTACCCGTGACTGGCAGCCCCCGGAACGGTTTGGATATGACGGGAAAGGAATAGCACCTAAAACCATGAATACCCATTTACATGTCCTGGAAGCCTATTCCACCTTATACCGTGTATGGCCGGATAACCACCTGAAAAAGCAGCTACGGGAAATGATCCATGTCTTTACAGATAAGATTATCGATTCGGATACCTGGCATGAGAAATTATTCCTGACCCGTGACTGGCAGAATCTGGAACAGATCGATTCGTATGGTCATGATATGGAACTGTCCTGGTTACTGACGGAAGCCGCGGAGGTGCTGGGAGAGAAAGAACTTCTTCACGAAACAGAACGGATCGCTATCCGCCTGGTAGATACACAAATGAAAGAAGGATGGAATGACGACGGGTCTATGTTATATGAAAAAGAAGGAGACCATATACAAAAAGACCGGGAATGGTGGCCACAGGCTGAATCAGTGGTTGCTTTTGTGAATGCCTGGCAGATAACCGGTGAAGAACGGTATATGGATGCTGCCTGGAAAACATGGACCTGGATCCGGCTCCATCTGATTGATTATGAATATGGAGAGTGGTATAAGACGGTACGTAAAGATGGCACTCCCGTAATCCGGGCCCCTAAAGCCAGCATGTGGAAATGTCCTTACCATAACAGCCGGATGGGTTTTGAAATCTATACCCGGATCCGGTAAAATATAAATACCTGAAAACATATCTGTTTATGAAACGACTACATTATTTGATTCTCATTACGTTCTTTATAGCCGGAGCCACTACACGTCTGCACGCCGGCCATTATAAAAGTTTTAAAGTATCCGTGTATACACGCGCCTATGAAGTAGAGAAAATGAAAGATCTTCACTGGCTGGACTCCACCTGGCAGGTGATCTCCTCCCAGGTAAAAGTGGATAAGATCTATCTGAAAACCCACCGGGATCTGTTGATCGTGCCGGGTAAAACCCTGGAGCAGGCCAAAAAATATTTTCAGGACAAAGGAGTGGAAGTAGGTGGAGGGATTACCTATACCATTGATGAATCCAACGATTTTGAAACGTTCTGCTATTCCGATCCGGAACACCGGAAACTGATACAGGAAATCGCGGAACATACCGCCCGCTATTTTGACGATTTTATTCTGGATGATTTCTTTTTTACCAGTTGTAAATCCGATATAGAGATTAAAGCAAAAGGAAATAAAAGCTGGACAGCATATCGCACGGAGCTAATGACAAAAGCCGGTATGGATCTGGTTATCAAACCGTCCAAAAAGATTAACCCTAATGTAAAGATTATTATCAAATATCCGAACTGGTACGATCATTTCCAGGGATTAGGATTTGACCTGAGCAGTGGACCCCGGATCTTTGACGGGATATGGAGCGGAACAGAAACCCGCGATCCCTCTTCCGACCAGCATTTACAGAATTATCTCAGTTATAATATTGTACGTTATTTTGAGAATCTCCGTCCCGGACATAATTACGGGGGGCTGGGTGGATGCCGGAGGTTCCCATATGGGGATGGACCGCTATGCCGAACAACTCTGGCTGACGATGTTTGCCAAAGCCCATGAGATCGCCCTGTTTGCTTACCACCAATTGTTAGAAGTGACCCTGCAACCGGAGATCCATCGTACTCCCTGGCAGGGACAAAACACCAGCTTTGATTATGATCAGATGATGCAACCGGTCCGGATGGCTAACGGAAATAGGGTTATCCCTACCACAATGGCACGGGTAGCGGGTGTTACCTTTGAAAAGATTGATGAATTTGTTCACCTGCTGGAAAATCCGGTGGGGATCAAATCCTATAAACCTTTTCATTCCCTGGGAGATGATTTCCTGCAAAATTACCTGGGTATGATCGGATTACTCATGGATATGCATCCGGAGTTTCCGACCGACCAACAGGTTGTCCTGTTAACCGAACAGGCGAAATATGATCCGGATATTATCAGCAAAATAAAGAAACAACTTCAGAAAGGAGGGGATGTGATCATCACCAGTAGTCTGCTGAAAGCGATCCCGGAGAAGATCGCCGACATTGCAGAGTTGCGGGCCTCCGACCTGAAAGCGCTGGTAAATGATTTTGGTGCATTCGGCCAGACAGAAAAAGATATCCTGATCCCACAGGTACGTTACCAGACGAATGATTCCTGGGAGATCATCGGGGCAGGGCGTCCTCTGAAAAACGGAGTCAGTGGATATCCTATGTTGTTGAAATCCCAGTATTCCAACGGGTATATGTATGTACTTACCATTCCGGATGATTTTGGAAATCTGTATGATTTGCCGGCAGAGGTATTGAATATGATCCGTAGAGTAGCTAGTAAAGATCTGGACCTGCGTCTGGACGCTCCGGCGAAAGTGAGCCTGTTTTTGTATGATAATGATACATTTATTGTAGAATCATTTCTCGATCAACCGGTTACCATACAACTCTATGCCAATGCAAACATAGATCAGATCACAGATATACTGACAGATGCAAAAATAGAAAAACGGACGGACGTTCAGCCACAACGGGTATGGCATCTGAAGCCGGAAGATAAAACGAATGTGTTCCGGATCACGCTGCCTCCTCATTCATATCGTGTATTTAAAAAGAATTGAACAACTAACAAAGAATAATATGTATAGAGTAAAATCAACATCAGCCTTTTTATTGCTTATGATAGTGAGTCTGTTTCTGTCCGGACAGACCCGTGTTTCCGCAGAAACCGTAGTGGAAAAATATGGAAAGTTATCTGTGAAAGGAACACACCTGGTAGGAGAGAACGGGGAAGTGGCCGTCCTGCGTGGGGTCAGCTTCGGATGGCACAACTGGTGGTCAGACTATTACAACCGGAATGCGATTGATATTTTAGTAGATGACTGGCATGCCACGTTGCTTCGTGCCGCCATTGGAGTAGGACCGGAAGGCAGCTATCTGGATAATCGTGAATTAGCTATGCGTTGCGTCTCTACTGTCGTAGAGGCAGCGATAGAAAAAGGGGTATATGTGATCATCGACTGGCACAGCCATGATATCTATACAACAGAGGCCAAAGCCTTCTTTGCGGAAATGGCTACCCGCTATAAAGACTATCCGAATGTGATCTATGAGATCTACAATGAACCGGACCATGAAACCTGGCAAGAGGTAAAAGCCTATTCCACAGAGGTGATCCGAACGATCCGTGCGATTGATCCGGATAATATTATTATTGTCGGTTCTCCTCACTGGGACCAGGATGTACATATCGTGGCAGATGATCCGATTACCGGATTTAATAACTTAGTCTATTCCCTGCATTTTTATGCTGCTACACATAAAAAGGAATTGCGGGACCGGGCAGACTATGCACTCTCTAAAGGACTTCCGTTGTTTGTCTCCGAATGTGCCGGTATGGAAGCCTCGGGAGACGGACCTATCAATACGGATTCCTGGAATACGTGGGTACAATGGATGAATGCGAACCAGATTAGCTGGGCTGCCTGGTCCGTATTCGGTAAAGATGAATCCTGCTCGATGCTCACCACGATTACCAATCCCTATGGGAAGTGGACAGATAAGGATTTGAAAGAGTGGGCGCATATCGTAAAGAACCTCCTGACGATAGATAATAAAATCCGATTCTGAATTTTTAGCTGAAGGGAAGATATACTTCCTGCCTGTTTATTGTCCGGATCTGTGGTCAGTCATGGTTGGAAGATTAGGAAAGAAATATAAACGTCTTTTAGTGGTCGAAGGAGATTTCCGGAGATCCCCTTCCACTAAAATTCTCCATCAGGCAGAGAATATATGATTAAATTTCTCCTGTTCTTCCGTGAAATAATGCTTTATCTTTTTATATTTGCCGAGAAGCATGACTGACTCAAAACAACCCGGAGAGATGAAAGCAGAGAAGAACAAAAGAGAGGAATATTCGGAGATCTATAGGATTTACTTTCCCCGGTTAGTCCGTTTTTCTCAAACTTATCTTCCATCTCCGGAAGATGCAAAAAATGTGGTCCAGGATATTTTCTTATTATGATTATCCGCATGATGTCCGTTGATTTATTGAACATCATATGAATGTTTTAA
>JAJQFE010000027.1 GCA_021201295.1 Tannerellaceae bacterium | reverse complement strand
CCCCTGCCCCTCTCAAGAGGGGAGATAAATCTACTGTTTTTGAGGTCATTAAAGAGGAAATAAAATCTTCCGACCACGACTGGGTCTATGCCAGGGGTTAAAAAGATAGAATTATGCATCTCCTCCTGAGCTAAAGGGGCAGGAAATTTCATCCCGGCTACAGGATGTATGTCCCACGTTAATTACATAGATCACTCCTGGAATAGCACACAATAGCTTTAAATATATAGTAGATTTCGAACGTGACTGATCACAAATCCGGAAAGGAAATAAAAAAGGATTATTTTCCGGTAATTATTTTTTTGATTTCATTCAATTTATTCAGCGCCTCCAGGGGAGTTAGATTATTGACATCCATATGCTTTATTTCATCCCTTACCCGGCTTAAAACCGGATCATCCAACTGAAAGAAATTTAACTGGTAGCCCTCTGCCGCAGAAGCTATATTTTTAACAGGTTTACTGCTGATTCCATCCTGCCGGTTCTCGTTTTCCAATTGTTTCAGTATTTCATGGGAACGTTTCACAATACTTTTGGGCATTCCTGCCATTTTAGCTACATGAATACCAAAACTATGTTCGCTCCCACCCGGTACTAATTTACGCAGGAAAATCACCTTATTATTTACCTCCTTAACGGACACATTGTAATTTCTGATCCGTTTAAAGGAATATTCCATCTCATTTAATTCATGGTAATGAGTAGCAAACTCTGTCGTAACAAAGCAGACTTACCGGCCATATTAGGCCCTGTAATCATAATGATCTGCTGTTTCTCACCATCCAGATAGACATCATTGGCCACATAAGGCTCTCCTAACGGCAATTGTTTTTCAATCACCGGATGACGTCCGGCTTTAATGTCGATTACATTACTTTCATCTATTACGGGACGGATGTATTTATTACCCTGGGCCACTTTCGCAAAAGATAACAGGCAATCCAGACGTCCGATCAGATTCGCATTGGTCTACACCGGAGCAATATAATCCATCAGACATAACACCAGATCATTGAACAGACGTCCTTCCAGACCCAGGATCTTCTCTTCGGCGCCCAGTATCTTTTCTTCATATTCCTTCAGTTCTTCCGTAATGTAACGCTCCGCATTCACAAGCGTTTGTTTCCGTATCCATTCCGGCGGCACTTTATCCTTGTGGGTATTCCTGACTTCAATATAATACCCAAATACATTATTAAAAGCAATTTTAAGGCTGGAAATACCTGTCTTTTCGATTTCCCGTTGCTGAACCTGTAACAGGTAATCCTTTCCTGAAAAAGCAATAGCCCGCAATTCATCCAGCTCTTCATTCACTCCGGAAGCAATTACATTGCCTTTATTCAATAAAACAGGTGGGTTCAGATTAATTTCCTTTTCTATCCGTTCACATATAATAGAACAGGCATTCAACTGTTCTCCGATCAGACATAAACTGGGTTCACCACTATGTAGACATGACTCTTTAATAGGCTGAATATCCCGTAGTGCTACCTTTAGCTGAACCACTTCACGGGGAGAAACCCTGCCCACGGCTACTTTGGAAATAATACGTTCCAGATCTCCGATCTGTGCCAGACGGGCTTCCAATAGTTCTTTCATGTCCGGATGACGGAAAAAATATTCCACTACATCCTGCCGTTCCCTGATGGGACGGACATCTTTCAAAGGAAAAAGTACCCAACGCCTTAGCATACGGGAACTCATAGGGGAAATGGTTTTATCTATTACGTCCAACAGACTGATGCCATCTTCATTCATAGTTCCGACCAATTCAAGGCTGCGGACAGTAAATTTATCCAGGCGGACATACCGGTCTTCTTCTATACGGGAAAGGCAGGTGACATACGACACCTGGGTATTCTGAGTAATATCTAAGTAATGTAAAATAGCTCCCGAAGCAATAATTCCCAGTTTGAGATGTTAAATACCAAAGCCTTTCAGGTTTTTGGTTTCGAAATGTTTTAACAAACGATCGTGGGCCGCATCTGCTGTAAACACCCAATCTTCCAGTTCAAAGGTAAAAAAGCGGGAACCGAAGTGTTCTTCAAACAGTTTCCGGTTGTTCCTCTCGATCAATATTTCTTTCGGAGAAAAATTATTCAGTAATTTATCTATATAATTCACCGTACCTTCCGCTGTCAGGAATTCATCGGTGGAAATATCCAGAAAAGCAATTTCGCACATGGTTTTATGGAAATGTACGAAAGCAAAAAAATTATTTTCTTTATGATTTAATATAGTATCATTAATAGAAACATCTGGAGTAACCAATTTAGTGACGCCACGTTTAACCAGCTTTTTAGTCATTTTTAGATCTTCCAACTGGTCACAAATAGCTACCCGTTTACCAGCCTGTACCAATTTAGGAAGATAGGTATCTAACGCATGATGAGGAAAACCGGCCATTTCAATAAACTGTCCCGGCCCGTTCGCTTTCTTAGTCTGTACAATGCCTACAATCTCTGCTCCTATGACAGCATCTTCACCATACATTTCATAAAAATCACCTACACGGAACAACAGGATTGCGTCAGGATATTTCGACTTGATGTCGAAATATTGCTTCATTAAAGGAGTTTCAACAATAGGTTTTACCACAGTTTTTCATTTGTTAAATTTACTACCTCATACAAAGGTACAAGTTCTGCGGTTTTTAAAAAAAAGTTTTCCTTCAACTTTCTTTTTTAAGAATTCCTAAATGTTGTTTTCCGGGAAAGGTTTCCTGTTCCTAACAGCGATTGTTTTCCCATCCATACGGACAGAATAAATTGTTTTCACAAGACAGCTAACTCCATGGCAGCAGTCCACTAAAAAAGAAATAAAACACTACTAACTCATTCAACCATGGTGTAATTAGTATTCAACCATGGTTGAATACTAATTACACCATGGTTGAATAAATATTACACCCGGGTTAAATGTCTTAGTAGTGATATAGAAACAAATTACTTACCTGTTCAAAAGGATTAGTTACCTACACAGAAGAAATTAATTCTGGTAAAGTAACCGGTACTTTCTCGGCAACTCAACCAAGTTTCACCATTTATTCGTATTTTTGTACAGTAAATCAAAAAAATAATAGATTTTACTTTTATAACAGACTAATTAAAGACAATACATACAGAGCATATGGAGTATAAGTTCGGTGCCATAGAAAAAAAATGGCAGAAATATTGGGTAGAGAATAATGTTTATAAAGTAACAGAAGATCCGGCTAAACCTAAGTTTTATGTACTGGATATGTTTCCGTATCCTTCAGGGGCAGGCTTACATGTCGGCCATCCGTTAGGATATATAGCTTCTGATATTTATTCCCGTTTCAAACGATTAAGGGGTTTCAATGTATTACATCCGATGGGATATGATGCCTATGGACTGCCTGCCGAACAATATGCTATCCAGACAGGTCAACATCCGGAAATCACCACTAAAAACAATATTCAGCGTTATCGGGAACAGTTGAATAAAATTGGATTTTCCTATGACTGGAGCCGTGAAGTACGTACCTGTAATTCTGACTATTACCGCTGGACTCAATGGACATTTATTCAAATGTTCAACAGTTTCTATTGCTATGATGAAAATAAGGCTATGCCTATCGAAAAATTAGTTGAGGCTTTTGAACAAAGAGGAACAGAGGGGTTGAATGTAGCCTGTGGGGAAGAACTCTCTTTTACCGCTGAAGAATGGAAAGCGAAAAATAATAAGGAACAACAGGAGATCTTGTTGAATTACCGGATTGCTTACCTGGGAGATACGATGGTTAATTGGTGTCCTACTCTGGGAACGGTTTTAGCCAATGATGAAGTAGTGAACGGGGTCTCTGAACGGGGGGGTTATCCGGTAGAACAACGGATGATGCGCCAATGGTGTCTGCGTGTTTCTGCTTATGCACAACGTTTACTTGATGGATTAGATACAATTGACTGGACGGATTCCCTGAAAGAAACCCAACGGAACTGGATCGGACGTAGTGAAGGTGCTGAGATAGAATTCCACGTAAAAGATTCGGACCTGACTTTCACGATCTTTACTACACGTGCGGATACTATTTTCGGTGTTACTTTTATGGTGTTGGCTCCGGAAAGTGAATTAGTGAGTGCATTGACTACTCCGGAACAAAAAGCGGAAGTAAAGCAATATCTAGAGATGACAAAAAAAAGAACAGAGCGTGAACGTATAACTGATAAAAAAGTTATCGGTGTATTCTCGGGTTCGTATGCGATCAATCCATTGACTCAGGAAGCTATTCCGGTATGGATCAGTGATTATGTACTGGCAGGTTACGGAACAGGTGCTATTATGGCGGTACCGGGACATGACAGCCGGGACTATGCTTTTGCCAGACATTTTAATTTGCCGATCATTCCATTGATTGAAGGCTGTGATGTTTCTGAAGAAAGTTACGATGCTAAAGAAGGAAAAATGACTAATTCTCCCCAACCAGGAAAAGGGATTTCCAGTGGATTAGTACTGAATGGCCTGGAAGTCCGGGAGGCTATTGCTAAAACAAAAGCCTATATTGAGGAAAAAGGATTAGGAAAAATTAAAATTAACTACCGTTTACGAGACGCTATTTTCAGTCGTCAACGCTATTGGGGAGAGCCTTTTCCGGTATATCATAATGCAGATGGCTTACCACAAATGTTACCGTTGAACAAACTTCCGCTGGAATTACCGGAAGTGGATAAGTTCCTGCCTACGGAAACCGGGGAACCTCCTTTAGGAAGAGCGACTAACTGGGCATGGGACACCGTACAAGGTCAAGTGGTAGAAACTTCTAAAATAGATCATCAGACTATTTTTCCGCTGGAACTTTGTACGATGCCGGGATTTGCCGGTTCATCTGCCTATTACCTGCACTATATGGATCCGAACAATGAAACAGAATTAGTATCCAGAAAAGCGAATAAGTACTGGAGAAATGTAGATCTGTATATCGGTGGTACCGAACATGCAACCGGACACCTGATTTATAGTCGTTTCTGGAATAAATTCTTATATGACCTGGGGGTTGTTTGTGAAGAAGAACCTTTCTGCAAGCTAATCAATCAGGGAATGATCCAGGGACGTTCCAACTTTGTATACCGTATCAATAATACGAATACTTTTGTATCGCTGAATCTGAAAGACCAATATGAAGTGATTTCCTTACATGTGGATGTGAATATAGTCAGCAACGATATCCTGGATATAGAAGCGTTTAAAAACTGGAATCCGGAATATAAAACAGCGAAATTTATCCTGGAAGATGGTAAATATATCTGTGGATGGGCTGTGGAAAAGATGTCCAAATCGATGTATAATGTGGTGAATCCGGATATGATTGTGGAGAAATATGGAGCGGACACCTTACGTTTATATGAAATGTTCTTAGGTCCGCTGGAACAATCCAAACCCTGGGATACCAATGGTATTGATGGGGTACACCGTTTCCTAAAGAAATTATGGGGATTATTCTATGGTAATACGGATACGTTGCAGGTAACTGATGAAGAACCTACGCCTGAAGAACTGAAATCGTTACATAAGCTGATTAAGAAAGTAACCTATGACATTGAACATTTCTCATTTAATACTTCTATCAGTGCCTTTATGATTTGTGTAAATAAATTGACTGCTCTGAAATGCCATAAACGGTCTGTGCTGGAACAGCTGATCATTGTATTAGCTCCTTTTGCTCCACATGCTGCGGAGGAGTTGTGGCATAAATCAGGACATACGACTACTGTAGTGGATGCTCAATGGCCGGAATATAACGAAGAATATCTGAAAGAAGATAAGGTGGTGTATGCTGTTTCTTTCAATGGTAAAGCCCGTTATAATATAGAACTTCCGGCGGATACTACTAAGGAAGAAGCTGAAGCTGCCGCATTAGAACATAAAAGTGCAGAAAAATGGTTACAAGGAAAGGAACCTAAGAAAATTATTTTCGTTCCTAAAAAGATCGTTAATATTGTTATCTGAGAATGATTACCAAGCCTCTTAAAAAAGTATACAACTCTACTCAGGATTATATATTTATTCTGATCGGGACTTTGTTATATGGATTTGGTTTTAACGGATTCATTCTGTCCAATGAGATTATAACCGGAGGACTTAGTGGTCTTTGTGCCCTGATCTTTTTCATTACATCTATCCCCATTTCTTTTTCCTATTTAGTTATTAACCTGGTTTTATTAGGGATTGCTTATAAGATACTAGGGTTAAAATTTGTCTTGAAAACAGTTTTTGGAGTCTTCTCTTTATCCTTTTCCCTTTCTTTATTTGAATGGCTTCTACAGGGAATGCCTATTTTAACGGATGAGCCCTTTATATCTATCATTATCGGGGCTTGTTTATGTGGTACGGGATTAGGATTGATCTTTACTGCGAATGGTAGTACGGGAGGTACGGATATTATTGCTGCTATTGTTACTAAATATAAGCATGTATCCATAGGTAGGGTTCTTTTATTCTGTGATTTTATTATTATCAGTTTTTCCTACTTACTTTTCCATGATGTAAAAAAGATTGTCTTCGGATTTGTAGAGATGATGATCAATAACTATATCTTAGATATGGTGATTAATAGTAACCGTCAATCTGTTCAGTTTTTTATATTTTCCCAAAAGTATGAAGAAATATGTGAAGCGATCATTAAAGAAATAGACCGGGGATGTACGATTCTGGATGGTACGGGAGGTTATTCCAAATCTCCCGTGAAGATAGTAGTAGTCCTGGCAAAAAAGTCTGAATCTGTAGCGATCTTCCGCCTGGTAAAAGAGATTGACAGTCAGGCTTTCATTTCCCAGAGCGTGGTCAGAGGGGTCTATGGAGAAGGGTTTGACCAGATAAAAACTTAAAAATAAAACTATACAATTTAAGACACTTTCATACGTTTTAGTACTGTATAAAAGTGCTTTTTTTATTATATATACATCTTATGAAACTGGTATTTGCAACAAACAATACACACAAATTAGAAGAGGTTCGCGCTATGCTTCTGGATACTATCGAAATAGTAAGCCTGAAAGAGATCGGTTGTTATGAAGAAATTCCGGAAACAGCGAATACGATGGAAGGAAATGCTTTATTAAAAGTTCAGTATATTCAAAAGCATTACGAATATGCCTGTTTTGCAGATGACAGCGGACTGGAAGTAGAAGCACTGAATCATGCTCCCGGTGTTTATTCCGCCCGCTATTCAGGAATTCCTCATGATTCGGAAGCTAATATAAATAAATTACTACAGGAAATGGAGGGGAAAACCAACCGGAAAGGTCGTTTCCGCTCTGTTATAGCACTGCTTTTAGATGGAAAAGAATATTTGTTTGAAGGAATTGTAAAAGGTACGATTACTACGGAAAAACGGGGAAAAAACGGGTTTGACTATGATCCCCTCTTTATTCCGGAAGGGTATGAACAAACATTTGCCGAATTAGGAGACGAAGTAAAAAATAAAATCAGTCACCGTGCCAGGGCTGTTAAACAACTGACGGCTTTTTTATCTGCTAACAATATTTAAAAGGATTTCTATATGAAGCATATTTCATTCACTATAATTACTCTTTTTCTGTTTTCGCTTTACTCATCTGCTACCAGTGAATCGTGGAAAACTTATCTTTCTTACTTCACTACCCAGTTAGTCGAAGAAAGTTCTACGAAGGTATATGCCGTAGCTGAAGGTGCTCTATTTTCTTACGATAAGGAAGATAATAGCATTCGTCAATTTAATAAAAGTAATTATCTCAATGATGTAAGTATTATTGCTATCCACTACAATACTACGACTAAGTCGCTTCTAATTGTTTATGAAAATGCCAATATGGATATTTTGTCTGAAGATGGAGTCATTAATCTCCCTTATCTACAGCAAAGTACTCAAGTGAGGAATAAAGAAATATATTCTGTTTTTCTTTATAAGGAATATGCCTATATAGCTACAGGATTTGGTATTATGGTAGTTAATATGGAGAAAAATGAAATCACTGAAACTTATAATTTTTCTTTTATCACTACTTCTTGTTGCATCTATAAAAATTATATATATGCTTCTACGGAAACAGGAATTATCTATGCGCCTTTGGATGTAAATCTACTGGATATTAACAACTGGACTCCTTATGAAATTAGTTCTGAGGATATCAATGATAAAGAAATTAGCAGAATTTTTGTTTATAAGGACCAATTATGTTATTTGTTTACAGGATCCGCTAATACGGAAAAAAATGGTATTTATTATGGTCCGGGTGCAACTCCTGTAGTAACAGAACCTACTATAAAAAGTATTAAACTGGCAAACGAAGAGTTATTAGCTATTTGTACTTCCAAATTCCTTATTTTTAATAACCTTACCTCTTTCGATACCATCAATAATATCAGCATACAGGATATTACTACTTCAAAAAATACGACCTACTGGCTGGCTGCCGGTGTAAATGGATTACGGGCTATAGGAAAAACCGGGACGAATGCCTATCAGGTAAAAAGTGATTCCATACAAATTAATGGTCCCCGGATGAACAGTCCTTATAAAATTGTCTGTACGGATTCTAAAGTTTATCTGATAGCAGGAGGAAAAAATACTTCAGGAAATCAGATGAATAACGACGGTATTATTATGATCTATGATTATGAAAAATGGAAATATATTGATCAGAATACAGTAATTAAAGCTTTTTCTATTCATCCTATGGATTACAACGGAATAGCTATAGATCCTGCTAATGAAGACCATTTTTATGTCAGTGCCTTTGGACGCGGAGTATTTGAATTTAACGGGATGGAAGTATTGAATGCTTATCACAAAGATAACAGTTTATTGGAAACTACTAATAATTCTTCCTGGATGAATATGCATTATATTGATGGAGCCTGTGCAGATAAAGAAGGAAATATATGGTTCACTAATTCGCTTGCAGAATATGGTATAAAAATACTCCGGCCAGACAGAGAATGGGAAAGACTACAAGTTCCGGCATTAACCAGACAAGAGTGTATTAATGATATACTAATAACCTCTTCCGGTCGTAAATGGGTGAATATTCTAATGAATGAATCCGGTATTGTAATTATAGATGAATATAATACTTACTTTACAGATGCTATACGAACATTCACCAATCAGGAAGGAAAAGTCTTCTCTCCTACTTATTATACCAGTATGGCTGAAGATAAAGATGAATATGTATGGGTAGGAACTACGGATGGACCCATTTATTTTACTCAGCCTGATCTGGTCAGTGAAGATAGAAATAATTGTATGAGAGTTATTTTAACTAACGAGGATAACGGAGAGCTTTATTACTTTTTAGAAAATAACAGAATTAATTGCATTACAGTAGATGAAGGAAACAGAAAATGGTTTGGTACCAATGGAAATGGTGTCTATGTACTAAATGAGAATAATGATGAGGTAATTTATCATTTTAATACTACTAACAGTCCATTATTGTCTGATGTAATATATGATATAGAAACTAATAAAATAACAGGTGAAGTATTTATAGGTACAGATAAAGGATTAATATCTTACCAGGGAGAAGCGATTGCCGGCAAGGATGATTATTCAGATGTATATACCTATCCTAATCCGGTCAGACCTGAATATGATGATAGAGTGACTATCACTGGCTTAATGAATCAGACAAATATTAAGATAACGGATCTGAATGGTAATCTAATTTATCATACCAAATCCATAGGAGGACAGGCCAGCTGGAATTGCAGAAATAAATCAGGTCAACGGGTTGCTACCGGGATTTATTTAGTCTTTGGTAAATCCGAAAACGGACCTGAAAGTGTAGTTACCAAAATTGCTATTATTAAATAAGGACCTCCGGTAAAATGAAATTCTTATTCTTTACTTTTATAATCCCAGCTGCTCGGATATCTCTAACATACGGCGAATAGGTTTAATCGCTTTTTGCTGTACTGCTTCGTCCACATGTATCTCAGGGAGTTCATATCTCAGGCAATTATATAGTTTCTCCATGGTGTTTAAATGCATAAATATACATTCGTTACAGGCACAGGTACTATCATTGGGAGGAGCCGGGATGAATTCTTTATCCGGACTTTGTTTTTGCATTTCGTGAATTACCCCGCTTTCCGTTGCTACAATGAATTGTTTTTTATCGGACTGAATGGTGTACTTCAACAAGGCCACCGTTGATCCTACGAAGTCTGACACGTGAATAACAGGTTGTTTACACTCGGGATGAGTAATAATATCTGCTTCGGAATATTGTTTCTTTAATTCCAAGATCTTTTCCAGAGAGAACTGTTCATGTACATGACAGGCTCCGTCCCATAATAACATGTTCCTTCCGGTTATACTGTTAATATAGTTTCCTAAATTACGGTCCGGTCCAAAGATTATTTTAGTATCCGGAGAAAAGGTATCTATAATCTGTTTAGCATTTGTGGAAGTAACTACTACATCTGTTACCGCCTTTACTGCTGCAGTAGTATTCACATACGAAATAACCACATGATCCGGATGTTGTTTTACAAAGGCTTCAAATGCAGGAGCCGGACAGCTGTCTGCTAATGAACACCCGGCATTCAGGTCTAACACCAAAACTTTTTTATCAGGACATAGGATCTTAGCAGTTTCACCCATAAAATGCACTCCGCAAATAACGATAATATCTGCTTCCGTTTTGGCCGCCCATTGAGCTAATGCCAGGCTGTCTCCCACAAAGTCAGCTATATCCTGGATATCTCCTGTCTGATAGTAGTGAGCCAGAACTACGGCATTCTTCTCTTTACGTAGTTTATTAATTTCCTCTTCCAGATTCATATCTTTGGGAACAGGAATATTCATATATCCTATGGATTGCTCAGTCTGCATACTTACATAGTCTTAATTTATAAGACAAAGTTACAATAATCTTTGTTCTTAGCGAAAAGGTATTTCTTTAAATCCTTTTCTTTAGTCTTTTTTACCAGGGAAATCCTTTCCTTCCGGAGTTATCCACATTTTATATTATTATATTCTTTAATCTTTAAATTAAAAACTAAATAATAATGATAATATACCATTGAAACAGTTAATACATTTTTGTTACAAACTGTAGGATTTTTAGTTATTAAAACTCTTTTTATACTTATAAAAGGGTTACTAACATCTATTCAAATACCTTTAGGGTTGTTTTCCTTTTAATTAGATATTTTATTTCTTTTTCTATTGAAAACTATTATAGTTAAAAATTAATGGAATTTTTTCTGTCTTAAACCCGTGTAAAACCTCTGTTAATATTCCCTCATAAATAGTTTTACATTTATGAGGGAGTTTTGGAAATTGGATATATATAATTAATAATTTGGTTTTTGCAAGTTTTATTTTTCAGTTTCTGTTCACTACTTATGAATAGTTTTTTACAGAGGTTTCTGATAAAATTTAAATGTTCTACCTTTGTTTTATAAAGTAACAAAAAAGATGCGGAAACTAAAAATAACAGAGTTAAACAGGTTAACTCCTGAAGCGTTTAAAAAGACGAATAAGATACCCCTGATTGTGGTATTGGATCATGTGAGAAGTCTGAATAATGTGGGATCGGTGTTTCGTACCTCAGATGCTTTTAAGGTGAAAGCTCTCTATTTATGTGGTATTACTGCCTGTCCTCCTCATCCGGAAATTCATAAAACAGCGTTAGGAGCTGAGGATTCGGTAGATTGGGTGTATTTTAAGGATACTGTTGAAGCTGTTGATAACCTTAAACAAGAAGACTATATAATCTGTGCCATTGAACAGGCAGAAGGTAGTCATTTATTGGATAAAGTGGTAATAGATAGAACTAAAAAGTATGCTGTTATTTTAGGAAATGAAGTGAAAGGTGTTCAACAAACAGTTGTTGATATGTGTGATATGTGTATTGAAATTCCTCAATATGGTACTAAGCACTCGTTAAATGTTTCTGTTACTGCGGGAATTATTATTTGGAATCTGTTTAAGCAATTATCAGATTAATCCGTTTTCTACTAATACGACTACACGTTCTATCAGGGCATCTTTCCCTTTTGGATCATATTCTGTTTTTAGGCTGGCTCCAAACATACCGGCAAATAAATTCCAGAAACTTGCCCGGAAAGTACCTAAATAGGCTTTTACCAGATTATAACTGGACTGGTTGCATTCCCGGTCTACAAGTTTAATGAGAAGTTTGCCCTGGGTGAAAGTGAGCTTCTTTAATTCAGGTTTATATTCTTTGAACAGTTCTTTTTCCATACGTTTCAGATGATCCTGGCGAGCTTTATCATTCGGAAGTGTTTTCATATACTCATACGTTTCTATCAGCGTATCATAGATCATTTTGGCATAAGGGAGCGTACGCTTTACGTCTCTGACTAATTTAGTGTATTGTTGTTGTTCTTTTTTATTTTTGAACTTAACTTCCGGGTATACATAGACAGTTCTCAGACGGACAATAGGGATCGTATCATTATTTTTATCGATATACGCCCGTTGATGTCCTTCGAGAACAACATTCTTTTGAGGAATAACCTGTTCTTTTATTTCTGTTATACTCAATAGAATAAATAGAAGCCATATGTACCACTTTACAATTTGCATGCCATACAAAAATAGTTTATTTTCCTATTATCTGTCTTAGTTTTATACTATTTGACTAATTAAAAGATAATTACAATTCTACAGCTAATAAAGTTGTTGTGTAATGTTAATTAATTATATTTGCAGAATATAACCAATGAAACCAAATCTTAATTATGAAAATGATCCGCTTAGGCTGGATTGTACTATGTACAACTGCCCCTTATTTACATGGTGTGAATAATCTTCGTTTGCCTGATATCCGTAGTCTGGCAATGGGTGAAAATGGAGTAACACAATCTGTTTTTTATAATCCGGCTTTACTATCTTTAAAAAGTACCAAAGAAATTTACCTGTCTTATTATAATCGTTACTTAATAAAGGAATTGGGTATTTTAAATAGTACTTTTTGTCTTCCTTCTTCTTTCATTTTAACAGGTATCCATCTCTCTTCTTTCGGATATGAAGCATACAGGGAAAATATGATTCGGTTTCTAACCAGTAAACAACTTCATCATAGGTGGATTTTGGAATCAGTTTTTAATATAGTTTTTTACAGACGGAGATACCAGAGGAGAGAAGTTCCTATTTAGCTACTAATATAGGAATTGTTTATACGGTTACTGATAACCTGTTAATAGGAGTTTCTGTAATAAATTTTCCTTCTTTCCCTATTTCTAAAAAAACATTTTACAATCAGGGATTTTACAGAATACAGAATAGAAATAGGTTTACAATATAGGGTTATTAACCAGGTGTTAATAGTAGGTACGATCAGTTCTACTCCTACCTGTTCTGTGGCAGATAGCTTTGGACTGGAATATATGTTACCTGAAAGGTTTCGTGTATATGCAGGAATTAAAACTAATCCTCTTTTACCTTCTTTTGGATGCGGATATACTTTACTCGATTTTGTTGTGGATGTAGCCGTCTTGTTTCATCCGGTGTTGGGTGTGAGTACTGGTGTTGGATTATCCTATTCTTTTTAATAAAACAGTCCATATAAAAAAGTGGTTTATAATTCTGTTAATAAACAGTTATTATGCTTATTCATAACAGTTAATGACTGTTGATAAATGGAGAGACTATATGGAAGACTGAATCTTTGAATCAGAAGATCCTTTACAAATGGAGGAAATATATGAAGAACTTTCTTATCTGAGGGAACATCCTTTGAATTTGAATACTGTAACAAAAGAAGAATTGGGTAGAATTCCTTTTCTTTCAGACCATCAGATTGAAAGGCTGATCAATTACCGTGAAACCTATGGTAATATGGTTACCCTGTATGAATTAAAAGGTATACAGGAAATGGACTTTTTGACTATACAGTTGTTAATACCTTTTGTATATGTCAGTGAAAATAGTATTGAAAACCGTATTTTTCATGTTAATAATATGTTGAAGTATGGCAGTAATCAATTAATTATGAATTACAATCAGACTTTTCAACAGAAAAAAGGTTATATGGATCAGCCGGATAGTATCCTGGCTCTATATCCTAACCGGAAATATATTGAAGAACCTTTTTATCATTCTTTCCGTTATTTGTATCAATATGACAAGAAGGTTTCTTTTGGTGTAGTGGGCGAGAAAGATGCCGGAGAAGCGTTTTGGAATCGTTACTATAAAGGATATGACTATTATTTCATATATATTTTTATAAAAGATATAAATAAGTTAAAGAGCCTGGCTATAGGAGATTATAAAATTTCTTTCGGACAGGGCTTAGTGATTAGTAATGATTTCTCTCCGGGAAAAACTTCTCTGGTAGTGCAAGGAGAAAGAAGGACTCATGGATTTCGGAGGTATTATTCTACTAATGAAATTGATTTCTTTCGTGGAGTAGCCGGTACCCTGGCTATTAATGACTGGGAATTTAGTTTATTTTAATCTTTCCGGTATATGGATGGAACCGTAGAAAATGATCAGATTCTTTCTGTTAAGAAGGATGGACTAAACTGGTTGATTCGTGACCTGGAAAAAAGACGGACTATTCCTATACAGGTATATGGAGGAAATATGAGTTATTCTACTTCATCGGTTCATATGGGAGTTACTTTATTAACTCATTTGTTTGGTAAATATAGTGTGGAGCCTAAGGAATATCCTTATAACTTATTTTATTTCAGAGAAAAAAATAATATTAACAGCAGTGTGGATTATATGTTGAAAACTAAATATACCAAATTATATGGTGAATTTGCCTATTCAGGGAATGGGAGTTTTGCTACTATACATGGATTTAATTTTACTCCTGTTTCTTACTTATCCTTTCTTCTATTATACCGGTATTATGATCGGGCTTATCAAGCCTGGTTCGGAAAGACTTTTTCCTAAAGTTCAACTATTCAGAACGAACATGGTTTTTATACAGGGATTCAATTTACTCTTTTTCCTTACTGGAAAGTATCTGCTTATGGAGATTTCTTCTGGTATCCGTGGTTAAAATATAGGATTGATGCACCTTTTACAGGCCAGGAATATATGCTTCAGTTAGACCATACCCAAAATCAGTATTTTTTATGGTATATCCGTTATCGTTATAAACAGAAGGAAAAAAATGTACTTCCTGATGCAGGGATTACCCACAATATAATCCCTTATGAACAACAACGAATAAGGATTTAGAGATTATATACATCCCCTTCTTTTTCATTTAAAACTTCTTTGGATAGTATTTTGTATGGTAAAGGATCAGAGAATAAACGGCAGGGATATGTGATAGCGCAAAGTATAGGATGGCATTCGGATATTTCTCCTTTATGATTAGACTTTTATATAGCTTATTTTAATACAGACGATTATGCAACCCGAATTAGTTCTTATGAAAAAAATATGCCATATGTATATAGTATGAGTACATTATATGGAAAGGGTATTCGTTTTTCCGGAATGTTTCGGTGGAATATAGGAAAATTACTTTCTCTGTCTGTTAAGTTAGATTATACCTATTATCCAGAACAGGAAAATATTGGTAGTGGATTGGAGGAAATAGAAGGAAATAAGAAAACAGATCTGTCTGTTCTTCTTCAATGGAAATTCTGAGATAACCCGATAAACTTACTAACTTTGTCATGATAACTTTTTATAAGCTATTAATTATATATTAATAAAATGGCTACTATTCTTTTTGATGAAATTATTTTCGGACCTATTAAAAGCCGTCGTTTAGGGATTTCTTTAGGGATTAATCTTTTACCTACAGATGGAAAATTATGTTCATTTAATTGCATTTATTGTGAATGTGGATTAAATGAAGAACGTCGTACTGCCAGTAAATTACCTACCCGGAAGGAAGTTAAAAGTGCGTTGGAAAATAAGTTAAGGTCGATGAAAACTGAAGGAATAGTTCCGGATGTTATGACTTATGCAGGTAATGGTGAACCTACTCTACATCCTGAATTTACAGGTATTGTAGAAGACACCATTCTTCTTCGGGATATGTATTTTCCTGAGGCCCGGATTGTTGTGTTATCTAATTCTACTACTCTTCATAAAGAAAATATTTTTCAGGCTTTGAAAAAAGTAGATGATAATATTATGAAACTGGATTCCGTATTAGATATCCGGATCCGGCAAATAGATGTGCCTAACTCTTCTTTTTTTAATTTTGACCGGTTACTTACTAATCTGGTCCGTTTTGAAGGAAATGTAATTATTCAGACCATGTTCCTGAAAGGAATATATAAAGGACAAAATATAGATAACACTACGGAGGAAGAGATAACCGGCTGGATTGAAGTATTGAAAAAAATAAATCCCCGGAAGATCATGATTTATACTATCGACAGAGAAACTCCTGTAAAAGGCCTAAAGAAAGTTTTACCGGAAGAACTGGAAAAAATAGCAGATAAAGTACGGGCAGAAGGGTTTAATGTTCAGGTTTTAGGATAATATAGTATATTTGTTGAATATAAATTTCAGAAATTAACTTTATAATTCTATAATATTATTGAAAAATGGCACAATCTGGCAGATTATTATCTTTAGATGTAATGAGAAGTATTACTATTGCCGGGATGATTATGGTAAATAATCCTGGTTCCTGGACGTATGTGTATGCTCCTCTCAGGCATGAACCATAGGATGGACTAACTCCTACCGATCTGGTATTTTCTTTCTTTATGTTTATTATGGGAATATCTATGTTTTTTTCACTCCGGGAATATAATTTTTCTTTATCGAGAGAGAGTATAGTAAAAGTGATAAAAAGAACTATTCTTATCTTTTTAGTGGGATTAGGCCTGAATTTATTCAACCATATAATCCGTTATGGTTTTACTGAATTTGAAAATCTTCGTATTCTGGGTGTTATGCAACGTCTGGCTCTTGCTTATGGAGTGGGATCATTGATAGGACTGGGTGTTAATTATAAATATCTCTTACAGGTAGCGGGTGGTATATTGATATTTTACTGGGCTTTATTAGGTTTTACAGACAGTATGACTATGAGTACCGGGAATATTGTTGCCGTAGTAGACAGGATTTTATTCGGAGAATCACATATGTATAAAGATACTATGGCAGACGGATCCCGGATCGCTTTTGATCCGGAAGGGCTTTTAAGTACAATTGGTAGTATAGCACATGTCCTGTTAGGATTTTATGTAGGAAAAATGATTATGGATTGTAAGAAAAATAATAAACTGATCATTCGCAACCTGTTTATTTTCGGTTCAATTATTTTGTTTGTGGGTTTATTGTTAAGCTATGTATGTCCTATCAATAAAAAACTCTAGAGCAGTACGTTCGTTTTAATTACCTGTGGTTTTGGTTCCTTATTTCTGGCTTTATTAATTTGGGTTATAGATATTAACAGTAAAAAAAGCTGGTCCTTCTTTTTTGAATCTTTTGGTATTAATTCATTATACCTCTATGTACAGGCTGCTTTGTTAAGTACTATTTTTAGTGTGATAGGATTTAGTAGTTTTATGTATAATTCTGTATTTGTATCCTTATTGGGAAATTATGCAGGTTCTCTGGCCTGGGTTATCTTTTTTGTAGTGGTGAATTGGATTTCGGGTTATTTTTTTATAAAAAACAGATTTATATTAAGCTGTAATAATATATGATTAAAAGATGGGTTTTCTTCTTTTTAGTTATTTGTCAGTGTTTTTTTACTACTATCGTATCCGGACAAATAAGTATAGGTGGGTTACCGCCCAGTTTTTAGTATGAATTTTATCTAAGAAGTAATATAGAGAATTTTGTCTGGATTCCTGTTGATTTTAATGTGGATGACTTTAAGCTGGTAGATGAATGGAAAGTGAATCAGGGTGTTCCTTTACGGATAGCTACTTTAATTCCGGTTCATTTTTCTACAGAAAATTCCGGAGAATGGACTGAATTACCCGGAGGTGAAAAAATATGGCAATTGCGTCTGCAGGTACAAGGTGTGATTGCTATTATGCTTTATTATAGTTCTTTTTATATACCGGAAGGAGGGAGACTATTTATTTATAATACAGATAAAACTCATATTCTGGGTGCTTATACATATAGGACTCATTTTTCTAAAGGGCAGTTTGTTACGGAATTTATTGCCGGCGATGAGATTGTACTGGAATATGTGGCTTCTGAATTAGGAGAAAATCCTGTTATAGAAATAGAATCTATCGGTTATGAGTATAATTACTTAACCGTATCTGAAGGATTTTCTTTGCGTAGTTTCGGTTCTTGTATGGTAAATATTAATTGTGAAGAAGGGAATGCCTGGCAGGCAGAGAAAGTGGGAGTATGCCGCATGGTTCAAAAGATAGGCAATAATGCCTATTATTTTACAGGTTCTCTCGTGAATAATACGGCAGAAGATTTAAAACCTTATTTATTATCTGCCTATCATTGTTCGGATGATGGATTAGCAGTAGCTTCTGAAGAAGATTTAACTCAATGGATCTTTTATTTCAATTATGAAAGTGAGAACTATACTGGTCCGGGTCTTTATCCGGATCATACACTGATCAGTTGTACCCGGAAAGCTGCAATACCGTTGGAAGGTGGATCTGATGGTCTATTGATTTTGTTAAATGATACTATTCCAGACAGTTTTGAGGTTTATTTTAACGGGTGGGACAGACGGGATATTGCCCCTGAAACAGGCGTGAATATACACCATCCGCAGGGAGATATAAAAAAATATCTACTTTTACTCAATCTGCTTCGGAGTATACATGGAGAGAAACCAATGAAGTTACGGGGATTACTTCCGGTCACTGGAACGTGATTTTTTCACGAACTACCAATGAATATGGCGTAATGGAGGCAGGTTCTTCCGGTTCTCCTCTTTTTAATCAGAACAAATTGATTGCAGGCACTTTAACCGGTGGCAATTCAGCTTGTAATCATATGGATGGTTTGAATGTATATGGCAAGTTTTCTTATCATTGGAATAAATATGAAAATGAAGATTCTCAACGACTGGATGTCTGGTTAGATCCGTTGGATAAAGGAGTTGAGATTTTATCAGGCCGTTATCAGATAGCCCGCAAAGCTGCTCCTGAAAATTTATCTATTAAGTATACTAATCAACAGGTTAGTTTATCATGGACTGCTCCTACAACAGATGGTATACCATCCGGATATTATATTTATCGTAACAATTCTTTTCTGGATTATGTAACAAATACTGGATATACGGATAGTGATTTTAAAACGGGTAATAGTATATATGGAGTATCTGCTGTGTATAATGATGGTTCAGAATCTATTATTTCTACTATTTCTATTTATATAGAAGAATATAAAGCTCCTGTAAATGTAACAGCTTCCAGACAGGAAAATGATATATATATAACCTGGGAAGCACCTATATATGAACAAACTATATATTGGGGAACACAGGATTTTACATGGATATATGGATTTGACGATAATACCCCTTTTTATTTTGGGCAGCTATGGTCTTCAGAAGAACTAAAACCGGTCTATAATAGATTGTTAACGGCTGTTCAGTTTATTCCTGTGACGGGTTCTTATAAAATCTATATTGTTCAGGGAGAACGAAATTACCGAAAAACTGTTACAGATGTAATAAGAAGAACCTTAAATACAATTGCTTTGGATGTTCTTTTTGTGATAGGTTCGGAGGAATTGATCATTTCTGTTTTTGTCAATGAATATAATAGCCAGATCAATTTTCCGGCTGCTTGTGATAACGGCCCGGAAGAAGCAGGCAAAGGAACGGTTATTTCTTTAAATGGAATTAACTGGTACGATACCGGAGAAGATATTAATTTTATTGTAGCTGGTGTTATCTCTTCTCATAAAGGATCTCTTACATCTGATGAAATTCAGGTTAAATCTCAAGTATTACTCCCTGCTTTTACTAAGCAAGCTTCTAAAATAGAAGGAGTATCTTCTTCCGGTAGCTTAAAAAGCCAGGTAATTACTGTTTTTCTGGAATTAAATGGCTATAATATTTATAGAAATAATTTTCAGCTTAATAATTCTTTGCTTGGAGGTACTACGTATATAAATAAAAATGTTCCGGAAGGAAATTATACCTATGGTATCACAGCAGTTTATTCAGGTGAAGAAAGTCCTTTAAGTGAAGTTATAGAAGATAGTACGGTAGATATGTTTTCTATACAAACCAGTCGACCTGGCATTATTCTGTAATATTTAAAGATCAGGTTAATTTTCAACAGGCAGATTTGATAGAAAAAATAGAAGTATATTATGAAACAGGTCAATTGATGACTTATATAGAAAAACCGGGAAATAGTATTCAAACCGGAAATTGGGTTACAGGAGTCTACATTTTTCGTTTACATACTTCTCAGGGGATTAATGTAGTCAAAGGTATAAAGAAATGGTAATAGCCTTACTAAGCTTCATACTTGGGTAAGGCTATATATCTTTAAAAAATCCCTCCTTTATACATATTATCAAAATTTGAATGTTGGCCATTGATTTTTTTAGCTTCTTCTCCTTCCGGACTTAATTCAATGGATTTTTTAAATCTTCCAATGCACCTTTTTTATCACCTTTAAAGTTTCTGGCTTTTCCTCTTTTACTATATATTTTTGGAAAATCCGGTTTGATTTCAATCGCTTCATTAAAGAACTCAATCGCTTCATCGTACTTTTTTTGTCCAATAAGTAAAGAACTGGCTAATAGATAAGCTTCTTCATTAAAAGGATTTAATTCAATTACCTGTTGATAATTCTGCTCTGCTGCTTCCGGATTACTCAGTTCTTCGTAAATACGGCCCCGTAGTAAATAAGCTGTTTCATCTTCCGGAGTTAAATTAATAGCTTTTTCTATGTCAGATAAAGCTTCTTGAGGTTGATGCATGTTTAATAATGTTTCTGCTCTTAATAAATAGGCATCTGTAAACTCTTCTTTTAAGACAATAGCTTTTGTCAGATCTATAATGGCTTCCAGGTATTCATTTATAATTTTTTTTGCTTTTCCCCGGAAAAAATAAGCCAAAAAATTCTCTGGGTCCAAGGTAATAATCTGGGTACAGTCGTGGACAACTTCTGTATATTTATCCAACATAAAATATATATTTACACGGCTTAATAAGATATTTATATGTTCCGGCTCTGATTGTACCATCCGGTTTAAAATATTCAAAGCCTCTTCTATCTGATTAGCCATAGTGTAAGCAGTAGATAAATAATTCATAGTTTCAAAATCCTCCTCTATTTTTAAAGCTTCTGTATAGCATTTGATTGCATAAGACAGCTGTTCCAGTTTTTGAGCTCTTACACCATCATATTTAAAAATCTCAAAGTTTTTCTGATCTTTTTGTAGACTGGTACTTTCTACTCCTTTCTTTTCAGAGGAGAATAGGTATTTTAAAAAATTCGCCATAATTGTTTTATTGATTTAATAAACAAAAATAGATAATAAAGTCTATTATAAGAAATCTAATTAAATCATCAAAAATGAATATTCTACTTTAGTTTTAGCCCAAGACTCATATAATAAAAGCTGAATAGTTAATAGAAAGATTAAAATTCTCTCTATGAAATCTAAAAATAGCTAACAAAATTTTTCTATTAGGTAGTATACACCATTTTTTAAAATAAAATAGATATTCTAATGGTAGATTGTTATTAAATTAGGAATTTTTATTTTAAACAAAAATTTAAAGAAGGGACTCAATTCTCTTTTTTTATTTTTTTATATAAAAGTATTAGGTTGTTATATTT
>JAJQFE010000041.1 GCA_021201295.1 Tannerellaceae bacterium | reverse complement strand
TAAAGAATCTATATTTGTAAGCAGGAATGCTTATTATTTGTTGATTTCTTAAATTTGAAAATTTATTCTAATAGCTAAATGTACCATGAGAACACATAATCTGTTTACAAGAGAATTTCCGTATTTTATACGTATAAGAGCTGTTAATTAATATATAAGTTCTCAAAGGACTTATTGTTCCTTTATATTATAAAGGGAGTACTTATATTAAAAACCATAAAACGCTAAAAAATTTATACATAATTATATATTAAGATATGTGAATACTAATTTTTATTATTAATGTTAACCTATTTTTTATGATGAACAAACAGTTGGCTTTTGTAAAAAGCGGGCTTGGTTTATTTCTTTGTTTTTTGTTAGTAGGTAGTGGATACACTCTTCCTGCACATGCAAATGAAGCAGTAACAATAAACCAGCAATCAAGAAAAATTACCGGTACGGTAAAAGACACTAGAGGAGAAACCCTGTTAGGTGTAAATGTAATTGTGCAAGGAACCACAAACGGAACAGTTACTGATCTGGATGGAAACTTTTCTTTAGAAGTAGAACCCAATGCAACCCTGGTTTTTCCTACATTGGTTATATAACACAAGCCGTTCAGGCAACAGATGTAGTTATAAATGTAGTGCTACGGGAAGATTCACAATCTTTGGATGAAGTGGTAGTAGTAGGTTACGGTACTCAACAGAAAAAAGACATTACCGGATCGGTAGCAGTTGTAGATACCAAAGATCTGTTAGCGTCTACAGGATCTTCTGCGGCTGCACAATTACAAGGAAAAGCTGCCGGTGTTTTCATCGGTACTTCCGGTTCTCCCGGATCTGCTACCATGGTACGTATACGTGGTATTAATACAGTAAATGACAACGGGCCTTTGTATGTAATTGATGGGGTTTCAACCCGCGACCAGGATTTAAGTTCATTGAATCTGAATGACATAGAAAGTATGCAGGTGCTAAAAGATGCTTCTTCCGCTGCGATCTATGGAGCACAGGCAGCAAATGGAGTGATCCTGATTACAACTAAAAAAGGTACAAAAACAGGACAGCCAAGATTGACCTATGATGGTTACTTCGGTGCAACAAAGACAGGGAAAAGATATGATGTGATGAATTCCTATGATCGTTTGAATACGGAATGGCAGGCACAAAAAAATGGAAATGATATTTCCGGAGCTACCGCTGAAGGTGTTTTACCAAGCCATGTTCAGTTTGGTACATGGAGTGACTCATTTGTAAATCATATTCCTAATTATTTAACAGTAACAGGATCAAATGGGGAAAACCAAGATCCTGCCAATTACTCTTATCCGGATAATATAATGGCTCCATTCTCCGATACAAACTGGTGGGATGAAATCAGCCAAACAGGTATCATTCAAAACCATCAGGTTTCTTTATCCGGAGGTACAGATAAAGGACAATATACCTTAAGTGCCAACTATTTCGGACAGGAAGGAACTGTGATCGAATCCTATTATAATCGTTATCAAATGCGTGCCAACACCTCATTTAATGTACGTGAATGGTTACGCATAGGAGAAAACTTCACATACAGCTTTTCTAAATATAATGGTTTAGATTTTTCCGGTACAGAATCTTCACCTTATTCATGGACCTATCGTGCTTCTCCATGGGTACCTGTTCGTGACATAGAAGGTAATTATGCCGGATCCAAACTGGCAGGAACTGGGAACTGGCAGAATCCGGTAGCCATTCAGGAAAGAAACAAAGACAACTACTACACAACCAACCGTATTTTCGGTAGCTTGTTTGCAGAAGTGGATCTTTATAAAGGGTTGACTTTTAAAACAAATTTCGGTCTGGACTACAGGAATGATTATTACTACAGAATGAATAAGTACAATCCCGAATTCTCAGAAACGACCGATGAAAACAGTTTAGAAGAAGAAAACAATTTCAATTACCGTTGGGTATGGACCAATACAATGACTTATAATACTCGTTTTGGTGAAGATCATGCATTGACCGTATTAGTCGGTACGGAAGCCATACGGGATGGATTAGGACGCAGATTGTACGGACGTCGTACAAACTATTTATATGAAGATAATATAAATACCTGGATATTGAATATGGGAGAAAACAATGCGCAACGTATAGCCGAGTCTGAATATAAAGGAGAATATGCGTTGTTTGGCCTATTTGGCCGTGTGGATTACGGTTATAAAGATAAATATCTGCTTACCGGTATTCTTCGCCGGGATGGTGTTTCCCGCTTCTCTGATACTCATCGTTACGGTATATTCCCTTCTATTTCTGCAGGATGGCGTATTTCCGAAGAATCATTTATGGAAAGTTCCAGAGATTGGTTAGATGATTTGAAAGTACGTGTTGGATATGGAGAAACCGGTAACTCTGAGATCCGGGTAGCTACCAACTATGCAAACCTTTATTCTACTAATACTGAAAAAACAAATTATGATATTACCGGACAAAATACCAGTGAAAGCATGGGTTACAGATTGAGTACATATGGAAACAAAGATACTAAATGGGAATCGAATCGAATGGTAAATCTCGGACTTGATATGACATTTGCAAGCGGGAAATTCAGTACAACCCTTGAATTATATCATAAGAAAACATCCAATATGTTAGTACAGGCTTCTTACTCGGCATTCTCCGGTGAAGCAAGTAGCCCATATGTAAACTTTGGTGATATCACCAATAAAGGGATTGACTTTATGTTTAACTACCGGGACCGGAAAGGTGACTGGAGTTGGGATCTTTCTTTAAATTTATCTACTTATAAGAATAAAGTAGGAAGACTCTCCCAGGCTGATGACTACTCATTATGGGGTTCAGGAACTCGTATTGAAGGATATGTTACCCGTACCACTAAAGGACATGCGATCTCTGAATTCTGGGGATATAAACAGGAGGGATTCTATGAAACAGTGGAAGATGTAATGAAAACAATTCCGATTGGATTTGATGGTGAAATGACCGTAGAGGAAGCTCAAAAATGGATTGGTAAATTCAAATTTGCCGACACAAATGGGGACGGCAGACTGGATTCGGACGACCAGACATTTATCGGTTCACCTCACCCGGATCTGACAGCTGGTTTAAATGCAACCATTACTTACAAAAACTGGGATCTGACCATGTTCTTTTATTCCACTATCGGAAATGAATTATATAATAATACTAAATATTTTACCGATTTCTGGTTATTCGGAGGAAACAAATCAACCAGAATGCTTGATCAGTCGTGGGTAGCAGGAGCAGATAACAGTAAAGCGACTCTACCGGTTCTTGATTATAATGACGGATATTCAGGTAATTATTCTAACTCTTATTACGTGGAAAATGCCTCTTTCCTGCGCATGAAGAATTTAGTAATAGGATATACTTTCCCAAAAGAATGGTTAACTAAATTAACCATCCAAAGTCTAAGAGTATATCTCCAGGCAGAAAACCTGTTTACAATTACAGGCTATACAGGCCTGGATCCCGAATTCACCAATGCTTATTTAAGACAATCAGATGATAGCGATAACCCCGTTGACCTTAGAAAAGGTATTGATATGGGAGGCTGGCCTACTACAAAAAGATTTTTATTTGGTGTAAATTTTGTATTCTAAATAAAGAATAATTAAAAACATCTTAAAAAAGATAATTATGAAACATAAATGTATTATATTTCTCTCTGCCCTACTTATAGGACTTTCGTCTTGCGGAGAAGATTTTCTATATAAAAGCCCTCAGGGTAGTGTCGATGAAGAGGCTTTGACTAATGAACAGGGAGTTGAGTTGTTAGTAATTAACGCCTATGGCTTACTGAATGATGATATTGGTTGGGGAGCAACTCCCTTTAATTGGACATTTGGTGGTATTTACGGAGGAGATGCAAATAAAGGATCCGACTCCAATGACCAGGCTCCTTTGAATGCATTGGAAACTTATTCCATAACAGCGAGTAACGAATATCTCAGAGATAAATGGCAATTTGCTTACTGGGGAGCAAAACGTTGTAATCTTGCACTACATGTGATGTCTAATGCCGAGGATATGAGCGAAGACTTAAAGACACTTAGAGAAGGTGAATTGAGATTCCTACGTGCTCTCTATTATTTTGAAGGAGTAAAAGTTTTTGGTTCAACCAGTATGCCATTTATCGATGAAGCATTATCTTCAGAAGAAAATGACCCGAAAGTACACAATGGAACCGATATCTATCCCAATATAATAGCAGATATAAATTTTGCCATAGATGCACTTCCTGAAAAGGCACCGGAAGATGTAGGACGGGCAAGTCACACTGCAGCTTTAGCATTAAAAGCCAAAGTATTAATGCAAATGGGAAATATGGCAGAAGCAAAACCTATTTTAGAGAAGATCATTAATACCGGTATAAGCCCCAAAGGTGAAAAACTACGTTTACAAGATGATATGAACTACAACTTTTCTGCTCTTACTGAAAATGGTGCGGAATCTATTTTTGAAGTTCAATTCTCTTTAGGTGCAAATAATAACGGTAATTACGGATTAAGTTTAGCCTATCCTCACAACTCCGGCCCGGGAGGATGCTGCGGATTTTATCAACCCTCTTTTGAATTAGTGAATTCATATCAGGTAGATGAAAATGGTTTACCTTATCTGGATAATGAATACAGAAGTAAAAAATCTGTCACAGAAAAGGTAAGTGGCTATACCTATATATCCAGAAATGATAAAACAATTGCTGTCGATCCACGGCTGGATTTTGCAGTAGGACGTTATGAAATCCCTTATAAAGACTGGGGACTTCCGGAAAATGACTGGGTACGCGACTCAAATAATGGAGGTGTTTTCTTACCTAAAAAACACGTCTACTCAAAAGAAGAAGAAGACATGGGCTTAGGTAATCGTAGCAATACCGATGGTTGGGCCCCTGGTTCAGCCATGAATCTCCAGTATCTTTGTTTGCGTGATGTAATGTTATTGTATGCTGAATGTTTAGCAAACGATAATGAACTAGCTGCAGCGATGGAACAGGTAAACAAAATCCGTGCGCGTGCAGCTAAACCTGAAAATATTATTTATCTGGAAGATGGGACTCCAGCAGCGAATTATCTTGTAAAAGAATATCCTTCCACACATGCTGCATTCACAAACAAAGACGTTTGTATCAAAGCAATCCGTATGGAACGCAAATTAGAATTAGCTATGGAAGGACAACGTTTCTTTGATCTTGTACGCTGGGGAGGTGATTATATGAATAAAGAATTAACAGCTTATCTGGAGTACGAAAGGAATTACATTTATAAATTCATAGGAGTAACTCCGCCGTCAGCTGCCAGAACCATGTTACCGATTCCGGAAACAGAAATTCAAACCCTGGGTAGAGATGAGAGTGGTAATCCATATCTGGTACAACCTGAACCCTGGAGATAGTATTTCTAATTAAATACCATGCCTTACCCTTTAGGTTGAGGTATGGTATTCTAATATAAAACTTTATTATTATGAGAAAAATATTTTTTGCAGGATTATTAATTTGTATCATACAAATTACTTTCGCAAAAGTCAATACTCCTCAGGTTAAAATTCCAGGACCTACCAATATTTCTATCGATGATTATAATATTATTCCTCCTCTTCAAGTAGAGAATTAAATTATAAAAAAAGTATAAAGAAGAGGGTGATTTAATAATCACCCTCTTCATATGATATTATTGTTGATGAAAATCCTTCAACACTTTCTGCAGTTCCTGGCGGGCAAAGAAGATCCGGCTCTTCACTGTTCCCAAAGGAACATTCAGGCGATCAGCTATTTCATTATATTTATACCCACTTAAAAACATGGAAAAAGGAATCTTTAATTCACTGTTCAGACTATTTATCGCTTTGGTTATCTCCTGGATCTGGTAAGCTCCGTCCGGGGAATCAAATCCGAAATCATTAATGACATCCAGATTGTACAGATCAACACCCTGGTCCACCACCGTCTAAGTCCGTACAATTTTATGATAGTTGTTTATGAATATATTACGCATTACGGTTAAAACCCAACCTTTAAAATTAATATTATCTACAAATTTATCCTGATTGTCTAAAACCTTAAGCGTTGTGTCCTGTAATAAATCCTGAGCGTCATCACGGTTTGCCGTAAGCATTAATGCAAAATTCATCATGTTCTCTTGCATGCTCAATAATTTTTTCTGAAATTGCAATGCATTCATAATTCTAATTATTATAATCGGTTAAATACTTTGAGTACTTCTTTCTGTTTGTTTAAAAGATGTACAAATATAGTAATAAAAAGATAACGCAATGGGCATTTGAAGAATATTAAGACCAAAATCAGGTTCTTTAAGTATTTGATTAAAAAGGAATTAGTTTTAATCAGAATTTACAACTACCTTTTTTGCGTATGACCATATTTTACAACTTGATTCATATGATTTACAAGTTTAACTAATAGTTTTGACAACATTTCAATCATGCTAAAGATAATAAAAATATTCACTTTTACAATACTTTTTCTTCTGAATAATTTATCCGGATGGGCAGAAGAAAAATCGCTCATCTATATTATAGATATAAAGAAGGAAATTAACCATACCACCTGGCTCTATTTGAAAAACGGATTGATAGAAGCAGACAGCCTGCAGGCAAGTGCCATTATCCTCCATATGAATACCTACGGAGGACTGGTGGAAGCAGCAGACTCCATGCGGACAGCGATCCTCTATAACCCGGTTCCTGTTTCCGTCTTTATAGACAATAATGCGGCCTCAGCCGGAGCCCTGATCTCTATCGCCGCAGAACATATCTATATGAGAAAAGGAGCCAATATAGGTGCCGCCACAGTAGTGAACCAGACTGGAGAAGCCATGCCTGATAAATATCAATCCTATATGCGGTCCATGACCCGGTCTACCGCTGAAGCCCATGGAAAAGATACGATCATTCATGGAAAAGACACCACCTTCCGCTGGAAACGGGACCCGTTAATCGCAGAAGCCATGGTAGATGAACGGGTAATTGTTCCTAACCTGATCGATACGGGAAAAGTATTAACTTTTACAGCAGAAGAAGCCGTAGCCTGGGGATATTGTGACGGAATAGCCGAATCCATAGAAGAGGTGATCCATGACTTAGGCTATATGGATTATGAGATCAGACATTACACGCCCTCCTGGTTTGATCATGTAAAAGGATTCCTGATGAATCCTATCCTGCAATCACTCCTTATCCTTATTATTATAGGAGGCATCTATTTTGAAATGCAAACCCCGGGGATCGGCTTTTCTTCCGCAGCAGCAATCATAGCAGCCATTCTCTATTTTGCTCCTTTATATATAGATGGATTGGCACAGAACTGGGAAATTCTGCTGTTCATCCTCGGGATTATCCTTCTCATGGCCGAAATATTTGTGCTCCCCGGCTTTGGAATAGCCGGTATCACTGGTATTATCTTTATCATAGGTGGTCTTACCACCACCCTGCTAAACAATACGGATTTTAATTTTGAAGGAGTCAGTAACAGCGAATTAGATACTGCCACGCTAACCGTATTAGCCGGACTGGTATGTAGTATCCTACTGATTATATGGATCTCCCATAAGATCGGTAGCCCGGGAATGCTGAATAAAATGGCGTTACATACCCATCTGGAAGAAGCCCGGTCAATACCTGACCTGTCCGGACTAATTGGTATACATGGAGTTGCAGCAACAGTGCTCCGCCCATCCGGAAAAGTAACCATAGCAGGAGAAATATATGACGCAGTCTCCGAATCCGGATTTATTGAAAAAGGGGGCAAAGTCCAGGTGTCCAGAGTGGAAAACGCCCAGATCTATGTGTATGAAATCCGTTGATAAACAATTTGCTTATCCTTAACAGTATAGGCTAAGGAATCCATAGCCATTAGGTCACTGAGAATATTCCTGGCCGTATTATAATTAATGTGGGCAATCCGGCAAAACTGGTTGATATGAATAAAAGAATGATCATCCAGATACCCAAACAGCCGTTCCACCGGTTTACTGACTTTTAAAAGAATGCCGGAAGATTTCCATTTCTTCTTCCAATAACAGACCAGCACCTCATTCGCCAGGATATTTTCATCTTTTACACGGATATACGCCTTATAACGGTCATCCTTATCCGGGGCAGCATACGGTTTATCAGCACCAGGCGCCACATATACTTCCAGAACAGTTTTTCCCTGGACATCCCAGCGGGTAGCCGTAAAAGGAACTTCCGGCCGGGTATACATACGGGAAGCAGCCTCAATCATATAATATTCCTCCTCACTCCTGACTCCGGAAATATGCCCGTTATCTTTTACCCCGATCAGCAACCGCCCCCCATCCGTATTAGCAAAAGCACTTAACGTCCGGGCAATCTTTTTACTGTCACTTACCTCAAACTTAAAGTCCAGCTGCTGATGCTCTCCCTGCTCAATCAATACCTCTATCGGATGTTTCTTCTTCACTTTAACCCCCTCTTAAAAGCACAAAATTAAAATAAATAGCTAATTTTGACAGTTAAATATGATTAACTCGTCAGTAGTTAAGGTGTCAGGAATAATCTTTCTTTTTCTCCCTGACTACTTAACTACTTGACCACTTAACTCCTAATAAAAAATATGCACTTCTTAGGAATCATACCAGCCAGATATGCCTCTACCCGATTTCTGGGAAAACCATTGGCAGACTTAGACGGAAAACCCATGATCCAACGGGTCTATGAACAGGTTCAACCGGTGCTCGGACAGGTTTGTGTAGCAACAGATGACCACAGGATTGAAGCCACCGTAAAAGCATTCGGAGGAAATGTCGTGATGACCTCCGACCGGCATACCAGTGGGACAGACCGTTGCTATGAAGCGTATACCCTGCTGCAAGAGCCCTGTGACGTGATTATCAATATTCAGGGAGATGAACCCTTTATCCAACCGGAACAGATAGAAATATTAAAATCCTGCTTCAGCGATCCGCAAACCCAGATCGCCACCTTAGTCAAACCTTTCCGGGCAGATGCAGATTTTGAAAAAGAGCTCTTTAATGCCAATACCACAAAAGTTGTATTAAACAACAGGAACGAAGCCCTCTATTTCAGCCGTTCGATCATTCCCTACATCCGGGGAGAAAAACATACGGAATGGCTGAAAAAACATACCTTTTATAAACATATCGGATTGTATGCCTACCGGACAGATATATTAAAAGAGATCACCCAATTGTCCCCTTCCCCGTTAGAAACAGCCGAAAGCCTGGAACAACTTCGATGGTTGGAAAATGGCTATAAAATAAAAACAGGGATCACCTCCTGTGAAACCATAGGGATCGATACACCGGAAGACCTGGAAAAAGCAGTCAGATTCCTGAAAGAAAGATGAAACGACCACTTTTGATTAAAAAAGTACGAAAGAGTTCCAGCCACTATATCTTATCTTTGAACCATATATCCAGGGAAGAACCCGGTTTGTGTACTGATCATTTATTTATTAATCACGTATACGGGATGAATGGAGTATAAGTAGATGTAAACCCATACGTAAAAGTTAAAACCACCTCCTGCTTCATCCTCTTACTTAAATTTTTTGTTTTTATGAGAAAAGTACTATTAATGATGTGTGCAGCAGTTTGGGGCCTATCCACACAGGCACAGGAGGTACCCCAGTTAGGAAAAGCGTCCATAGAAGAAGTAATTCATGCCATGACAACAGAAGAAAAAATTTCTCTTTTAGTCGGAACCGGTATGGCAGGAGTCAGCGGAGACAATGCAGTCGTAGGAGAAACCCAGTCCCTGGTTCCCGGAGCAGCTGGAACCACACAAGCCATCCCCCGGTTAGGGATTCCGGCCATTGTAATGGCAGACGGCCCTGCCGGAGTGCGGATCTCCCCCGCCCGTCCGGGAGAAGAAAGGACTTTTTACTGCACCGCCTTCCCGGTCGGAACCCTGATTGCCTCTACCTGGAATACGGAATTAGTAGAAGAAGTGGGTAAAGCCATGGGAAATGAAGTACGGGAATACGGAATAGATATCCTGTTAGCCCCCGCACTGAATATTCACAGGAACCCATTATGCGGCCGTAACTTTGAATACTATTCGGAAGATCCGCTGATTTCCGGAAAAATCACCGCAGCCATGGTCAAAGGAGTCCAGTCCAATCAGGTAGGCACCTCCATCAAACATTTTGCAGTGAACAACCAGGAAACCAACCGCACAGGAAATGATGCACAACTAACCCCACGGGCATTACGGGAAATCTACCTCAAAGGTTTCGAAATCGCAATCAAAGAATCCGCACCCTGGACAGTGATGTCCTCCTATAATAAAATCAATGGTACCTATGCCTCAGAAAGCCGTCCACTGTTAACCGGTATACTCAGAGACGAATGGAAATTCAATGGGATCGTCATGACAGACTGGTTCGGAGGAAAAAGCCCGGTAGCCCAAATGCACGCAGGCAATGACCTGCTGATGCCAGGGACACAACAACAGCAACAAGTAATCCTGGAAGCAGTGAACAGCGGAACCCTGAGCATAGAAGATATAGACACTAACGTAAAACGTATGCTGGAACTGATCCTGCAAACCCCACGTTTTAAAGACTATGCCTATTCCAATGCACCAGACCTGAAGAAACATGCAGAAATCACCCGTCAATCCGCCTCCGAAGGAATGGTTTTACTGAAAAACGAAGGACACACCCTTCCTTTCCAGACATCCATTAAAAATATAGCCGTATTTGGTACCACCTCCTACGACTTTATTGCCGGAGGAACCGGAAGCGGGGATGTGAACGAAGCATATACCGTCTCCTTAGTGGAAGGTCTCGAAAACTCCGAATATACATTGGACCGGGAACTGACTACCCTATATACCAACTACCGGGAAGCAGAAGAGGCCAAACGTCTCAAAGACGACAATCCGTTTATGCATTTCTTCAATAAACCCCGTATTCCGGAATTTGTGCCCGAGCCCTCCCTGGTAGATAAAAAAGCACGGGAAACCGATATAGCTCTGATTACCCTTGGCCGTAGCTCCGGAGAATTCACAGACCGCGTCCTGCCGGGCGATTTTGAACTGACAGCAGAAGAAAAAAACCTCATCACCTCCGTCACAGAGGCTTTCCGTCAGGCAGGAAAGAAAACAGTAGTGATCCTGAACATCGGAGGAGTGATCGAAACAGCCTCATGGAAAGAGATACCGGATGCGATCCTGTTAGCCTGGCAGGCCGGACAGGAAGGAGGGAATTCCGTAGTAGATATCCTGAGTGGAAAAGTAAATCCTTCCGGTAAACTGACCATGACCTTCCCGGTACACTATATGGATGCTTCCTCTTCCCAAAACTTTCCCTATGACCAGGAATTGAGCATGCAGGACATCCTCAGCAGTTTCGCAGGAGGAGAAAAAGACCCGCACAAAGAACCGATCAGAAATGTGGACTACACCATTTATGAAGAAGGAATATTTGTAGGATACCGTTTCTTTGATATATTCCAAAAAGAGGTTTCCTATCCATTCGGATACGGCCTCTCCTACACTACTTTTGATTACTCCGGTATCCGGACAGAAGAAAAAGGAGACCACTATGAAGTACAGGTCACAATCCGGAATACAGGAGAAAAAGCAGGAAAAGAAGTGGTCCAGCTATATGTAGCAGCTCCGGCCGAAGGAATCATAAAACCGGAAAAAGAGTTGAAAGCCTTTACCAAAACAAAGGAATTAAATCCGGGAGAGAGCCAGACCGTAACCCTGCCATTCTCTAAAAATGATCTCGCCTCTTTCCATGAAGCATCTAATAGCTGGATTACAGATACAGGAACCTACCGGATCCTGATAGGAAATTCCTCCCGTGACATCCGGCAACAACAAACCGTTACCCTGCACGAAGCCATTACAGTAGAACAGGTACAACCGCTTCTGTTCCCTCAACACCCCATACAGGAATATACGGAAAGAAACTGAAAAAAGTTTTTAAAGAGATGACCCATAAGAAAAAAGTCCTTCCTTTATCACATGAGGAAGGACTTTTCTGGTTGAAGCGAACCTGTAGTCACCCCATAAACAAAAGACACCATTACTAAGGCCGGTAAGCAAACGGTTTCCGCTCTTTTCCCAAAGCCTTATACTCCACTTCCCGGGGATCCAGTTGAACCGGACCGGTAACAAATTCAGGGATATTAAAAGAATAAAAAGAATTTCCGTAATAATCCGTATATTCCTGCGGAAGCAGAAAAGGTTTACTGATCTTCCCCTGTTCATCTATGGAAGCCAGGTAAGGACGGGTATACAATCCATCTATCCGGCGGCTGCTGAACACAAACCAACGGGAATTACTGCTCCAGCTATGATAACTATCTACATTATTACTATTTACCTCATCCAACGGCCGGGTTTCCCCTGTCTCCAGATCCATCAGCCAAAGATCGGATTCCGGATGCCAGATAGAAAAATTCCCATAATCCAATAACGTATACATCAGGTATTTACCATCATAAGAAGGACGGGGAAACGAGACACTTTTATTCAATTCCCTGGCAGAAACTAGCGTATCCACTTCCTGGGAAAAACTCCCGGTAACCGGATCAAACCCGACACTACACAAACTATACCGGATCTGGTCATATTCAGCCGGAATCTGTTTCCTCTCAGCCGAACAGAAATACAAGGTCCCGCCATCCGGAGAAAAAGCAGGGAAAGTCTCTAAAACAGATCCGGATTTTAACTGCGGACAGGAAATCAGTTCATTCGTCTCCACCTGATAAACTACCACATCCGAATCCCAATCCACCACTTCCACCCGTTTATGTTGGGCGGAATGAAAAGTCTGCTGTGTCTCATTCACCGAATAAGCAATATAATTCCCGGAAGGATGCCAGTAAGGATAGACACAGGAAGCCAGGGTCTGATCCGTTTTGGTATGATAGATCTCAGCTTTTCCCCCGGAAGTTAAAACCGTTCCCCCATGCTCACCCCGGATATGGAAACTCATACGGGACGGATCCCCCATCGGGAAAGAATGGCAGTTTACACAGCCATGGATCAACGTATTTTCCACCAAAGGCCTTTCTTTAAAATCCGAAAGGTTCCTTTCATAAATCCCCATTTTCCCATACACCTCATATCCAGGCACTACCCGGCGGTAAACCAGCCCATAATCCAGAGGATATTCACTGACATAAATAGAAAAAAGAGCATATCTTTTCCATGATCCGTCAGATTTGACAGACACAGACACCTGCAGGGCTCCACCGGCATTCTCCTCCAGCATCCTCTGCCAGGCTTTTAACGGAAAACGGATTTCCCGGGCATGCTGCACATGGATCTCCTGGCCCCGTTCCCCTGTCACCACCACATCGATTTTGGAGAATTCCCCATCCACCGTAAAGTTCAGAGGAGCAATAGAAGCCGGAACCGTAACATCCGCATAATCCGGAAAGAGCAGAGGGACTTCATCCAGTATCTGTCCGTTTACCACCTGCTCCATACAGGAAGATAAACAAACACATACACAGCCGATCACCCCCAAAAGAAATTTCATAGGCATTTTTATAACTTACTTCCTAAAATGATAATAATACCAATACGTATCCGCAAACTGTCCCTTCAGTATAGGCTCAGGATTCGGATAAGATGTATATATGTTCCGGTAAGCCTCCATCCGGCTTTTTACAACGTTACTGACCGGATAAGGAATAGACCGGGCCGGGTCCGTATTCGTTAATCCCCAGATATAAAGCAATGCCTCCTGGTAGGCTTTCGGTATGGTCACATAATCAATCTGGCTCCCCAGGCTGAAATAGGGCTGGAAACTCTGCAGGTTCTTTGTCAACAACGTATAGGCCAGTAAATACTCATGCGCCATCCGGTTCGTCAGATCCTGTTGCAATAAGATTCCCAGCATCATGTCCTTCTCCTTTTCACTGAACAGAAAGTCCTGGCGGATCCGGTATTTCCGCAAAGGTCCCCATTCCGGATGAGCTTCTATACTGGCGTCATCCCCCAATACCTCCAGCGTAGCAGTAGCCCACTTCCTATAGACAAACGTCTGTTGGAGTATTTTCAGGTATTTAGCAGCCACAGCATATTCCCCGATAATCAGGTTCCCCTCCGCCAGCCGTTTCACAGCACGGGCACTCTGCTGATAGTCCGGGATAGACTCCATCGCTTCAAAAACAAGCCGCTTAGAACTATTGATAAAACCCAGGTGGTAATAGACCTCACTGGTAGTCATAGGAACAGTAAAATCAATAAAGAAAGTAGGCATCAGCCCTTCCGGCCCATTCTGGAAATAGGAAAACATCTTTTCTCCCAATAACCCTTCTTTGGCCAGCGCCAGATTCAAACAGGCTACCGATAGAGGAGCATCCGGCGTTTTTTTATCAGCACACGCAATGATCCGGTGCCATTGCCGGTGGCGGGCATAATAATCATATTTCATCACTTCCTCCTTCCGGAAATCCGCATTGGCAGAGAGCAGATATCCAGTGATTCCAAACAGCACCACAACCTGTCCTATACCCCGGACCCAGCTCCGTTTACGCTTTCGGGATGGAAGATAACGGAACAATACCGGAATAATAACCACAGTAGCCCATAACAAAGGAATAACAGAAGGCAAAATCCGGCGAAAACGGTAGAAGTCCCCTCCTACCCATAATTTGGATAAAGGATACTGCACCAGCCAGATTTTAGTAAAGACCGGAAGCCATACGCCTAAGAGCAAAAAAGCAGCCACCAATCCTACCCACTTATTTCCCGTCTCTTTCTTTACCAATAGCTCCCAGGCAATGACCAGCCCTATAAAAACCAGGAAAGTACCCCCCGCAAACCCATACAACGCCGGGATCATGATGAACCCATAGAGTCCCCGGACCCCTACCGGTCGCAGGGAAAAGTAAAACAGCGCAGCTACCGTTACCAATAAAAGAGCCACCACTCCACTCAGCATCATATTTTCATCACACAACAGGATCCAGTAAAACAGCGAAGGAATACAGCTCAAAGGTAAGTAGACAGACGGATCACCAAAAGCTTTACAAAGCCCGGCCATAACCCGTTGAAGCAGCGATAACAGCAAAGCAACCAACACAGCCCCGATCCAGGGATAATAAAAAAACTGGGTAATAAAACGTCCCAGATATTCCGACATCCCACCCGGCTTAGCCACAGTCTCCGCCAGGTAATCAGAAGTAAACAGAAACAATTGGAATTGCTCCTGGTAAGGTAAATGATACGGATAAAAAAGGGCAAAAAACAAAAATATACAACCTCCCAACAGGAGGGTCAGCCCGGATTCCTTATATAGTGTGTTTCTCTCCATGGTTTTTACTTGTTTACCGAATCCGCTTCATCGGCTCCGCCTCCGTATGGTTATACCAATGTTCTATATCCATCGCATGAAACGGCAGCGAACCGGTTGACAGTTCAGGTATATTAAAAGATTTCAACAGATCATCATAAATAGCCGGGTCCCGCTGGGGAAGCACAAAAGGCTTGTGAGCCTTCCCGGTACTATCGACATAGCAAAAGTACGGTTTTCCGTACAAACCATCCTCTCTTTTACTGGCAAAAACAAACCATCGGCTGTTAGAAGACCAGCTATGATACGTGTCAGACTGGTCCGAATTCACGATCTCCAAAGGATCCATCTCCCCCGTCTGCAGGTCCATCAGGTGCAGGTCCGTTTCCCTGTGCCAGATCGGGAACGTCCCGTAATCAGCCACAGTAAAAGAAAGAAAACGTCCGTCCGGAGAGGTTTTCGGATGGCAAACCGATTTCCCGTGTTCCTGTGCGGCATACACCGTATCGATCCGATCCCCCCACTCACCGGCAGAAGCATCAAAAGCAATCCGGCAAAGATCATACCGGAGAGATGAAATACTATCCGGAAGGGCAGGCGGTTCCGCCCGGCAAAAGTAGACAAACCGGCCATCAGCAGAAAAAACTGGAAAAGTTTCCAGCGCATCCGTCTCCGTAACCCACGGAGACGTAAGGATCCGGTTCTCATCCAGATCCAGTATGATCAGGTCAGACACCGTATCATACACCTCCAATTTCTCACCCCGGAAAGCATGGAACTCCGGAATAATAATATTGGTAGAAAAAACAGCATACCTGCCGGAAGGATGAAAACTGCCATAGACAGCCGTAGAGATCATCCCCTCCCCCAATGTATTGAGCTTACGCAAAGAGCCGTTCCGGTTTAATACCGTTCCCCCTTTCCCTCCCCGAATATGGAAAAAAGAAAGGTCCGGGTCCTGGTTTCCATACACATGACAGTTCATACAGGATCGCTCCGTCAGGTTATTATCAGCAATCACCCATTCCGTGAAACTTTCCACATGCCGCTCCCGGAGCTGGATCTGGTTCCATACCTCATAGCCAGGCTCAATCAGCCGGTAACTCAGGTAAGGATCCACCTCATCCGGAGCAATATGCCAGTAAAAAGGAGCATACCGGATCCATTGCCCGTCCACCCGAGCCGTGACCTGCACAGTCAGCGGATTCCCTTTTTCCGCCTCCAGCAAAGAACGCCATTTCTTAGCAGAAAAACGTACCCGGCGGTCAGCCCGGACCGTCATATCCGTCACCTTGCCCTTAATCGTAACCTCCATCGCATCCGGGTCATTCCGCAACATAAAATGCAACGGAGCTATATTAGGCGGGATCGTAATATCCGTATAGTCAGGATATACCGGAGGCAACTCCGGACTTACCTCCACATCAGCAGGACGGATGCAGGAACCCAGCAGAAGCAGGCAACACATACTATACAGGTATATTTTTTTCATTCGTTTATCCATTGGGCAAAATGATAATAAAACCAATACGAACGGCCATAGGACTCCTGCAAAGGCGCACCCTTTCCGTCATGGGCTTCATAAAGCCGGGTATAGTCAATAAATTCACTGATCACATTCGTAGGTATCCGGTAACTCCCCAACACCTCCTCAGACACCTTTTTTCCGGCCAGCCACACCAGAAGCCCTTCCCCATAGACCCGGGGAACAATCGGAAAAGCCTCCTTCCCATACAGGTCATAGACCTCACCAAAAGCATGAATTTGCTTATTCAGCAGATAATAAGACAACAGGTAGTTCAGGGCTACCTTATTCTGAGGGTTACTTTCCACTAATTTTTTCAGCGACGCCTCATAGTCATTCCCCTTCCTCAGCAGATCAGACGTAAACCGTTGATCCCTTTTCACCTGCAACCAGAGGTGGGTCTCCGGACCGTCCGCATATAACATCCGCCGGGTCCCGGCCGCCCATTTCCTGTGAAAAAGCGTTTTATCCAGCATCCGCAGGTATTTCTCCGTAGCAGGAATATCCTCATTGATCAGGTTGATCTCCGCCAGCCGTTTAGCCATCCGGGAACTCCGGGCAGAAGGCAGGAAGATCATCCCTAACATCGCTGAATGCTGGGCCATATTCATATCCCCGACATGAAAAAAAGCCTCATTACTAAAAAAGATATGTAAGACAGGAGATTCCGGCCCTACCGTCAGGAACAACCCATAAGAAGCCGGTTGATAATAATCCATCAGCTTCTCCCCCAGTTCACCCCGGTAAGACAGGGCCAGGTTCGCATAGTAAGTAGCCGGAGCATAGGATAGTTGATAGTCCGTAGCCATCCGGTACACCCGTTCCCAGTTCCCGAAATAAGCCTCACTATCTAACCCCAGCAGTTTCTCCCGGGTAAAGTTAGCCCTTGCATACGTCCCTCCCCCTAACAGACCAAGCAACCCCGCCAGCACCACACCACGGCCGGCCAGCGTAGTCAGCCGGTACCAGATCGATCTGCTAAACAACAGGAACAACATTCCGGCCAACAACAACGCCGGCACCAAAGCCGGCAGATCCGTTGCCGGATACAACAACGCCTGTTTATCGGTCAACAGATAAAACGAACGGAATAACCACGGAACAACAACAGCCACCAAAAGATAAACGATACTATAAAGCCAGCCACTTCTGCGATACAGACATTCCAGGAAAGCCAGCCACACAAATACCCACATTCCCGTTCCGGTCAGCACATATAACAAAGGAATACTGAAGAATCCTATCAGATATTTTTTAACAGAAGCATGCAGGCGGGTGTAACAGAGGAAAAACAGCAGCCCGTATACCGTAGAAAAAGTATCAGGAAGCGCATAATTAATCTGATAATGCAGGATCCATTCCACAACCACGGGGAAAAAAGCCACCAACGAGAAATGTTCTTTCGTCAACGAACGGATAACAGCAGTACACAACAGCCATTCCACCCAAAGAACCACAGCCAGCAGCACCGGCCCACCCCAACGCAAATAATTAAACTGAGTCAGAAAATCCCCCGTCAGGCAGGCTAAGGAAGCCGGTTTGGTAAAATAAGAAAGAATATAGCCAGGCGTGAGCAGGAATAACCGGATCTGTTCCTTAAGAAACAAATGATAAGGATAGAAGTACTGGAAAAAAACAATACAGGCTATCAAGAATATGCCGCCGGCTAACACCCTGAATCCAACCTCACCTTTCATGCGAATATATAGTGTCTCTGAGTATGTTTCTTCATAAATGGAATTCCTCCTTACAAAGTTAGGAATTATATTTGTTATATCCAGCCCATCTATTTCTGAATATGGAAAGAATTTCCTGAAAATACCTGCTCAAAAATATACAGGGACAAGCATTTTTTCTATCTTACAGGCACTAAAACATGGGATCACAGGCGTGATCCATCCGGATCACACACGAGAGCCCATCGGATCACGGCCGTGCCCCCATGGGATCACACACGTGATCCCATGAAAAAGTCACTATAGATATAAGAAAAAGATACGATTAATTACCATTTAAATGCTTATCCGTATGGCAATTTATTACGACTTCCGGAAAAAGCCGGGACAACAACCGGATGAAGAAAACCCGGTCATGACTCCCAGAGTCGTTTCCTCCGGCACATGCAAAGCAGAAGAGTTATATGAAATAGTCGGGCACGGAACCACCTTCCAGCCCGGAGAGTTAGAATGAGCCTTACAGGCCCTGGTCGACCGTATGATCTATGAGCTACGGAATGGGAAAACAGTAGAATTAGGCAAGTTAGGCTATTTTTCCCTGAAACTCACTTCCCGGGAGGTGACAGACAAAAACACCATTCATGCCCAGTCTGTCTCCTTTAAAAATATGAACTACCGCCCTTTCGCCTGGATGAAACATCAGTTCGGAAGCCTTCGGCTGGTACGTTCACCCAGAGGATTTAACCAGTCCAAAGATTCCGATGCAACACAACGGAGAGCCCGGTTAGACCAGTTCCTGGAACATCACCCCTTTATCACCCGCACTGAATACACCCAGTTAACCGGACTATTAAAAAAAGCCCTGGCAGAACTCAACCAATGGGTAAAAGAAGACTACCTGACCACCCGGGGTAGTCATAACCAGAAAGTCTGGCTGAAGAAGAAAAGTTCTTTGTAAATCAACTATCTATAGAACTTTTTCTTTCCGGACCCATAAGAAGATAAGGGTTTGCAATGAGTGATGTTCGGAGGATCTAAACCTATATAAAAAGATAATTATCTAAACAATCTTATGAATAGTCAAAGGGGATTTGCAATCAAAGATTGGTCTCACGCCAAATCACCTTAGACTAAAAAGCATCATTCACTTTATACACTAAAATGACATAATCATGCGGTAAGTTTTTCATTCTTCCAGTGTAAACTGTGTTCCTTCTACAAGATAAAGACCTGTAGGATTTTCCTTACAACCAATAATAACTACAGATAATAAACCTCCTTTACTAGATATACGTGTTACCGTATGGGTTCCTACTTCACCTTTATCCTGTATCACATTACTACTGGGATTTAAACTGGTTGTAAATGATCCATTCCGGTTGGTATGCACTGTAGCACCATAACTTGTATCATTAGATGTTTCAGATAATCCCGGACCCTCTTTATAAATAGTAATAGTAGCATAGGTTGCTAATGTACCATTTACCACTTCCAAATCTTCTTCTATCATACAGACAGACTTACTACTTATTTTACCCGGATTGAATACCTCAGATGAAGAAGCATTCACAGAAATACTTCCTGCTAATAAACAAAACACAGATGCAAAAACTAACACTCTTTTCTTAAATACATTTTTCATGGTTTTTTTAATTTATAAGTTTTACTAATATGAATAAATGAAGTTTTTCCAGTTAAAAAATTATTCATTCCATCTGGTACGTAATATACCCGATGCATCTGTAGTACCATTATACAGGACATATGCAGTTAAGGCAACTTCTGTAGGAGACTGACCGTCATTAGTGGGAAGATTGTAAAAGAAAGAAGAAGGATAAGAACTGGTCCGAAGCCATGCTGTCACTGTGGAATTAGCAGGAACACTAATAGAAGATACTTCTGTTCCGTTATATCCATTAAATAATCTTAATGTACTGCTTCCATCCAATGTACTTAGTTTAAGACCCACTAAACTGGTGGAGAAATTTCTGGCTGTTGTTGTAGTATTCGTTAAAGTAATCCGGTACCAGGTAAATATACTTTCACCGGAATCCGCACTGTACGGTTTATTCAATACACTTACAGAACCTACTGTAGCTACGCCTAATTCATTACGTCTACTACTGACAAAAGTCAAACTAACAATTCCAATACTCAAGTTAGGATACTTGCTTTCTACCTTATCCTGAGATATTCCCGCCTCTTCTCCAAAAGAATTAAATTCTTGTGCTTTCATACTACTTTTTATTAAGGATTAATTAAACTGAAATTAAAAAACTCTTCTGATTATATTTTTATATTTTACCCTAGTTCCATAATTTCCAAAATTTTATACCCATGGATTAATTAACAATTATGATATAAAAATAAATAATAAATTCCATAATACAAACAATATTAACATTACGTTACCTTATAAAATAAAAAAAGAATAAACTTAGTGGTTTATTCTTCTAAAATTCATATTAAAAATAAATTAGGAAAAAGCTATTCTCCTATATCTAATGATTTTAAGACTTCTTGTTGTTCCTCATTTAATGAATTACCGACCATTTTATAGACAAATTGTCCTACCGTAGTATGCCAATGCTGTTGTATAAAATTATAATTATACTCTATAAATTTATTTTCAATAGTTTGAATATTGGTTTCTATTTGTTGTATTTCTTCCGAGGATAAATCCTCATTACTGGTTCTTAACCACCGTTTCAAATTTTGAACTCTTGTATGGGTGTCTTCTTTTTTTTCTTTCCACTGTTGCAATAAATCATTTTGTCTGGTTCCTGTGGCAGTACTTATAGAATCTAAATAAACAGATATAGTTCCCGGCTCCAAAACCAATACAATTTCCTGATATACCATACGTAAAATAGGGCGTGTACGAAGGATCATCATCTTATCTGTTTGAATCTCTCCGGTAAAGGAAAAAGTCCTGTTTTTAACAGTAGTAGAATCAATAAACATTCTTTGGGCAGGATCCAGATCTACTAAATAAATCTTTTCATCTTCCAGATGATCTCCATGAATTTTCCCTTCTATTTTATATTGATTAGAAGTACAGGCAGAGAGAAAATACAGGCAAAATGAAATAAGCAAAGAAAATTTATGTTTCATGCTATTTCTTTTTTTATATACAAAAATAAATATGGGTGAACAAATATGTTCACCCATATCTTAAAAATTATCTTGCCTATTATTATCGGGCTTTAAATAACCAGAAAAATGCTTCACTCCATGTTGCAGCACCACTGTCAAATCCATTAGTTGGATATGACAGTACCATTTTTTCCTCATCTAAAGATAAAACATCGTAACCATATACGCGACTATTACCTTCATTTGGAGAGATACCAGCTAAAACTGTTACAGTAGAAGTATAAAGTCTACCCAATGCCCATACCTCACCATCATCATTATAAGTTACTTCATTTGTATTTACGGTTATAGAAAAAGTACCTGTTTCAGTAGAACCATTTGTTTTATGGATTGTTAGTGTTCCGTCATCAATAAAAACCATATAAGCACCATCACCTTCTCCTGGAGCTGTCTCATCCATCCCAGCTAAACCCGGACTCCACCATTCAGGTGTAGAATTTGCTAAATAAGCTCCATTACCCCATACGGCAGGTCCGTTCCCATTATCAGGCTGAGTATCATCCCAAGTCCAGGCTTTTTCACTACCCCCAGTTAAATAAGCCATTTGTTCAGAGTTATCACGATAAGGAGTTTCAAAAATTATTTCATCAACCTGTACGGTCAAATCCTTAGTTATTTTTGTACCATCAGCATTTAAACCAGTAAATTTAATCGTAACATTTCCTAAAGTACCTACTAAAAGTTCATCATAAGCTTTCGTACTTATACCTACCCCATAATCCCATTGGGATAAAACA
>JAJQFE010000016.1 GCA_021201295.1 Tannerellaceae bacterium | reverse complement strand
AATTGCGGGTGCAAAAGTAGAAGCTTTATTCGTATTCTCCAAATATTACTGGAAGATATTTATGTTAAAAAACATATAATCCACATAAGCCTATACCTTATTATATAGCTTGTAGAGTTTTTTTCTTCTGATTCTCTTTCAATATTATTTTTTCACTTTATTCCTTCTACTTTTTTACGTAATTCTTTAGGAGTACAATTAAATTGTTTCCTACAAAAACGGACAAAATGAGTAGAAGAATTAAATCCGCAGAGTTTCCTTATTTGTTCTATTGAAAGAGTTTTTTCATCTTTCAATTTGCTGTAAACCAATACGGCCCGTTGCTTCAGTAACCATTGATGAGCTGATTCTCCAAAATTTTCACGAAATTTTTTATCAAAAGAGGTCCGCTTTAATCCTGAGACCCTCAATAAATCCTTTGCAGAACCGGCTTTTTGGTAATGAGCCAATATCAGCTCTTTAAAAGATAATTTTCTTTTTAATACAGGATAAAATAATTCCGCCAGTTCCTACGGTATGACATAGTGCAGTAATAAAATAAAAAGTTCCTGCTGTTTTATATAAGATAACTCATGGGTCAGAAGATCATCTTCTATATACCGGACAATAGACAACAAAGCGTTTACGGCTACCGGAGGTAATACAATTCCTCTTTGCGGGTAGTTGCAGGAAGATAAGTAAGGAGATAGGGAATGTTTATATCTCCGTTCACAGATATCCGGAATCCTGTCAAAAACTAATATAACCATTAGTCCGTCTTTCAGACAAGTCAATCTTCTTGTGATTCCACATGGAAGTAAGTAACCTTCATTTTCTGAGAAAATAAATTCCTGAGTTTTAGAAATATCAAAAGCAATACTTCCTTTTAGCACAAACAGCAACCGGCAGAACGAATCTTCTCTGACTTCCAGCTTTTCACCTTCTCTTAGTCTTTGTAATTCAAACCGGTTAAAAGAATGTATTTCCCGGAAAACAGAATAAAGGGAAGCATATTCCTGACATGTTCCTGTTCTATTGTTAGAATCCCTCCATAGTACGGTAGGAGACAAATTTGTCATATTAAAATTTCCCCAATTAAGTTAGTAGTTTGTGTGTCAGCAAATATAGAAGAGATTAAAAGATATCTATTTCCAAAAACACGTAAAAGGTTTCATAAAGCCTCTATTTTTTTAATCTAAACTCTACAGTAAGTCATTTTTCTTTAATTACTATCTACCCATTTGCTATTTTTCTAAAGAACCCGGAAAATTATATAGATAAAAGCCCTTTTTATTACTCATGAATATAAAGTTTTTAACTATATTTGTTGCTTAATCTATAGTTAAATTCTAAACGTATTTCTAACATGAAAAAGACAAAATTGACAAGTTTATTTATTTCTTGTTCGCTTTTGATGGGGGTGTTAACCGGATGTTCGGAAAAAGAACAAAATACACTTACGCCACAGGAAATTGCAGAAGGCTGGGAACTACTTTTTGACGGAAAAACCCTAAACGGTTGGAGGGATTACAATGGAACTACATTAACCGGCCCCTGGCATGTCGTAGACGGATGTATTCAGGCGAAAGGGGGTGGTGACGATGCCAGCGGATACATTGTTACAGACAAAGAATTCGAGAACTTCGAATTATACTGGGAATGGAAACTGAGTAAAGGAGGAAACAGTGGCATGTTATATCACGTAGTAGAACGTCCACAATATAAAGTACCTTATGTAACAGGTCTGGAATATCAGTTGATTGATGATGTAAACTTCCCGGAAGAACTGGAAGACTGGCAGAAAATGGGTGTAGATTACGCTATGTACCTACCAGATTCATCTAAAATGCATGTCAATCCTTACGGAGAATGGAATAATTCCAAAATTGTTTTTGACAATGGACATGTAGAGCATTGGCTGAATGGAGAAAAGATTCTTGAATTTGAAGCATGGTCAGATGACTGGCATGCAAGAAAAAATAGTGGTAAGTGGGCAAATGCTCCGGAATATGGTTTGGCAAAGAAAGGTGTATTGTGTCTGCAGGACCATGGAGATCCAGATTCTTTCAGAAATATTAAAATAAAAGAATTACCACGTAAAACTAAAGAAGTCGTTCTGTTTAACGGAGAAGATCTTCATGGATGGGAAGCTTATGGAACTGAATTATGGTATGTAAAAGATGGGCTTTTAGTTTGTGAAAGCGGACCGGATAAAGAATATGGTTATCTGGCAACCCGGGATTATTATGATGATTTCGATTTAACTGTTGAGTTCAAGCAGGAAGCCGACGGAAATTCCGGCGTATTTATCCGTTCTTTTATTGAAGAAGGTGTAAAGGTAAATGGCTGGCAGGTAGAAGTTGCCCCGAAAGGTCATGGGACCGGTGGTGTATATGAGTCATATGGCAGAGGCTGGATCCAGGAAATTACTCCCGAAAAAGAAGAATATCTGAAAGTAGGTGACTGGAACACCATGCGGATTAAAGTACAGGGAGATCATCTGGCTTCCTGGTTAAACGGACATGAAATGGTAAGTTTCAGTGATGAAAAAATAGGCAAAGGCCAGGGACGTATTGCTCTCCAGATTCATGCTGGCGAAAGTATCAAAGTGTTATGGCGTAACCTGAAACTGCAGACTTTATAATCCAGACATATACAAATAAAAAAGCTCCGGTTGCATCAGAAACCAGAGCTTTTTAGCTTTACTGTCACTTATTGTTTATTACGTTCAAGTCTATCACCACGACTTTCCCAATTTTTTTCCATTTCAAGATATTTGTTATACTGCTCATCATTTAATATTTCTTTCATACGCTGATTTTTCTCATTGCGCATATTTTCCATATTTTCCCGATTCTGCTCCCATCTTTCTTTCATAGACTCGCGTTGCTCTTCTGTCAGATTACGTTCTGGTCTCATTTTTTCCCGGTATTCATTTTCCAGGTTCCGGTACGCTTCTGCCTGATCTTCATTCAAATCCAGAGCTCTGATTATTTGCTCTGTACGAGGATCTTTTCCTTCCTGTAACAAGTCCCGGTCACGTCTACCATCCTGAGCAAATACAACACTTACGGTCATCAACATCACTAAACATAATCCTACTATCTTCTTCATAAACAAATATTTAAATTAAACATACTTTTATTCACGTCAGTATAAAAGACAATTGAAAGACTAAAAAGTTTAATGTGTTAAGTGTTTTTATAACAATTCCATATTTATTCTTTTAGCCTGCCGATAGGCCGGACATTTGCTCCTTCCCGTGCTGCCAGATCGTCTCCCAGATCTCTCCGGGCCTCCTCTGCAAAACGTTCCAGTTTAGCCAAGATATCCGGATGTTCCCCAAGAATATTATACCTTTCACCCGGGTCACGACGCAGGTCAAACAGAAGGGTATCCTGTAACTCATAGTTCTCATTGACCCACTCAGGGAGGCCATCTCTTCCAGGAACAGCTTCTTCGTAGGTCCGGTGTGGATGTGGAAATACCAGTTTGTAAGACCCATCGGTCACTGCTTCAAAGCTATTTCTCCGGTAATAATAATAGAAGGATTCACGTGGATTGGCCTCTTTTTCGTTGGCAAGCAGAGGCATTATATCCACTCCGTCTATTTTATGATCCGGGAGTGGTGCTCCGGCAATAGAAGCAAACGTTGGCAACAAATCAATGGTGGAGCTGAGTTTATGGCATACGGTTCCTTCCGGAATCCTGCCTTTCCACTGCATGATACAGGGAACCCGTTGTCCGCCTTCAAAGCTGACTCCTTTCCCTTCCCGCAGTCCTCCTGTACTTCCGGCATGATTCCCATAATTCAGCCAGGGTCCGTTATCCGAAGTAACTACCACCAGCGTATTTTTATCCAGCCCGGTTTCTTTTAGTTTCCGGAGAATCTCTCCCACACTCCAGTCTATTTCCATGATCACGTCTCCATATAACCCCTGTTCACTTTTGCCTTTGAATTTATCAGAGACAAACAAAGGGACATGAGGCATCGGATGAGCCAGATAGACAAAGAAGGGATTTTCCCTGTTTTTATCTATAAACCGAATCGCACGCTCAGTAAATTCTGTTGTGAAACGAGTCTGATCCGGGTCTGTTTCAATCACTTCATCCCCTTCAATCAGAGGTAAGGGGGGGGATAGGTCCCGGTTGGGTGGTGGGGCCACATGTCATTGGAATAAGGAATACCAAAATATTCATCAAACCCATGATGGATGGGAAGAAACGGTTTCAAATGTCCCAAATGCCACTTACCATAGGCTGCACATTGATACCCTTTTTCCTTCAACACTTCTGCGATTGTTTCTTCATCCTCATGAATACCGGTTACTGCCCGATGATCCGGTGCGCCTGCCATCGAAATGCGGTTGGGATAACATCCGGTCAACAATCCGGCACGGGAGGCCCCACTTACCGCCTGGGCTGCATAGAAGCGGGTAAACCGCATCCCTTCCCCCGCCATTTTATCAAGGTTGGGGGTTTCATATCCGATTGCTCCCGTCACGCCCAGATCTCCGTAACCCATATCATCCATAAAAATCACAATGAAATTGGTATGCTCCTGCTCTTTAGTTTCTGAACAGGAGAGAAGTGAGGTAACAAGCCCTAAAGGAAGCAGGGCTTTTTTCCAGTGGTATGTATTGTTTTTCTTCATATTTGTTTCTCTTTTTAAATATACCTTTTTTATTCCTGCCGGAACCCATTTATTATAAAATAAAGATTCCAGTAGGTGACCGGCACTACCAATTCGGATTTTGTTTTAGATCAGAATTCAGATCAATTTCCTTTTGTGAAATAGGCTACAGGTAATGTTTCTCCGGATTAAAGACTTTGATGAAACCTTCAATGGTGACCGTTTTCCATTCACCATCTCCGGCCTGATAGACAATTCCATTCACCTGACCGGGAAACAACGTTTCTGCTGTTCGCCAGCGCCGGCAATCAAACAAACGCAGCCCTTCAAATGCCAGCTCCACCAAACGTTCATTCCGCACGATCTCCTGCATCTTTTCCTGGTTCAATCCGCTTTCCACCGGAGCCAGTCCGACATCCTGGCGGGTCCGGAGCTGGTTGATAGCCGAAAGGACACTATCATCTATTTTATTCTGTTCGATTTTTAATTCTGCATAGGTCAGTAAGACTTCCGCATAACGGATCAGGATGATATTGATCCCACAATTGGAAGGATTGGCGTAGTCTTCCGGGTTCACATATTTACGGACATTAAAACCGAGGGAAGTGGCCAGATAGGTATTAGCCACTTCATCCTGTGTCCCACTTCCCGGAACAGAGTTATAGATCTCTCCATTGGGAAGCTCTGCACCCGGAATATACAGGGAGTAAGAGAGCCGTGGGTCCCGGTTCTCATACTGGGTTTCATAGGTGAACCCACTGCCCTCTTCATGAATCATTTTCCCGTTAAGCATCCGGTAAGCATCGAATAGTTTTTTGGTAGGTACATAGTCCGCTCCGTTATTCCGCAGACTAAAAGGAGCCAGGAAAGAAAAAGCATTATTGCTGTAACTGTCTTTGATATACTGTTTATCTAAGATCACCTCTTCGTTGTTTTCTCCTTCATACAGAAACAACTTTTCATAGGAAGGATAGATCCAGTAGGTATTCATATCTATCACTTCCTTTGCCGCCTCTTCTGCTTCTGCCCATTTTCCCTGGAAAAGCCACGCACGAGCCTGCAGAGCTTTGGCTGCTCCTTTCGTCATACGTCTGGTTTCAGAAGCCGTTTCCGGTAATACGGCAGCGGCTGCTTTCAGTTCTGAAACGATAAATGCCCACACCTCATCCGCACTGTCACGGTTCACCTCTTTTCCCTCTTCCACGGAAGTGAGGGTGTTGGTAATTAAGGGAACATCCCCGTACAGCATGACTAACTTGATATACAGATAGGCCCGGATCACTCTTACTTCCGCACTGAGTATGTCTAATCTGCTCCGGTCTGTCACTTCTACCTGTTGCACATTTTCCAGGAAGTTGTTCACCGCGCGGATACCTTTATAGGTATGGGTCCATACGGTCTGAATATATTCCATGTTGGAGTCATATTCTCCTCTTTCAATAGCAGCCCAGTCTGAGAACTGGATATTCCCATGCAGAATGTCGGTCGCTCCATCCAGACGGACCAGGTCCTGAATTCCATCCAGATAACGATAGACTGCATTGGAGGCAGTCATGGCATCATTTTCCGTTTTCCAGAATACTTCGGAAGAAATACGGTCTGTGGTAACTGTATTCAGTATATCATCACAGGATGAATATAGGATCAGGGATATCAGACTCCCTGCGATCAGGAGATTATTTCTTTTTTTCATATTAAGCATATTTTAAAATTCAAGATTAATACCTAACGAATAGACGGAAGTCTGTGGATAGTAGCTGGCACGGCCGGAAGGGATCTCCGGGTCCAGATTCCATTCATTCAAGGCAGAGAAGGTCAACAGGTTAGTTCCTGTCAGGGAAACTCTAGCTCGGTTCACATAGAATCTGCGGAAAATATGCTGTGGAATCGTATAAGCGAGTTGTAAGGTTTTCAACCGGAGATAGGATCCATCAAAGATCACCCGGTCAGAAGAATGCACATTCCGTAAATCGAATTTAACCGGGCGGGGGAACCGGGCATCCAGATTTTCCGGTGTCCATACATTCCCGGCGTAGATTTCATGAGTAAACCCTTCCTGGTTACCCATCTCGATTAATGCGCCTGTCAGCCTTACGTCCACATCCGCAGCTCCCTGCCACTGCATATAGAGTTCAAAACCTTTCCAGGAAACCGTACCATTTAATCCGAAAGTATATTTAGGGAAGGTATTCCCCAGATAGGTCATATCCTCCGGAGTGATCTTACCGTCTCCATTCAGGTCCAGATACTTCACATCCCCCGGTTTTGTGTTTTCAAACAACGTGGGATAATGATCCACTTCTTCCTGTGTCTGGAACAGTCCTCCAGTCAGATATCCCCAGTGAGAGTCAATCGGCAGGCCTTCTGCCCGGATAGTCATGGGATCCGTAGAAGAGGTTGTTTTGTAAGGGCCACTACCTGCAAGGTCCTGAATTTTATTCTTATTGACTGCCAGATTTCCGGTTACACTGTAACTTACTTCCCGGAACGAATCCCGCCAGGTAAGCATAAGTTCTACTCCTCTGTTCAGAACAGAGCCGGCATTCTGCAAAGGAGGTTCCAACCCAATCACCCCTGGTATGGGAAGAGCCAGAAGGATCCCGTCGGTCACTTTGTTATAATAGTCCAACGTAATTCCCAGACGGCTTTTCGAGGCATACAGATCCAGACCGATATCTGTCTGCGTAGTGGTTTCCCAGGTCAAATCCTTGTTGGACATTTTCTGTTGGAGATATCCGGTAGCGATCTCATTTCCGAAGGTGTAATTATTGATCACATAGGCAGGATAAAACTCGTACAAAGGGATCGCCTGATTCCCCGTCTTTCCCCAGGAGGCACGCACTTTCACATCATTTATCCAGTCGTTTTCTTTCCAGAACTTTTCCTGCGAGATCCTCCAGGCAGCAGAAGCAGAGGGGAAAAAGCATAGACCCTGGAACCTGTAAAACGGGAAGAGCCATCCCAACGGGCATTCACTTCAAGCAGGTAACGATTGTCATAGTTGTAATTCACCCGGCTAAAATAACTCCTCAATCCCCATTCATGGTCATAGCCGGAGATTTCCGGTTCTCCTCCCCCCCCATATCCATAGAGGTCAGGTCATTACTATAGAAATACTCTTTTGAACCTTTCAGATACCGGGTGGTATTTTTGATCTGGGAGTAGCCGGCCAATAAATTCAATTCATGGACCTGGATGGTTTTAGTATAGTTCAGCAGTCCGGTAAAGGTCTGTTCATTCATCTGCTGGCGAATTTCCGTCATGGAGTTTTTATCGACCTTCTTCAGCACCTTTTCCGGTTCATAATAATCTTTGACTTCATAGGCATTCAGAAAGTTTTTCGTTTCTTCACTGGTCACCTTTGCAGAATACTGAACGGTAGCCTTCAGGCCTGTCCAAATGTCCACATCTATTTTCAGGCTACCTACGAAATAGTTCCGCTTTAGTCTGGAGCTTCCTCCCAGTTCATTATATAGAACCGGGCTGTGGCCTTGTTTACTGATCCCATACGAACCATCCGGATATTGTGGCACAGCCCACTGGGATCCATGATAAATATGGTTGATCACACTAGTCCCATCCTCAGAGAAGATAGACTGTTTAGAAAAATTATACCGGTAGTCCGCATCCGCATTAAAAGCAAACACACCCTTTTTAAAGTCCGTATTTACCCTCATACCGGTCACTTCATTCCCATGATGGGAGAGGATTCCCTCCTCATTCTTGTGCCTCAGACTCAACAGCCCATTGAAATTATCTGAACCTCCACTGACGGATACACTGTTATCCAACATCGGAGCGATCCGGAACATTTCATCAAAATAGACATTTGGAAGAGGATATTTAATCCGGTCTGTAGCATTCACATATTCTTTGATATACTCTTCTGAAAAGAGTGCCTGTGCCCCGGAATTGATATATGCCATATTCTGATAACGCATATAATCTTCTAACCCCATATGGGTAAGTGTATTTTGTGTCTTCTGCAGAAAAAAGGTTCCATTATAATTCACCCGGATTTCACCGGCTTTGGCTCTTTTGGTAGTGACTAAGATCACCCCATTTGCTGCTCGTGATCCATAGATAGCAGCGGAAGCCGCATCTTTCAGAATAGAAATCGACTCAATATCGTTTGGATTGATATCGTCAAAACGTTGTTCTACTCCGTCAATTAAAATCAGCGGATTATTCGTTCCGATCATTCGTCCGTCTTCTTCTTTGATAATAGTTGTGATACCACGTACACGCACGGTTGCAGAAGAACGTCCCGGAACTCCTCCCCCATCCGTAATGGTAAGTCCGGGAGTAAGGCCCTGTAGGGTCTGTTGCGCATTGGAGGTCGGACGTACCGTGAGTTCATCACTTTTGATCTGTGCTACGGCACTGGTCGTACTGACTTTCTTTTGTATGCCATATCCAACCACAATCACCTCTTCAATATTCTGGGTATCCTCCTGCAACCAGACAGAGAAATCCCTGCGGTTATCCACTTTCACTTCCCGTTGCTGATACCCGATATAAGTAAACTGAAGAGTCGATCCTTCGGGAAGACTCAGGGAGAACTGTCCGTCTATATCCGTAATGGTTCCGTTCGTAGTTCCCTTTTCGATGACATTGGCGCCGATAACCGGTTCGCCGGATGAATCTGTGACTATTCCGGTAACCGTCCGCTTCGGTTTCGTCTGTTGCGGAGTCACCACGATGGATTGCCTGGAAACTTTAAACTCCAGGCTATGGGAAGATAAAACGTCCTCCAGGACCGTCTTCAACGGCTGGTCTTTCACTTCAAGGGTGATATCATTTATACCCTCTATGAAGGCATCCCGGTAAGAGAAAGTATAGGAAGTTTGTTCTTCCACTGCGACAAAAAATTGCTTTAAACTGATATTCCTGACGGAAAGGGTGACGCCGTCAGTCTGTGCATAAAGTAAACCGGGAAAAAGAAAAACAAATAGCATCAGAGAGAAGCATAGTTTTGCTTTTTTCTTGTTACCTTTACACGGTGGGAAACACTGTTTTTTTCAGGATCATTCATAATAAAAAAATAATAGGTTAATACTTGATGTTTAGCGGTTCCGGCCGCTGGACTGGACGTATAGCTCGTGAACTGGGAAATGGGCAAGATTTTCCGGTTCTCTTTTTTCAGGATCTTACATGTTCATTTGCTTTTTTAATTTAAGGGTTACTAATCGAATAGCTATGGTGTTGTTGTGATAAAGACCTCTTCGCCCCGGATCTGATAACTGAAAGCATAATGTTTCCGGAGGATTTTCAGGACATCTGTGACCCGGTCACTATAGAACACCCCGGTAAACTTATCCTGTAATATATCCGGATCTTCCCAATGGATCGCTACCCCGTATTTACGTTCCAGTTGCCGCAGCACCTGTTGAAGTTCTACTGAGCGGAACACTAATCCTCCCACTAGCCAGGCTGTTTCAAAGCGGTTATTCGTAGAGACTACCTCCATATCGCCGGTTCCTTTATTGTACCGGATCTTTTCATTGGGTTTCAGGTAAACTATCTGCACCGGATCCGTATGGGTCATCACTTTGATACGGCCGGAAAGCAGGGTCATCTCTACAATATCCTCACACTCATAGGCATATACATTAAAGACTGTGCCCAGCACCTCCACATCCAACAGGGAAGTCCTCACAATAAAAGGTTTTTCTTCTTCTTTGGCCACCTCAAAAAACCCTCTCCCATCAATTCCACTTCCCGGTCTTTAATTCCATAGTTCTGGCGGTAAGACAAAGAAGATTCCGCATTCAGCCGGACTTTGGTTCCATCCGCAAGAAGTACGGTTGCCTGTTGCCCTTTCTCTGCCTCCACTCTCCAGACCAGCTCTCCGGCTAACCCATCCATGGAAGGGGATTAAAAGAAATAGACCGTCAAAACACTTAACAAGGGTAGTAAAAGAATTGCAGCGGTCTTTCCTAAACGACGGATAAAGAGCCGGCGGCTATGCCGGCGGGACTGTTGTGTAATATGTTGCAGAATTTCCCCCAGCACCTCTTCATGGGCCGTGTCCCGCTTCTCGTATTCCTCCCATAAACCGGAAAGATAAACTCCCAGCTCCGGGTCACCGGTCAGCTTTACCTCCTGTTTCAATTCATTCAGTTCCTTTTCTGTTATCACTCCGGAGAGGTAACGGGACAATAGATCATATACTCGTTTATCTATCATTCGATTCTTCATTTATCAGTTATACACAGAAACAAGAGATCTATAACATCCCCAAACAGATGTTCTAAAACACATAGCTGATAAACTGAAAGCAAAAATAGAACAGACCCGTGTGGAGTAAAATACCGCAGGATTAGTATTTATCTACCTATCACAGCGTAGCCATTTCCGGTCAAACGGCAGGATAGAAAAGAAATATTAATGAAAAAAGAATAGCAAAAACAAGACTGAAAAAGATTTTAGTTCCTCTCTCAGCCGGACTACAGCCTGAGATAACTGATTTCTTACGGACTGTTCTAACATGGAAATCCTGGCGGCGATCTCAGCAACCGGAACACCTTGTTCCCTATTCCACTCAAACAGTTCCCGCTGGCGTGGGGTCAATTTTTCTTTTGCCTTCTCAAGGGCCTGGTTAAATTCCTGGATAGATAGATTTAGTTCTACATTATTTTCAGCTAACAACTCTTTTTCTTCCATTCCTATCTCCTGCAGGAAATGTGTCCGGTTCAACCGGTTCCGGAATTCATTCAGTAAATGGTTCCGGGCGATTGTGAACAACCACGATTTGAAGGAACAGGATGGATCAATCTGGTCACGCTTGAGCCATACTTTCAGGAAAGTCTCCTGAACAATATCCTGCGCGACTGTCTCTGAGTGGGTAAGGGTAAGAACAAAGGCATACAATCGCGGAGCATATTCCTCATACAACCGGGTAAAGTCTTTGTAGGAACCGGCCATAAGTTTTCTTAGAGCGTCTTGTTCTTGATCCATAGGAAACGGGTTAACATTCCTACAAATATAGAAGTTCTATTCTAATTTCATTCTTTCAGGGAAATATTTCTCTTCTCTTGCGTTACTCTCTACCCACATCTTTATAGTACCTGGAATAATCCTCCGGGATAAAAGACTTTTAGAGGGAAATTAATTTACTCTTTTCAGGACTAACAGGAAGAGATCCATCACTCGTTCACCGGGAATATCAACAGCCTGGAGAGTAATATCCCGGACCTGCCGGTCCAGCCGGATCGTACCTAAGGAGAAAGGTGCAAAACCTTTCATATAGGATTCTGTACGGGGAACACGGTCTAATTCCGCGCCGGTCATAGGCGTGTCATTAGGCTGGGTCAGACGGGACAGCAGTTCCTCCTTCCCTGCCTTCAGAGAGATTAAAGCCCCCCCCACATCCGTAGCTGCACAGTTATAATAGATGATTGCTTCAAAAACTCCTTCCTCTTCTACAGCAACAGGCCAAGTGATCCGGTCTATATGACTCTTCCAATGGGTAAAATAGGAGCAGTTCGGATAACGGTTGGATCGACGGATCTCTCCGGAAGGGGTTCCGTCACGGACCGGAAGTTTGGAAAAACGTTCGTCCGGATGTCCGACAACAAAAGGACGGAGATCTTTCTCCGGCAAACTACCCAGCACCTCTTCTCTATACCAATCCACCTTTTCCTGCATCTGTAGTATTAAGCCAGGATGCAAAGCGGACACATCCACAGTCTGTTCCCTATCCGTTGACAAATCAAACAATTGCCGGTCCGCACTAAAAAGCCACTTCCCCTGCCGGACACTGACACGGTCATTCCAGGTTGAAACCAGTGTCCGGTCTATCTCTCCCGTCTCTCCCGACAACGCCGGCATCAGACTGATCCCATCTAAGGGATAAAAATAATCAGGAGAGAGACCTGCCAGGTCCGTCAGCGTAGGAAGCAGGTCCACAGCACCACTCAGTTGGTTAATAATCTGCCCCGGAGAGATCTTTTTCCGGCCAGCGAACCAATAAAGGAAAGCGCACCCCACCTTCATCTGCAGAGCCTTTCCGTCCTTTCATTCCCCCATCCCTGGTCATCCACCAGGATCAACACCATATTCGGAGCCGTTTGCTGCGCCTGCAAAAGAAGAGGAGACACCAAGCCACCACCCACCAGGCCACAGGAAATAAACAAACAGGGATATTTCATATCAATCAAAGTTGCAGGCGACTATGCCCTTGTTGCACAATTTTTCGCAATAAACCGGACAAATCCTTTACCCGTCCGGATTCCTGAAAGTAGAGGTTCGATTGTTTACCCGGATCCGTTGTCAAATGGTAGAGCTGTCCGGATGGTCCTCCGAGGACAGGCTTAATCACAGACGGATAGGTAAATCCACCCGATCCCAGGCAATCAATATATTTTCATTCCCCGGCAGTGATTGCCAGATTCCCGGACGAGGAGATATAGATCAGGTGATTCCTGACTGCCTCTTTCTGTTGTCCGGTCAGGACGGGATACAGGCTAAAACTATCCTCTGCATCCTGATCATTCAGGGAAATATGGTTCATATCCGCAAAAGTGGCCAATAGGTCTATCAGGCTAACCGTATTGTCATATGTTTGTCCACCCTGGATCTTAGCCGGCCATTTCACAAGAAAAGGGACCCGGTGTCCACCTTCCCAGGCATCCCCTTTTTGTCCTCTCCACGGTCCGCTACTGGCATGTCCGTAGAGCTGCGTATCCTCCTCCTCCCAGGCTGAACCATTGTCACTGGCAAAGATCACGATCGTATTCTCCTCAATCCCTAACCGGGACAGCACCCTGTTCACCCGTGCCACCACATCATCAATTTGTCCGATAAAATTACCATAGGTCCCCATCGCAGATGTACCTTTAAAATCGTCATTCGGCATCCAGGGCGTATGCAGTCCGGTCAGGGGGAGATAGAGCATAAACGGTTTGTCCGGTTGTCCGGCCACATGGTTTTCTATAAAAGAGATCCCTTCGTCCACGATATGATCCAGGCAATCTTCCACTTTGAAAGAGCGGGACATTTCCCCGTTCCTCCACCAGACACCCCGGTCCCAGTAAATATCCTCTTCATTCCGGGCATGTTTCCGGTCCCATGCATAGACCGTGCGATCCAGTGCAGTAGGATACAGATCAGCTGTCAAGACGATATCCGCGTCAATCGCCTGCCCGTTCCGCAGGAAAACATAAGGTGGCATATCGAGGGAAGCAGGAAGGATAAACGAGTAATCAAATCCCATTTCATTCGGACCATTCAGGACTGGTTTACTAAAATCGGTGTTCGTATAGCCCAAAGTCTGGCGGTTAAGGATTTGCGGTTGGGAAGGATCTTTCCGTTGCCACTCCACCCCCAGATGCCACTTACCGACACAAGCGGTTGTGTAACCCGCTTTTTGCATCACCGAGCCGATCGTCTCCCGTCCGTTGTCAATCAACGGAGGCAGATAGCCCCAGTAGGAATCTTTTGCCGGAGCCCGGAAAAAATAACGTCCGGTCAAAAGACCGTAACGGGAAGGAATACTCACCGCTCCTCCTGCATGGGCATCCCGGAAGTTTAGTCCCTGGGAAGCCAGCCTATCAATATGGGGAGTCTGTGTACGAGCCAGCGGATTGAAAGAAGAGACATCCCCATATCCCATATCATCTGCCAGTATGATTACCACATTCGGTTTCTCCTGTGCCTCTCCTACAGTAGGTACTAGACAGGCGGCTACGCCAGCCACTGGCATCCACCGGACTATCTTTTGATTTATATTTTTCATGATCATCAGGTTGTTTTTTATTTTATCATACAAATATATTATATTAGTAAAACGAGTAAGAGAAAAAGAACACACAGGCAAAAGCAAAAAAGTTTTGTTAAAAAGGGTTTGCGGTCCGGCAGATCCCCCCCCTATAAAGCCCTGTTCCCCGCGAAGGCGGGGACCGCATCAGAACCGGCAGTTTCTTGGTCGGAGGGGATATGTTATCCCCGACTAACCAGGTATTAGGATCTCCGGATCCGTAATCCATACATCCCTTTAAATACAACTATATGCATTTAAAGCAGATCAAAGATCCTGATACCCAACAGGCGGGGATCCGGAGATCCCCTTCAACAAGGCAACCAAGTTGACATAGAAATTAAAATATAAAAATCTGCGTTTCTCTGCGCCTGTTTGCGTGCTCTGCGTTCCTAACATATCAATACCCCGGATTTTGTTGCATGTTGAAATTGGCCTGCATTTCACGGAGCAGGATCGGGAATAAGAGCTGGGTTTCCCCGTAAGTCTTTCCGTTGTAGGACTGATATCCGACAAAAGGCACATATTCCCCGGTCGCATCCTGACGGATCAGGCGTGTACGCAGGATATCAAACCACATTTTGTTCTCGTAACAGAGTTCAAAATAACGCTGGTCCCAGACCGCTTTCTCAAAGCGGCTTTTATCCGTTACCGTGAAAGGCTCCAGCCCGGCACGGGTACGGATCTGGTTCAAGGCATCCAATGCTCTGCTATTTGCCGCCTCGTCTGCGTTGACCTGGGCTTCCGCATAGAGCAATAACACATCGGCATACCGGTAGATCGTCCAGTTCAGATCCGATTGTCCGACCACATCAATTGCCTGTTTATCAAAAAACTTATGGATATAATACCCTCCGAAATCCATAAACTCCAGTTCCGGTGCTCCGGTGGCAAACTTATTCGGATGTCCTTTGTAAGTGGTAAAGAAAAACTGCTTCTCTTCCACCCGTTTATCTCCGGGAGTAAAACTCTCCACAAACTCTTTCCGGGGAACTAAGCTACCATATTCGAGGTTAAAAGCAGACATACCGGAACGGGTCGGCAACATGACGCAGACCGCTTCATTGCTACCTACAATTTTCTGATTGGGCCCTACCACCTTATCCATATTTACACCATATTGGATCTGGAAAATAAACTCTCCCCGGTTGTTATTCGCCGGATCCCAAAGAGATTCATACGAAGGAAACAAGGTGTAGGATTGGGACTCGATCACAGCCAGCGTACGTTTGGCAGATTCAGCATAATATTGCGAACCTCCCTGCACCGGATAGCCGGCATAGGTCAGATAGACATCCGCCAACAGGGTACGGACCGCATTCAGGGACACCCGCCCCGTCTCTTCTTTTACAGGCAGCGGAGCCTGTTCCGCAGAGAGGAGATCCGGAATGATGATCTCATCATAGATCTCTTTCACCGGGTCACGGGTCACTTGCAACTCCCCTAACTCCGATTGCACATGCAGGATCTCAGTCACATCCCCAAAAATACGTACCAGATAAAAATAGTACATCGCACGCCAGAAACGGATCTCGCCACGGTACTTTTCCAACACTTCTTTATCCAGACCGGTAAATTCTTCCAATTTATTCAATGCCAGGTTACAATCTGCAATCCCGGCATAACAGCCTACCCACCAATCTTCCAGATAAGAGGTCCGGGCACTCACGGTTAATCCTTCAAAATCCTTATAGTTGGACTGGGAGTTTTCAGAAGTTGCTTTGTCCGTCATATATTCCAGCAACAGGACTGAATTACTTCCCCAGCCGGAAACCATCCGGTTAAAGACGGCCGACCGGATATAGGCACTATTGGCCAATGCTTCTGCTGATTCCGCACTACTCAACCCCGACTCAGAAGTCAGGTTACCGGTAGGCATATGATCCAGAAAGTCGTTACAGGAGACCAACCCTAAGCAACAAATAAGACTGATAAATAATTGTTTGTATTTCATAATAATCACACGTATTAGAATTTAACATTTAAGCCTACGGTCCAGGTGCGGGCTTTTGGTTCGCTGAAGTCATTAATCCCCTGGCCAAAGGTAGCATCATAGCGGGTCGTCACTTCCGGGTCATATCCGGTATAGTTGGTAATGCAGAATAGATTCTGCGCACTGACATACACCCGGAGAGCCTCTAACCCAGCCTTTTTGATCAGTTGCCGGTCGAAGTTATAACCCAGTACCAAGTTTTGTCCCCGGACGAAAGAGCCATTCTGCATCCAGTGCGTATCCGGATAGGAGTCATAATAGGTACTCATCAGACGGCGCTGTGCCACCATCGTGTTCTGATTGGCAAGGGTCCAGGCATTCAGGTTCGTACGAAACCCGTTTGCCACGCCGAAACGGTCCTCCGCATTATGTGTAGAGGCATTCACCACCTGGTGGCCGATCACAAAACGGAGATCAAAAGAGAGATCAAAGTTTTTCCAGAGGAACGTATTGGAAAGGGTCATGGTCTAGTCCGGAGAGGTCTTGCCAATGATACTGTTATCATCATTATTGATCACCCCATCATTGTTCAGGTCGGCATATTTAATATCACCCGGCAACCGGTTGTAGCGAGCTGCCTCCTCTGCTTCATGTTCACCCCAGGTTCCCAGACGGGTCAGTCCCCACAAGGAACCCACCGGTTCTCCTACCCGGAGAATCATCAGTTCCCCCTATGCATGCGTGGGTCCCGGAAAGATATCCTCATTGTTTTCCCCAACTTAGTGACCTTGTTTTTATTTTTATTGAACAGAACCGTGGTCATCCAGTTAAAATCATTTGTTTTGATGTTATGGGTATTCAACGTCAGCTCAATCCCCTGGTTCCGCACAGAACCTATATTTCTCATAACCGTCTGTAAACCGGATGTGGAAGGGATCGGAGCATCCAGCAACAGGTCACTGGTGTTTTTCAGGTAATAGTCCGCCTTCAGAGAGATCCGCTGGTTCAGGATGGAAATATCAAATCCGGCATCCCATTGCAACGTCTTTTCCCATTTCAGATCCGGATTTCCGAAAGAAGAGCGATATAAAGCATTATAATATTCCCTATTAAAGATCACATTCGTGGAAGACAGTTCCTGAAAGAAGCGGTAACTTTCAATCTCCTGATTCCCTGTTTCCCCGACACTGGTCCTCAGCTTCAGATTATCAATCCAGGAAATATTCCGGATAAAATCCTCTTCCGACATCCGCCAGGCAATAGCAAAGGAGGGGAAGAAAGCATATCTATTATTCTTACCAAACTTGAAAGAACCATCAAAATGGCCGGTTGCCGTAAACAGGTACTTCTGCTTCAGGTTGTAGTTCACCCGGGCAAAGTAGGAATTGATAGACCAGGTTTCATCCTCCGAATGAGAAGGCATCGTCACCGTTCCTGCCTTCAGGTAATGCCACTGATAGAAATCATCACTGAAGTTACGGGACTCCGCTTCTAATTTTTCCCAGTAACGTTGCTGCCAGCTAAACCCAACCATGGCATTGAAGCGGTGATCCTTATTAAAATCTTTCGTCCAGTTGAAATAGTTTTCATTCTGCCAATACACATCATTCCTCGTTTTGATCTCTGCAATACCCCCTTGTGTCTTGCTAAACTGGATCAGTTCCTTACCGGAATAATAGTTTCGTTTGAAATTAGCCACATCAATGGCAAAAGTAGACTTAAATGTCAGGTCTTTGGTGATCGTAAAGTCCAGGTACATATCCGCCAGCACCTGTGAATTAGTGGACTCGTTCACCATCTCTTCCAGGTAACGGGAAGGAGTGTCCTGCACCGCACCGGGAAAATCCCGGTTACTTCCCCAGGATCCATCCGGATATTTAACCGGAATGATGGGAATCGCCTCCTGCACCAGACGTTTGATCTTATAATCATCATAGAGATCATTCCCTTTACTGTAGTTGTAAGACATATTCACCCCAAACTTCAACCACTCCCTAAGCTGGGTATCCATATTCAGACGGCCATTGTAGCGATCTAAGTAATTATTCTTCATCAGGGCCTCTTTGTGCATATACCCCAGGTGGACACTATAAAGCACATTATCCCCTCCACCCCGGACACTTACCTGGTGGTTATGGGACACCGCTGTCCGGTAAGCCTCATCCTGCCAGTCGGTGTCATACAACGGATTTCCGTTGGCATCAAACAGCGAAGGCATATTGGCCGGGTTCACTTTCGAATATTGGCCGTTGGCATATCCTGCCGGATCATATTTGGCCGCATTGTCCCAGGTCGTGTTGTAGTTCTCCCACCATTCCTGAGCATTCATCAGGTCTAACTTCTTCGCCATCTTTCCGGTAGAGACATATCCGTCGTAGGAGATTTCCGGTTTATTCATCTTAAATCCCCTTTTGGTGGTGATCATCACCACTCCATTGGCACCACGCGCCCCGTAGATAGCCGTAGCCGAAGCATCTTTCAGGATCTCCAGCGATTCGATCTCACTTGGGTTCAGCAGGTTTATATTGGCAACCCCGATGATTCCGTCCACAACATACAAAGGATCATTGGAAGAGTTGATCGAGTTTTCCCCACGGATACGAACCCGCACCTGGCCATCCGCCCGTCCGCTATTCTCAAAGATCTCCACACCGGCAGCCCTTCCCGACAACGCCTGTCCGACATTCACAGACGGATGGTCCAGCAACTGATCCGCTTTGACATTGGAGACAGAGCCGGTCAGGTCACTTTTCTTCATGGCTCCATACCCCACGACCACCACTTCATTCAGCGCCTGGCTATCTTCCTGCAAACGGATATCCAGTACCGTCTGGTTACCCACTGCGATTTCCACCGGTATATAGCCAATGTAGGTAACCACCAGGACAGCACCCGGAGACACACGCAGGGAAAAGTTTCCATCCAGGTCGGTAATCGTCCCGTTGGAAGTTCCCTTTTCCACAATATTCGCACCGATCACAGGGAAATTAGTCTGGTCAGACACCACACCCGTAACCTGTCTCTGTTCCTGTTGGGGAACAGTGGCTTCCACGGTAGTCAGGATGATATCCTTATCTAAGATCCGGTAGCGGACATTGGAATCTTCAAAGAGTTTGTCCAGCAAAGCAGACACCTCTTTATTCCGGGTGTTCACCGAAACCTCCCTGTTCACATCTATCAGCCGGTTATTGTAAAAGAACTGATAGTCCGTTTGATTTTCTATTTCCTCTAACACCTGCACCAAAGGGGTTCCGGACATCCGGATGGTCAGCGAGTTGGTCTGCGCATAAGAGTCTGCAAATACCAGGCTTAAAGAGAGGGATAGGAATAGACAGATTAACTTCATAATTCTACATAATTTGTTTTTCAGCCAACCGGGTGCATAATTCTGCCTGTCCGGTTGGACATACGAAATCTTTCTCATATTTTTGTCTTGCGATTTAAGATTAAAAAACTTAGTGTTCACTGGTTCAGGCCGGTTGACAGACAGTTCATACGGGGAAATGTGTCCAGCATTTTTCCGTATGTTTTTTATCTGTTCCGGCGTGCGGCTATTGCCTTTTTCATTCGTTTCCCATAGGCATTCCTGTTTTAAAGGTTAGACAAATCTCATTTTTTCCATAGTACGACTGTTGTATATTTGATCCCGTTACTATCATCTTCTGTCTGCTGGTTGATCTGGTAATGAATATTGGAGGAGATCTTCAGGTAATCCAAGATCTCAAACAACTGGCGGTGAATAAACGTCCCCGTAAAACGATACTCCTCCAACACCGGATCCTGCATCTCAAACCGGACATTGTAGAAATGAGACAACCGCTTCAGCACATCGGGCAGTGGAGTATCCCGAAACATCAGCTTTCCATCCATCCAGGCCGTCTCATACACCGGATTGACCGGGGCAATAAACATCCGTCCGCCCACTAAGTCATAACTCGCCTTTTCCGACGGGTTCAGCACCTGTTCCAACACCCGGCCCTGTCCATCCCGGATCTCTAAGTTGACTTTACCGGACACTAAGGTTGTATGGATCAGATTCTCCTCTTCATAGGCCTGCACATTAAACGCTGTCCCCAGCACCCGGATCCTCATCCGGTCTTCCCGCACACTGACAATGAACGGTTTCTGAGGATCAGGTGTCACCTCGAAATAGGCTTCCCCCTGAAGTTCCACCCGCCGATGGTCCTTTTCGTACGGTTCCGGATAGGTTACCGAACTACCCGAATTCAGCCACACCACCGTTCCATCCGGCAGATTGAAATGCGTACGCATCCCCGCGTTCGCTTCCCGGACCACCCACTGAGGGCTCATCTCTACAGCCTCTTCCCGGTGGAAGAACCACGTACCGGCGAGTACAACCAAAGATGCCACACAGGCAGCCACCGGGATCATCTGCTGCATCCACAGCCTGCACCGTTTCGTTTGCATCCGCTGCTCCGTTTTCCAGAAAGCCGCTTCCGGATCCCGGGAAAGTATACGCTTGTAGGTCCGCTCCACATAATATAAAGAAGCCAGTTGCAATAATTCTTTTTCCCGCTGCCCATCTTCCGCCAGCCACTGCTCCATCAGCTCTTCTTCCTGTGCAGATGCCTCCCCCCCCGGATATACCTCCACAAAAGCATTTCATCCGGTTCTTTTTTTGCTATATCAGATTCTCTCTCCTTCCATTGTTATCGTTTCTATTAAAAAGACAATTTCATATCAGGGCCACCCTAAACGAATGACTACTTTTTTTCAAAAAACTATTTTCCGGAAATTAAAAGTTGGTAAGGAATCAGAAATGGGAAACAGAAAACTTATGAATCAAAGGATTTTCATCCCTCTGATATGGAACAAACAGGCCTGAACTATATAATAATTTTTTAATATCTATCTGAAAAGGAATCCACTCCTTCATCAACATTTATTGACTAAAAAATTACTATTTTTGTTTATCTACATTTTTTAATAGATACACTATGATTGACCCGGGACTATTATTGGGATTCCCCATAAGCATCTTCTCCAATTACGGATACGATAAAATAAAAGAGTTAAAAGCCTATATGGCAGATTCAGAAAGCTACGAAAGACTATTACTGAACTCTTTTTATAAAGCGATCCGTTTACATAAGGAGCACTATGATGCATACGCTTCTTCTATTCTCAATGAATTGCAGGAAAAGGTCAAAAATGATGAAAGAACCTTCCTTTCCCTGTTTAACCGGGAGGAAAATACGTTTATTTCCTCTACTGACCGGGAGGCCTTTTTTGTCCGGATCACACAAGGACTGGTGGAAGCCTACCCCTGCACCCACACACAGGACAACCAGTTATATAAACAAATCATCCAGGACTGTTTCAAATACTATCAGATAGCTTTTATCACCCTGATGACCGAAAAAGAGGGGATCGAAGTCCTATTAAAAAACAGTTGGCAAATTACATCCATACGGGAACTTCTAAACCAGATCAATAAGGAGATAATCACCCGGGAGGAGTTTGAAGAACTCCGGAAAGTTATTTACCAGGCTCATCTGCAGAAAGACCCGGACTATACCAAAACAATGGCAGACTATGACAACTACATCGCAATAAAATTCAAATACCTGGAGTTAAACGGATTTTTACCTAAAGTGTCCGGCAGAGAGGTCCAAATGGAACTTTCTGATATTTTTGTTGTTTCTGAAATATGCCGCCAGACAGAATTACTTCCGGATATCAGACAGGAAAAACCTATAATTCTCCGGAAACCTGTAAAAGTACGGCCATCCTCCATCATCCGGCGGCTGTCATACTGGGAGATCCCGGTTCCGGAAAATCCACCCTGTTAAAATACCTCGCCACCTGGGTTATCCAACAGCGGGCAGAAGACCACCCGTTAAAAAACATACTTCCGGTCTATATCAGTCTGGCAGAGTATTCCCGGTATTACCAGCAAAATACCAACCATTCGATTTATGATTTCCTCCTTCAGGACTCCCTTTACGGAGCGCTTTTCAAAGACGGCTTTGAGTATTCCAACCTCCTTCTGTTAATGGATGGACTGGATGAAATTACGGAGACCTACACCCGGACTCAGGTAGCCCGTAAGATAACAGACCTGATGGCACGCTATCCCTACAACCGCTATGTGGTTACATCACGTATAGTAGGATATCAGGAAACAAGACTGGGACCTCATTTCACCCAGTTTAAACTCCTGCCCTTCAATGAAAATGAGATCGAACAGTTTATCCATCAATGGTACGGGAGCATTGCCTGTCATACCAATCAGGATCAGGAACAAGCCGTAAAAAATGCCCGGGAGCTCACAGAGTCTATCCGGAAAAATGACTCTGTTCTAAAATTAGCATCTAACCCTTTGTTAGTCACTATTATTGCAATGATTCATTACAAAGGGCGGGAACTTCCGGACAAACGGATAGAATTATATGAAATTTGTACAGACACCTTTCTGGAACATTGGGTACAGTCGCGGATTCCCGGCGCCGGCCAGCTCCGGCAAAAGGAGAACCTCATTGAGGTATTAGCCCCGATTGCTTTTTACATCCATGAACAAAAGTCAAGTGCATTGACAGAAAAGGAAGAGTTCCGGGAAGTATTCCTGTCCAATTTCCGAAAAATACATACCAATACAAGCGAAACGGAAGCATTAGATACCTGTGAAATATTCATTCGTTTCCTGAGAGACCAGAGTGGATTCTTCTATGAAAAGGGAGTAGATGAGCAGGGCAAGTCCTACTTTGGTTTTATGCATCAGACTTTTGAGGAATACCTCAGCGCCATCCAATTACATACCTGCCAGATCCGGCAGTCCATCCGGCTACAGGACTACATTTTCAATCCCCGCTGGACAGAGGTGATCCGGCTGACGGCTGCCCTGATCCGGAATTCTGCCCGTGGAGAAGCCGGACGCATACAAGCATCCCGGTTCATCCAGGAGATTTTAGAAACAGAAGATCCGGTTCCGGAAGCCCGGAGGCCTCTGCAACTGGCCTGCCTCATCCTCACAGATAATGTAGACATCACGGATGAACTCTACCGGGAAATAGTGAAAAAAACAGAAACCATCTTTTCGACCTCCTCTTCCCAGGCACTGATGCGCACTTTTGGCAAACTGATGCCGGAACTGATTATCCATTCTCCGGGCCGGTATCTACCCTGTCAGATCAAATCATGGCTCACCTCCGGCACTCCGGAGGTAATAGAAAATGCAGGACACATACTGGGAGAAAGTATGCATCTGCCGGAAATCCAACAACTGATGACTGAGCATGTCTACCCGTATCCGGATCGGTACAGAGAGCTCTTATGGAATAAAAAATCATTCCTCATCTTCCACTGGATGTATTGTTAGACTCCCTCACGGAAGAGATCCTGGATAAAGAGAGAGATATAGACCCGGTCATTAAACGAATCTATAAGGAGATCCGGCTGGAAGAACAGGGAAATTGTTCGATTGATCACACAAGTTCCCGGATCACCTCTTTTCTGGAAAGTATCCGGACGCATGCTCAATTTGACCTGATCTATAAAATGATATTGGAGAATTTACTTCTTAGCGACACAGAAGAATATATACTCCTGCAAATATGTGACCGGATCTATCACCCTTACAGCGAAAACCTGAGTAGCCGACTTCAGCATAGTGAAGAAAAAGTTATTTTTCAACACAAAGCTCGCAGAGGTGTTCAATTCCAGACGAGACATCACACGGTGAGAGTAACCCTAAGTAATGCATTGATATGTAGTGCATGGAATCAGGATTTTTCCCAAACAAAATAATGTATGCTGATATGAATGACCCGGATTCCATTATTAACCAGCTACTGACAATAACGGGTGAAGAAAATGCCAGCATGATAAAAAACAGCGTACACTTAGTCGCCGGGCCAACCCGGCAACCGGAAAAGGACCTTGTATGCTTTATCGACCTGTATCGGAAACATGATCTACTACTGGATTTCTTTGAATGGAAATATTACCCGTTTGAACAAATAGAACATGCACCGGATATCCTGACAGAAATCATACTCAGGAATAGTGCCACGTACCTTTATTCGGTAGTCAGAAAACCGGATCCGGTTTATATGGGCATTCCTTTCAATCAATTACCTGCTCCCCTGCAACTTTTATATTGCCAGTTATTTTCCCTGGATCATACACAGGAGATGATGGAGGAAACAATCCGGTATTATCAAACCTGCCGGGACCCGGAGATCCGGCAAGGAGTATTTGAAATCATATATTATTCCCTGAGTCTGTTAGATCCCAAAGAGATCTATTTCTATATGACCTGAGGGACCTTATAGGAACATCCATTATTCTCCCAAAGCCGGTAATAAATGGTCCAGTTGCCAGGGAACTACATTTCCATCATGGCAGGTCTGACCGGATCCGCCGGTCATAATCTAAGAAACTCTCCCGGCCACCGGTATAGGGGCGAAAGTTCAGAGAATCCTTTTTCAGTTGGACCGTGTGCCCCTGCCAGTAATCATTAGAAGAGGAGTTCCAGGTTTAAAGTTCAAACTCTGAACCTGAAACTTTGAACTTTGAACCTTACACTTCAATCCACAAAAAAAGGTGCCCATTACGGACACCTTTTCCCTCAATATATTGTGCGTTTATTTAATCCGTATCAGTTTTTCACTGATATCGTAGTGGATCGTTTCGATCAGGTCCATATGTTTAGAATAAGGAATAGCCAGAAATAGCTTATCATTGATATAGAGGTTGGCGCCGGAAGTGGTAAAGGATTCACTATCCAGACCCTCATAAATGCCATAGCCATATTCATTTTCACCAGCCAGGGGATGCGTATCGTCTCCCGTCACAATCACCCGGTTATCCGGCAGGAACTCATAGATAATTCCGTCGCAGGAACGGTCCGGTTTTTTAACCGGCAACAGGGGGAATACCATCCTCTTACCACCTGCCATTTCCCCAGAATATCATCCTTCATTCCGGCAACCGGTTTCGGGGCACATTTCAGATTGCTCAGTATATAATCTATTTCTTCATTATATTCCTCCGTATCCTCCGGCAGGAGTCCTGCACGGGACAAAGGATCTCCACTCTCCTTTTCTTTCTCACATCCCTCGAACCCCAGCATCACCACTAAAACCAAAAGGGTCCATAACAATTTTTCCAGCTTCATAACGAAATTCCTTTAACGTTTTTCTACTCTTCTCCTGCCTCTCTCCGGCCCCTGTTACAGTTGACTTTTCTCACGTTCATCAACAGGACCACTCATAAGTCTATCTGATTCGTTAGATCTGGATACAATATATGAATTATTTTTAATTCATAAATTTTATCTGGTAAAAATTATGATTTAAAACATTAATCACCAATTACGCAACAATCTATAACCCACAAATACTTCAGCAGAGAATAAACTTTCTCCCTGATCCTCCACGGTCAGAAAATTCCTATCCCTTCCGGAGCATCGTAGACGTATTACCTAAAAGACCTATATAAAAATTTTACTATCAGATAGATGGATAAATCTATCTTTTAGCTACGCAGAGTCAAAAATTATTTCACATTTTTTCTCTGTTACTCACAAATCACAGGGCAATGTTACGAAGTTTTTGAATTGAAATAAAATATAATAAATAATAAATTTTACGCTTTTAAACAGTTTTCCCCTCACCCATTCCTTACAAATTGTAAGCAACTCCACTATTTATGCGCCTTTTCATAGATAAACCTTTTCCATCATTCCATTTTTAACTAACTGAAATTGACCTTTCAAAAGAAATGGAAGCAAAAATATAGCCTCCATCGGACCGACCTATAAATAAGCATCACTAAAATGAGGTCAGGGCTTATAAGTGCCAGAGGCCGGAAGACTTGTAAAAAATTGAGTGCCTGAGAGCAAGGATATTACCCACAGTTACTTACAAGCCTTCCAGACATACTTTGGTCAGAGGAGATAGGATTGGTTAGAGTGAATTGGACCTGATCATAATTTTTCATCGAAAAGATATGGTATCCCCGACTAACCGGATAGAAGGAGCTTTGGATTCTTTTCAAATACGATGAATGGTGTTCTTCTAATAGTCTTTTTTTACTTTTTTCAGTCATCCATCACCTTTTACTCTATAAATAGCTTATTATTAAATAAATAATCCTCGGAAAAAAGGTGACTAATAAAGTGACTGAAAAATCTCAGTCACTTTATCAAGCCTCATTTCTATCAGAGAATAGATAGTGTTGTTCTTTCCGGATGCTTTCTTTGACAAAAAGGATCCATTTAGTCATGGCCGGAAGATTTTATTTTATAAATCTTTACATGCCTTTCAGATCTTCCGTCCCGAATTGGGTCCATCCGGTGTTTTCTAAAGAAATGAAAAATCTTTTTTCTAACGAGTATGTTTTTTTGAATAATAGAGATGGAATAGTGATCTGATATGGGAGTGGTAGCATGTATCCTATCGTTCCTTATCCGGAAGGTGTCTTATTCGGAAAAAAATTTACAATTTTAAAAAAAAGAAACTGTAAAAAATGCTACAAAAAAAGGTCTAACGGATTCGATCCGTTTATCGATTATCGAGGAACATTTAGCTGGAGCGAGTAAAAACTCCCTTGCCCGTAAATATAACCTTCATAGTGGTAAAGTTATTGGCCATTGGATGCGTACCTTTGGTATAGAAACCCCTGAAAGCGTACCGCCCATGAGTAAAAAAGAAGAAAATGACGAGATCCTTCGTTTAAGACAGGAACTCAAAGAGACAAAAAGCAGATTGGCTTATGAAAGGATGCGTGCCGATGCGTATGATAAGATGAGCACTCTGGCAGAGATGGTACATCTAAATCAGCCCTATCAAAAAGAGGAATATCAAATACCTTATCCCAGCCAGGAGACGCCCTGCGGAACGAATCCTACCACCACCCAACGCGGGGCGATACCCGAGCGATGAAGAGTTTTTTTATTCTTCCATTTCTTTTACTACTTTTGGGATACTGTAAACCCAACTTTGTAATTATTTTTTTTCTGTAAACAAAGATCAGTAATAAACACTTAGTGTGTAAATAAACAGTAGTAATTAACCTATAAACTGTAAACTTAGTCCAGGAAAGGTCATTATAAGGAATGGGTAGGTTGAACCTCCTGGGGTTCAAGGTTGAAGTGCCGGCAGTTTAAGGTTGTACTCCCGGAGGTTCAACCTTATACATCAGGAGGTTTAACCTACCGGGTCCCTTATAAAAGAACAGGCATAGCAAGGGTTACCTGTAACGGTAACAGGGAAAAGAGGCAGGAATATTTATTCTTTTTTTATTTACTTGCTTTTAAACCACGGATGACGGCAGAAGTAAAACCGAACAACTCCATTTCGTTCAGTCCTTTGATCGTTATACCACCGGGCGTAGTCACCTTGTCGATCTCGGTTTCCGGATTACTCTTATTCGTCAATAGAAGATCAACCGCTTCTTTGACCGTATGCACCACAATCTCCTGGGCTTCTTTTGGATAGAATCCTAATTCCACCCCTCCTTCTATAGCAGCACGCATATATCGCATCGCAAAAGCTACTCCACTGGAAGCCAAAGCGGTTCCGGCTCCCATCAGCCTCTCTTCCACCAACATGGCATTTCCCAGTTCTTTAAACAGATTTACGATCAGATCCGCCTGTTCCTGAGTAGCATTGTTACTGGCAGAGACAAATGTCATACTGCTTAATACTTCAATAGCGGTATTAGGAATCACCCGGAAAATGGCCGGGACCGTATAGTCAAACCCGGTATGCTTTGTGAAGAATGAACTTAATTGTTCAAAAGAGATACCCGCCGCCAGTGAAACGATGAGCTGTTTATCATAATCCAGCACACCTTTGATCTGGTCAATGATCTCTTCTACGCGCCAGGGTTTCACCCCGATAAAAATAATATCTGCCCCTTTGGAAGCTTCTCTATTATCTGATAATATATTAAAATCCGGATTTTCTGCTTTGAGACGGTCTAAAGATTGCTGAGATTTAGCTGTACAGATAATATCGGATGCTTTACAATAGGAACCCTGAGCCAGACCACGGGCTACTGCTCCTCCGATATTTCCCGCACCAATGATAGTTACTTTCATTTTGTGGAATCATATGTTTATATGTACAAAAGTAAAGAAAATAATCGGATGAATAAATTGCAAATCATATATTTGCCTTATAATAAAATAACTAAACAAAATGAACATGAAAAAACTGATCGCAGCCGGATTGTTTCTGGCTTGTACACTAACTACCATTCAGGCACAGACTAAAGATGGGTATGTATTTACTACCATTAAAGAAACAAAAATAACTCCTGTAAAAAATCAGAACCGTACCGGGACCTGTTGGTCTTTCTCCGGTATGGGGATGCTGGAGGCAGAAATCCTGCGCATGGGAAAAGGGGAACATGACCTTTCTGAAATGTTTATCGTCAATCATTCTTACAAAGACAAAGCGGAAAAGTTTGTGCGTCTGAAAGGATATCTGAACTTCGCACAGGGAGGTTCTTTTGAGGATGTATTGTATGCAACCAAACATTATGGAGCTGTTCCGGAATCTGTTATGCCGGGATTGGAATACGGGGAAGATATGCACGTGCATAACGAACTGGAAAGTGTGGCTTCCGGTTATTTAAATGCAGTGATCAAAAACCCGAACGGCAAATTATCAACAGCCTGGAAAAAAGGATTTGACGGGATTATTGATTCTTACTTAGGAGCTATTCCTGAGAAATTCACTTACAATGGAAAAGAATATACCCCACAAAGTTTCGTCAAAGAATTAGGATTAAACATAGATGATTATGTTTCTCTCTCTTCTTTTACTCATCATCCATTCTACACTAAATTCGTAATTGAAGTAGAAGACAACTGGCGATGGGGGGAAGCCTATAACCTGCCGTTGGCTGAATTTATGGATGTGGTACGCAATGCCGTGAATACGGGTTATACAATCGCATGGGCATCTGACGTAAGTGAGATTGGCTACACGCGTGATGGGATCGCTGTTGTTCCGGATGTAGAGGCTATTGAAACTTCCGGTTCAGATCAGGACAGATGGATCGGATTAAGTAAAAGAGAAAAAGATGATGAGATCTGCAAGATCATTCAGCGTCCATGCCAGGAATTAACGATCACACAGGAAATGCGCCAGATTGGATTCGATAACTTCCAGACTACAGATGACCATGGGATGCTGATCTACGGTTTGGCACAGGATCAGACTGGCAAAAACTTCTTCAAAGTAAAAAACTCCTGGGGTACTCAAACCAAATATGATGGTATCTGGTATGTTTCAGAAGCATTCGTAGCCTACAAAACAACAAACATCGTAGTACATAAAGATGCGATCCCAAAAGCCATTCGTACGAAGCTGGGAATTTGAGATTGTATGCAATAAACTTCCGGTAGTTAGTAGATCGTGGTTGGTAGAAAATCCACAAAGATCTCTCATAAGCGGAGCGAATCCCACTAACGACCGGTTATCAAAAAAGAGGCGCCTTCAAGGGAAAGAGGCGCCTCCGTTGTTTATACAAAGATGAACTATAAGGTTAGGGAATTATTTTTTTCGTTTTAATGTATAATTATGATTGGTTACCACAGGCATATGTTCCATCGCCTGATTTAATACAGTTAAATCTTCCCCATCTACGCAAAGATATAAAGAAAAGGTCCCATCCTGGGGGATAAGTTCGTAAATAGTTTCTTCCTTATCTTCCTGTTTCCGATGCAGTGTGCATTTTTTCCCTACAATTGTATATGTATGGGATTCTCCATAGCTATCTTCCAGGTAAGTAGTAGACAGAGAAAAACCCCTTCCTTACTTCTCGCCTGGGCCCATAAAGTCAGATCATACTGGATGCCCGGACCATCCGCCGCCGGCAAAATACCTTCATATTCATATTCTATAACTTCTCCCAGTGCAGCGTCATAATGTAAAGAATCCATAATGTTGATGGGTGTTGTATCAAAGGGTACATCTTCCAAATATACTGCTTCTACGGGAAATGTAATTCCATCTGTTACATACCTATTCTTTTTATGACAAGCTATACAGAAAAGAAAAACCAAAAGGAGAATGCTATATTTTTTTACCATACTTGTTTTCTGCATCAATTGTTGACCTATAACAACTATTCCCCTCCTTTTTGTTTACATCCTGAGAAGTTTTTTATTTAAAATAGTTATTTTTATAATTAAAGAAAAGTAGTATAAGATTAGAATAAATATATGTACTCCTTTTCAGATAAATAGTCCGAAAATAAAATATATACGAAAAAGCCTGAAAAAAATAATTTACTCTATTCTTTCCAGGCTTACCCGCTATCTGTTTTCTTTACACTTTCATTGCTTTTTTAATGCGTGTCATGGCTTCTTGCGCGTCTTCTATTGTCAGACTTAACGGAGGCAAAAGACGAATGGTATTGGTTCCGGCAACTCCGGTAAAGACTTTTTCTTCAAACAAAAGTTTATTCCGGACTGCTTTGATGGATTCTTCAAATTCAATACCAATCATCAGACCCCGTCCACGAATTTCTTTTATACCGGGTAATGTCTGTAATTCTTCCAGAAGATATTCTCCTACTTTCATTACATTCCCGACTAATTTTTCCTTTTCAATAATATCCAGAACTGCAATAGCCGCAGCACAAGCTAAATGATTTCCTCCGAAAGTAGTTCCTAACATCCCATAAACTGGTTTGAACACGGGGCTAATCAATACACCACTCATCGGAAAACCATTGGCAATTCCTTTGGCCACTGTAATCATATCCGGGCGAATACCTGCGTATTGATGAGCAAAGAATTTCCCGCTCCTGCCATAGCCGGATTGAATTTCATCCAGGATCAGACAAGCTGCATATTCCGTACACAACTCTCGTAATCCCTGCATAAAAGTATCATCAGGAACCTGAATACCTCCTACACCAAGAATACCTTCTATAATCACGGAAGAGACATCTCCCTTTTTCAATTCTTCTTCCACTGCTGACAGATCATTCAACGGAAGATAGGTAACTGCCAGGTCTTCATTTATAGGAGCAATAATACTGGGATTATCCGTTACCCTTACAGCAGCGGAAGTTCTTCCATGAAATGCTTTTTTGAAAGCGATCACCCGTTTCTTTCCATTGTGGAAGGAGGCTAATTTCAATGCATTTTCATTGGCTTCTGCTCCCGAATTAATCAGAAACAAAGCATAATCGTCATAGCCGGACGCTTTGCCTAATTTATCAGCCAACGTCTGCTGCAGAGAATTAATTACTGAATTGGAATAAAAACCCAGTTTATTTACCTGTTCAGTAATAGCAGCGACATAGGTAGGATGGCTATGACCTACGGATATAACCGCATGGCCTCCGTATAGATCCAGGTATTGGTTCCCGTCTTTATCCCAGACATGACAACCTTTCCCTTTTACTATTTCTATATTAAATAGAGGATATACATCGAATAGTTTCATTTTTTAGTATTTAGTAGTTGGTAGATAAATAGTTAGTAGAAACATTCAAAAGTTGATAATATTCTACGAACTACTGTTATTCTTAAAATGCCGAAGGTTTCAAATGAAGTCCTACGGTTTCTTCCAGATTAAACAATAAATTCATATTATGGACAGCTTGTCCGCTAGCCCCTTTTAACAAGTTATCAATCACCGAAGTGATCAATAATTTATTTTCAAATTTTTCTAAATGAACTAAACATTTATTGGTGTTGACCACCTGTTTCAGATCCGGAGCTTTTGCCGTAACAAACGTAAAGGAATGATCTTCATAGTACTCTTTATACATACGGAGAATCTCATCCAATTCCACTTTCATATCCATATACATAGTTGCAAAAATACCACGGGAGAAATTCCCCCGGACCGGGATAAAGTTAATGCCACCCTGATAGCTGTTCTGCAACTGGCCCAAACTTTGTGTGATCTCCCCCAGATGCTGATGGGTAAAGGGCTTATAAATAGAAATATTATCATTTCTCCAGCTAAAATGAGTGGTATTAGAAGGCTTTACGCCTGCCCCTGTAGATCCCGTAATAGCATGTACATGGAGTTCACTGTTCAACATCAAATTCTTTGCCAAAGGCAGCAGTCCCAACTGGATGCAGGTAGCAAAACAACCCGGATTAGCTACATATCTGGAGTTACAGATATTCCGGCGGTTTAATTCCGGTAACCCATAAATAAACTCATGGTCATCACTTTTCATACGGTAATCCGTAGAAAGGTCTATAATTTTTATATGTTCCGGAATCGTATGGTTCTCCATAAATTTCCGGGTATCTCCATGAGCCGTACAGAAGAAGATCAGGTCTACATCCTGAAAAGGTAGTTCATCTGTAAATTCCAGATCCGTTTCACCATACAAACCGGCATGTACATCTGTGATTTTATTCCCGGCATTACTGCCACTATTAATAAAAACAATCTCTGTATCCGGATGATTGATCAGGAGGCGTATTAATTCACCAGCCGTATATCCGGCACCGCCTATGATTCCTATTTTAATCATTATTTCTGGTTTTTCTTTTCTACAGAGTAATAAATCTTCATCTGATTACCCAATATTTTGGTAAAACCTTTTACATCATCTGCCATCCAGGCTTTCTGTTCTTCCCCATATACACCAAAATCACTCTTCATCAGGTCATAATCACTTTCAACACCCACCAGTGTATAGGTATAAGGACGTAGTGTAATGATGACACGGCCTGTTACATTTTTCTGTGAATTTTGCAAGAAAGCTTCCATATCGCGCATCACCGGTTCCAGGTATTGTGCCTCATGCAGAAACATACCATACCAGTTGCCTAACTGGTCTTTCCAATATTGCTGCCATTTAGTCAGCGTATGTTTTTCCAGCATTTTATGGGCATTGATAATCAATAAAGGTCCGGCTGCTTCAAAACCAACCCGTCCCTTAATGCCAATAATCGTATCACCAATATGCATATCACGACCAATCGCCCAACGGGCTCCTAACTCTTCCACTTTACGGATCGCATCTAATTTATTTTCATAGGTAATCCCATTGACTCCTACAATCTCTCCCTGCTCAAAATCAATAAACATATCTTCTTCCTGCTCTTCTGCTTCCAGCTGTGAAGGATAAGCTGTTTCCGGCAAAGTCTGATTTGAATGTAAGGTCTCTTTTCCTCCTACACTTGTACCCCAAAGTCCTTTGTTGATAGAATATTCCATTTTTACGAAATCAGCTTCATAACCATGTTCTTTCAGGTAGTTGATCTCATATTCACGGCTCAGGTTCATGTCACGGGTTGGTGTGATGATCTCGATCTCCGGAGCCAGTACATCGAAAGTCAGGTCAAAACGTACCTGGTCATTTCCGGCACCTGTACTTCCATGGGCCACCGCATCCGCTCCGATCTCCTTCGCGTAATTGATAATCGCCAAAGCCTGGAAAATACGTTCCGAACTTACAGAAATAGGATACGTTCCATTACGCAACACATTTCCAAAGATCATATATTTAATACTCTTTTCGTAGTACTCCTTTTCTACATTTAAGGTCACATGCTTAACCGCTCCCAGTTTATAGGCTCTCTCTTCGATCGCTTTACACTCCTCTTCCGTAAACCCTCCGGTGTTCGCTAACGCTGTATAGACCTTAAAATCTTTTTCTTTTGACAAATACATGGCACAGAAAGAGGTATCCAAACCACCACTGAACGCTAAGACTACTTTTCTTTTCATTGCTTATCTATTTTGTTATTTTTTAATCCTAATACTTTGATACAATACCATTTCTCTCATCTTCCTCCCGTTTGGCACGGTGTGGATCTTTCGGGTCATAAAGCATGGCTGTACAAATACAATAACGTCGTTCCGTACGAACCAGTATATCATGATTGACACATCCTTCACATCCTCTCCAGAAAGCTTCATCATCTGTCAGTTCGGCAAATGTGACCGGAACATATCCCAATTCCGTATTCATTTTCATAACAGCACTACCGGATGTCAGACTAAATATTTTAGCTTTAGGCCACCGGAGCCTGGCAAGCTGGAAAGAGGCCTCTTTAATACGGGTTGCCAGGCCATGCCGCCGGAATTTATCTACAACAATGAGACCGGAGGTTGCCACATATTGTTTATTCCCCCAGGACTCGATATAACTGAAACCGGCAAATTCCTCTCCCGCTAATGCAATAATGGCTTTGCCTTCTTTCATTTTCTGCGCCACATACTCATGCGAACGTTTGGCAATGCCGGTTTCCCGGACTTTGGCTGCTGCCTCAATCGTTTCTAAGATTGTATCTACATACTTCTCATGACTATCATCGGCCACCATTACATCTATTTCAATTTCAAGCTCTTCCATTGATCGTTTTTATGTTATGCAAATCTTATTGTATAAAACGGGAAAGTGCATCTGCCACCTGCTTCCGGTCCAAACCTTCCTGCAGGATGACCAGGATAGTATCATCTCCGGCAATGGTACCCAATATTTCCCGGGCTGCCTGTCTGTCTATATCAGAAGCTATACCCATGGCATATCCCGGCCGGGTCTTCACAACTGCCAGATTCCCACTGAATTTTATACCTAAAGGATAAGACTCCTGACTATTTTCTCTCTGCATAGCTATCACCTGTGCCGGCAATTTATATACATAGTTATCATTCCCATTATGAACTTTCACGATCTGCAATTGCTTTATATCTCTTGACAAAGTAGCCTGAGTAATGGAAAAGCCATAATCATTCAGCCGGTTGAGTAGCTCTTCCTGATCACCAACCTCTTCTGTTGCAATAATATGGCAAATGGTTTCCCATCGTTCTTTTTTTACGCGCATTCTCTGTATATTTATGCAAATTGATTGCAAATATAACCGAATGAAATGAATAAATATACAAATCAAGACTATTTTTGGAAATATTTATTTATATTACCTTTTTTACCGGTTTTTATTTCTTTTTATAGGATCAACATGTATTCCAAATGTTAAATTGCTGTATCGGCTGATCTATTTTCCCATTCAACTGTTTATTTAATACCTCAGCAAATGCCTTTGTTGGTTCAGGGTAAAATAAAATACAAAACCATTTCTGAAACTATTAAAAATGAGCACGTTAATTTTAGGTGTTGGAAACATGTTACTTAAAGATGAAGGAGTAGGTATCCATACAGTGTATGCATTAAAAAGAGAAATCCTGCCACGGAATGTAAAAATCATAGATGGGGAAGCAAACAAACCTAAGTTATTGAAATGGGCTCATGAATATGATCACCTGATCATTGTGGATGCTACGATCGATAATAATCCTCCTGGAACCGTACGTCTTATGCGTCCCAGATATAGTACTAACTTTCCGCTTTTAATGAGTGCCCAGGAAATAAGGTTACGGGATATTATAGACCAGATGTACCATTTAGGATATTCTCCTAATATCTATCTGATTGTAGTGTCTGTTGCTACCATAAACAGGGTCGGCACTGAATTATCTCCGGCAGTCGCTTCAGCCATACCCCGGGTCATAGGACTTATCAAAAAGATTATCCGGCGTTCCGAAAAGATTAACATTATTGAATATTACCTATAAAATTTGCCTGTATTGCAAAAAGATAAAAAAAACGGGAAAAATATTTGCAGTTTGTAAGACATTCTATATATTTGTTGCCGTAATAACAAAAAAGATGAATACAATTTTAGTAAATACATATTGGTGGCGCTTCCTATTACCCCTCCGGTCGTAAGGAACGTAGACTTGTGTATATACAAAATGAAGATATTTGGTAAAAGGTCTGCCGCAAGTGCGGCAGACCTTTTTTCTTTTAACAAGCAGTATATAAACAAAAACAATATAAAATTGAAATGGGAACTTATCAAGTAGATGAAAACGGTTATTATGGAGACTTCGGTGGAGCGTATATTCCGGAAATCCTTCATGAATGTGTAACAAATTTACAGAATACCTATCTGGAGGTATTACAAAGCAAGAGTTTTAAAGAGGAATTTACCCAATTGCTCCGGGATTACGTAGGCCGTCCTTCTCCTTTATACCTAACCCGAAGATTAAGTGAGAAATATGGCTGTAAGATCTATTTGAAACGGGAAGATTTGAACCATACAGGTGCCCATAAAATCAACAACACAATCGGACAAATTCTGTTAGCCCGCCGTTTAGGGAAAACCCGGATCATTGCAGAAACTGGGGCCGGACAACATGGAGTAGCCACAGCTACAGTCTGCGCTCTGATGAATATGGAATGTATCGTATATATGGGAAAAACCGACGTGGAAAGACAACATCCGAATGTACAAAAGATGAAAATGTTAGGGGCAAAATAATGCCTGTCACTTCCGGAAACATGACTTTAAAAGATGCTACAAATGACGCGATCCGCGACTGGTGCTGTAATCCTTCGGATACCTATTATATCATCGGATCTACCGTAGGCCCACACCCCTATCCGGATATGGTAGCCCGGCTGCAATCTGTGATCAGTGAAGAGATCCGGAAACAATTACAGGAAAAAGAAGGACGTGATTACCCGGATTACCTGATCGCCTGTGTAGGTGGGGGCAGTAATGCAGCAGGTTCTATTTATCATTACCTGGACGATAACCGTGTGAAACTGGTCTTAGCAGAAGCCGGAGGTAAAGGGGTAGGTTCCAGAATGAGTGCAGCCACTATACAGTTAGGGAAAAAAGGGATTATTCACGGATCACGGACACTGGTGATGCAAAGTGAAGACGGACAGATCGAAGAACCGTATTCCATTTCTGCCGGGCTTGACTACCCTGGTATTGGTCCTATGCATGCTAATCTGGCTGTATCTAACCGGGCAGCTATTCTGTCCATAAATGATGAGGAAGCACTGGAAGCAGCTTTTGAACTCACCCAGCTGGAAGGGATCATTCCGGCTCTGGAAAGTTCACATGCTTTAGGAGTACTGAGTAAGATTGATCTCAAACCGGAAGATGTGGTAGTGTTAACCTTATCCGGACGCGGAGATAAAGATATGGATACTTATATTAATACTTTCAACAAAAAATAATAACCCTATGAACTATACATTTAAAACCATAAGCAAAAAAGTCTTAGGAGACCTGCATACACCTGTAAGTATTTATCTCAAAGTACGGGATATTTATCCGGAATCCGCTTTACTGGAAAGTTCAGACTTTCATGGAAAAGAGAATAGTCACTCATATATTGCTCTCTGTCCGTTGGCCAGTATCGGAATCAATAACAGTGAATGCACAGCCGCTTTTCCTGATGGGAAGAAAGAAATACATCCTATGACAGAGACCTATAATGTAGCGGATGCCATGACGGCCTTCCTGAAACGTTTCACTATAGAGGGAGAAAATAAAGAGGCTTGTGGCTTATTCGGATATACAGCTTTTGACTCTGTACGTTATTTTGAGAACATTCCGGTAATGGAAGCCCATCACGAGGAGAATGATGCTCCTGATATGCTGTATCTGCTCTATAAGTATCTGTTGGTTTTCGATCATTTCAAAAGTGAACTTACATTAGTAGAGTTAGTACAGGAGGGAGAAAAAAGCCGTATTCATGAAATTGAAACGATGATTGAAAACCGGAATTATGCTTCTTATAATTTCCAGGCAATAGGAGAAGAAACTTCTCCTATCACAGACGAGGACTATAAAGCTATGGTACGCCATGGAATTAAACACTGCTTGCGTGGTGATGTATTCCAGATCGTCTTAAGCCGTCGGTTTGAACAACCCTTCAAAGGAGATGATTTCAAAGTCTACCGGGCTCTCCGGAGTGTAAATCCCTCTCCTTATCTATTCTATTTTGATTTTGGAGGCTTTCGCATTTTCGGATCTTCTCCGGAAACCCACTGCAAAGTAAAAGATAATCATGCAAGTATTGATCCTATTGCCGGAACAGCGTTCCGTACCGGAAATGTTGCGATGGATAAACAACGTACAGAAGACCTGCTGGCTGACCCGAAAGAGAATGCAGAACATGTTATGCTGGTAGACCTGGCACGAAATGACCTTGGCCGCAACGCACATCATGTAAAAGTAGACTTCTACAAAGAAGTTCAGTATTACAGTCATGTGATTCATCTGGTATCCCGTGTAAGCGGAAATATTGATAAAGAAAGCAACCCGGTTAAAACCTATATTGATACTTTTCCTGCCGGGACCCTGAGTGGAGCTCCTAAAGTGAGAGCCATGCAATTAATTACAGAGATTGAAAAACATAACCGGGGAGCCTATGGAGGGTGTATTGGTTTTATCGGATTAAATGGTCACCTGAACCAGGCCATTACGATCCGTTCTTTTGTAAGCCGTGGCAATGTACTCTATTATCAGGCAGGTGCAGGTATTGTTGCCAAAAGCAATGACGAAAGAGAATTACAAGAGGTGAATAGCAAGTTAGGTGCTTTGAAAAAAGCGATTGACCTGGCAGAAAAACTAAAAAATTAAAATCAACACAACAATGAAAATATTATTATTTGATAACTATGATTCTTTCACCTATAACCTGTTACACATCCTGAAAGAATTAGGAACTGATGTTGAAGTATACCGTAATGATAAAATCAATCTGGAAGAGGTAAACCGTTTTGATAAGATTGTGTTGTCACCAGGTCCTGGTATTCCGGAAGAAGCGGGTATTCTATTACCCCTGATTAAACGGTATGCACCCACTAAAAGTATATTAGGAGTTTGTCTGGGAGAACAGGCTATCGGCCAGGCATTCGGAGCCAAACTATTGAACCTGGCAGAGGTTCACCATGGAGTCTGTTCCGATATCCGGGTTATCAGCAAAGACCGTTTATTTAATGATTTAGGTCTTACCTTCCGTGCCGGACGGTACCATTCCTGGGTAGTTTCCAAAGAAGAATTTCCGGATTCTCTGGAAATCATTGCTGAAGATATAGAAGACGGGCAGATCATGGCGATCCGGCATAAAGAATATGATGTCCGGGGTATTCAGTTCCATCCGGAATCCGTACTTACTTCACAGGGAAAAAAGATTATTGAAAACTGGTTAAAACAATAAGATCATGAAACAGATACTATACAGATTATTTGAACACCAGCACCTGGGCAAGGAAGAGGCCCGGCTGATCCTACAAAATATGGCAGAAGGGAAATATAATGATTCACAGATCGCAAGCCTCATCACTGTTTTTCTGATGAGAAATATCTCAGTAGAGGAATTAACCGGTTTCCGGGAAGCTCTGTTGGAAATGAGAATTCCCGTAGATTTATCCGAATACAAACCGATCGATATTGTCGAAACAGGAGGGGATGGAAAAAATACATTCAATATCAGTACCATTGCCTGTTTTATTGTAGCAGGAGCGGGTTATCATGTAGTCAAACATGGAAATTACGGTGCCACTTCTGTAAGCGGAGCCAGTAATGTCATGGAACAACATGGTGTAAAATTCACAACGAATATAGACCAGTTACGCAGATCTATGGATGCCTGTGGTATGGCTTATCTGCATGCACTATTCTTTAATCCCGCCCTGAAAGCAGTAGCTCCGGTACGAAAAAGTTTGGGTGTGCGCAGTTTTTTCAATATGTTAGGTCCATTGGTAAACCCGGTGATCCCAACTTATCAGTTGTTAGGGGTTTATAATCTACCTCTTTTACGCTTATATAGTTATACCTATCAGGAAAGTGGCACTCGTTTTGCTGTAGTACATAGCCTGGATGGTTTTGACGAGATCTCACTAACTACTGAATTCAAGGTAGCCATGCCGGAGAAGGAAAAATTATACACCCCTGAGATGTTAGGGTTTACCCGTTGTTTGGAAGAAGAATTATCCGGAGGTGAAACTGTGGAAGATGCAGCCCTGATATTCGATAAAGTATTAAAAAATGAAGCAACAGAGGCACAGAAAAACTGTGTGATAGTCAATGCAGCCTTCGCAATTCAAGTAATCTGTCCGGAGAAAAAAATAGAGACCTGTATCGCCGAAGCACGGGAATCTCTGGAGAGTGGAAAAGCACGGGGGAAATTTAATATATTTATTTCTATACACTCATGAGCACAAAAGATATTTTACAGGATATAGTTACCAACAAGCGAATTGAAGTAGAACGGCAAAAAGAGGCTGTCAGTCTCCAGAATCTCTTGTCATTTGGAAGTGACCGCCTGAACCGGGAACCTGTTTCCATGCGGAATGCATTAGCCACTTCTCCTTCGGGTGTCATAGCAGAATTCAAACGCAAATCCCACTCTAAAGGCTGGCTACATCCTAAGGCAAAAGTAGAAGAGGTCGTTCCATTATATGCTACCGGAGGTGCTTCAGTCTGTTCTATATTGACAGACGGAGAATTCTTTGGTGGTTCGTTGGGTGACCTGCAACGTGCCCGCAAGCTGGTCCAGATGCCTCTGCTAAGAAAAGATTTCATTATTGATCCCTATCAGTTATACCAGACCCGTGTCATGGGTGCAGATGCCGTACTGTTAATTGCCGCCTGTCTGAGCCCGGAAGAATGCCGTAAACTGGCAGCTATTGCTCATAGCCTAAATCTGGAAACTCTACTTGAAATCCATAGTGAAGCAGAGTTAGAATATCTGAATCCCCATATTGACATGTTAGGAGTCAATAACCGGAATCTGGGAACTTTTTATACAAATATTGAAAACTCTTTCCGGTTAATTGAAAAAATGAAAGAGACTGCTGAAACCACGGGATATTATCCGTTAATGATATCTGAAAGCGGGATCTCCAATACCCATACTGTAAAAGAATTACGATCAAGTGGCTTCCGTGGCTTCCTGATCGGAGAAAATTTTATGAAAACAGAAAATCCGGGAGATAGCCTGGCCCGATTTATAGGAGAACTGGTATGATCATTAAAGTATGCGGCATCCGGGATCTGGATAATATCCGGGAACTTAGTAAACTGGACATTCAATGGATAGGTTTTATCTTCTATCCCGGATCACCCCGGTATATATTAGAAAAAAATCCTGATCTTATATCTGACCTCTTATCAGAGATCCACTATCCCTTTAGGAAAGTAGGAGTTTTTGTCAACGCGACACCCGAGGAAATGATGACTACAGCCACCCGGTTTAACCTGGATTATCTGCAACTTCATGGAAACGAGACTCCGGATACTTGCCATACCCTCCGGAAAAGAGGTCATTCCATTATTAAAGTCTTCTCCGTAGAGTCAGAAAAAGACATAGAAAAGGTACAAGAATATGAAGAAAAGGCTGATTATTTTCTTTTTGATACAAAATGCAGTGGCTACGGAGGTTCCGGAAAACGATTTGACTGGTCTGTCCTAACTGCCTACCAGGGAAAGACACCTTTCCTTTTAAGCGGAGGGATTAATCCGGATAGCGTAGAAGTGATCCGTAATTTCGGGCATCCACAACTGGCAGGAATCGATTTGAACAGCGGTTTTGAAATAGCACCGGCGATGAAAAACATCCCACTGCTTTCTTCTTTTATCAAGAAAATTAAAAAATAAAATAAAGATGAATCGTATAACACAATTATTTGAAACAAAAAACGGGATCTTATCCGTATATTATACGGCAGGTTTTCCCCGGTTAAATGATACTGTAAACATATTAAAAATCCTGCAGGCAAAAGGAATTAATACGGTAGAAGTAGGGATTCCCTTTTCTGATCCGATGGCAGATGGACCGGTAATCCAGGAAGCTGCAACCCAGGCCCTGAAAAACGGGATGTCATTAAAAAAACTTTTTGAGCAATTAAAAGATATCCGCAAAGAAGTCACTATACCAGTGATATTAATGGGCTATCTGAATCCAATTATGCAATTTGGATTTGAGGAATTCTGTAAACAATGTGTAGCCGTAGGAGTAGATGGCATGATCATTCCAGACCTGCCATTCGGAGATTATATGTCGGATTTTAAAGACTTAACTCAGACATATGACTTAAAAACAATCATGCTTATCACCCCTGAGACTACCGATGACCGCATTCGCCTTATTGATGCAAATACAGAGGGATTTATCTATATGGTATCCAGTACAGCTATTACCGGAACACAAAAGAGTTTCAATGAGCAGAAACAGGCGTATTTCCGCCGGATCAATACTATGGATCTGAAAAATCCCCGATTGGTAGGATTTGGTATCAGTAATAAAGAAACATTTGAAGCCGCAACTTCTCATGCAGCCGGAGCCATCATCGGAAGTAAATTTATCCAGTTACTTAGCAGCGAACCTACTGCAGAGCAGGCAGTCGATCAATTACTGGAAGCCTTAAAAAAGTAACTAATTATTTCGAATATAAAAAGTAAGCGCACACAAAAATACAAATAAAAGTGTGAAAAAATTCTTCTATATTATTTGGTGTGCTGCTAACAGAACCCTTTTCTTTATTTATCTTTTTTAGCCGGGAAAGAATATCAAGCCAATTCATAAACAAACTTTTTCTTAAGCTGTTATTTGATTAAGATAATTCTTTCATAAATTATCTTAATCACTCAAGAAATAAGTCCCTATGAAAAAAGTCATACTTTTATCTGTTTTCTTTGTTTTTATTTTGTTTATCAAATCTATTACGGCACAGACTGATACTCAGTATCAACTCAGCACTCATATACTTGATATTCAGCAGGGTCAACCAGCACAGAATGTTCCAATCACTTTATTCAAATTGAACCAACAAAATCACTTATTTGAAAAAGTAGATTCTGGACTAACGGATAAAAATGGACGTATAACCAACTTTTTACCTGCCAATCCAAATAACAAAGGAATATATAAATTAAAATTTCAGACTCTTCCTTATTTTACAAATCAGGGAGTTACCTCTATTTATCCATATATAGAAGTTGTCTTTCTATTAGAAAAAGAAGGCCATTACCATATCCCCATCACAGTTTCAGCAAATGGTTATTCTACCTATAGAGGGAATTAATTCTTTCAGGCAACCCTGGTCCGAAAAAAATAATAGGATTCTATAAAAAGCGAAAATGGACTGAGCTCACGCTTGGTTCATTCTCTGAGAATTAAAAACTAACCTAATCCATCTGTGTATATACCATAGTCGGTTTTGGTTAACGCTTAACTAATCATAAAAAAAGTCTTACACCTTTACTCTGTTACAAAGGTCCGGTATATTTATGAGATAAAATTTGACATAAATCAAAAAATAGTACTTGTCTGTTTTTTTACTTTTTTCACGAATCTATTCAGAAAATACCTGCCCTGACTCTGCTTAGTGTTTCCTGGGACATCATTGAATAAGATACAACCAAAGAAAGAGGAACTCTTTTAATAAGTTCCGGACGTTCATTCAATAACCGTTGATACCTTTCCTGAGCAGTTTCGAAACGAAAAGAATTTATTTTCTTTTGAGCTTCGATCAACAACTCTTCCAGAATACGACGATACAGCATTTCCAGATCCGGACATTCTTCAATCAGAGAAAGCAACGGATGGTAAGGGATTCCGTACAATACTGTGGGTTCCAAAGCCTCCACATATAAATAGGTAGGTTTCTGACGAAGAAAACTTTCTGTGCAGGTAAATATTCCATCTTCTGCGGCAAAATTAACAGTGACTTCTTTATCATCCTTATAATAGAATTGGCGTATTAACCCTTTTTCTATATAGCCGATTTGTTGACAAGTCTGCCCGTCTTTCAGAAAGTATTCATTTTTATTCAGTTCTGTACGTATTAGTATGGCGGCAAGTTTCTCCATAGTATTGTCGCTCAGAGGGGACATTATTTCTGCCAGCCTCCGGGCAATAACAATATGTTTGCTCATCTAAGTAAATTCTCTAACAAATATATGGAGAATCTCTCACTACAAACAGAAGGAAAATCAGAATAGATCTTTATTTGACGATATTTGCAATAATAAAAACGACTTACTCCTTATCTTTTTCGATTTTCGAAACTAATTACTCTTCTACATCAATGAGAACCGACCGCCGACGGGAAGGATTATAATGTAAATCTCTGGCCAGTTCGGGAGCATTTGCCTGCATCTGATTACGAATCGCTTCCCGGATCTCAGTCCGGAGGCTGGTACGGATTGCATCCAGTTCTGCTTCTTTTGCTGGTTTAAAAAGATCTTTATACCGGCATTTGGTAATTTTATATTTAAATTTATCCAGATTTCCGGTAATATCGATACCCAATTTAAAAGGTACCGGAGATTTCAGGACAGAAAGATGATAGTCAAATGTCATATCCATGTTATGTGTCCCTCCAATAGCGACTCGGTAACGATCCATTTCAAGCAGGAAAGGAAAGATTTCAATTTTATTATCCCGTATGGTCAGGTCCACAGAAATACTGTCAATCTGGTTCCGCTGTTTATTCTTAAACATAAGTGTCTTGGATATCTCCGTAAAGGTCTCACCATCTAACAACACCATGTTCATTCCACTCAGGTAACAAGCGGATTGAAGAGAAGGTAAAACCACTGACATAGTGGAATCCAGTTCACAGCTGGCTGTCATTTGGCAATCCAAAACTCCTTCAAACGAACGTAACATAGGCAATAAAGTATCAATAGAAGGAAACATTCCAATCAACCTGTCCACAAGAATATCATCCAGTTCCAGATCAAATCTGGCATTTGCCTGCAGCCGGTCTTTGGCTGTATAAACCATTGTTAAATTCCCATGTCCTATATTGGAATGCATAGTCAATTTCTTCAGATTAATACTCTGATTGCGAACGACCACTTCTCCTTCTACCCGCTCCAGGTTCAGATCATTAAAATCCAATTTACGGATATTCGTCTGCAAAGTCATATCCAGGAATTTAGGCACCACAAACAACGCCTCCAACGTGTCTGTCTGTTCTACGGCCATAGCCTGCAAATCTCTCTCTTCCGATTCCAGTAAAGCATCATTATCCATATCGCTTTCACTGAAAATCAATGTTTCCTCTGCATATTGCATCCCTCTGTTTATCGCTGCAAGTAATTGATTACAATCTATATAATCAGATCCTATAAAGAAATCACCTTCTAATTTTCCTCCCCAGAGCATAGCCCGGCGTATACTTTTTACCTCACCGGTCAATAAAAAATCACTTTTTCCGGCATGAAAATGCGCATTAGTTAATGTGAGACTATTTGTATCAAATTTCACATTGGATTGATCAATCCGCATAGGAAGGGGAAATAAACGGCTAAACATACGGGTCTGGTCAAAAGAGACATTCCCTTTCACTTCCCAGTTTCGCAGGAATCCGCCTGACGTTTGTATAGAATCCTGGCGATTCCGGGTAGAAGTAGCCGTACTTCTGCGTGGGCTGGGTGTACGGTTTATACGGATACTATTCCGCTGATTCTGGCGCTGACGTTGCATCCGCTGGCGCATAGCATCCTGGTAAGGTAAAGCCACTATATTAAACATTGGCTTAGCCATCGTCAGGCCGGAACGGATAGGCACATCAAAATACTTTAATGTATCCATCTTAATAGAAGCAGCCAGTATAGGAAGCTTTTTATTGGAATCCGACGGTTTAATCCCACCCTGAAAAGAGCCGTTCCTGGCCGTTACCCAGACAGAATCCGGCATACGGGTCCGCAGACTTTCAAATTTAATATGAGTGGTAAGCGAGATCACCGCTGTTGTATCAACTGCCGGAGAAGTTTTAGCCAGAATATCCAATCCGTTTATATCCGTATTGATCTGTCTTTTATACCTGAGCTGTAAGGTATCTACTTTTAAAGAAGCACTTAACAGATCTTTATTTTTCAGATAAGCACTGGTTTGTTTGGCAGAATCAACCATAAACTGCACGCCTGCCAGGGAAATACGCATACCGGCTGAACGATTGACCGCCCGGAATCTATCAATAGTCAGATGCCCTAACGCTTTTATATTATTATAATTTCCATCCAGAAGGTCATCCACAAGAAAAGACATATACATATCCGCTTTCATCATTCCCTGCAACAATAAGATATCCGGATTCAGAAACTCTTTTGCCAGACTGGTAAAATCCACTTTCCCTTTCATGGTAGCATCTATAAATGGAGACTGAAACATATCCGTTACCTTACCTTTCACAAATAGTGACGTATTCAATCCTTCCATTGTCAATTTTTTCAAAGCAACGAAAGACGAATCGGGCTTCTGTCCATTCAGATGAATATCCATGTCCAGTTCCAGAGACTCTATTCCCTGTTTCACCCCTTTCATAAAATAAGAACCATTTTCGATCTTACAAGATAGGTCAATAGTCGGCATCAGACTATCCGTTATCAGGCCCTTTACGTTTCCTTCCAGCATGACCGAGCCATTAGCAACCATCTTTTTCCGGTCCTGGAAATATTCCTCCGGCATAAAATTCAGTAACTCATTCATATCATCAGCCTTGAAAGAGGCCTGCATATCGATATGCAGATGAGTAGTTTCCGGTATACGTGAAACACTACCATCCGCTTTAAAGGGTAAATCATTGACTAATAACTCCGCTCCTTCCAGGATGATTGTATTAAATTCATCCGTTAGGTGAATTTTACTTTTTAAAGCCAGTGCGAGTTTATTTTTTAATGTATAGGAAGGACTATCAAACAAAATAGAAGAAGAGCGAGTCTCTATATACATAGAATTATTCTGATCCTTTAAAGCACCACGCAGACAAAGAAAAAGATCTGCTACTTCTGCATATAACTCCCCCTGTTGATCATTGGAAATCAACACAACAGAAGAAGACTGTGTTTCAATATCCACCGAACTATTCTGATCTGTTAACGAACCACTCATCCGCAGGGAAAACCCCTCAACACCTGCATATAGACCAGACTGACTATCATCATACACAAAATGCCCTCCTTTCACTCTTAACCGTTGCAGATCAATCGGAGGAAGTGTAGTCACACTATCTTCTTTACTAATTGTATCCTCCTCTTCCACATGATAAATTTCCCAATTAGCTTTGCCTTCTTCATTAATGTAGCCATAAAGAGATAAATCCTCAATAAAAATACCCGCAATAGTGATCTTTTCCTGCTTAAAATAATCCAGTGGATTCACAGAAACAACGGCCCGTTTAAAACTCAGTAACGAATCCGTTGGCAAAGTAGAAGACATGGGGGAACCGGATGTATCCCATAAAGCATGTGAGATCAGGTTTCCATTTGTTAAATGGACCCCCAAACGCGGATAAGTTTCCCAAAAAGTCAGTTCAATCTTTTCACATACCAGCTCGCCGATAATATATTTATTAGCTTCCCTAAGGACTAACGGAGTCAGTTTTTCCGGAGGCAGTATACCCCACTTCAGAATACTAAAACCCACAGCAGGAATAATAAAAATTATGGTAATCAAAATACTGATCACTAGGATAATTATCTTCTTTTTGCTTTTCATATATGTCCGGAATTAAATACCTCTTTCAAAAATTAATAGCCCTGAGAGTTTGTTTGATTTAACCAATAAAAACAAAGTTAACAAAAAGATATATCAGTAAAAACGGTTTTAATGGTTTTTAACGAATTATTGCCGGTATAAATCCAACAGCACATACACCGATAATAAAAAAGACAAATAGAGAAAACGGATAATTGAAGGAGATTTACACCCTTTGATCTGAATAATCTTCTTTTATCGGAATAATTTCTAATTCTCTTTGTGAGAAGAATCTGAACGATATTCTATAAAAGCTGATCAATCAACAAGATCCAAAATCTCTTCTGCTGAATCGACAATGTAAGATGCTCCGTTCTCTTCCAGTTCCGTACGGGGCCGGAAACCCCATGTTACACCCACCGAAGCAATTCCGGCATTTCCGGCAGTCTGCATATCTACGCCGGAATCACCTACATATAGAGTCTCCTCTTTTGAAACATCTGCCTTTTTCAGGATATCATACACGATCGAAGGATCAGGTTTTACAGGAATTCCTTCCCGTTGTCCCAAAACTTCTATAAAAGGGAAACCTCCAAAATAGTATGTAACCAGCCGCACCGTAGCAGCCTGATATTTATTAGAAGCTACAGCCAACCAGATACCTTTGCCATGTAATGTCTGCAATAACCGCAGAATACCCGGATAGGGAGCCGTAGCATCCATAGCATGATCAATATAATAGGGTATGAAATAGCCACGCACTTTTAATATTTGCTCTTCTGTACGTGCCTCTGCAGGAAGAGCCCTTTCAAAAAGTTTATTGATACCATTTCCTACAAATAATTTATAATTACTTACCGGATGAGTAGGAAAGTCGCATTGTTCCAATGCATAGTTGGTGCTGGAAGCCAGATCCGTTACCGTATCCAGCAAGGTTCCATCTAGATCAAAAATCACCAGTTTCTTCATATTATTCAACATATTTACCTCAAAGATAAAAGTATTTTCAATTCCTTTTAAAATAAAAAAAGCACAGATAGAATCTACCTGCGCTTTATATAATAATGAACTAAACGGATTACTTATATTCCTTCCAGCTCTTAATCTGAATATCATCAATAGTGAGGGTACAAAATGCCTGAATAAATGCATCCGCCAGGCGGGCATTGGTCAGCAACGGGATATTCAGGTCGATGGCAGCACGACGGATCTTATAACCATTATCCAACTCCCTGGCTGACAGGTTACGCGGAATGTTAACGACCATATCGATCTGTTTATCATGTAACATCTGCAATGCCTGAGGCTCTCCTTCTTCACTTGGCCAGTAGACCAATGTACTTTCAATACCATTCTCCTCCAGAAAACGGTGAGTACCTCCTGTGGCAAACAGTTTAAACCCTTTCTTATACAGAAGACGCGCCGCATCCAACAAATCAGCTTTCTGTTTCGGAGTACCGGTAGAAAGCAGGATATTCTTTTCCGGGATGCGATACCCTACTGACAACATACTGGTCAGGATCGCCTCCGATGTATCATCACCAATACACCCTACCTCTCCGGTAGAAACCATATCCACTCCTAATACCGGGTCTGCTTTCTGCAAACGGTTGAAAGAGAACTGGGAAGCCTTAATCCCTACATAGTCCAGATCAAAGACATTCTTATTCGGCTTCTCAACCGGCAAACCTAACATCACCTGAGTAGCCAGTTCAATGAAGTTTATCTTCAACACTTTACTTACAAAGGGAAAACTCCGGGAAGCACGCAGATTACATTCAATCACCTTGATCTCATTTCCTTTGGCAAGGAACTGGATATTAAATGGTCCTGAAATATTTAATTCTTTGGCAATCTTCTTACTGATCCGTTTGATCCTACGCATGGTCTCATAATATAGTTTTTGAGCCGGGAACTGAATGGTAGCATCCCCACTGTGCACACCTGCATATTCGATGTGTTCACTGATCGCATACATAACAATTTCCCCGTTAGCTGCCACTGCATCCATTTCCACCTCTTTCGCATTCTCAATGAACTGGCTGACTACAACCGGATGTTTCTTGCTTACATTAGCTGCCAGTTTAAGGAAGCGTTCCAGCTCTTCCTGGTTAGAACATACATTCATCGCCGCACCACTTAATACGTAGCTTGGACGAACCAGTACCGGATAACCTACCTCTTCCACAAAGCTGTTAATACCATCCAGACTGCTCAGTTCTTTCCACCGGGGCTGATCTACACCGATCCAGTCTAACATAGCAGAGAACTTATGACGGTCTTCCGCATTATCAATACTCTGTGCCGAAGTACCCAATATATGTACATGTTGCTCATCCAGGCGGATAGCCAGGTTATTCGGGATCTGTCCACCCGTCGAAACAATTACCCCATGTGGATTTTCCAGTTCCAGAATATCCATCACACGTTCAAAGGTCAGTTCATCGAAATACAGACGGTCACACATATCATAATCTGTAGAAACTGTCTCCGGATTATAATTAATCATAACCGAACGGTATCCCTCCTTACGGATCGTATTCAAAGCCTGCACTCCACACCAGTCAAACTCTACTGAGCTACCAATCCGGTAAGCTCCCGAGCCTAACACAACAATAGAACGTTTATCCCCCAGGTAATGGACATCATTTTCTGTTCCACTGTAAGTCAGATACAGGTAATTAGTTTGTGCAGGATACTCCGCAGCTAACGTATCAATTTGTTTCACCACCGGAAGAATACCTCTGACCTTCCGTTCCTGCCTTACTACCAAAGAGGCTTTTTCCCAATCCGTCATCTCATCCTTAAAAACTGCACGGGCAATCTGAAAATCAGAGAAACCCTGGATCTTTGTCTGACGGAACAAACTATCCGAAACATCTTTCAACGCCTGGTATTGTTCCAGTTTTTCAACAGTTCCGATCAGACCCTGCAACTTTTGCAGGAACCATTTGTCAATCTTAGTCAGGTCATGGATCTGGTCAATCGTGTAACCCGCACGGAATGCTTTGCTGATCACAAAAACCCGACGGTCTGTCGGTTCTCGTAAGGCTTTGTCAATATCCGCAATCACCAGCTCCTTATTACCTACAAAACCGTGCATACCCTGTCCGATCATACGAAGTCCTTTCTGGATCGCCTCTTCAAAAGTACGGCCGATTGCCATCACTTCACCCACTGATTTCATACTGGAGCCTAACTCCCAGTCTACTCCGTGGAATTTACCCAAATCCCAGCGGGGAATTTTACAGACCACATAGTCCAGAGCCGGCTCAAAGAAAGCACTGGTAGTCTTGGTCACTAAATTTTTCAGGTCAAACAGTCCATATCCTAATCCCAGCTTAGCAGCCACAAAAGCCAACGGATAACCAGTGGCTTTGGAAGCCAAAGCAGAAGAACGGCTTAAACGGGCATTCACTTCGATTACCCGGTAATCTTCACTTTTCGGATCAAAGGCATACTGTACGTTACATTCTCCTACAATACCAATATGACGGATAATTTTAATCGCTAACTCACGCAACTTATGATATTCTGAATTAGTCAGTGTCTGAGAGGGAGCCACTACAATACTTTCACCGGTATGGATACCCAACGGGTCAAAGTTCTCCATATTACAAACAGTAATACAGTTATCAAAGCGGTCACGTACCACCTCATATTCTACCTCTTTCCAGCCCTTCAGACTCTTTTCTACCAATACCTGAGGAGAGAAAGAAAAGGCTTTTTCCGCCAGCACTTCCAGTTCTTCTTCATTATCACAGAAACCGGAACCCAATCCCCCCAGTGCATAAGCCGCACGGATAATTACCGGATACCCTAATTCTGCTGCTGCACGACGGGCATCCTGTATATTTTCAACAGCTTCACTTTTGATGGTCTTAACCTGGATCTCATCTAATTTGCGGACAAATAACTCCCGGTCTTCCGTATCAATAATAGCCTGTACCGGAGTACCCAGTACTTCCACATTATATTTTTCAAGCACACCACTCTGGTAAAGAGCAACCCCACAGTTCAGGGCAGTCTGGCCTCCAAATGCCAACAAAATCCCTTCCGGCCGCTCTCTTTCAATCACCTTTTCCACAAAAAAAGGAGTAACGGGCAGGAAATAAACTGTATCCGCAACTCCTTCAGAAGTCTGTACTGTTGCAATATTAGGATTGATAAGTACCGTTTCAATACCTTCTTCCTTGATAGCTTTCAATGCCTGCGAACCGGAATAGTCAAATTCGCCTGCTTCACCGATCTTGAGTGCTCCTGAACCAAGGACCAGGACTTTCTTTATATTTTCTTTCATGTCTTTTTCGGGTTAATCGTGCAACAGTGCTACAAATTTGTCAAAAATAAACTCAGTATCCGTCGGTCCGCTGGACGCTTCCGGGTGGAATTGAGCAGAAAAAAAAGGCTTCGTTTTATGCCTGATTCCTTCGTTGGTTCCATCATTCATATTAATAAACAGTGGTTCCCAGTCCGAACCTAATGTATCATTGTCCACAGCATACCCATGATTCTGGGAAGTGATAAAACATTTATCCGACCCAACCATCCGTACCGGCTGGTTATGGCTGCGATGCCCGTACTTCAGTTTAAAGATAGAGGCTCCCCCTGCTTTGGCCAGCAATTGGTTACCCATACAGATACCACAGATGGGTTTATCTCCAGCCAGGACTTTCCGGATATTCTGTACAGCCGTATCACAGGTATCCGGGTCACCGGGACCATTACTGATAAACAACCCGTCATATGTCAGAGTAGTAAAATCATAATCCCAGGGTACACGTACAACTTCCACATTTCTATCAAGCAAACAACGAATGATGTTATGTTTCGCTCCACAATCCACCAGAACAACACGCTTTTTCCCCTCTCCGGTTCCATAGGTCTCTACCTCTTTGCAGGACACCCGGGCCACCTGATTGACCGCATTCGGATCACAAAAATCAATTTCATCCGGATGTTCAAAGTAGATCTTTCCTTTCATACTACCCTTCTCCCGGAGTAGCTTAGTCAGGGCACGGGTATCAATTCCGTAAATACCGGGAACCTGCTCGCTTTTCAGCCAGGCGCCTAAGCTTTCCACAGCGTTCCAGTGATTGAATTCATGACTGTAATCACTGATAATAATTGCTTCCGCATGGATCTTTTCACTTTCCATAAAGGTGGCAATTCCATCTTTCCGGAATGTACGTGTAGGCACTCCGTAGTTCCCGACTAACGGATAAGTTAGTACGATCAACTGGCCTGCATACGAAGGGTCAGTCAAGCTTTCAGGATACCCTGTCATAGCCGTGCCAAACACGACTTCCCCCGCTACCGGTTTTTCATAACCGAACGAGTAACCGTGGAACACACTGCCATCATCTAAAATTAAAGTTGCTGTTCTGTCTGTTTGCATAAATCTATTTAGAAATTGTCAATTGTGAAATATCAATTGTCCATTATTATTCAGATATTCTTCCTCCATAAAATGAATGAAGGCTTTATTGACCAACCGTGCACCACCAGGTGTTGGATAGTTTCCGGAAAAATACCAGTCTCCCGGATGGTTTGGACAGGAAGCATGTAGACCTTCCAGTGTCTGATAAACCAGTTCCACTTTCGCCCGGGTTCCTGCCGGTGTCAGCAATTCCGCAATCTTACCCGAGATCTCTTCTGCCGTGAAAGGGGCATAGATTTCTTTTACGTAATTCCGTATAGCATGATCAGCCAGCCCTTCCTGTTTTTTCGCCTTCTGATAAGCATCCAGAATAATCATTTCCTGTCCGCTTTCCTGTAATAAGGCTACGGCAGCTTTGAAAGCAATGAATTCATTCATCCGGGACATATCGATTCCATAATAGTCCGGATACCGTACCTGCGGCGAAGAAGACACGATCACAATCTTTTTGGGTTGTAACCGGTCTAATATTTTTATAATACTCTGTTTCAGAGTAGTACCACGCACAATACTATCATCAATTACCACTAAATTATCCTGTTCCGGAATAATACTTCCGTATGTAATATCATAGACATGCGCAGCCAGATCGTTCCGGCTGTTTCCCTCGGCGATAAAGGTACGCAATTTTATATCTTTAACAGCAACCTTTTCACAACGAACACGCATAGAAAGGATGCGTTCCAGTTCTTCTTCCTGCAATAAATGGCTTTTATCCGCGATCCATTCCTTTTTGATCGTATTCAGGTAATCATTCAGCCCCTCTTCCATCCCAAAGAAAGCAACCTCCGCCGTATTAGGAATAAAAGAAAAGACCGTATTTTTCAGATCATAGTTAACTGATCTCAGGATCGGATGGACCAGGTTTCTACCCAAAGACTTTCTTTCCTGGTAAATATTCACATCACTACCCCTTGAGAAATAGATCCGTTCAAACGAACAGGCCTGCATTTCCTGCGGTTCCAGGATCTGTGATAAACGGATCTTACCATATTTATCTACCAGGAGCGCCTGCCCGGGCTGTAATTCTTTAATACTGTCCGCCGTCACATTAATAGCTGTCTGGATCACCGGACGTTCCGATGCCAGGACTATCACCTCATCATCCATATAATAAAAAGCCGGACGGATTCCCCACGGATCACGCATACTGAACATCTCTCCGCTTCCAGTCAGTCCACAGATCACATAGCCCCCGTCCCAGATGGAGGTACAATCCCTGAGAACATTCGCCAGATCCATATGATCTTCAATGTAGTGAGTCACATCCATCCCTTTCAACCCTACAGATTCACAGATCCGGAAATTACGTTCCACTTCACGATCCAGCCGGTGGCCCATCTGCTCCAGCATAATATAAGATTCCGAATAGACACGCGGATGCTGTCCGATTGAAGTGATCTGGTTAAAAATATCCTGTACATTGGTCAGATTGAAGTTTCCGCAAATTGCCAGGTTTTTAGCCCGCCAGTTATTACGCCTCAGAAACGGATGGACAAAAGAAATACCGGATTTACCGGTAGTACTATACCGCAGGTGGCCCATATATAATTCACCTGCAAAGGGAAGAAATTCTTTAGCGAATTGGGGATCGAGGAGCTTTTCCTTATCCATATCCTTATAGTGCTTATACACCGAATCAAATATTTCCGTAATAGCTCCGGTACCCATAGCCCGTTCCCTGAACATATACTCCTCTCCGGGACTGGCCTCCAGTTTAACACAGGCTAATCCGGCACCTTCCTGCCCCCGGTTATATTGTTTTTCCATCAATAAATAGAGCTTGTTCAAACCGTACATCCAGGTACCATACTTCTGGTGATAATACTCCAGCGGTTTCAACAGTCGGATCATTGCAACCCCACACTCATGTTTTAGTTCTTCCATTGATTTTATAGTCTAATTCCTAAACTCCGGCAAAGATACTGATTTTATATTACATAATGATTAGAGACCAGCAAAAAGAATTGACAATATAACGGGAATAATTATAAATATAATCAGAAGGTTAATTTTATATAAATATGAAACCAAATAGATACAAATTAAAAACATATATTTATATATACCTGTATCTTTTAAATGAATACAGTACATGGAAGCATATTAACAAATTAAAAGTAAGTATACATATGGTTCCGGGAATCATTTCCGACAACCTTAGCGAACAAATGATCGATACAGACATACAGGGACCCTATCAGTAAAAAGATTAACGTCAGTTTTACCACATGCACACCCACTTCTTCCCATCCATACCGGTCGATATCTATAAATTCATACGGGTAGCGGCTCTGCGTACCGGGAATCAATCCTCTTACCTGTGCCCGTACAATGGCAAAGAGAAAATAGGCATACGGAATGCCTAACCACAAAAAAGGATCATAAATTCTCCAGGCACCTTTTTTTGTCAAACATCACCCAATCCAGGACCACCATAACCGGAACAACATAATGAACCAATATATTTCCTGCAGAATAGACAACTGCCCCGTTTCCCATAGAAAACTGAACAGGAGCCAGGATAAAATTATAGATCAGCAAAGTGACCGTAATACAAAAAGTCACCGCCCCCTTCAACCGGGGAGCAGGTGTATATACCTGTAACGGTTCTTCCCGATACCGCAAGTTTGTATAAAACGACCAGATAAAATAAAAAAGACATAACATATTACTCTGGATTGCATAATAATCCAGCACATGCCACTTCACACTCCCCTGCGGTAGCCCTGAATTTAGATATAATCCCCATAAACAAAGCAGGATAAATAAAGCCTTATAAGCCAGAAAACAAAATCGGTTTTGGAAAAACATGGTAGTATATTTATAATAAATCTTCTGATATAACCCTTTTATAAAAGGAGAAGTTTTTTACTGTTCCGATTTAACAAAAACCTGGTTATAGGATATAGGACCAAATAAATTTCTTTTAAAACGATATTCTTTTAACAATACAAAAACAGAAAGTATACCATTTTTATTATTCCTCCCAAAAAAGAATGCTTATATTCGTGTAATGAAATACAATAACTTCAGCGACATCTACAGGAATTACTATAAAAATTCTTTTTTATTTGTCAAGTCATATGTACAGGATGATATGGCAGCTGAGGACATTGTGTCGGAAGCCCTGATCAGTTTCTGGCAAACCCATAAAAAAGAAACGATCGAATCCCCTAAAGCTCTCCTGTTAACGATCCTGAGAAACAATTCGCTTAATTACCTCAAACACCAGGAAAGAAAACAACTGGCTATGGAGAATATTTCCTCCCATATGAGCCGGGATTTATATTACCGGATTACTTCTTTGGAAGCCTGTGACCCACAGGAAATCTTCTCCGCTGAGATCTCGGAAATCGTGGAAAAACCCTGCAATCCCTGCCGGAACAAACCCGCCGGATCTTTGAGATGAGCCGTTACGAAAACTTATCCGTAAAAGAAATCGCCGAAGAGTTATCAATGAGTCCCAAAAGTGCGGAATATCATATCACCCGATCCCTGAAAGCACTCCGGATAGCGTTGAAAGAATATCTCCCTTTGCTCTATTTGCTTTTCGGAGCTTAACTCTCTTTTCTGCTACAGCGTGTTTAGGGATCAGCTCGCACTTCTCACCTCTATATTCCGGCTGATCTCCTGCTGTTAGATTCTATCTATCGGGAATTAATATACTTATTACGGCAGCATAATAAGTATACGATCAGTAAATAATATATATAGTATTCTCTTATATAATATAACCAGAGCAAAAGAAGGAAGAAAGAACCGTTATTTAGATTTTAAAAACCGTTTAGCTAAATATTTCCGTACAGGTTCATCAAACCACTTCAGGCAAATATAAGCCAGGAAAATACATCCTATCACTAAAGCCAACGCTCCGGGAAAAGATTCGCGGAAAGTAAGATCTTCATTCTTAACCCAGGCAAAATACAAATAAATAAAGGGATAATGGACCATATACAAAGGATAGGAAATATCTCCCAGAAATTTACAGATCCGGTTAGTATAGGCATCCGTAGTTTTACCGGAAGCGCCTATATAGACAAGTAACGGAAAAACAGGGCAAAACAAATGGTATCATATAAACCATTTATCCATAAATGCTCTGCACCTCCCAGACGTGGAACAGCCAACAAGACGATAATAGCCAGACTGCATATCCAGAAAGCACCTTTTATATAGGTAGGTTTAAACACACGGGACAAAAGTAATCCTGCGGAAAAGGCATATAACAAACGGAGAAAACCACAGGTAAATTCAGGTCCCGTCAATGAAAATCCGGCACAAATATCCCCATAAGGCCCAAATATACTAAACACAGCTAATCCGCATCCGGCCATAATGACCAACCCGGCAAGAGCCCTGGTGGAAAGTTTACGAATAAACAAAGCATATAAAATATTCCCAATATATTCAAAAAACAACGACCAGCTGGGACCATTCAAAGGATACATTTCTCCTACACCACGGATTTCCATACCAGGGGTGGCTGGTATTAAAAGAGCGTTCATACAGGTAGCAATTAACAGGGCCATCACAGAAATCTGCGATACATCCCAGACAGAACATCCCTGAAAATAAAACATAACAGCCCCGATAAGAATTCCAATCACTACCATCGGATGCAAACGTATAATTCTGCGTTTAATAAATTCTTTGACGGTCATGGTTTTCCAACGGTCATCATAGGCATATCCTACCACAAAACCGGATAATAAAAAGAAAAAATTCACCGCCAGATACCCATGATTGATCCGCTGGTCCAGATGACTGGTGGCAAAGGCTTCAAACAGATGAAAACAGACCACCATAATAGCCGCTATCCCACGTAATCCATCCAGAATATGGTAATGAGGCTTTGTATCTGCAAAGGCAGCAGCAGAGATTTGTGTTTTTTGCATGAAAAGATATGTATGTATGTTTATTACTGGGTATTATTTTCCCCCAAAGATATATTTTTTTGTATGCTCCAAAAAAACTTCACTCTGTTTAGATAAAATAAAAAAGAGCCTTAGACCGGCTCTTTTTATCTCTGGTGTATCATTCAGTTTTTTATCTGAACTGCATCATTTTACTTATATATTTCCCGACAATATCAAACTCCAGATTCACGACCGTACCTTGTTGGATCTGATGAAAGTTCGTAAATTCATAGGTATAAGGAATAATGGCTACCTGAAAACTATTCTGTGTGGAATTACAAACAGTCAGGCTTACCCCATTGACACATACAGAACCTTTCTCCACTGTCATATATCCCTGCCGGGCCATCTCTTTATCAAACTCATATTCGAAAGTATAATACCAGCTTCCGTCTGCCTCTTTTACCTCCGTGCAAACAGCAGTCTGATCCACATGCCCCTGAACAATATGCCCATCCAGCCGACCATTCATCATCATACTACGCTCCAGATTTACCTTATCTCCGGCCTTAAGGAAGCCCAGATTAGAGCGATCCAGTGTTTCCTGAATAGCAGTCACAGTGTAAGTATCATCCGTAATGCTTACAACCGTCAGGCAAACACCATTATGAGCTACACTCTGATCAATTTTCAGTTCATTTACAAACGAACATTGCATAGTCAGATGAATATTCCCTTTATCCTGTTCTATGGCAACAACCTGTGCTGCTTCTTCTACAATTCCTGAAAACATAGCTTCTGTTTATTGAATAATTTATATATACAAAGATAGAAGTTTTTAAAACAAAAAGAGGATGTACCTTCCGGAACATCCTCTCCTATTATATAAAAATAACAGATAAACGCTTATTTTGCCTGTTCTAATGCCAATGTTTTAGTAGTCTGGTCACATACTTCTGTTGGACCGAAATACTGGATTGGACCCGGATATACATATTTGGTATTGACTGCCCAGTTCTCCCGGTTAGCAGCAAATGCTTTAAACGGTGCACCATCCAGTTTTACCAATGCTTTCTGGATGACTGGCTTCATTTCTCTATGACGTTTTTCCATGTTCATCATCATGGTTACAGGAATACCTCCAGCAATCCATTGATCAGCCGGCGCAGTAGTGTTACGAACAGAAGACATATAACCGGTCTTACCTGCAGCGATCAGGCAGGAAGCTGTATAACCCAATGAATAGCAATAGTCAGCATCATAGTTAGATGGAGCAGCACAACGTCCTTCATATCCGAAGAAATGGACCAGGCTGACAAATTTACCATTGTATTTACCTTCTTTTTTCCATTCTGCCAGACGGTTACCGACCATTTCTGCCAACAACTTTTCAGTTTCGATCAGTGATACCTGAACATTTCCGTGTGGGTCACGATCTAAAGATAACTGACGCGCAACACCTTCCGGAAGACTTGCATACAGATCTGCATTTTCTTTAGACAGTTTGCTGATAATGTAAGCCCGTTGTTCCGTACGGTCTACCTGTTTAAATTCTTCTTCATTATGAGCCAGGAAGTCATTCAGCTCTGAGATCAGGTTCTTCATAGCCGGGATAAATTCGATCAATCCTTCAGGGATCAACACAGTACCGAAGTTATTTCCATTCTCAGCACGTTGGGCAACCACCCCTGCAATATAATTTACAATATCATCCAAAGATTGTTTTTTAGCTTCTACTTCTTCTGAAATAATACAAACGTTGGGTTGCGTCTGCAAAGCACATTCCAAAGCGATATGAGAAGCGGAACGTCCCATCAGTTTAATGAAATGCCAGTATTTACGGGCAGAGTTACAGTCGCGTTCAATGTTACCGATCACTTCCGAATAAACCTTACAAGCCGTGTCAAAACCAAAAGAAGTTTCAATCTGCTCGTTTTTCAGGTCACCATCGATAGTTTTAGGACAACCGATCACCTGGATACCCGTATTATTTGCTTTATAATATTCAGCCAGAACACAGGCATTGGTATTCGAATCATCTCCACCGATAATAACCAAGGCTGAAATATTTAATTGTTTCAGGATCTCCAGACCTTTATCATACTGTGAAGTTTCTTCCAGCTTGGTACGTCCCGAACCAATCATATCAAAACCTCCTGTATTACGGTATTCATCAATAATATCAGCAGTCAGCTCTTTGTATTTATGATCTACCAGGCCGCCAGGTCCCATCAGGAAACCATACAGACGTGAATCCGGGTTAATTGCTTTTAAACCATCGAACAGACCGGAGATCACATTGTGTCCACCCGGAGCCTGTCCTCCTGAAAGGATCACACCTACATGAATAGCTGGTGATGAAAAAGTTTCATCACTTTTTTCAAAGGTGATGATAGGCATCCCGTATGTGTTAGGGAATAATTTTTTAATTTCTTCCTGATCGGCAACAGATTGGGTAGTTGCACCTTCTACGGCTTTTACCGCACCTTTTAATGCAGCCGGCACCTTTGGCTGGTAAGCTGCTCTTGCGATTTGTAATGCACTTTTAGTCATTTCTCAGTTTGATTTTTATGTAGAATATTCTTTAAATCAGTAGTTAATAATAAGTATTTAAAGGAGTTATCATTCGCTCCGCTCATTCAGAAGGTAAGGAGTCAGGCATATTTCCACTTGCTACTCTGACTACTTAACTACTTTGACTACTTTTTTCAAGTTTCCGAGGCGCAAATATCGGATTTTTTATTTAAAAAAGAAAGCCGTTTCAGAGGCTTCTTAATAATAATTAAATTCTTACATCTTTTTCATGAAAATACAACCTGAAAATAAATGGAATGACATACCTTCGTAACGGATAAAGATCGATATCTTAATCAATTATATAGGTAGGCTACCTATTTCTGATTATTTCCTTACGGACCGGATCCATCCGGTCAGGAGTCGGTTTCCGGATCATCGAACGAGCAAAGTTTTGATTTATATAAAAAGATTGTGAGTATGAAAAAGATTTTACTTCTTACAGCAACAGTTATGATGACTGTTTCATGTAGTGAAAAACCTGGCTATGAAATCAAGGGAACTGTTACCCACCCGGATCTGGAAGGTACCTATGTTTGTCTGGAAGAATACGGATTAGGTTCCAATGGAGTACATGCCGGAAATAGATTAGATAGTGCCCTGGCACAAAACGGTAGCTTTACGTTCACCGGTGTACAGAAAGAACCGGTGTTAAGAACGATCCGGTTTGATGACTATATTGTTCCTCCCACACGTGTTCCAGGCGGACAAAACATGCCGCACGCGTCCACCTTTATTCTGGAAAACGGGAAACTGCAGATCACATTAGATGAGCAACAATCCCATGCCAAAGGAACTCCGGAGAATGATGCGTATGCCGCCCTGCAGGCCCAGATCCTGAATCTCAGAATGCAACAAAGCGATCTGACCGGATTAATGAATTCAGACAATCCGGCCATAGCCCAACAGGCAGAAGACAGGTACGAAACGATTGAAAATGATATTACCGCATTAGTAAAAGATTATATTCTGAAAAATACGGATAAACAAACTGGAGGTAAATGTTGTATGATTTCCGCTATAACCTGAGTGAAGAGGAACGGAAAGAGATCATAGACAGAGCAGATGCTACCTTTGTCGCAGTTCCAGAAGTTGAAAAAGTGGTGGATCATTTAACGGTTTTACAGAAAGTTGCCATTGGTAAAGAGTTCACTGATTTTGAAATGGCAGATACCAAAGGCCAACTGCATCCTCTATCGGAATATGTAGGAAACGGAAAAGTAGTACTGGTGGATTTCTGGGCTTCCTGGTGTCCTCCCTGCCGGCGGGATATGCCCCTTCTGGTAGAAGCTTACAGGAAGTACAAAGGCAAAGGCTTTGAAATTGTAGGAATATCATTAGACAGCAATCAGGCAGCCTGGAAAAAAGGGATCAAAGATCTGAACATTACCTGACCACAGCTTTCTGACCTGCAGGAATGGAAAAATGCGGGAGCAGCTATATATGGGGTAAACTCGATCCCTCATACCGTGCTGATTGATAAAGATGGAAAGATCATTGATAAATATATCCATGGAGCGGATCTGGATGCTAAATTAGCCACTCTTTTAGATTAAGATATAAAGCAAAAGCATACGGAGGAAAACAAAAAAGACCCGGGATAAATTTCCCCCGTATGCACCCCTTAAAACAGAAGTTTTGCATATTGTAGACCTAAAGAAAAAAAGCTACATTTGCACAGACTTTTAATTAATGAACCAATAGGTAAGATAAATAACAAACGAAGTACGAAGTTTTATTATCATCTTAAAAAATAATAATTAGCAACTATGATTTATTCACATGAAGTACAACAGATGTGTATTGTAAAAAAAGGAGCGAACCACGAAAGTGCTCCTATCCCTGAAGAAGGAAAATGGGTTAGATCTAAACAGATCACTGACATCTCAGGTTTGACTCACGGTGTGGGATGGTGTGCTCCACAACAGGGTACATGTAAACTAACACTTAACGTAAAAGAAGGAATCATTCAGGAAGCCCTGGTAGAAACCGTAGGTTGTTCCGGTATGACCCACTCTGCGGCTATGGCATCTGAGATCCTTCCGGGTAAAACATTGCTGGAAGCATTGAACACCGACCTGGTTTGTGATGCAATCAACACGGCTATGCGTGAATTATTCCTACAGATCGTTTACGGACGTACTCAGTCAGCTTTCTCAGAAGGTGGTCTGCCTATCGGAGCCAGTCTGGAAGACTTAGGTAAAGGGTTACGCAGCCAGGTAGGTACGATGTTTGGTACTGTAGCAAAAGGAGTTCGTTATCTGGAAATGGCAGAAGGTTACTGCACCCGCATGGCATTAGACGCAGATGATCAGGTAATCGGATATGAATTCATCCACCTGGGTAAATTCATGGATATGGTTAAGAAAGGTATAGATGCTAACGAAGCACTGGAAAAAGCAAAAGGCTCATACGGTCGTTTCAATGAAGCTGTAAAATATATCGACCCTCGACATGAATAAAAAAACACTTACACATATCGTAACCGGACTGATAATCATCACCATATTGGGAACGCTTATCAGCTACTTTGTAATCAAGCCGGACCGTCCCTGGTTAGCTTTCTACATTGCCTGTTGCGGAGGTGTACTTGTTTTCAATTTTCTACTATCACTATTCCTGATTAATAAGAATTTAAAAAAGTAAAAATACAATGGCTTTATTTGAAAGTTACGACCGCCGTATAGATACGATCAACGCGGTTTTAAAAGAATATGGTATCAACGGTATCGAAGATGCTAAAGCTATCTGCGATGCAAAAGGTATTGACCCTTACACCATGTGTAAAGAAACTCAACCGATCTGTTTTGAAAATGCGGCATGGGCCTATGTTGTAGGTGCTGCCATCGCTATCAAAAAAGGTTGTACAATAGCTGCTGATGCAGCCGAAGCAATCGGTATCGGGTTGCAGGCATTCTGTATCAAAGGTTCTGTAGCAGATGACCGCAAAGTAGGGATCGGACACGGAAACTTAGGAGCACGTCTGCTTCGCGAAGAAACTAAATGTTTTGCCTTCTTAGCCGGCCACGAATCGTTTGCTGCTGCCGAAGGAGCTATCAAAATCGCTGAAAAAGCAAATAAAGTGCGTAAAGAACCTCTGCGCGTAATCCTGAATGGTCTGGGTAAAGATGCTGCAATGATCATTTCACGTATTAATGGTTTTACCTATGTACAGACCCAGTTCGACTACTTAACCGGTAAATTAAACATCGTAAAAGAATATCCTTATTCAGACGGACTTCGTGCAAAAGTAAGATGTTACGGTTGTGATGACGTTCGCGAAGGGGTGGCTGTGATGCGTGCTGAAGGGGTAGACGTATCCATCACCGGTAACTCAACCAACCCAACCCGTTTCCAGCATCCGGTTGCAGGAACTTACAAAAAAGAATGTCTGGAAAATGGCCGTAACTACTTCTCAGTAGCTTCAGGAGGTGGTACAGGACGTACCCTTCACCCGGACAACATGGCAGCAGGTCCGGCTTCTTACGGTATGACCGACACCATGGGCCGTATGCACGGTGACGCTCAGTTCGCCGGATCTTCATCCGTTCCTGCTCACGTAGAAATGATGGGATTCTTAGGAATGGGTAACAACCCAATGGTAGGTGCTACTGTTGCGATTGCTGTTGCGATCGAAGAAGCAATGAAATAAGAATTGAATTTTATTCTATAGGATAAAGCCCTGTCACACTATACAATGACAGGGCTTTTCTGTTTCTACGAATGTAATCCTGTTATTTCATGATTACAATGGCATCACTGCCAGACTGAGGACGCACATTGGTACCGATTTGATTCCCATTATCATCTAAAACAGGTTCCAGCCAGGGGTAATATTTCGGATTATAATAATCCTTGAAGGCATCCGGATCAACAGTTATATCTATAGAATCCGGTAATATACCATCATAGAATAAAATCGTATTTTCTGACATTTCATACACTAATTCACCATTAATCCAGATTCTGCGCATAAGAAGAAGCGTATCCGCTTTGTTTTTGAAAATCTGCACTTTGATTTCATCCTCCTGCCCATCCGCATATCTTATATAGACATATGTAATATCTCCTTCTAAGAGAACAGAGTAGGGATTTGCAGCTAAGTAATAGTATCCGAAAGTATATTCATTAATATTATATTCTTCAGTCTTCCGGTAAGGAGGCCGTACTGTCTGGAAGTCTTCCGGAAACTCAGCCAATCCTTGTGTCAATGTAGGCCATAACTGTAAAAGTGTAAGCTTTTTCCCATTGTAAGGATACAGAATTTCTATCCCATTTACTGACACTTCCCCCATATAGACGGAGGACTCAGGACTCAATCTATCTTGTAATGTCTCATCTACTAATACTATTTTAATACTTGTATTATCAAAATCCCCGGAACTATTTCCTGATTCTATTGGATCATTTTCGCTACTGCAAGAAGCAAATAGTAAGCCTATAAATCCCCCAATTATTATTTTCTTCATAACAAATAGTTTTTTAATTTAATCAACGAATATAACTGATTATATTAACGTTTTGATTGTAATTATACCCATTTGAAGGTCTTTTAAAGATATTATTATGAAACCAGATATTGTCACTGGTATCAAGATATCCCCAGTCGTATTTGACTTGTTTAGTAGTTAATGTAGTTGTTCCTGATGTATGTTCAATAATTCTACCATTATAATCACAATAGTAAATTTCAGTATATTGAGTTATCGTTGTACGAACTCCATCTATCACCCATGCATGTCCTACTGTAGTTCCATCCGCTTTTATTCGGGTACCGGATATATAAGTCGGCCCGTAATTAAGTGCATCATAAACTATATCATAATTGTAATTAACAACTGTTCCCACAACAAAACCATTATTGCTCAGAAACTCTCGCGCTTTATTTATATTGCTGGTTGATCCCGTTTGATCATATTTAGTAACCATACCATTAAAGATATCCAGCATAAGGTTTTTCAATTCAACAGATGTACTAATATTATCAAGTATAGATGGCCACATAGCTGTTGTGATATAGTTTTTAAACGGTCTTTTATGATACGATAAATTTGGCCTACAGCAACCATTGAGCAACCAGCATGCGCTCTTGTAGCTGTACCAGATATATAAGGTAAATAATCATTAAATGGAGAACCTTGATGCCAGCCACCGGGAACAAGTTTTAATCTTTCGGAAACACTTGTTATTTTGGTATTCGTTCTACTATAATACCACGGGCTATTCGGATCATCCGGATTAAACGGGGGAATAGCCTTCGTTTGTACTTCGGCGGGAATTTCCTGATCTTCCAACGTAATAAACTTCTTTCTTGCGGATACAGTTAAAGCCTCCAGATCCAATTCTTTGTTTAGTTCCTCTTCTACATATAAATCGACTAATTCAAGGCAAAACTTCAGACTTTTATTAAAAGTAGTGTCTGAAATAGATCCTACTTCCGAATAGCAAAGTAGCTCCTCTACCCTTTCATCTGCCGACAGAATAGAAAACCCGGTTCCTTTTTCTGATTCAAATGTAACTTCATAGTACATCTCCTTGCCTGTTTTTGGATTTTTCTTCAAGGCGATATGGGTAGGGCGTAGATTCCTGCCTTTTCCATTAGAGGCTGAATTTGAAAAATGTTCCAAATTCCGGATTGCTTCACTCTCTGAGATTTTATAAGTTCCCTTTTTCAGGACTGTAAGGGCTACAGCTTCAAATTTAGTCAGAATAGATTCCGACGTGCTAAGTTCCAGATCATCCGTCATGGAAGTCGTGATCTCTTCTTCTATAAATGTTTCCTGTTCGGAACAATTTACTCCTAAGATTAAAACTACTCCCAGGACAAAAATGTTCAAACCAATTTTCAGTTTTTTCATTTGTTGAATTTTAACTATACACTCTCTCACAAAATACTCTCAATAACAGCGTAATATAAGGATATTATTCTGATAATCGTACATCTTTTATAAAATAAAAAATAAATGAGGTCTCCGGTATTTAGTTTGCCGGCCTGTTCTGATTACATCCGGAAAATCATTGATAAGGTTAGCAAAAAGAGACCTGCCCCTGGTTTTACAGAACAGGGAAAAGATAAACCTTTTTACAGAAATAATGTTTATTAAGTGTAGAATTACAAATAGTGGACACTATTTATCCATAAAATTGCTGTTATCCATTGAAAAAAGTCATTATCATAGGTTCCGGTTTTTCGGGTCTTTCTGCAGCCTGTTATATGGCGAAGGAGGGATACGAAGTGACGGTGTATGAAAAAAATAATACACTGGGAGGAAGAGCCCGGCAGTTTAAAAGAGAAGGGTTTACGTTTGATATGGGACCTACTTTTTACTGGATGCCGGATATTTTCGAGAATTTTTTTGCCGACTTTAAGACAAAACCGGCTGATCTCTATGAGTTAATCCGGTTAAATCCCGGATATGAAATTTATTTTGGAAAGCAGAACCGGCTTTCCTTGTCTTCGAATAAAGGGAAGATTCTGAAACTCTTTGAAAAGACAGAAAAAGGAAGCAGCCTATTTCTCGAACATTTCCTGAAGCAGGCAACCTACAATTATAAGGTGGCCATCCAAAAGGTAGTTTATAAACCCGGCAAATCCTTAGCCGAATTAGTCATGCCGGAAACCATTTTCCGTATCCCTCAATTTATCTGCAGCCTGCATCATACGGTCAGAAACCATATTCAGGATCCCCGGTTAAGACAAATCCTTGAATTCCCCGTTCTTTTTCTGGGGGCCAAACCCTCCGAAACACCCTCTTTTTATCGCTTTATGAACTATGCGGATATGGAGTTAGGGACCTGGCACATTAAAGGAGGGATGTTTATGCTGATAAAAAGTATGCAAACTGTCGCGGAAAGCCTGGGGGTGAAAATATATCCCAACTCTCCTGTGGATAAGATCGTCACAGAGAATCAACAGGTGACCGGCGTGCTGATCAAAGATATTTTTCATCCGGCAGATGTCGTGATCTCCGGAGCAGATTACCAGCATACAGAATCTTTGTTAGAGGCTTCTGTCCGGAACTATAAGGAAACATACTGGAATAAAAAGACATTTGCCCCGTCTGCTTTGCTCTATTATATCGGATTTGATAAGCAACTGAAAAATGTCTCCCACCATACTCTTTTCTTTGATACGAATTTCGACCGGCATGCGAAAGCGATCTATGATCAACCGGACTGGCCGGAGAAACCGCTCTTTTATGCCAGCTTCCCCACGAAAACGGATCCGACACTGGCTCCGGACGGAAAAGAAGCAGCTATCATATTACTACCTGTTGCGGCCGGGCTGGCGGATACGCCTGCTTTACGTGAATATTATTTCAAACAGGTCATTGAACATATGGAAGAACTAACAGGACAATCTCTCACGGATGATATCCTGTTCCATCATTCCTACTCGGTGAGTGATTTCCAACGGGATTACCATGCTTATAAAGGAAATGCATACGGATTAGCCAACACCTTATTCCAAACCGCATTTTTCAAACCCAAAATATACAATAGAAAATTAAAGAACCTGTTCTATACCGGACAATTAACGGTTCCGGGCCCGGGAGTTCCCCCGGCTCTTATTTCCGGAAAAATTGCAGCGAAAGAGGCTATTTCTTATTTACGACAAAGAGCATAACCTATCATGAATCAATATATAAACAGAAGGATACAATGGATAAAATATTTCATCATGTTTCATTCGATACCAGCCGTTTAATCACAAAGACCTATAGTACCTCCTTTTCTATCGGGGTCAGATGCCTGCATCCCTCTATCCGGAACGCGATCTATAGTATTTACGGATTTGTCCGTCTGGCAGATGAAATTGTGGATAGTTTCCATGACTACGATAAAGAACAGCTCCTCGAACAATTAGAAGATGAATATTATCAGGCGTTGCAACGGGGAATCAGCCTCAACCCGATCATCAATGCTTTCTGCCGGACCGTGCATACCTATCAGATAGAAGACCACCTGATACAGGCGTTTTTAAAGAGTATGAAGGAGGACCTCAAACCTCAGTCTTTTGGAGAAAAAGAGATCGATACGTATATCTATGGTTCCGCGGAAGTGGTAGGATTAATGTGTCTAGCTGTTTTTGTTTCAGGGGATAAAAAAGCATACACGAAACTGGAAATGCCGGCCCGGCGATTAGGAGCGGCTTTTCAGAAAGTCAATTTTTTGCGGGACCTGAATCATGACACCCTTCATCTGCAAAGGGCCTATTTCCCGGTCCTACAGACAGAAACCCTGAATGAGACAAACAAAAAAGAGATCCTGAATGGTATTTATGAAGACTATGAAGTAGCTTTGGATGGGATCCGGCAATTACCGGATTGTGCCCGGTTGGGCGTATACACAGCTTATCTGTATTATCTGTCGCTGGCAAAACGAATAGAGGAGACTCCTGCCGGGGAGCTGATGCAAAAACGGATCCGGATCACCAATAAAGAAAAGATGTATCTGTTCAGAAAAGCCTATCTCACTACTAAAATCATATAAAGATGGTCATTCTGGTAAATAAAAAAGATAGACGTACAGGAACCATGCCTAAAAATGGAAGCTCACAAAAAAGGATTATGTCACCGTGCCTTTTCAGTATTTATATTCAACTCAAAAGGAGAATTATTACTGCAACAGAGAGCGTTTGATAAATATTACTCGGGTAGTTTATGGACCAATACCTGCTGCAGCCATCCCAAACCGTATGAGAGAACCAAAACAAGTGCTCAGAAACGATTATACGAATAAATGGGTATAGAGGCAAAGCTTCATTATCTTTTCAAATTTGAATACAAAGCCCATTTGGACCATGCCATGACAGAACATGAAATCGATCATGTATTCATCGGATATACAGATGAACTACCCCGGATTAATTCCCGGGAAGTCTCCCAATATAAATATATAACGATCCAGGAGCTGAAACAGGACATGCTCACCTATCCGGAACACTACACCGAATGGTTTAAAATTATTCTGAAAGAATATCTGGAGTATCTGTCAGTTCACCAAAAAGAAAACGGTATATGCATATAGGAGTGATAGGAGCCGGCATAGGAGGATTAGCCATAGCTATCCGGCTGGCAGCCAAAGGCCACCAGGTCACTGTCTTTGAAAAAACAGCTATCCGGGAGGAAAAATAGCTCAGCTATATACACAAGGCTACTGGTTCGACACAGGTCCTTCCCTGTTCACCTTACCGGAATGGGTAGACGAACTCTTCCATCTATGTAATAAACATACAGAAGACTATTTTACCTACAACCAGGTAAAAAACAACTACAAATATTTCTATCCCGACGGAACTGTTTTCAATTTCTATCATGATCAGGAACTACTGAAACAGGAAATCCTGAACCGGACAACAGAAGCACCGGAACATATATACACCAGATTAGCCACAGCCAAAGAGGTATATGAGATTAGTGCACCGGTCTTTTTACTCAGTTCCTTCCACAAACTCTCCAATTTCAACACACCTCCCTACAAATAAATTGCCCGGAAACTCCACAAACTGGACTTTTTCCGGACGATGCACCAGGCCAATCAAAGCAGCTTCACCGACCCACATATAATCCAGCTATTTGACCGGTATGCTACCTACAATGGATCTGACCCCTACCGTGCACCCGCCACGTTAAACATGATCGCCCATCTTGAAAACAATATAGGAGCCTTTTTCCCGGCCAAAGGCATGTATCATATAGCCGATAGCCTTTACAGGCTGGCCACCCACATGGGCGTACAGTTCAATTTTAAAACCGGCATAGAAGAAATCCTTATCCGGGATAAACAGGCAGTAGGGCTCCGGACTTCCTCCGGAGAAGATATCCCGTTCGACAACATCGTCTCCGATGTGGATGCAAAGCAGGTAGCCACACGGCTGCTGAAAAACCATCCACTCAAAAACAGGCTACAAAAAGCATCTTTATCCTCTTCTGCCTTAATCTTTTACTGGGGCATAAAAAACAATTCCCGGATCTGGACCTGCACAATATCCTCTTTTCAGCAGATTATCCCGAAGAATTCCGGAAGATATTCAGGGATAAAGGAATAACCGGCGATCCGACCATCTATATTTTTATCAGTTCCAAACAAGTCCCCGAATATGCCCCGGCAGGATGTGAGAACTGGTTTGTTATGATCAACGTACCGGCAGACCAGGGACAGGACTGGAATGAACTCATACCAAAAGCCCGCCGGCAGATCATAGCCAAAATCAACCGGTTCCTGCAAACCGATATAGAAAAATATATCGAAACCGAACAGACAGCCTCTCCGCTAACCATTGAAAAAAACACGTACAGCATGCATGGAGCCTTATACGGAACCGCCTCCAATTCCATATTTTCAGCCTTTTTACGCCATCCCAACTTTTTGCGGAAGATAGCCCACCTCTATTTTGTAGGAGGAAGCGTACACCCGGGAGGAGGCATTCCATTATGCCTCGCCAGTGCCAAAATTGTTGAACAGGAAATGGAACTCAATCATGGATAAAAGTTGGCTACATATCCCCACAGAAAAAGAACTCCCCGTCAGCTTTATCTATTTCTACCTGATAGGATTCTTTCTTTTTGTCATACCTTTTACACGCAGTTTTTTCATTTCCATTACAGCCCTTTCCCTGGTCTTAGTCTTCAGCTTCATCTTTTATTATCACCGGACCTGGAACCGGGCGACTATTCTATGGTTTCTTTTTATCATGGCCTCCTCCTTTTTTCTGGAAATGGCAGGCATACAAACCGGAAAAATATTTGGGATCTACCAATATAACCAGGGATTGGGAATTCAATGGAGAGGAACACCCCTGATTATCGGAGTAAACTGGTTATTCCTGACCTATGCCTCCCACGACATAGCCCGTCAAATCACAGCAGTACCCCTGGTACGGATCTTGCTGGGAGCCGTATTTATGGTCCTGTATGACCTGGCTATGGAAGCCGCAGCTCCCTATATGCAAATGTGGCATTTTAACACCGGCTATCCTCCGGCCGGTAATTTTCTGGCCTGGTTTATGATGGCACTGGTATATCATACAGGGTTTGAAATCCTGAAGATACCCACCGGAAATCCTCCGGCACGCGCTCTGTTTACGATACAAAGTATCTTTTTTATCTGTATCAGTCTCTATAGTTTACTGTTTATCCCATGATAAAAGCCCGGCACACCTACACCGGACACCTGGTTGCCAGCCTCTATTCCGGATATAAATTAGACCAGGCATTCCAATCCGTAAACCTGTCCGTAGAACCGGCAGATAGCCAGCTACCAGTCCTATTAGTCGCCAACCATTTCTGCTGGTGGGACGGATTCATCCAGTATCGCCTGAACCGTCAATATTACCAATGCACCTTCCACGTGATGATGCTGGAAGAACAATTAAAGAAATATCCGGTACTCAACCGGTGTGGAGCCTTCTCCGTTCAAAAAAACAGCCGTGACATACTAAACAGCCTGAATTACAGCACAGAAATTCTGCAGGATAAAAAACCTGCTCCTTTTATTTCCTCAGGGAAAAATAGAAAGCCTCCACACACATCCTATCTGTTTTGAAAAAGGACTGGATTATATCCTGAAACATACCCCCCAGGAATTTCAGATGATCTTCAATATCAACCTGATCGACTTTTTTTCCCATCGTACACCTGGCTTATATATCTATACGCGGAGATATGATTACCGGAATAAATCACTCCGAGAGATAGAAAAAGAGTTTAATCAATTTTTGCTTACCTGCAAAAATAAACAGCAACCTCTATGCAGATAGCAGGTTGGATACTATTCTTGTTAGGAATTATCCGGTTAGGAATTGCCTGGATCAACTGGCAATTCAATAAAAACAGCCGGAAGATTTCTACCGGTGGATATCCCTCCTCCTTATCTGTTTTAATACCCGCACGCAATGAAGAACAGAACATAGAAGAATTGCTACAGGACCTGACCCAATTAAAGGATCCCACGACGGAAATCATCGTCTACAATGACCAGTTAACAGACCGGACAGCAGCGATCGTAAAAAGCTACCCACACATCCGATTAATAGAAGGAAATGAACCGGACAAAGGCTGGTTAGGCAAAAATTATGCCTGCCATCAACTGGCACTGGCAGCCAAAGGAAAACACCTGCTGTTTTTAGATGCAGACGTACGGATAAACGGTCCGGCCATCCGGCATCTCCTCTGTTATCTGGAACAGGAAAAACTCCGGCTGCTTTCTCTCTTTCCCCGGCAAATACTTACTGATACAGGCAGCCGGTTCACAGTTCCCCTGATGAACTGGATATTATTGAGTATCTTACCGCTACCCCTGATCCCTAACACCACCATACCGTCCCTGGCTGCGGCAAACGGACAATGTATGTTATTCAAAGCAGAAACTTACTATCAGCTACTCCCACACCAGAAATTCCGGAACAATCCGGTGGAAGACATCGCAATCATACGATATTATAAATCCGGGCACCAGAAAACAGCTACCTTAACCGGAGAGAAAGAGGTGTCCTGCCAGATGTATAGGAACTGGAAAGAAGCCATACAGGGATTTGCCAAAAATATATTTGCGTTCTTTGGTAACAGCCAGGTAACAGCCTATCTGTTTGCCCTACTCACCACCTTAGCACCCCCCGTTCATTTTTTACAGTCTGGTAACAGGAGCAGGAATCCTATATCTACTTTTCATACTGTGGATCCGGATATTCGTTTCACTGGCAAGTAATCAACCTGTCCTGCAAAATATAGCGTATATAATCCCCCAGCAATTTTCATTCTGGGTCATTCTTATCTACGCCACCATTCATCACCGGCAAAAAAAATTAACATGGAAAGACCGAAACATATTTTCTGTTTAACAGGTATATACCTCTTAATCAGTCTATCCGTATCTTATGCAGTGACTCCATACCGTCAGCAGATTTATCAGGCCTATATTTCCGGTGATATGGAAACCTGGGAGAAGATCATACACCAGATAGAACAAGAACCACCAGCCTCGCTCGACAGGAAACTGGAACTGCTTAACTACTATTACGGTTACACCGGTTACCTGATCGGTACCGGACAAAAAAAGAAAGCAAAAGCATGCATCGAAAAAGGAGATGTGCTGATAAAAGAAATCATAAAAGAATATCCGGAACATCCTACCGCATCTGCTTACCAGGGATCCTTCATGGCGTATAAACTGGCTTTAAATAAATTAAAGACCATGATCCTGGGACCGGAATGTATACGGCAGATAAACAAGGCATACCAATTAGATTCTACCAACATACAGGCTATCACAGACAAAGCCAACCTGCTTTACTACACACCCGGTATGTTCGGTGGAAATAAACAGGAAGCCATCCGCTACTACAGGAAAGAAGTCTCCCTGTTGGAACAAAACCATCAGACCGTCCATAACTGGCAATACCTGAACCTGTTAAGCACACTCGCACAGCAGTACGAAGCTATAGGAGAACAGCAGGCAGCGATGGAAACCTATGAGAAAATCCTCCGGATCGAACCTGGTTACCACTGGGTAAAAGAGGAATTATACCTGCAGTTAAAAGATCAATGGCAATAAACCAGCCACACTGATCACTAAAAAATGGATAAAAATATGCCAGGAAACTGTCCGGCAGATTTAAACTTTAAGAAAAAGCAGATGTCTAATAATATCAATCCAAAAAAGAAAAATATGAGAAAACTATTCACTCTTCTGGCAGGAAGCCTATTTATGGTCTCCAGCTTATTTGCGCAAAGCAATCCCCTTGTTTATAGTCAGGACCTCGGTACCTGCAAAGTGCACCTGCTATCAGAAAATCAGGGAGAAGGTAAACCGGACATCCTGATCGGAGCTACTCCGGAAATGCTTGAGAAGTACACAACCAACGGGACTTTCCCCAATGCCGTAAATGCATTTTTAGTACAGACAGGAGATAAAAATATCCTCGTAGATGCCGGATTCGGACGGGAACTATTCAAAAACATGGAATCCCTGGGAATAACAGCGGACCAGATTGACATAGTACTCCTCACCCATATGCATGGCGACCATATCGGAGGCATGTTACAAAATGACCAAGCCGCCTTTCCAAAGGCACAGGTATACGTTGCCCAACCGGAATATGATTACTGGAATAACCAGAACGGGGACACACCACAAAAAAAGGTATTCACCACCTATAAAGACAACCTGCACCTCTTCCAACCGGTTGCCATCGGCCGGGAAGCAGATCCCTTACTGCCAGGATTCCAGGGAGTGGCAGCTTACGGGCACACACCGGGACATACCATGTTCCTCGTGAAATCCGAAACGAATGAATTAATGATCTGGGGAGACCTGACCCATGCTATGGCCATACAGATGCCTCATCCGGAAGTAGCAGTTACTTACGATGTAGATCCGGAAACAGCCGTTCAATCCCGCCAGGCAGTCCTGAAGTATGTAGCAGAGAAAAACATTCCGGTAGCAGGCATGCATGTAGCCTATCCGGGAATAGGTATGGTAAAGGCAGCCCCATCCGGCGGTTACACATTCACACCCATCAACCCATAAAAAACTTTCCGGAAAGCATATAAAAATAATTCCCGGAGGAAAGAAATGTATAGCCTGTAAGATGAATATCCCACAGGCTATACATCCCACAGTTAGTCATAGACTATTTTTGGACCTGCCGGATTTGCAATCCGGCAGCACTGGGTATGAGGATCTCCGGATCCGAATTACTCCAAGATAGTCAACCGGGCAAACTTTAACAGCAACTGTTTCTGGCCGAAATGAGTGAAGGCAACCGTAGCTTTAGCATTACTACCCTTTCCCTCTATATCGATCACTTCCCCTTTTCCAAAACGGTCATGCTGCACGATGGCCCCTATTGTTAAATCAGAAAGATCACTACCGGCAGAAGGAGCCGGCGAGGTTTCCACAGCAGTTTCCAGCCGGGTTAATCCTTTGGAAGATGGCTCTTTATTCTGGTCTGCAGGAGAAGGAAATACATCCACCCTGGATTGCTGCATAGGAGAAGTAAAAGCCGGACGGCGGAAAGATTCACGAGCCGTTTCAAAGGCATCCGCAGGCGTATCCGAAGAAAGGAAACGGGGATCAATATCCCGCAGGAAACGGCTGGGAGAACAGATATTACTCTGCCCATTCCTGAAACGGTTCTTTGCATACGTCAGCATACAGTTTTCTTCCGCCCGGGTAATAGCCACATAAAACAGCCTTCTTTCCTCTTCTATAGCCCGGGGATTATCCTTAGACATCTGTGACGGGAACAGGTCTTCCTCCAGACCCACCACAAAAACATTCTTAAACTCCAGCCCTTTCGCAGCATGGATCGTCATTAACGTGACCTTATTGGCTTTCTCATCCTTATCATTGTCCTGATCCGTAAGCAAAGAGACCTCCGATAAGAAGTCCGCCAGCGTGACCTCTTCATTGCCTTCCTCCCGGCGAATTTCACTAAATTCACTAATACCCCTTAATAATTCCTGCAGGTTTTCCTGCTTACTGATGCCTTCTATGGAACGATCCTGGAACAGTTCTTTCACGATCCCACTCTGCTTCACCACCAACGTCGCAATCTCCTCAGCCGGAAGTTTGGTATTCTCTTCAATAAATGAAAGGATCAGTTCCCGGAAAGCCTGGATCTTTTTTGCCGTACCACTATTGATAGGCAAATGATACCCTACCGGATCATTCATCACTTTCCATAGGCTGACATGATATTCGGAAGCAGCCGCAACGATTTTCTTCAGAGTCGTGTCCCCGATACCCCGGGCCGGACAATTAATTACCCGTTTAAGCGCCTCCTCATCATCCGGATTAATGATCAGCCTCAGGTAAGCAATCACATCTTTAATCTCCTTACGCTGGTAGAAAGAAAGCCCGCCATAGATCCTGTACGGAATATTCCGTTTGCGAAGAGCCTCTTCCAGGATACGCGACTGGGCATTCGTACGGTATAAAACCGCAAAATCAGAGAAAGCATAATGCTGTTGCCCCATCCGCATCTCATGGATCCGGGAAGCAATGGCATACCCCTCTTCATAATCAGAATAAGTGCCGGAAAGTGTCACCTTACTACCCTCCTCTTTCTCCGAATAAATCGTTTTCTGAATCTGCTCCTTATTCTTATGGATCAGGCTGTTAGCCGCATTCACAATATTCTGAGTCGAACGGTAATTCCGCTCCAGTTTAAAAATACGGCAATTCGGATAAATATTCTTAAACTGCAGTATATTATCAATATTAGCCCCCCGGAATGAATAAATACTCTGTGCATCATCTCCTACCACACAGATCTGCCCATGTTTTTCGGCTAACCGTTGTACGATCAGATGCTGGGCAAAATTGGTATCCTGATACTCATCCACCAGAATATACCGAAAAAAAGTACTATATTTTTCAAGGATCTCCGGATGGTCCCGGAATAAAATATTGGTTTGTAGCAACAAGTCATCGAAATCCATAGCCCCGGCCTGCAGGCAACGGTTCTGGTATCGCTTATAGATCTCCCGGAGCAAGGGCACTTTAGCATGCTGGTCATTTTCAATCAACTCCTTATTCTGTTCATAGGCTTGCCAGGTAACCAATGCATTCTTGGCATTGGAGATACGGCTCTGGATCATACCCGGATGATACACCTTATCATCCAGTTGCATCTCCTTAATGATCGCCTTGATCAGGTTTTTGGAATCCGAAGAGTCATAAATGGTAAAATTGGAAGTATACCCGATATGCTCCGCTTCATTCCGCAGGATACGGGAAAAAATGGAGTGGAACGTACCCATCCACAGACGGCGGGATTTGTCAGCACCCGCCACCGCAGCGATCCGCTCCTTCATTTCACGGGCCGCCTTATTGGTAAACGTTAAGGCTAAGATGCTGTAAGGAGCCAGCCCCATTTCCAGCAAATAAGCGATCTTATAAGTCAACACCCTGGTTTTTCCGGAACCGGCTCCGGCAATAATCAGTTCAGGACCATCACAGTAAGTAACCGCTTCCCGTTGACTTTCATTCAGTTGACTTAAAAACTCCTCCACTTGTTCTACATTTTTGAAAGACAAAGGTATAAAAACGTAGCGAATTATTTATCTTTACCCCCCAAGGAGATTTTAGCCGTCTGCACTTACCACCTGGATTCCAGCTTAACTGATAAAAACAAATTTATCTAAAGAATTGTTTTATTTAAACTATATCCGTTAATATCACAGACAAAATGAAAAAAGCAGATACTTTGGTTACAAAAGTAATTCCTGTATTAGATATGAGCTGTGCCGTATGTGCAGGTAATGTGGAACAGACCGTACGGTCCCTTACCGGAGTCCAGAGCGCAGCAGTGAATTTTGCCACCAACACCCTGACAGTTTCCTTTGCTCCCGACACTATCTCTTTACCAGAGATCCGTCAGACCGTCCGGAACGCCGGATATGACCTGATCCTGGAAGAAGAAAACCCGGAAATCCGGCAAGAAGAATACAGCAGGCAACGCTATCAGGCACTCAAAAGAAATACGATAGGCGCCTGGATCCTGGCAATCCCCCTCCTCTTTTTAGGGATGGTCTTCATGCATGCTCCTTATGCCAACCAGATCATGCTGGTCTTAGCAGCACTGATCCTGTTCCTTTTCGGCAGAAACTTTTATATCCAGGGCTTCCGGAATGCGTTCCGGGGACATCCCAATATGGACACGTTAGTGGCAGTCAGCACCTCGATTGCTTTCCTGTTCAGTCTCTTCAACACCTTCTACCCTCAGTTCTGGCTCGACCGGGGCGTAGAACCACACGTATATTATGAAGCAGCCGGAATCATCATCGCCTTCGTCCTGTTAGGAAAACTCTTAGAAGAAAAAGCCAGACAGGGAACCACCTCCGCCATACAGGGACTGATGGGACTCCAACCGAAAACGGCCCGCCGGATCCGGGAAGGAAAAGAAAAAGAAGTACCTATCCGGGAGTTACAAGCCGGAGACCTGATCCAGGTCCGTCCAGGAGAAAGAATCCCAGTAGACGGCATACTGACAGAAGGCACTTCCGCAGTCGATGAAAGCATGATCAGCGGAGAATCCCTACCCGTTGAAAAGATCCGCGGGGATAAAGTATTAGCCGGAACGATTAACCAGAAAGGAGCCTTCACACTATCCGCAACCAGTGTATGGAAAGAAACCGTACTGGCACATATTGTTGACATGGTACAACAGGCCCAGGGAAGCAAAGCCCCCGTACAACGAATCGTTGATAGGATCAGCGGTGTATTCGTTCCGGTCATCCTGGTCCTTGCCCTGGTTACGTTCCTGTGCTGGTGGCTGATCGGTGGCGAAAACTATCTGCCCTATGCCTTCCTGACAGCCGTTTCTGTCCTGGTGATCGCCTGTCCCTGCGCACTGGGGTTAGCTACTCCAACCGCTATTATGGTAGGGATCGGTAAAGCAGCCGACCACCATATCCTGATCAAAGATGCCTTTGCACTGGAAAACCTCTGCCAGGTAGATACCATTGTCCTGGATAAAACCGGGACACTGACTGAAGGAACCCCGGCAGTGACAGATTCCTGCTGGCAAACAGACCCTCATGTGTGTTACTTAGATATCCTGTATACAGCCGAACTACGGTCTGAACATCCATTGGCATCCGCCATCACCCGCTGGCTGGAAGATTCCGGAGCAACCGCTTTTGAACCGGCCGGATTCGAAAGCATTCCCGGGCAAGGGATCCGGATGCAGGTAGGAGAAATCACCTATTGGGTAGGCAACCTCGCTTTAGCACAGGAAACATGGATCGGTATACCTGAGGACTTACGGAAAAAAGCCAAAAAATGGGAAAGCGAATGTAAAAGCGTCGTCTATTACGGAGACACCAACGGCCTGCTTGCCATTATCGCCATTACAGACCATATCAAAAGAACCACCCCTGCTGCAGTCCGTACCCTGCAAAAACAGGGAATCGAAGTCCATATGTTAACCGGAGATAACGCACAGGTAGCCGCTACGGTAGCCGGCCAGACAGGGATCACGCACTACCAGGCACAGGTGTTGCCACAGGAAAAAGAAAACTATATCATGGCCCTACAGGCAGCAGGGAAAACAGTCGCGATGGTGGGAGACGGGATCAATGACTCCCAGGCGCTGGCACGGGCAGATGTCAGCATTGCGATGGGAAAAGGCACGGATATTGCCATGGATGTAGCCATGGTCACCCTCATTACTTCAGATCTATCCTTACTCCCCCAGGCCATCCGGATTTCCCGGAGTACGGTGAAGCTGATCCGCCAGAACCTCTTCTGGGCCTTTATCTATAACCTGATCGGTATTCCTGTTGCAGCAGGTATCCTCTATCCTTCTTTCGGGATCCTGCTCAATCCGATGCTGGCAAGTGCAGCCATGGCATTCAGTTCCGTATCTGTTGTTCTGAACAGCCTGCGCCTGAAATGGATATCCTAAGGAAAAAAAAGATCAGTTCCCTACCAACATTTGTTACAGACCTATGCTATTTTTTATGGGTTCACAGCCGTGATCCCATGGGATCACACGTGAGAGCCAATGGGATCACAGGCGTGATCCGAATGGATCACCTATGTGATCCCATATTTTAGTGGTTATCCATTCAGAAAAAAGAGGTTGTATTTCCGGATTTGAGTGGTTGTTTATTCTCTTATTTTCTTTTCCTGTTATCCGGCAACCAAAGCAAAATGAATCTGTTTGATTACCTGTCACTTAGCAGGAAAATAAAATAAAACGCCAGGGGACTACACATGTTTTTGCGATTGGAAAATAAAATATTCGCTAAAAAATATCACCTTTGTAAGACAAATAAAACATGGCTTTCATAGCATTATACTAACAAAAAACAAAATAATTATGTACGGAAAATTTCAAGCCTTCTTAACCGGAGAACTGGCCAACATTCAAACAGCGGGCCTATATAAAAAAGAACGGATCATCACCACTCCCCAGAAAGCGGATATCCGGGTAAACAATGGGGAGGACGTATTAAACTTCTGTGCCAATAACTACCTGGGACTCTCTGGCAACCCACGGTTGATCGAAGCAGCTAAAAAGACCCTGGATACCCACGGCTACGGCATGTCTTCCGTACGTTTCATCTGTGGGACGCAAGACCTTCATAAACAATTAGAAGCTGCTATTTCCGGTTATTTCAAAACCGAAGATACCATCCTCTATGCTGCCTGTTTCGATGCAAACGGCGGATTATTTGAGCCACTGTTATCGGAAGAGGATGCAATCATCTCGGATGCGCTGAACCATGCCTCCATTATCGATGGTGTCCGTTTGTGTAAAGCAAAACGGTACCGGTATGCCAATGCAGACATGGCTGACCTGGAAAGATGCCTTCAGGAAGCACAGGCACAACGTTTCCGTATCATTGCCACCGACGGGGTTTTCTCTATGGACGGGAACGTTGCCCCTATGGATAAGATCTGTGAATTAGCAGAAAAATATGATGCGCTGGTGATGGTGGATGAATCCCACTCTGCCGGAGTGGTAGGTCCTACCGGACGGGGTGTGGCAGAACAGTTTGATTGTTACGGCCGAATCGATATTTTCACCGGGACCTTAGGAAAAGCTTTCGGGGGTGCGATGGGAGGATTCACGACAGGAAAGAAGGAGATCATCGATCTCCTGCGCCAGCGTTCGCGTCCCTACCTGTTCTCGAATTCCTTAGCCCCTGCCATTGTGGGGGCAAGCCTGGAAATGTTCCGGATCCTGAATGAAAGTGATGCACTGCATACGAAATTAATGAATAACGTTTCCTATTTCTGCGAGAAGATGGTCGCTGCCGGATTTGATATCAAACCAACCCAGTCGGCTATTTGTGCCGTGATGTTATATGATGCCAAACTATCGCAGGATTTTGCCGCACGCATGCAGGAAGAGGGCATTTATGTGACCGGTTTTTATTACCCGGTGGTACCGGAAGAACAGGCGCGCATCCGCGTCCAGCTTTCTGCCGGACATGAAACCGCCCACTTAGATAAAGCCATCGCCGCTTTTATCAAAGTGGGAAAAGAATTGGAAGTAATTAAATAAAGTAGTTAACTACTATTATAAAAACATATGCATTTAAGTAACTACCACAGTCATTGCACGTTTTGTGACGGACGGAGTGGGCCGGAGGATTTCATTAAATTTGCGCTTGCCAAAGGGTTTCGTGCCTATGGGTTTTCTTCACATGCTCCCCTGCCTTTTGAAACGTTCTGGAATATGTCGGCTGCAGATGTTCCTGAATATCTGGCAGAGATCAGTCGCCTGAAAGAGAAATACAAAGGACAGATAGAAATTTATACCGGCATGGAGATCGACTACCTGGATGAAACTTATCATCCCTCTATCTCCTATTTCCGGGAACTACCTTTGGATTACCGGATCGGCTCTATTCATTTCTTACCGGTTTCTCCGCTATTGTCAGAAGAAAATATGGTTTGTATTGACGGCCGGTTTGCAGATATGCGTGAAGGGATTGAGCAGCATTTTGAAGGGGATGTACGAAATTTAGTCAGGCACTATTTTGATTCCGGGATGCACATGGTAGAGGCCGGAGGGATGGATATCGTAGGACATATAGACAAGGTGTATATGAACTGCAGCCGTTATGAGATCTTTTCGCTGGAGGTGGACTGGTATCTGCAACCGTTCAGGGACTTACTGTAATTGATTGCTGAAAAAGGCTTGATGGTGGAGATCAATACAAAGAATATGTCCCGGAAAAAGCAGACGTTTCCCCACCTGCAATTCCTGCCTCTCCTGAAAGAGCTGGGAATCCCGGTATTGGTTAACTCGGATTGCCACTTCCCGGGCCTGGTGAATGATGGCCGGAAAGAAGCGTTTATCCTGCTGAAAGAGGCTGGTTTCCGTACGACCCGTGAACTGGTCAACGGGCAGTGGGAGGATGTACCTCTTTCCTAATTAATACTGTTCCTTTTCATTCGGGAAATCCCGGGATTTGACATCCCGGATATAATGTTGCACAGCCTGTGTGATCTCATCATGCAGGTTGGCATATCTTCGGAGGAAGCGTGGGAAGAACTCTTTATTGATCCCTAACATATCATGCATCACCAGCACCTGCCCGTCTACGTACCCGCCTGCACCGATCCCTATAACCGGAATGGTCAGCTCTGAGGCAATCTGTCCGGCTAAGGTAGCAGGTACTTTCTCAATCACCACCCCAAAGCAGCCGATCTCTTCTAACAGATGGGCATCTTCTATGAGTTTCCTGGCTTCTGCTTCTTCTTTGGCACGAACCGTATAGGTTCTGAATTTATTGATGGATTGCGGAGTTAACCCTAAATGTCCCATGACGGGAATACCGGCCGATAAGATCCGTTCAACGGATTTCCGGATCTCTGCTCCTCCTTCTAATTTAATCGCTTCGGCGTTGGCCTCTTTCATCACACGGATCGCAGATGCCAGTGCCTGTTTCGAATTTCCCTGATAGGTTCCGAAAGGAAGATCCACCACAACCAGGGCTCTTTTGACGGCTTTGGTCACGGATTGCCCGTGATAGATCATTTGCTCCAGGGTCATAGGTAAGGTGGTTACATTTCCGGCCATGACATTGGATGCTGAATCTCCTACCAGGATTACATCCATCCCGGCCTGGTCAATGATGGAGGCCATAGAATAGTCATATGCAGTAAGCATAGAGATCTTCTCCCCTCTTTTCTTCATTTCTATCAGGCGGTGTGTGGTCACTTTTCTGTTATTGTCTGATTGTACAACTGACATACTGTTTTTTATTTTATGATTTCAGACGCAAAGGTATGGAAAAGTTTACTCTGTTTTCATTCAGATTTCAATATCTTTGCCTGTGGATGTATTCACTTAAAAAAATCGCGATGTATGGAAGAAAAAATCCTGCTGAATGAACATAACAAACAAGAATATCCTCCGATGCATACGGCGGAGCATATTTTAAACCAGACCATGGTCCGTATGTTTGGTTGTCCCCGTTCCATGAATGCCCACATTGAACGGAAAAAATCCAAATGTGACTATATGCTTGCCCAGGAACCTACGGCGGAACAGATGGCGGAAGTAGAACGGAAAGTCAATGAGGTGATTGACCGGCATTTGCTGGTAGAGATCCGGTTCCTGCCCCGGGAAGAAGCGGCAGGGATAGTAGACCTGAGCAAGCTGCCGGAAAACGTAAGTGAGACGTTGCGGATTGTCTGTGTCGGGGACTATGATGCCTGTGCCTGTATCGGTGCGCATGTAGAGAATACATCGGAGATCGGGCACTTCAAATTACTGACCTATGACTACCAGGGAGAGAGGCTCCGGTTGCGGTTCAAATTAACCGAATAATTAATTAAAACTTACCACGGAAATAAAAATATTTTTATGTAAGTTTGCAACGTTTATAGGTGATATTTTACTACAAATCTAATTATAAAAGTTATGCAAACGATTGACAAATTCAATTTTGCCGGCAAAAAGGCATTTGTAAGAGTTGACTTCAACGTTCCATTGGACGAAAACTTCAACATCACAGACGACACTCGTATCCGTGCTGCTCTTCCAACTTTGAAAAAAATACTGGCGGATGGCGGTAGTCCGATCATCGGTTCCCATTTAGGTCGTCCGAAAGGTGTAGATGAAAAGTTCTCTTTGAAACATATCATAGGCCGTGTTTCTGAGTTGTTAGGCGTTGACGTGCAGTTTGCAAACGACTGTGTAGGGGAAGAAGCAGCTATCAAAGCGGCTGCTTTACAATCGGGAGAAGTGTTATTGCTGGAAAACCTACGTTTCTATGCTGAGGAAGAAGGCAAGCCCAGAGGACTAGCTGCTGATGCATCGGATGAAGAAAAAGCGGCTGCTAAAAAGGCTATCAAAGAAAGCCAGAAAGAATTCACTAAAAAATTAGCTTCGTATGCGGATTGTTATGTGAATGACGCATTCGGTACTGCTCACCGTGCGCATGCTTCTACTGCATTGATCGCTAAATATTTTGACACAAACAACAAAATGTTCGGTTACCTGATGGAAAAAGAGGTAAAAGCGGTTGAAAAAGTAATGACTGACATCAATCGTCCGTTCACGGCTATTATGGGTGGTTCTAAGGTTTCTTCCAAGATTGATATCATTGAGAACTTATTAAGTAAGGTAGATAACCTGATTATCACCGGAGGTATGACTTACACCTTTACCAAAGCAAAAGGTGGCAAGATCAGTAACTCTATCTGTGAAGATGACAAACTGGAACTGGCACTTGACCTGATTGAAAAAGCGAAAGAGAAAGGTGTCAATTTAGTGTTAGCAGTAGATGCCAAGATCGCTGATTCATTCAGTAACGATGCCAACACTAAATTCTGCCCGGTGGATCAGATTCCTGACGGCTGGGAAGGTTTAGACATCGGTCCTGAAACTGAAAAAATTTATGCTGAAGTCATCAAAAATTCAAAAACGATCCTTTGGAATGGTCCTACCGGTGTATTTGAATTTGATAACTTTACGCATGGTTCACGCTCAGTAGGTGAAGCTGTTGTGGAAGCTACTAAAAACGGTGCTTTCTCTTTAGTCGGAGGTGGTGATTCCGTAGCCTGTGTAAACAAATTTGGTATTGCTGACCAGGTTTCGTATGTGTCTACAGGTGGCGGTGCCCTACTGGAAGCTATCGAAGGAAAAACACTTCCCGGTATTGCTGCGATCAGAGAATATTAAGCCGTTGGAAATGTGAAGCATTGCTTATTTTGCTATATATAAAAAAGCTGAGTCTTTCTGTAGACTCAGCTTTTTTATTTCCCCTTTCTGGAAGGGACATATAAGAGTCTTATTCTTTTTCTCCGTAGGCCAGGTCTCCGGCGTCGCCTAAGCCGGGGACAATATAGGAATGTTCGTCTAAGTTCTCGTCTACTGCGGCTACCCACACGGTGGTATGCTCTTCCGGCATAGTTTCTTTGATATATTCTAATGCCTGTTTGCTGGCAATGATAGAGGCTACATGGATATGAGCAGGTATACCTTTCATTTTCAGCGCCGCATAAGCCAGTTCCATAGAACTTCCGGTTGCCAGCATCAGGTCTGTAATAATCAGGGTTTTGCCTGTCAGTTTCGGAGAAGCAATATATTCAATATGAATATCGAAATTCAACCGGTCTTTATATCTGCGGTAAGTGGAAACAAAGGCATTTTCCGCATGATTCAGATAGCTTAAAAAACCCTGGTGGTACGGAAGTCCTGCCCGTAGGATGGTGCTGATTACTACGTCATCATCCGGTGTATACATTTCTGCCACCCCTAACGGGGAAGGAATATTTTTTGTACTATATGTAAATTCTTTACTGATCTCGTAGGCCATGATCTCGCCTATCCTCTCAATATTCCGGCGGAACCGCATACTGTCACGTTGAATATTCACATCCCGGAGTTCCGCCACAAAGCGGTTTAAAATAGTGTTAGTCGTGCCTAAATTGATAATCTTCATATGTATTGTTTTTACCCGATCGTTATCTGTCTGTCAGTGTATTTGTATTTTGAGGGCCAAAAGTAATGATATTCCGATTACACTACAAATCCAGACTTTTTAATTAATATTTTTTAGTTTACACTTTTCCGCTCTCCTTGGTTCGCTTTTTGTGCCTGTTTCTTTGAGGAGCAAAACCAAACATTTTACTTTCGTTTTTTTCAAAAAGAACAAAAGGCAGGAGAATTTATGATTGAAAAAGAGATTACTGCTGCCGGCAGAGACTTATTTCGTACGTGCTGATAGTCATTTTTTGATTAAATTTACAATAAAATAAATGGTTAACTACTTAAATGTCAACCATATGAAAGAAGATTTAAATAAAAAAATTCATATCTGCCCTTCAGGATCAGTTACCTAAAAAAGCAAATCTTCCTAAGTTCATTATGGAAACCTTAGAGATAGGGAAAGAGGCAACCTACCGCCGTTTAAGAGGGGAGGTCCCTTTTACATTCCAGGAGATCTCTTTAATTGCCACCAGGCTCCGGTTGTCTTTGGATCAACTGATTGGGAACTATAGCAAAACGGCAGCCTTATTTAATATCAATGTCATCCATACGGATAATGCGATGGAGGAGTATGAAAATACATTAATGCGTTATATCAATTACCTTTCCATGGTAAAAGAAGATCCGGAAGGGTATGTGATTCATATTTTGAATACAGTACCTTATACAATGTACTCCACATTTAAATACCTTTCCCGGTTTCGTATCTGTAGGTGGTTGCATCAGACTGAACAGTTAAACATCAGGAAAGGTCTGGGATCCATGGAGATCCCGCTGTTTATTATTGAATTATAGAAAAAACTGACCCGGCTGCTCCATGAAGTGCCCCGTTCTTATTTTATCTGGGACCATAATATTTTTTTATCGCTGATCTGGGATATTTCCTATTTTCATAAGATGAATATCCTTACGGAAAAGGATATGGAGGAATTAAAAGCAGAGCTGTTGTGCCTGTTGGACCGTGCGGAAAGAATAGCTGAGCAAGGCACCTATGAGAACAACAAAAAGGTGTGGATCTATTTATCAAATATCAATTTTGAGGCTTCTTACAGTTATATGGAAAGTAAGGAGTTTAAATTAAGTTTCATCCGGGTTTATGCAGTCAATTCCATGGATTCCCTGCATCCGGCCATATGCAAGTTTCACAAAGAATGGATCCAGAGCCTGAGACGCTATTCTACGATGATCACGGAAAGCGGGGAAATGCAACGGTTTAATTTCTTCCGGATCCAACGTGAATATGTAAACAATCTCTGATTTTTATTAATTACCTTTGTCCGGTAAAATAAACCCGGAGCATGAAAATAGAAGAAAATTATTCCCTGGAAAAGCATAATACATTTCATTTGCCAGTAAAGACACGCTGGTTTATGGAATATAGTTCAGAGGAGGAGTTGTGTAATATCTTACGTGATGAATATTTCCAGGAATCCCATTCCCTTCACATTGGTGGTGGCAGTAACCTTCTTTTTATTACTGATTTTAACGGAATTATTCTGCATTCAGCCATACGGGGGATCTCTGTCTGTGAAGAAACGGAAGAATCGATGGTAATCCGTGCAGGGGCTGCCGAACTGTGGGATAACGTAGTCTGCTATGCTGTTGAAAACGGCTGGGGAGGCATAGAGAACCTGTCGTATATTCCGGGGGAAACCGGGGGGGCTGCCATACAGAATATCGGGGCTTATGGAGTGGAGATCAAAGATTGTATAGAAAAAATAGAAACTTATAACCAGCTAACCCGGGAGAAACAGATCTTTTCCAGGGAGGCCTGTGAATATGGTTACCGGTATAGTTACTTTAAAAATGAACATCATGATCCCCATATAGTAACGTATGTATATCTCCGGTTAACCAAAAAACCCCGGTTTGCACTGGACTATGGCCATTTAGCCACACGGTTACAGGACTATCCGGAAATTACCCTGTCTACTGTACGGGATGCGGTTATCCGTATCCGGAAAGAAAAACTGCCGAAACCTGAAGTATTAGGTAATGCCGGAAGTTTCTTTACTAATCCGGTCATTTCCCGGGAACAGTTTGAGAAGATCCGGAACAGTTATCCTCAGATCCCTTCGTATCCAGCCGGAGATGCCCGGGTCAAAGTGCCGGCGGGCTGGCTGATCGAACAGTGCGGGTTCAAAGGGAAAACTCACGGTCCGGTAGGTATTTATGAGAAACAGGCACTGGTAATTGTCAATTTAGGAAATGCTACCGGTGATGAGATCGCTCTGGTTGCCAAAAGTATCCGGATGGCTGTGTCCGAACAATTTGGCATAGATCTTGTTTCGGAAGTAAAATATGTCGGATAATGGAACTTCTTTTTCTTGGCACAGGGACCTCTACCGGAGTTCCTGAGATCGGATGCAACTGTGAGGTGTGTACCAGTACAGATCCAAGGGATCACCGCATGCGCACTTCTTTATGGGTTGAAACTCACGGAAAGCATATTTTAATAGATTGTGGGCCTGATTTTCGCTTCCAGATGCTTGCGAACCGGATTACCCGTATAGATGGCGTATTGATCACTCATGAGCATTATGACCATGTGGGAGGACTGGATGACCTTCGTCCTTTCGGACGGGAGCATCCGGTAGATGTATATGCGGAGGACTATGTGGCAGAAGCGATAGAAACCCGGATTCCTTACGTTTTCCGTCAACACCGTTATCCGGGCATACCTAATCTGCATCTGCACAAGATCCATACGGATCCTTTCTGTGTGGCGGGGATTCCAGTTATTCCTATCCGGCTCCGGCATGCCTGTTTGCCTATCCTGGGTTACCGCATAGGTCAGATAGCCTATCTGACTGATATAAAATCTATCCCGGAGGAAGAATATGCCAAGTTAGATGGATTAGAGATCCTTATTATGAATGCTCTCCATAAAAAAGAGCATATGTCTCACCAGAATCTGGAAGAAGCTCTGGCAAATATCCGGCGTATCCGGCCGAAAGAAGCCTATCTGATCCATATGAGCCACCGGGCAGGTCTACATGCGGAAATAGACAGAGAATTACCTCTTCATGTCCGGTATGCGTATGATGGGCTGAAAATTCACTGTCCGGCCTGTGATTCATTGCCGGTTAACGGGGTACAACCGGTATAATAGACTGTATTTTCTTCTTTATGTATTTCAAAAGCAGGTTGCAGCCGGGGATACAAAGTCTGTAATCTCATAGAGAGGGTATCTCCCATAGCGGTATACAGGGTATCTAATGCTTCATAATACGGATAAGCTCCGTGGCTACACAGATGTCCTTCTGTAAAGAACAGGTCGGCTGCCAGCCATTTATCCTGGATACGCCACTCTGTCGTGTCGCTTATATTCACATACAAATCCAATAGGTTGGCTTTAAACAGGATATTCAGGGGAGAATGAGTATCTACATCTTTACACAACATGGCTGGATCAGCAGCCAGGGAAGGCTGTCCGGTAAGTTGTTGCAGGGCTACTTCTTCAAGCAATTTCCGGCTGTAACTGACCACCCATATGCCTTCATACTCATAGTAACCTAAAAAACGGTTCTCCGTATCCGGATAATAGACAAAGTCAATCCCATACTTTTTCTGTCTTTGGGGAGCATACGCACTGAATAAAGTACCCAGGACCTCTTTTTCTATGGCCTGCACCTGGGAATGGTTCGCTTTCACATACAGGACAGTCCCCTGGGAGTGCACAGAAAACAGAAAAGGGCGAAGGCCTCTGCTCTTATCAACCAGGGTAAGTAATGGAGTGGGGATGTGTTGGGAAAAAATATCTTCTAATACCGGTTTATCTTTCCAGCTGTCAGCGACTAAGGAAGGGCGGTTAATTATTAACAACACAGAAGGTTCCGGTGCAACCAGATCATACAGACTGACCTGGACCATTTCTTTTCCCTCTTTGAGTGTACGATAGAAAAAAGAGGCGGCAACCCCTAAGGCTATAAAAGCTAACAGACAAATAATAATTTCCTTTTTATTTGGATGCATAGGTTTCCCAGAAATATTTACACCAGGGTTTCAGACTACACTCTTCACATTTAGGTTTTCGGGCCAGGCAAGTATACCTTCCATGCAGGATTAACCAGTGATGAGCTATAGCCAGCAAATCTTCCGGTATATGTTTAACCAGTTCTTTTTCTGTTTCCAGTGGGGTTTTACTATTACAAGTAAGTCCCAGCCGGTTGGATACCCGGAAGACATGCGTATCCACTGCCATCGCCGGCTTATCAAACACGACCGAAACAATCACATTGGCTGTTTTACTCCCTACCCCCGGTAATTGAACCAGTTCTTCCTGCGTAGAGGGGACTACTCCGTCAAATTTCTCTACCAGCATCTTAGCCATTCCTACTAAGTGGCGTGCTTTATTGTTCGGATAAGAAACACTTTTAATGTATTCATAGACTACTTCCGGTGTAGAAACAGCCATCACTTCCGGTGTAGGAAAGGCCTCGAACAGGGCCGGGGTAATCATATTCACCCGCTTATCCGTGCACTGTGCCGACAGGATTACGGCTACCAGTAACTGATAAGGATCTTTATACTGAAGTTCTGTTTCAGCTACAGGCATATTTTCCCTGAACCATTCAATCACTCCGTTGTATCTTTCTTTTTTACGCATACTATTTATTTAATTAGTCCAGCTATATTTTTACCTAACTGATACCCCAGGAAAACAGCAAGAATCCCTATGACATTACTTGCCAGCACATTCAAAAGGGCCAGTTTATATTCTCCTGCTTTCATTAACTGCATAGTATCCAGGGCAAAGGTAGAAAAGGTTGTGAAACCACCAAAAAATCCGGTAAAAAGGAAAAGGCGGGTTTGGGCAGAAAAAGAAAAAGTTTCGGAAAGGCTCCAGAAGAATCCGATCAAAAAGGAACCTGTTATATTAACGGAAAGGATTCCCCAGGGAAAGGAGTGCATCATCGCCCGTTGTATCCATACGAAAATCCCGTAACGTACTACCGTTCCGATGGCTCCTCCTGAAATCAGTAATAAAACCTGTATCCTCATTCCTTGTGTGTTTCCCCGGGCGGTTAAGACCCGGGGCTGGTAAAATGATTGAGGTTTTCAACTTAATTGGCAGACTCAAACTGTTTCAGGAAGCGTATATCGTTCTCTGAGAACAGGCGTAAGTCTTTCACTTGATATTTTAAATTGGTTATACGTTCGATCCCCATTCCCAAAGCGTAACCGGAATATATGTTACTGTCAATTCCACAGTTATCCAGTACATTCGGATGAACCATTCCACACCCTAAGATTTCTACCCATCCGGTGTATTTACAGAAAGGACAGCCTTTGCCGCCGCACAGGTTGCAGGAAATATCCATTTCTGCCGAAGGTTCTGTAAAAGGGAAATAGGACGGACGTAAATGAATTTTTGTTTCTGCTCCGAACATCTCTTTTGCAAAGAATAACAACGCCTGTTTCAGGTCTGCAAAAGAGACATCTTTATCAATATATAATGCTTCCACCTGATGGAAGAAACAGTGTGCACGATAGGATATTGCTTCATTGCGATAGACACGTCCCGGACAGATAATACGGATAGGTGGCTGTTGTTTTTCCATTACGCGTACCTGTACGGAAGAGGTATGGGTCCTCAGGACCACATCCGGATTGTGTTGTATAAAGAAGGTGTCCTGCATATCACGGGCAGGATGATCTTCTGCAAAATTTAAGGCAGAGAAGACATGCCAGTCATCTTCAATTTCTGGTCCTTCGGCAATACTAAAACCTAAACGGCCGAAAATATCACAAATTTCTTTTCTTACAATAGAAAGCGGATGGCGGGTTCCCAGCTCAACCGGATAGGCTGTACGGGTCAGGTCGATATCGTCCTGGCTTACCTGTTCGTTGGCAAACCCTTCTTTCAGTTCATTGATTCTGTTTTGTGTGGTTTCTTTCAGTTCATTCAGAAACTTTCCTACTTCCCGCTTCTGGTCTGCAGCTACATTGCGGAAATCATTCATCAGCGATGAGATCTCTCCTTTTTTACTGAGATACTTAATTCTAAGAGCTTCCAGTTCTTCAGCATTGGCTGCTTTCATTTCCTGCACTTCCTGAAGCAGCTCTTTTATTCTATTGATCATGTTGAATCTCTGTTTTTTTATTGCGAACGCAAAGTTAGTCCTTTCTTTTAATATAGCAACTCCTTTGGATAGCTTTTCTCTTCTCTGCAATAGTTAAATAAGATCATCTTTTCCCGGAGCTGATCCGGAAAAAAAAGAGGAGAAAAAAAGGTATAAAGAAAAGGGTATCTCTGTTTTTTATTTTTATCTTTGAACCACTATACTAAATATCTACGGCAAATAAATGAGCAGATTAAACAAAATAGCGGAATGATTAGCCGGGTTACGGGATGTGTTGAAAATCACTCCTGAAGAAATGGCGCATGTATGTCATCTGACCCCGGAAGAATATTTACGCCTGGAAACCGGGACGGTAGATATTTCAGTCAGCACTTTACATCGGATCTCCCAGGCATACGGGATAGACCTTATCACGCTGATGTTTGGTGACGAACCTAAAATGAACAGTTACTTTGTGATCCGTAAAGGAAAAGGTACGGCGATGGAAAGGACAAAAGCTTATAAATATCAATCCTTAGCTGCAGGTTTTGCAGGAAGAAAGGCGGATCCTTTTATGGTTACCGTCCATCCCAAACCGGACGGAGAAGAGATCTACCTGAACTCACATCTGGGCCAGGAATTTAACCTGGTGGTCAGTGGCCAGCTCTTGCTGCATCTTCATGGGAAAGAGATTATCTTAGAAGAAGGTGACAGCATCTATTTCAATTCGGAATTGCCCCATGGTATGAAAGCGCTGGACGGGAAGAAAGTCCGTTTTCTGGCTATTATTACTTAAATTTATTTTAGGTAGGATAAAAACAATCAATGATCTTTTATAATCTTAATTCCGTTAGTATGTTAGAAAGATTTGTGGATAAAATGACATTTGAGTCACAGGAAGATTTTAGTAAAAACTTCAGAATCCATGTCCCGGAGAATTTCAACTTTGCCTATGATGTAGTAGATGAATGGGCGAAAGAAGAGCCGGACAAAAAGGCTTTGTACTGGATAAATGATAAAGGGAAACACAGAGACTTTACATTTGCCGATATAAAAAAATATTCAGACCAGACTGCCTCCTATTTTCAATCTTTAGGGATCGGAAGAGGGGATATGGTCATGCTGATCCTGAAACGTCGTTTTGAATACTGGTTTTGTATCCTTGCCTTACATAAATTAGGTGCTGTCAGCATTCCGGCAACCCATTTGTTAACTAAAAAAGATATTGTGTACCGGGCCAATGCGGCAAATATCAAAATGGTTGTTTGTGTCGGGGAACCGGTCGTCACACAAAATGTCACAGATGCCTTGCCGGAATCTCCTACTATCCAGACTTTAGTTTCCATAGGGCCGGAGATACCGGAGGGTTTCCATGATTTTCATACAGGGATTGACCAGGCTGCGCCATTTATACGTCCGGAATATTCGAATAGCAATAATGACATTCTATTGCTCTATTTTACCTCAGGAACCACAGGGAATCCTAAAATGGTGATTCATGATTTTACTTATCCGCTGGCACATATTGTCACTGCCTGTTACTGGCATAATCTCCACAAAGACAGTTTGCATCTGACGATTGCCGATACAGGCTGGGCCAAAGCTGTCTGGGGTAAATTATACGGACAATGGATAGCCGGGGCCAATATTTTTGTGTATGATCATGAAAAATTTATTCCGGCGGATATATTACGGATGATCCAGGATCACCGGATCACTTCTCTCTGTGCACCGCCGACTATATTCAGGTTCCTGATCCGGGAAGACTTATCAAAATATGACCTCTCCTCTCTGAAATATTGTACGATTGCCGGGGAAGCGCTGAATCTGGCTACCTATGAAACATTCCTCAAACTGACAGGTATTAAGCTGAGAGAGGGATTCGGACAGACAGAAGCAACCCTTTTTCTTCTGACCTATCCGTGGATAGAACCTAAACTGGGTTCTATGGGTATTCCTAATCCGATTTATGATGTGGACCTGATCCGGATGGACGGAAGTAAAGCGAAAGATGGAGAACAGGGACAAATTATTATCCATACCAGCCATGAGAAACCGTTAGGATTGTTTAAAGGGTATTACAAAGATCCGAAACTCACTACGCAGACCTGGCATGATGGTATTTACTATACCGGTGACATTGCCTGGCGGGATGAAGATGGTTATTACTGGTTTGTTGGACGCGCGGATGATGTGATCAAAAGCTCCGGTTACCGGATCGGTCCGTTTGAAGTGGAAAGTGCCCTGATGACCCATCCGGCAGTAGTGGAATGTGCGATTACCAGTGTTCCGGACGAGATCCGGGGCCAGGTAGTGAAAGCCACCATTGTGTTGGATAAAGATTATAAAAACCAGCCTAAAAAAGCATTAACAAAAAAATTACAGGAGTATGTGAAACAGGTGACTGCTCCTTATAAATACCCCAGGATCATTAAATTTGTAAATAAATTACCAAAAACCATCAGCGGGAAGATCCGCCGTATAGAGATCCGGGATAAGGATAATAAAATATATTCAGATATAAACGGATTGCCTAAAGATCGGGAGTAATGTCTTAACCCGTCAGGACGGCACATTAGATATAACCCGTATGTCTGCCCTGGTGGACCAGGTTGCAGAGTTACATAAAAAGGGGATTGAAATAGTATTGGTATCATCCGGGGCAGTGGCTTCCGGACGTAGCGAAATCAAACCCGGGAAAAAGCTGGATGCGGTCTCTGCCAGACAGCTTTTTTCTGCGGTCGGACAGGCAAAACTGATCAACCGTTATTATGAATTGTTCCGGGAGCATGGGATTACCTGCGGACAGGTATTAACTACAAAAGAGAACTTTGGTAGCCGCACGCATTATCTCAACCAGAAGCACTGCATGGAGGTTATGCTGGACAACCATGTGATCCCTATTGTAAATGAGAATGATACCATCTCTGTGATAGAACTGATGTTTACGGATAATGACGAGTTATCAGGACTGATAGCTGCTATGATGGATATGGATGCCCTGATTATTTTAAGTAATGTGGATGGTATCTATAACGGTGACCCCAGTGATCCGGAAGCCTTTGTGATCCGGGAAATAGAAGGAGGCAAGGAAGACCTTTCCGCATTTGTGCGGACCAGCAAATCCTCTTTCAGAAGGGGTGGTATGCTCACGAAATGTAGTATTGCCCAAAAAGTAGCAGAAGAAGGAATTGCGGTTATTGTTGCCAATGGGAAAAAAGAAAATATCATGTATGACCTGCTGACGCAGGAGCAAAAAGTGATCTATACTCTTTTCAAACCGGCTTCTAAACCGGTTAGCAGTGTAAAAAAATGGATCGCTCATTCCGAAGGGTTTGCCAAAGGTGAAGTTCATATCAACTCAGGAGCTGCGGAAGCGTTACTGGCGCCTAAAGCAACGAGTATCCTGTTAGTAGGTGTGACCAGGTTGGCAGGAGATTTTGAAAAGATGATATTGTAAAGATATTTGATGAGCAGGGGAACCAGTTAGGCGTAGGACGGGCTGGTTATGACAGTGCAGAGGCTAACCGGCTGATCGGGCAGCGGGATCTGAAACCCTTTATTCATTATGATTATTTATACCTGGATTAACAAACTGGAAAATGGATATAAAAGAATTATTAGTTCAGGCGCAGATAGCTTCCAGAGAATTACTGATGCTGGATGACCGGACGGTTGACGCAATCCTGAATGATATTGCGGATGCCCTGATTAAACAGACAGACTATATTCTTACTGAAAATGCCAGGGATCTGAGCCGTATGGATCCGGACCATCCTAAATATGACCGTTTGAAACTGACGGCTGACCGTCTGGTAGGGATTGCTGAAGATATGAAAAGTGTTGCCGCTCTTCCCTCTCCTGTAGGAAAGGAGATCTGCCAGGTTTCCCGGCCGAATGGAATGACTATACGAAAGATACATGTACCTTTTGGAGTGATTGGTATTATCTATGAGGCCCGGCCGAATGTGACATTTGATGTATTTTCCCTTTGCCTGAAAAGCGGCAATGCCTGTATTCTGAAAGGTGGTTCTGATGCAAACCATTCCAACAAAGCCTTAACAGGGATTATTCATACTGTATTAAAAAAACACCAGGTAAATCCTGCCATATGTACTCTCTTGCCTCCGGGCCGGGAGGCCACTGCTACCCTCCTGAATGCAGTCGGTCTGGTAGACCTGATCATTCCACGTGGCAGTAGTGATTTAATTCATTATGTACGGGAGCATGCCCGGGTACCAGTTATTGAAACAGGTGCCGGAATCTGCCATACCTATTTTGATAAAGAGGGAGATATAAACAAAGGGCGTGAGATCATCCACAATGCCAAAACCCGCTGGGTCAGTGTCTGTAATGCTTTGGATTGCCTTATTATCCATCATGAACGGATCAGTGATCTTCCGGCATTGTGTGAAAAACTTCAGGAAAGCCAGGTGATTGTTTATGCAGATGAAGCAGCGTATGCCATACTTACAGGGAATTATCCGGAAGAGTTATTACAACAAGCTACTCCGGAAAGTTTTGGTACGGAATTCCTGGACTATAAGATGAGTATTCGTACGGTACAGAGCATAGATGAAGCATTAGACCATATTGCTGCTTATAGTTCCAGACATAGTGAATGTATTATCAGTGAATCCCGGGAAGCAATCCGGATCTTTGAACAATCCGTAGATGCAGCCTGTGTATATGCGAATGTATCCACAGCTTTTACAGATGGTGCACAATTTGGCCTGGAAGCAGAAATAGGAATCAGTACCCAGAAACTTCATGCCCGTGGCCCTATGGCATTAGAAGAATTGAATACCTATAAATACATTATAGAAGGGAACGGGCAGATCAGAAATAAATAAAAATAAAAGCAATCGAGACAATGAGAAATTTCACTTGTGTACAAGATTTAGGCGATTTACAGCAAGCCTTAAAAGAGGCTTTTGAAATAAAAAAAGACCGGTTTCAGTTCACGGAATCAGGTAAAAATAAAACTTTACTGATGATTTTCTTTAATTCCAGCCTGCGAACCCGGCTCAGTACCCAAAAAGCAGCGATGAACCTGGGTATGAACACGATGGTGCTGGACGTAAACCAGGGAGCATGGAAGCTGGAAACGGAGCATGGTGTGATTATGGATGGTGATAAACCGGAACATCTTTTAGAAGCTATCCCTGTGATGGGTTGTTATTGTGATATAATCGGCGTCCGTTCTTTTGCCCGTTTTGAAAATAAAGAAGAGGATTATAATGAAATGATCCTGAATCAGTTCATTCAGTATTCCGGTCGTCCGGTATTTAGTATGGAAGCGGCTACCCGTCATCCTTTGCAGAGCTTTGCCGACCTGATTACGATTGAGGAATATAAAAAAACAGCCCGTCCTAAAGTAGTACTTACCTGGGCACCTCATCCTAAAGCTCTTCCACAGGCAGTACCTAATAGTTTTGCGGAGTGGATGAATGCTACTGACCATGATTTTGTGATTACCCATCCAGAAGGGTATGAACTGGACCCTGTTTTTGTGGGTAATGCCTGTGTGGAATATGACCAGAAAAAAGCATTTCAAGGAGCCGATTTTATTTATGCCAAAAACTGGGCCGCGTATGCAGATCCGAATTATGGGAAAGTATTGAGTACGGATCGTAGCTGGACAGTGGATACGGATAAAATGGCTCTTACCAATAATGCCTATTTTATGCACTGTCTTCCTGTGCGGCGTAATATGATCGTTACTGATGATGTGATAAAAAGTCCTCAGAGTATTGTCATACAGGAAGCAGCAAACCGGGAAATTTCAGCCCAGACTGTCCTGAAAAAAATACTTCAGGAGTTATAACAGAAGATCCTTTCTATTTCTGTTAACAGTTCAAGGAGTTAAGGAGCCGGTAATCCGGCAAAAAAAATCCTCAAAACGACTTAACTCCTTTATTTACCGTTTTATGAATCTAACATTTGATGATAAATACTAAAAATCACTGTATGAAAAGATTACTTTTTAATGTATGCTTATTGTTGGGATGTCTACTGTCAACAATGCGATTAGTTGCCCAACCCCCGCCTCAACACAGAGTAGTAACGGTTATCGTATCTCCGGACCATATGGACTGGAAATATCAGTCCGGTCAACAGGCAACTTTTACTATTCAGGTCTTAAAAAATGAAAACCTGCTGAAAGATGTAGTGGTGGATTATGAATTGGGTCCTGAATATTTTCCTTCGGAGAAAAAAGAAAATGTAGTTTTAAAAGATGGGAAACTTACGCTGAAATCTTCTATGAAGGAACCTGGTTTTTTACGTTGCCGCGTAGTTGCCAAAGTAGATGGAAGAAATTATGAAGGTTTAGCTACTGTTGCATATAATGAAACTCAGATTCAACCTATTACCCAGGATCCGGCTGATTTTGATTCTTTCTGGAGAAATGCCATAGAAGAAGCACGTAAGGTAGCTTTAGATTCTAAAATGGTGCTTATTCCTGAAAAATGTACGGAAACACAAAATGTGTATCATATAAGTTTTCAAAATGAAAAACCGGGTTCACGGATCTATGGAATTCTTATGACCCCTAAGAAATCAGGGACTTATCCGGCGATCCTGCAGGTACCGGGTGCAGGTATCCGGCCTTATTCGGGAAGCAACTACGGAGATGAGGTAATTTCTCTGGAGATCGGCATCCATGGTGTACCTGTGAATATGAATCAGGATATATATGATAACCTGAATGACGGTCCGTTAAGCGGATATTTCTTTTTCAATATGAATGACAGGGATGCACATTATTACAAAAGAGTGTATTTAGGTTGTGTACGTGCGGTTGATTTTATTTACCAGTTGCCGGAGTTTAACGGGGAGACTGTGGGTGTAACAGGTGGCAGCCAGGGAGGTGCTTTATCTATTGTTACTGCCGGACTGGATTCCCGTATTAAATTTCTGGCCGCTTTTTACCCGGCGATGTGTGATTACGCCGGGTACCTGAATAACCGTGCCGAAGGATGGCCTCATTATTTCCTTCACAGAAAACCGGCGCCTAATGAAGTGGAGACATTAGCTTATTTTGATGTAGTGAACTTTGCACGCAGAGTGCAGGTTCCCGGGTGGTATTGCTGGGGATATAATGATGTAGTCTGTCCTCCGACCTCTATGTATGCAGCTTACAATGTGATCCCTGGTGAAAAAGAATTAGAACTGTTTCTGGAAACCGGACACTGGACTTTCCCGGAACAACATATTGCTCAAAGGGCATTTATTGAAAAGATACTCAAAAAATAAATTTACCGGTATATTCTTTATTTGTCTCTCAGCACACAGATCATACAGATCAGGCTTGATTTGCACGGATTATTTTCAGGAGACTATTATACTCTTCCATCTTATTATCCGCTGCCAGATCTGTTAGCTGTGTGCTGATTTCAAACTTTAATCATATATAGTCTTCAGGAGAAGGAAATACCGGCAAATTTTCGGAAGTTTTCTTCTCTTTTGAAATGACTTTTATTAATATATACTGGATGGAGGATTGGTCGGCTACCGGATTTTCCACTTCTTGCACCTGTACTTTTAACACATACTCATAGCCTGGTTGGTAATCAAAACCTTCAATCCCACCATATAAAAAGGTCCATTCAGTTTCTTCTCCGGACTTCACCAACAGATATTGTTGGGGAGCTACTCCGATACAATCTATCGGATCAGAAGCGACTATCAGTTTCTCTACATTTTCCGGCTCCTTACAGGCAAACAGAAAAACACATACATATACGATCATCGTCCATTTATTTCTCATCTATCCTATTTGTTTAATAAAAATTAAGTACTACTAACCCAACATTTCCGGTTCAGAAAAGTTTATGAACCGAAAGGTGTGATAAAAATAAAAAATACACTTTATTATAGAAAAGCAAAAAGTAAAACAGCCATCTCTTTGCCTGAGATGGCTGTTTCTTAAGCGATGAAAATACCTAATAATCTTTTTTACCTTAAATCCCTTTCATTATTTAATAGTTACCGGGTTGAACGATTGGATTTACTGCTACTATTTGAACTGTTGGTTGTTGAACTCCGGGTACTACTGTTGGTTGTCGAACCATTAGTAGTACTGTTTCTGGTACTATTTACAGAACTATTGGTAGAACTTCTGTTACTACTATTTGTAGTAGAAGTCCTTGTACTGCTGTTATTGTTCGTACTACCATTGGTTGTACTATTTGTCATACTTCTGTTGCTTCCGCTATTAGTAGTTGTTGTCGTTCTGGTACTACTGTTATTAGTTGTACTCCTATTACTGCTGCTGGTTGTCGGCGTGGTTGTCCCTCTGTTGCTGATACTGCTGGTAGTAGTTCTGGGGATACTCTTATTATTCTTGACCGTTACACCCGGATCTATCCAATGGATATGATTCTGCCTGTAGTTATTATATCTGTTATCATTAGCATAGTAGATAACTATCTGATTCCTGTTTCCTTTATAATGGGCATACATCCTCTTATGATTCCTGTTATACAACCAGGGGTCCATCTCATTAATCAAAGGCACCTTATACATAGCATATAAATCATAACGGGCATATTTTACCGGTAAATAACGGGTAGCAATCCATCTTCTTCCGGAAAGATAATAGAACATACCATAATTTACATCATAGTAGATATTAATATCCGGGAAATAGTAGAAATCCACATAATCATATCCTACAGGACCTCAGGCAGGTTGCCGATCCAGATTTATGTTTACATTTACGCTGATATGTTGGGCAGCAACGGGACTAACAAACCATAAACATATAAAAAGGCCTAAAAACATCACTAATTTCTTCATTCCTCACTCCTTTCTTTTTTCATTTATAAAATTAAGCAGGTTTGCTACTCCCTACAACTAAAATCGACTAAGGTCGTTACTTAATCGACAAAAATAGATATAAATAGTTTAATGAGGACTGAAAACTTTAGATATTTTACAAGAACCAGAAAACCGGCAAAATACATTATAAGAGCTCTATTCCAATGTTTTAGAAATTTTATCAATATTCAGGCTCCGGGCCATAGCATCAAATATCTTTTTGTAGGTCCCTTCCATATGATAAAGGTCTTCATGAGTGCCCCGTTCAACCACGCGTCCTTCTTTCATAACATAAATAATATCCGAATCAATGATCTGTGATATACTATAGGAGATAATAATTACTGTCCGGTTCTTTTTAATGGCATCCAGACTATTTTTGATCTGCTCTGTTGAAATTGCATTGAGGCTGGCTGTCGGTTCATCGAGAAAGATGATGGGAGGATTTTTCAAAAACATACGGGCAATAGCAATTTTCTGCTGTTGTCCGCCCGAAAGGGAAAGAGCAGAAGTTTCATATTTATGCGGTAGAGTCATGATCTGTTCATGGATATAGGATTGTTTAGCAGCTTCCACTACCTGCTCATAGGTGGCGTCCGGATTCCCATAACGGATATTTTCCTCTATGGTTCCGTTAAAAATATGGTTCTTTTGCAGTGCCAGTCCAATATTATCCCGTAGGAATTCCATATCGTAATCTTCCAGGGATACATCATCCAGTAGTATCTCTCCGGAATCCGGATGATAAAATTTATCCAGCAAATTAATTAATGTACTTTTTCCCGCTCCTGATAAACCTACCAAAGCTGTAATTCTACCGGGGAGAATGTCCATATTGATATGGAATAAAGTAGGTTCATCGTTATCCGAATAGGTGAAACAGACGTTCCGGATATTAAATTTTCCTTTCACTTCAGGAGATATATAATATCCTGACTGTTCTGTCTGTTCATCAGCTTTTAATATATCGAAAAAGCCTTCCGAATAAATCAGGGCATCGTTCATCTGGTCATAAATACGGTGCAACTGGCGAATCGGAGCAGTGACATTATTAAAGAGAAGGATATGGAACATTATGGCACCGATGGTCATTACTCCTGTTAGTACGAAATAGGCGGTAAGGATAATAATCAATACGACTCCGATCTGTTCAATAAAACTTTTTATGCCATCAAATAAAAAACTGATCTTACGCGTACGTAACTGGGCGGCTGTTAATGACAATTGCAATCCTAACTGTTTCTCACTTTCTATATCTTCCCGGATAAACGACTTGATGACAGTAATGGATTCCAAGATACCCAAAATTCCCTGACTCTTATTTTCCCGTAGTTCCCGGATACTCCGGCGTGCTCCTTTTAATTTATTAGCCTGCAATATACTCACATAAAAATAGAAAGGGACATTGCACAATCCTACTAATCCCACATAAAAATTGGCATTGAACATCATCAGTAAAGCTACTACTGAGCTGGCAAAGAGAGGGAGGATATCAATAAAGAAATTTTGTACCATCCGGGTAATACTTTCTATTCCCCGGTCAATCCGGATCTGAAGTTTACCGGGTTGATTCCCTCCGGAAGTATAAAAAGCCAGTTTATAGGTAAGTATTTTATCAACAACTTTCTGGGCAAGATCCCGGGAAACAAAGATCCGGAGTTTCTCGCCATAATAATTCTGGCCAAAAGTAATGAAGGAATTCAGAATCTCTTTTGATATGAGGACCACAGAAATAAAAACAAGAATAGACATCCCTTCCTGTAACCCTTTTCCTGCTTGCAGCAGATTACTGATCTGGTCTACCGTATATCTTAGTACCCAGGCATTTATCTGTGCAGTAAAAGAACCGATCAGTATCAGAATAAGTGTAAGTATAACTAACCAGCGATAGGGTTTTACATAGGGTGCAATATTTAAAAACAGCTGAGACAGAGACATGCATTATTATTTATTACAATAAAAACAAGCCGCTACCGTATTTGTTTAACTTTTCTCTCCGCCAGATAGACTCCGCAGAGAATAAGCAAGCATCCTGCCAAAGCAATCCCTGTGATTTTTTTATCAATAATCCAAGCAGAGGTAATTAAAGTAACCAGGGGGACAATATAGATATAATTTGTTGTATAGATAGCACCCAGCTGTTTTACGGCTGTATTCCACATAATATAACAGACCATAGAAGCAATCACTCCCAGGAAAAGCAGGTTCAGAAAGACGACTGGCTGGAACAGAAGAGCTGTATCAAATCGTACCGGATAAAAGGGTAGGAAAGGGATCAAGGTAACTACCCCATAAAAAAGACTTTACGGGTAATCAGTAAAGTAGGATAATGGGTATCGAGTTGTTTTAATATCAGGCAATAAAAAGCCCACATTAAAGCAGCAACCAGAGTCAAGATATCCCCTAAAGGATTAATCTTTAAAATAAAACGACCATTAAATACAACTAAAGCTACCCCGCCCAAAGCCAGTAAGGATCCCAGGATCAGATTCCGGGTTAATTCTTCCGTTTTTCTGAACAGATAGAGTATAAAGGCTGTGAGAATCGGAGTAGTACAAATTATTAAAGAGACATTGGAAGCAAGGGTAATTCCTAAGGCTGTATTTTCCGCAATGAAATAAAGAGATCCTCCGCAAAGACCACACAAGACAAATAAACCTTCATCATGCCAACTTTTTGCAAATATTCGGCGGGGAGAAATAAACCAGATACAACCATAGGCCAAAACAAACCGGTAAAACAGGATTTCTACAGGAGTTAACCCATGATTAATAAGGACTTTGGTAGACACAAAAGTAACACCCCAGATAGAGACCGTCAGAACAGCCATTATATGATACAAGAATGTATGGGTAAGTTTTTCTTTAGTTGCCATAACTATAGGTCTGTTAAATGAACATAATGCTTACAGGTTTGTACAAAGGTAGGCAGTTTGGAAATATATCCTACAAACCAAAATTAAATAAGATAATATTCCTATATTTGAATATATAGAAGGAAAGTTTCCTATCCCAAACTATTTTAAACTCTTTAAACAGGAAAAATTACTATGGCAGGATTGGATAAAACAGATATTGAGATCTTACAGGCATTACAAAAAAATGCCAAAGTAAATATGAAAGAATTATCAGAAGAATTACATATTTCCAAGACGCCTATTTATGAGCGGATCAAAAGACTGAAAAAGGATGGCTATATAAAAAATTATGTAGCGATCATAGATAACAAGAAAGTAGGCTTGCCTTTAGTTGTTTTTTGTAATGTTTCGTTAGCTGTACATAATGAAGAACACATCCAGCAATTCTTAGAAGATATCAAACATATTGATGAAATTATGGAATGTTATTCAATCGGTGGTATTCATGATTTCTTTCTGAAAGTAGTAGTCAGGGATCTGGAATCCTATGATGAATTTGTAATGAAAAAGATCACTAAAGTCAAAGGAATCGTAAAAATGCAAAGTTCTTTTGTTCTGAATGAATTAAAACACACTACCGCTTTCCATATCCACTTATAAGGATTTATTTTTTATTTATCCGTCCGGTTTACAGGCTGAAAACAAACCTGAAAAAGTTCTTGTTACATACTAAGATACTATTTTTAATGAACCGGAACATATGGAATTATATTTTTCATTTTCAATACTTATTATTATTGCTACCATTTTTGCCTATATTAATGACCGTTTCCTGAAACTGCCATTTACTATCGGTATTATGGTGATCACTATGATCTTTTCTTTACTATTGGTTTTGCTGGAAGCCTTTGAACCCAAACCTTTACAGGACGTCTATAAAATTCTTACCAATATCAACTTTACTCAACTGGTAATGAATGGAATGTTATATTTTCTCTTGTTTGCCGGGGCTATCCAGATTAATATCAATGATCTGAAAGAAGAAAAACTTCCTATTATTGTATTTTCAACTTTAAGTGTGATCATATCTACCTTTGCTGTCGGTTTTGGCCTATATTATATACTGGAATTTTTCTGCCTTTATTGCATATGCAAAACCCACTCTCTCTTATGTACTGTCTATTATTCGGGGCTCTGATTTCTCCTACGGATCCAATCGCCGTTTTAGGGATCCTGAAAGAAGCCAAAGTTTCCAAACCGCTCGAAACAAAAGTTACCGGAGAATCCCTGTTTAATGACGGGGTTGCAGTGGTTTTATTTACGGTTATATATAATATTGCACAAGGTAGTGAACAATTAGAAGATATTACTACTTTATCGATCTCACTGCTTTTTTAAGGAGATATTCGGAGCTTTGTTAGTTGGATTCTTATTAGGATTTATAGGTTTCCTGGCTATGAAAAGTGTGGAAGATGGGAAATTATCTGCCTTGATCACCTTATCAATAGTGATCGGAGCTTATCTAATCTCTCAAACTTTAGAAATATTCGGTCCTTTGACGATGGTTATTGCCGGTGTAGTGATCGGGAACGTAGGGAGAGCCTATTCCCAGAGAAAGCATATAAACAATGACTTTTTAAAAACGTTCTGGGAGTTGATAGATGAAATATTAAACTCGCTGTTATTCCTGTTGATCGGATTTGAATTACTATTAATTCCTAATCTCAGATTTTACTGGCCTGGCGGTATCCTGGCAATCGCCATTGTTTTATTAGCACGCTATATCTCTATTAAAATTCCAACTCTGATCATTCCTTTCAAGGAAAAATTTTCCAAAGGGACTTTCTTTATTTTAGTCTGGGGAGGATTACGGGGAGGTGTTTCAATCGCTCTGGCTTTATCTATCGGGGATAGTGCCCATAGAAATCCAATCGTGGCTATCACCTATTTTGTAGTAGTATTCTCCATTATTGTCCAGGGATTGAGTATCGGAAAAATTGCTAAACGTATCCAGGTATAGCAACAAATTAAAACCATTTTTTCCTTTGCATAAACCACCAGGTCACTCCTACACTTACCAGTAAGACTCCCCAGGCAAACAGATACCCATATCTCCATTTTAGCTCCGGCATGTAATCAAAATTCATACCCCATACTCCGACCAGGAAAGTTATAGGAATAAACAAAGTAGCCACGACTGTCAAACGCTTCATAACAATATTGGCATTCAAGTCATTTTTAGAGACATACAGATCTACCAGAGAAGATAATATATCATTACTATTCCGGGTCGTCTGAAGAATATATTGTAACTGGTCTGAAAGTTCATTAAAAACCGGAAATAAACCTTCATCAATAATACCTTCTTTACCTCCAACCAATTTAGCGGCTTCTTCTGTCAGGGGTTGAGTATTTTTACGAATGATCAGATAGGCCCGGCGACATTTTTGTATTTTTAATCCGACATTTGTCTGACTGGCATGCGGATTTAATAAAAGATCCTCTATCTTCTCTAACATTTTTTCCACTTTAGAAGCTGTTTCAATAAAATCTCCTAAAATCCCGTTTAAAAGAAAAGCAAACAACATGCCACTTTTATGATACCGGATATCCATGATATTTTCCCGTAATCCATGTTCCACATTCGGAAAAAGATCTCTGTCGCTTTCATTAAAAGAAATAACTATATTTGATGTCACAATTATACAAACGTGTTCTGAATAAACCCTGCCTTTTGCATTAAAAGCACAGCTATTCATTACCGTAAAAATACAATCCTTCCTGACATCCACTTTTACAATATGGTTAGGAGTCAGAATATCCCGTACATCCAGATTCAACAGATCAAATTCCTCCACCATCCGGGTAATAGTAGCCGAATCCGTTAGTCCCCTTACACTAAACCAGTTGATACAACTGTCTTTTACATATTTTTTAAAAGAAGGGACATGTTTCGGAATATCCATATGTTCCATCAACTGGCCTCTATACCGTATCAGACGGATAGTTGTCGGAACATTAAACTCTCCTGAATAATGATATTTATCGGCAAAATAGCGATTATTGGGTGATATCATAACAGATATTGTATAAGTCCTGATTATTATAAAAACATCTGCAGAATACAATTGTTTACAAAAACAAGTACATACTTACGGAGATGAAAAACAGCTTATTCCCACAATTTCCTGATTTTCTTTTAATACATTTGCAGGAAAATTGAAAATATGCTGGGAACCATTGCAAATACCGGGGCGATCATTACCGGAAGCTGTATCGGATTAATGATTCATTCACGTTTATCTGAACGAATGATACAAATTATTTTTTAGGGTTTGGGTTTATGTACATTCATGATCGGCGCCGGAATGGCATTACGTTCAGAGAATATGTTGCTGATCGTGATCAGTATTGTCTTAGGTTCTATTATCGGACAAATAATTGATATAGATAAATATATCCGTTGCCTGGCAGAATATATTCAAAGACAAAGTTTCCGGAGTAACCCTGATAAAGAAGCTGATGCTTCCGAACAGGAAAAGAATAAGAATCGTTTTACGGAAGGATTTCTGACTGCTTCCATGATGTTTTGTATAGGTTCTATGGCTATATTAGGAGCGATCGAAGACGGAATGGGAGAAACTTCGAATCTGCTTTTTACCAAATCTATTATGGATGGAATCTCTTCTGTAGCTTTTGCCTCCTCTTTCGGAATCGCTATTCTATTTTCTTCTATTCCGGTTTTTTCTATCAGGGCGGACTTACCTTATTTGCAGCATTTCTGATGAACTATATGAGTGAAGGAATGATCACAAACTTAACTGCCGTCGGCGGAATATTACTGATCGGAGTAGCTATTAATATACTTAAAATAAAAGAGATACAAGTAACAAATATGCTTCCTTCCTTAATTATCATCCTGTTTCTTTCCTGGTTGACAGAAGTATATTTCTAATCCGTCGAAATGAAAAATCCCGTCTGAACTTTCCTTACTCAAAAGTTGTTTAACAAATGATTTGAAAATCGATATAACTAAATGTTTTATCTGAGTCAGGAACTCTTCACCTGAAAGTTTTATAATGGGATGTAAGTTTACCATCGTGAGATGGATTTTATTATAAAAATAAAAGGTGCGGAACATCCTGACTCTTTTTAATATTTAACTGGGTACATGGAATGAATAATACAGATAAATATTTAAAAATCTTTCTATATGTATCCCTTTTAGCAATAGGAATTGTCATCGGGATAGCCATCCGGCATTTTTATGACTTACCTCTGGAAGAGACGTTTAATATTGTCGATTTAGCCACTTTGGTTGCAACCGCATTTCTGGCAGTTTATATTCCTAAAGTGCTGGATCGTAAACTACAGATCCAACGTGATAAAAAAGATTTAATAGAAAGTAGGATCGTGGAATTACAGGAACTTTACCGAAATATTAATTTAGTGATTCAGGGAGAAGAACCTATGACTCCCAAAGATTTCCTGGTAGTTAAAAATTATCTGGATGTATCCAATCATAAGCTGGATACTATCATTACTCTTCTCACTTATTCCAACATGCATACCTCGTTTACCCATGAAATTCAACGGATCCGGGAATTAGCAGAGGAACATAAAAACCTCTTATGGTATGATGAAATGGAGGAAGGAACTATTACATATGAAGATGATATACAGGAAAAAGAAGAACTACTATATAATAGAATAGACGAAGCAACTAGTCTTTTGATATTCAGGATCAGTGAAGCACAGTAAGGAGTCACCGAAGGATTCTGTTATATGGAGGGATAAGTAATATATCCTCCATATAACAGATAATACTATAAAAAAGAATTCTTTTTACAGCGTCAATTTATAAGTGACTTCCTGTATTAATCATGTTGTGTCCAGAGTAATTTGGAAGTATCATATCCCAACTCCCTGGCTTTTTGTAAATAGTCCTGTTTAATATTTTCAAGCATAGTGGTTTCTCTGGATAATATCCACAGGTAATTGTGGTTTTTACCTATAACTAAAGCATATTGATAATCCGGATCGATTGCCACCACATTGTAACCAGCATAAAACGGACCAAAGAAAGAAACCTTCAATTTTCCTTCTTCCGGAGAATCCACAAATTTGGCCTTTCCTACCGATTCTTTCATCTCCTGCTTTTTTTATATTATATCCACGATTAACCACCTTAATACTACCATCTTTATTCAAAGAATATTCTGCAGTCGCATTAATAATATTCTTTTCAAAATGAAAATCTAACCGTGCCAGCTCATACCATTTACCCAAATATTTTTCTTTATCAAAAGGTTTGACAGCATTTACTCCTTTGGGTATGGTTTTACAGGAATTAAGAACTAACATAGTACCTAATGCCAGCAAAGAACCACCTATTACATAATTTACTTTTTTCATTTTCTACTTTTTAAATATTATTACTTTACTAACCAAAAAGGATTTCCCTTATATATAAAAAGAAAGTTTCGTAAAATGTTTATAAAGAAAAATTATGCTAGATATTTTTAATATTCAATTATTTGTCTGTTTTTCTTTTGAAAACAGAATTAATTTTATAATTTTCCGAATATTACCGTTTATAGAAATAGATAAAAAAACTGATGATGAGCAGGATTGGAATAACATAGAGAGTTTCATAAAGTACATTTTGTGTACCCATTATAGTGATTAGTCCTTTATAAAGTAAAATAATACAAAAGCTTACACCAATACCATAAGCCAGAAGTTCTAATTTGTTTTTCATATGTTTTTCCTTATTAGTCTACAGTCTTTCTGACAGACTCCAAAAGCCAGGTTTGTAATAATTTAAATCTTAATAGATATTCAACAGAAAATTAGTCCATTATAAAAAGATCTATTCTTGAAATACCTAATAGGTAATTTACTATTTTCTTATAAATAAGAAGCTAGATAAATATACTATAAATTTAACATGATAAAATAAGGATTACAGAAAAGACAATCCTACACAAATCTGTAATAAAAGGTTATAAATAAAACATATTCAGACAATAATTAAAAAATTAAAGCCATTCAATAACTTGAAAAATTCAAATAATAAATATTTTTTAAATAATAAAAACAAATTGTTCTATAATTTAATCCGGATAAATTATAAAAGTCGATCCGGATCCTATTTCTAAAATAGCAAACAAAGTATAATCTTAACTCTTATAAATACATAGAAAAGAAGCTGCTTTAAAAGCAGCTTCTTTTCTAATTTATTGTTGTTCCAACCATTCTTTCATGGCATCAATCAGGATCTGATTCTCAGCCTTACTTTGGGTAGAAAGTCGGATATACCCTTCATCCAGTCCCCTGAAGTTCGAGGCATCCCGGATCAGGATACCGTAATTATCTAAGAGATATTTTTTAAATCCGCTGCCAATCCTTTTTTTAACCGGACCAGAAAGAAAGTAGTGGCACTTGGCAAGACTTCCACCCCGTCAAACTTACTCAACTGATAAATCAGTTCAGCCGTTTCCCGCTGCCACTTACGAATAGGTAAAGTAAATTGGGCAGGATGCATAAGAATATATTTACTGGCTTCTATAGCTAATGTATTGACAGACCACGGAATCAGAAAAGTAGCAATCTCCTGTATTTTTGCAGGAGAAGCTACCACATATCCTGTTCTGAGCCCCGGTGTATTATAGGCTTTGGAAATAGATTGGACGAGAATCAGATTTTCATTAGTTTTCACATCCGTTGCTTTCAGCATATCTTCTGTGGTAAAAGCCACATATGCCTGGTCCACGACAAAAGTCGTCTGCCGGTTGGCAGCCATCAATTTCAATAATTCACTCCGGTGAAATAATTTGCCATCCGGATTATTCGGATTACAAATCCAGCAAAAATCCTGTCCTTTAAGAGATAGTTCAGACAGGTCTTCACTGTTGGAAAAAAGCTGACTGTATGACCATGTAGTGTACATGCATCTTCATATTCTGAAAAAGATGGGATAACGATCATAGATGTTGCATCTTTCCATGTCTGGGCAATCATATAAAATGCGGTAGTGGACCCATTCGTTACCAACACATTTTCCTCATTAATTTCATAGCGCCGGGCCAGCAGTCGCTTCAGACTTCCGGCATCCGGCTCCGGATAATGGGTCAAACTATCAAAATGTTCTATCAGGTGTTCTTTTAGCTTTTCAAGATTTGCGCCATGCCAAACATTTGAGCTAAAGTTGATCTTCACCTCATTTTTAGAATTGTAAAAGTCATCACCGTGTCCAAACAGCATATACGTATAGTATTTTTAAAGTAAATAATAATCCTATATAGGGAGGTGCAAAAATACTAATCTTTTTGACTTTTCTGATCAATTGCTTTATATATTGCATCCTGTATCCGTTTCCGGATCTCCAGAGCACTTAACTTGCTATTCACACGGGTCGGATTCACACGGTTACTCAGAAAAATATAGATCAGGTCATTATCCGGATCCACCCAAAAGCATGTTCCCGTATAACCAGTATGGCCATATACAGAACGGGGAGCCAGAGCTCCGCAGGGCGAACCTTTCGGATTTCCTACAACCGGCTTATCAAAACCCAGTCCTCTGTGTGAATTCGGACTTTTACTTTGTGTAAACAAACGGGTGGTTTCCATAGAAAGATATTGCTCATTCCCATATCCTCCCTGATTCAGGAATAGTTGTAACACTTTTGCCAGATCATTGGCGTTAGAAAATAAACCGGCATTTCCGGATACCCCTCCCTGAAAAGCAGCAGCCTCATCATGGACATAACCTCTCAATAACTGACGACGGATAAACTGATCATTCTCCGTAGGCACAATTACCAGGGAATCCATATAATTTACCGGATTATACCGGAGCTTTTTAGCACCTAAGCGATCATAAAAATGAGTATACAAAATTTCATCTAAAGGTTGCCCTAACTGATTTTCCATCATCTTTTGAAGCATAATAAAATTGATACAACTGTATTGATACCTGCCACGGACTCCTAAACGGGAATCCCGGATCTCCTGCATAATAGTGTCCTGAAAAGTCTGGTTCAGGTAAAAATTATGCGCCACCTGAGTAGGAAAACCCAACTTCTCTACAGAAGAAACCAGGTCTGGTAAAAAAGTAAAATCATTTCTTACGTAGGTTTTAGGATCAAACTGTACCGGATGTGTTGCATTTTTCGTAGCACTATAGAGATTTCCCTTATAACTGTCCTTATCAATGGTCTTAAGATAAAAATTAATAGTAGGAGTTACTCCTGACTGGTGATATAATAATTCCCGGATCGCCAGATCTTTTTTATTAGATCCCTGCAATTCAGGAACAAAATCAGAGATCTTATTCGTCAAGGTAAAAAACTCCTGGTCATATCCCTTCATAACAGCCAGCAAAGTTCCCGCCGCTTTAGAAACAGAAGCCAAATCATAGACTGACTGGTCTGTGACCTGCTGCTTTTTACTATAATCATAATAACCGAAACCTTTATTATAAATAATCATTCCATCCTTAGCAACCAATACCTGACAACCCGGATAAGCCCCTGCTTCCAAACCCTCATTTACAATTGATTCGATTACTGCTAACCGCTTAGTGTTGGCTCCTACCTCTTCCGGTTCATGATATCCCAAACGACTTTTTGCTGTAAAGATCCCGGTTCCGGAAAAATAAAGAGTAGGAATAGAAACCGGAAGTTTACCTCTGGCACCGATCCCTCCAAAAATCACCTGAGCAGCATATTCCTGAGCCAGCGGCGTACTTTCATATGCCATTACCACCCCTTTGGCATTCGCGATAGATTGACTGTACTGTTTACAAAAATAAGGTAAAGTGAAAAAAGCCAGTATCACCTCCTTTTTAGCAGCTAACTGGATCAATGATTGACTTTCCGGCATACGGACCGTGTGAATACCACAAATAATTACATCATATGTATTCAACTTATTATATACCTGTTGCACCTGAACTGCTGTAGCATTCCGGGGAATACTGAACGTAGCCACATCATCATATTGCTGTAACATAGTCTGGAAATTATTCCCAACCACATTCCCGAAAGAAACAGCCGCTATTTTCTTTTTATCCAACTCTCTTACAGGAATAATAGCAGACTCATTTTTCAACAGAGTAACCGCCTCTGCATTTAATTTGGCAGCAACCCAGGCAGCATGCGGAGAATTCAACCGCTCCGATAAACCATCCAGTTCAATAGGCTGGTAATTGTCCAGTCCTGCAATATATTTATATTGAAGTATCTTAATACATTTTGCTTCAATCTCTTTTAAATCCAGGATTCCTTTTTCTATAGCCTGCTTTACCGCCGTAAAATCATTGAAAGGAGCAGAAGGAGCCAATAAAATGTCATTTCCTGCCAGCAGAGCCATGACACAAGGATTATCACGTCCGGAAACAGCACCTTTCATTTGTAAAGCATCTGTAAATTTTAATCCGGTAAAACCTAACTCATCCGTTAACAGACTGGTCACAATAGGACGTGAAAAAGAAGCAGCCCTATTAGGTGTTTTATCCAAAGTAGGTACGTACAAATGCCCGGTCATCATTCCGGAAAAACCTTCATAGATATACCGTCTGAAAGGCAACAATTCAATATTTTCCAGCCTTTTTCTATCATGCCTGACCGCCGGAAGGGTATAATGCGAGTCCTCAGCCGTATCCCCATGCCCGGGAAAATGTTTAGCAACAGAAATAATTCCCTGGCTTTCCAGTCCTTTAGAATAAGCAATTCCTTTTTCTGCGACAGCATCCGGGTCTTCTCCGAAAGAACGTAATCCGATTACCGGATTATTCGTATTACTATTCACATCCAGAGCAGGTGCAAAATTGATATGAATTCCCATTTCCTTACATTGGCGGGCCACCTCTACCCCATACAAAGTAATTAAGCCATTATTTTCAATAGCTCCCAGCATCATATTCTTTGGAAAACGGGTAGTCCCATCTAGACGCATAGATAATCCCCATTCCCCATCCAAAGCAATCAACAAAGGAACCTTAGACTCTTTCTGTATCCGGTTAGTTACCTCTGCTTGAGTCACCGGATCCCCTTTATGGAACAGGACACCACCAATTTTGACTTCATCTATATAACGGAATAATCTTTGAAGAGTGCGGTTATCGGTTTTAGGTTCGGATACCACCATAAACAGTTGTCCTATCCGTTCATCATAACTCATAGAGTCAAAAACAGAATCCACCCAATGATCCATTTCCTGTCGGTCCACCTGCCGGAGAAGTTCCGGAACGGTCTGAGCCTTCAGAAAACATACAGAAAGACAAAATAATACAAAAAAACAAGATCTTCTCATCCTCGCTATTTCAATTTATTCTGCAAATATAAGAAATTTCACATGATATTTCTATCTTTGAGACCGTTACCTGTTTCATATTAACTTAATCTATAAAATCTATGCTCAGGAGAAACTTTCTTAAAACGGCCGGAATACTTGCTGCCGCACCAGCCATCAAAGAAATACCAGTAGCTCTGCATGCCACAGCTACCAGTAAACAAATCTATGAATGGCGTATTTATACGCTTCATAAAAAAGGAAATAAACTGGATCGGTTTTATGAAAACACATTGATACCCGCCTATAACCGACAAGGGATCCAGGTAGGAGCATTTTCCCTTCATAATAAAGAAGAACAGGAAAAGCAGTTTTATCTGTTTGCATATCCGGATTTGCCCACCTTTCGTATACTAAAAAACAAAATTTGGGAAGATAATGTTTTTACAGAAGCTGCCCAACCCTTTTATGATGAAACGGCACCTGATCCGGTCTATTCCAATTATGAAACATTTCTAAGTGAAGCATTTGACAAAATCCCACAAATGAGGATGCCGGATAAAGACCGTGGATTATTTGAACTCCGGCTTTACCATAGTCCTAACGAAGAAGCAAACCGCCGGAAAATAGCTATGTTCAATATAGAAGAAATAGACCTGTTCGATAAAGTAGGAATTAACTCTGTTTTCTACGGAGATATTCTGGCAGGCCCCCGAATGCCTGCCCTCCTCTACCTGACCTGGTACAAAGATCCGGCAGCAAGAGAAGAAGCATGGAGTAAGTTTGGCCAACATCTGGACTGGAATGCTATGAAAGACAAGCCCCGATATGCTTACACTGCTACCGATAATACAAGCACTTTATTATCTCCGCTATCCTATTCACAAATTTAGGACAGGCCGGAAACCGGAAAATCCGGATATTACTTTTTCAGGAAAGTTATAAATTATTGAACTGGCTATTTGATAGTTTAATAAATGTTTCGTTACTTTGCATCCGCTTTACGTAATCTCTGTCGGGAAAAGTAGCCCGTTATATTGCGTTTCATAAAAAATTAAAATTAAAAAGCTATACTACAATGGATTTAATTAAAATTGCAGAAGAAGCGTTTGCTACTAAAAAAGAACATCCAAGCTTCAAAAGTGGGGACACAATTACAGTAGCTTACCGTATCAAAGAAGGTAATAAAGAACGTATTCAGCAGTACAGAGGCGTAGTGATCCGTATTTCAGGTCACGGAGACAAAAAACGTTTTACCGTTCGTAAAATGTCTGAAAATGTAGGAGTGGAAAGAATTTTCCCGCTGGATTCTCCATTTATCGAAAGTATTACCCGTAACAAAGTAGGTAAAGTTCGCAGAGCTAAATTATATTATTTACGTGCACTTACCGGTAAAAAAGCAAGAATCAAAGAGAAAAGAGTGTAATCACTCCAGTTCTATTGCCATACGGAAAGCCATTCCATTTACAGGAATGGCTTTTTTATCCGCCCTGAATCATTGGAAAAGTTTCTCCGGTCCGAAAGTCCGGATTGTCAATTAAAATATTACATTTGCAGCATCAAAGTTTAACTCTATATATAAGCAGAAAATTATGTTGAAGACTATTTTGTCTATTTCGGGAAAACCCAGCCTATTTAAACTGGTTTCTCATGGCAAGAACATGTTGATCGTAGAATCATTAGTAGATCAGAAAAGAATACCAGCATATGCTAAAGATAAAGTAATCTCATTAGGAGATATTGCCATTTATACAGATGAAGCAGAAGCTCCTTTGCACGAAGTGCTTACCAGTATTAAAAATAAAGAGAACGGAGCGAACACCTCACTCAATCTGACAGGAGCCAAGCCGGAAGAACTGTGGGCATACCTGGCAGAAGTGCTTCCAAACTTTGACCGGGAACGGGTATATCCCAGTGATATCAAAAAATTACTTGCATGGTACAATCTATTGATCGCTAATGGTATCACTGAATTTACTCCTGAAGAGACAAAACCGGAAACTGAACAACCGGAAGAAAAGAGAGAAGAATAAAACAAACAGATAGAAACTAAAAAAGGGCTTTCAGATTGAATCTAAAAGCCCTTTTTTAACGGCCAGAATCAAAAATTAGAACAATGGATTTTCTACTTTCTCCTGAAGTAAAGCAATTCCGACTACTTCACGGACATCCTCTACATAGTGAAAAGTCAATCCGGTAATATATTCCTCCTTTATTTCACTTACATCCTTTTTATTTTCTTTACATAAAATGATCTCTTTAATACCGGCACGTTTGGCAGCCAGAATCTTTTCTTTGATACCACCTACAGGTAATACCTTACCACGCAGAGTAATTTCTCCTGTCATGGCCAGATTTTCCCGTACCTTCCGTTGTGTAAAAGCAGAGACCAACGAAGTCAGCATAGTGATTCCGGCACTGGGTCCATCTTTCGGTATGGCTCCTTCAGGTACATGCACATGCACATTCCAGTGCTCAAACATCTCTTCCTTAATATCAAATTGCGCAGCATGCGAATGAATATATTCCAGAGCGAGTATAGCAGACTCTTTCATTACATCCCCTAAATTTCCAGTCAGCGTCAGTTTTCCTCCCTTACCACGACTTAAACTGGATTCCACAAAAAGGATTTCTCCTCCAACAACCGTCCAGGCTAATCCGGTTACTACACCCGCATATTCATTCCCCTGGTATTTATCCCGGGTATATTCCACAGCGCCTAAGTAAGTCTGCAGATCTTCCGGTCTGATTTGCACAGGCACAGGCTCATTCATCGCAATTTTACGAGCCAGTTTACGTATGATCTTCGCTAATTTCTTATCCAGTTCACGCACCCCACTTTCCCGGGTGTAAGATCCGACAATCTGTTCCAGAGTTTTCTTCTGGAATTTTACTTTATTTTTAGGGACACCATGTGCCTCCAGTTGTTTCGGAACTAGATGTCTCGCAGCGATCTGAACTTTTTCTTCTAAGATATATCCACTCACCTCAATCATTTCCATACGATCCAGCAAGGGCTGGAAAATAGTATTCAGATTATTTGCCGTAGCAATGAACATCACCTTACTCAAATCATAATCAATATCCAGGTAATTATCATGGAACGTATTGTTTTGTTCCGGACCCAGTACCTCTAACAAAGCAGATGCAGGATCTCCTTTAAAATTACTGGTTATTTTATCAATCTCATCCAGCACAAAAACAGGATTCGAGGTGCCGGCTTTTTGCAGGTTCTGAATGATCCGCCCACACATAGCCCCGATATAAGTACGGCGGTGTCCTCTGATCTCCGCTTCATCATGAAGCCCACCTAAAGAAACACGTACATATTTCCGGTTCAAAGCCTCCGCAATGGAACGTCCTAATGAAGTCTTTCCAACCCCCGGAGGGCCATACAGACAAATAATCGGTGATTTCATGTCTCCTTTCAGCTTCAGGACAGCCAGATGCTCAATAATACGTTCCTTGACTTTCTCAAGGCCGTAATGATCTCGGTCCAGTACTCTCTGAGCATGCGACAAATTAAAATTATCTTTGCTACAGTCTTCCCAGGGCAGATTAACAATGGTCTGTACATATTGAGTCTGTATAGAAAAATCCGGAGACTGAGGATGGAGACGTTCCAGTTTACGGATCTCTTTCTCAAAGACTTCGGCTACCGCAGCAGGCCACTTTTTCTTGGCCGCTTTCGCCCGGAGTTCCTTTATCTCCAATTCATTGATATTTCCGCCTAATTCCTCCTGAATAGTTTTGATCTGTTGCTGAAGAAAATATTCTTTCTGCTGCTGGTTAATATCTTCATGCGTTTTCATCTGGATAGAAGTTTTTAATTCTACCAGCTGATACTCCCGGTTCAGAATAAAAAGCAACCGGTACGCTCTCTCTTTCAGGTCACTGATCAACAGCAATTCCTGCTTTTCAGCAGCCCCATTCGGAATATTACTGGAAGAAAAATTAACCAGATAGAGAACATTCTTATTATTTTTTATAGAAAAGATCAGACCCAAGGAAGGGTCAGACATCACCCCCAGCATTTTGATCGTCAGATCCTTAATTGTAGAAATAAGTGCTTCAAATTCACGGTCGGTTTTATCCGGTATGGAATCTTCCAGCAAAGAAATCTTCCCTTTCAGGAACGGATCGGTTTTCACGATTTCCTCCAGTTCAAACCGTTTCTTCCCCTGAAGTATCACCGTAGTAGTGCCATCCGGCATTTCAAGCACACGTATCACATCGGCGATCACACCCACAGAATACAGGTCCTCCATTCCCGGATCCTCCGTATTCATTTCTTTCTGGCATACCACTCCTATTAAGGATTTCTTTTTCACCGCTTCCTTGATCAAACGCATAGACTTAGGACGACCCACAATAACATGCATCGCCACACCGGGAAAAAGAACCATGTTCCGTAAAGGTAATATCGGGACCACCGCCCCCACCTTACCCATTTCTTCAGCAAAGTCCTCATCTACATCACATTCCGTTAAGATTGGCATTACAATTCCCAGATTATCTTCCAAATCATCAAAAGAGTGCTGGTGGAGTATTCTTGTTTTATTTTTCATATAATTCACTAATCACTGCAAAAAACAATGTGCAATAAACATGCCAAAGTTAAATCTTTTCTCTGATCTATCGAAAGAAAAGTGCAGCCATTATTATAAAGACACTGATTTTGTAACAGAAAAAACTTTCTTACTTTTGTCTGTTTAATATATCCGAAAAAATGTCAAATCCTTATTTTAAATTTAAACAGTTCACTGTCTGGCATGATAAATGTGCCATGAAAGTAGGTACAGACGGTGTACTATTAGGAGCCTGGGCAGATACGGAAAACTGTCAGCACATACTAGATATAGGAACCGGAACCGGATTAATAGCCCTTATGCTGGCTCAACGTTCCCGGGCAATTATTGACGCAATTGATATAGACGAATCCGCCAGCCTGCAGGCTTCGGAAAATGTATCAGCATCTCCCTTTCGGAATCAGATCCGTGTACAACAGGCAGACATCAGGAATTTTGCCAGAAAAACACCGGCAAAATATGACCTTATCGTTTCCAATCCTCCCTACTTTATCCAATCCTTAAAAAGTCCAGATGAACAAAGGAACCGGGCAAGACATACAGATACACTCTCACTGGAAGAACTCATCACAGAGAGCATACAACTTATAAAATCAACAGGGAAAATGGCTTTTATCTTACCCGCACAAAATGAAACAGAATTAGAAACGATCCGGAAACAACAAAATTTATATCTGACAAAACGGCTGGCTATTCTTCCCACTCCGGACTTTCCTCCCAAACGTATCCTCGTAGAATTATCTTTTAAAAAACCTACTGTCACCGAGCAGAACCAGCTCATTATTGAAATCAGCCGCCATCAGTATACACAGGAATATAAGGAATTAACCCGGGAGTATTATCTGAAAATGTAAGGAAGTCTTTTATCAAAGAAACGGGTCACCTGTCCGAACAGGTGTTGAACTTCCTCCGTAAAAGACACCTGTTCCGGAGTCAGAACTTTCAGAGCTTTAGGCAAAATAGAAATATCAATACGACCATCCGCCATCACCGGCTCTCCATCCAGATGCATAATCCCCGGTTTCTGTCGTAAAATAGTCACATCTTTTCCCTTGAAAGTCTTAATTTTACTGTTCCGGTCAATCTGTTTGGTAAATAACTGGATAGCTAACGGAGCAATATCCAGAGGCGTAAAAGGGACCAGGATCGTCAGATTCATCTCCCCATCCTGGATATTCGCATGCGGAGCAATAAACGCATTATTCCCGTACTGGGAAGCATTCCCACAGGCAATCAGAAAAGCCTTTTCCTTAACCGTCTGATTATCGATCCATAACTCATACGGTTCCGGCTGGTAACTCATGTATTCTTCAATAGTACTTTTAATATACGTAAGAGATCCCCGGCGTTTCCCCTCCGCAAACTTCTGGCTGACCGCCGCATCAAAGCCCACTCCACAGGTGCAGAAAAAAATCCGATCATTCGCCTTACAGGCATCAATCGTGGTCACATGTCCCTTTATGATCAGGTCCAACGCCTTTTTCACATCCATCGGGATATGTAACTCACGTGCCAGCCCATCCCCGGAACCTTTTGGAATAATACCCAGAATAGTATCCAAATAGACCATTGAACGGGCGATTTCATTGACCGTGCCATCTCCACCAACCGCCAGGATACAATCCACCCCTTCTTCCACAGCCTTTCCGGTGATCTCACTCGCATGCCCCGGATATTCTGTAAAAGCAATACCCAGTGAGAGATTCTCTCCCCGGCACAAGTCAGTAAGCATTTTAGGGATCTTTCTTTTCGAGCCAACACCAGAGATAGGATTGATAATCGCTTTAATACTGATTTTCTGATTGTTCATGCTTCAATTGCCTTAACGGTCACGACTTTTTGTTTTAATAGCGGCAAAATAATGCTTTTGTAAAACTTTTAAAGCATTTGGGCAAGTATAAGTGATTTTTTACTACTTTTGCTGCTGGATTTGCCAAAACATGTATATTGTTATATGTAAACAAATCCCGGCTCTTTTTTAAATTTTAAGCGACTAATATATTCTCTTTATATAACATGAGACTTTTACAAGAGAAACTAGCGAAGTATGATATTCCGCAAAAAGTGATGGCAGCCGGAATCTACCCTTATTTTCGGAAGATCGAGAGTGATCAGGATACGGAAGTGCAGATCGATGGAAAAAAGGTATTAATGTTTGGTTCTAATGCTTACCTGGGATTAACCAATCACCCAAAAGTAAAAGAAGCAGCCATAGAAGCTACCAAAAAATATGGTACAGGTTGTGCCGGATCACGCTTTTTGAACGGAACTTTAGACTTACATTTACAACTGGAACAACGCCTGGCTAAATTTATAGGAAAAGATGATGCAATTGTTTACTCCACAGGTTTTCAGGTAAATTTAGGAGTAGTGTCCTGCATCACAGGACGTGAAGACTATATTCTATGGGATGAACTCGACCATGCTTCTATTATTGAAGGACACCGTCTTTCTTTTTCCCGCACACTGAAATACAAACACAACGATATGGAATCGCTGGAGAAACAGCTCCAGAAATGCGAACCGGACCGGGTGAAATTAATCGTTACCGACGGAGTATTCAGTATGGAAGGAGATATAGCCAACCTGCCTGCCATTGTTGAGTTAGGTAAAAAATATAATGCAAATATCATGGTAGACGAAGCCCATGGTATTGGTGTATTAGGAAAACAAGGACGCGGAACATGCAACCATTTTGGAGTTACCGATGATGTAGACCTGATCATGGGAACATTCAGTAAATCCTTTGCTTCTTTAGGTGGCTTTATTGCAGCCGATAAAGAGGTGATCAATTATCTCCGTCACAATTCCCGCTCCTATATTTTCAGTGCAAGTAGTACACCTGCTGCAACTGCTGCCGCAGGAGCCGCACTCGATATTATGATAAGTGAGCCGGAACGCATACAGAACCTTTGGGATCTGACAAACTATGCCCTCAAAGGATTCAGGGATATGGGATGTAAGGTCGGACATACCTCCACTCCGATCATTCCACTATTTATCCGTGATAATGACCTTACTTTCCTAATCGTACGTGAATTGTTTGATGCCAGTGTATTTGTGAATCCGGTAGTGGCACCAGCAGTAGCTCCTCAGGACACCTTGATTCGGTTTTCCTTGATGGCAACCCACACCAAAGCCCAGCTAGACCAGGCCATGAACGCCATCCAGACTATTTTTCGCCAACATAACTTGATCCCATAAAAAATATAATGACTAGTCCTAAAAATCCGTTATAGTATTACTTAAACAAAAATATTAATAATTTATGAGATAGTTGTCGGGCTAGCCCGACAACTATCTTTGTTTTTATAGCTTCTGATTTTGACTTGTTTTTGTTTATGCATTTGGTTGGGAGTTTTCATATAACAAGAATAGTGGGGTCTTTTGGTATTATAAATACGAATAGCATCCTGGATTACTAATCTCATGGTCTTAATATCAACCTGATAATCTTTGAGTAAAAACTCCTGCTTAAGTATTTCATTTATTCTTTCCGCAATTGCATTCTGATAGGGGTCATAGGTTTCTGTCATGCTTGGTATTATCTTTTTCTTTTTGAGCGTATCCTGATACTCTTTACTGCAATACTGTAATCCTCTATCGGAATGATGGATTAGCATATTTTTATATTGTCGTTTTTTTATTGCCATATTTAATGCTCGTAAAGAACCCTCTGTAGAGAGGCTATTAGAAACATCATAACCCATTATCTTTTTGGAGTAGGCATCTGTGACTAATGCCAGATAACAGTTTCTATCCCTGCCTCCAATATAAGTTATATCCGATACCCAGACTTGTTCTGGTTGTTTTAACTGTATATCCACTATTAAATTCTTATGCTTTCTGAAACGGTGATGCGAATTGGTGGTTATACGATAGGTCCTCTTGGGTTTTATTAGCATATGGTTAGCTTTTAAAATCGCTAAGAACTTATCGCGACCTACTTTTAGCTCCTTTCATGAGTCATAAAGAAGATAATATAGTTTTCTAAAACCAATTCGTGGCATATCCCGCCTGACTTCATCCACCATAGATAAAACCTGCTTAGCTTTAGCTTGTTTCTTCTGCCTGGGATGTAAGGAACGATAATAAACCTGTCTACTTAACCCGAGCAATCCACAGGTGTAGAATTTGCTTACTTTATATTCTCTTGTGAATCGGTCGATTGTTCGGGTAAGGAGCTTTTTCGGATCGGAAGATTAAACTCTTTTTCTGCCATGTAAATCATCATATCAACGAAGATCGCTTTCTGGTCTGAGTTCTCAGCCTGTTTCTCTAAAAACGCTTTCTATTTTTCCAATAGCTTGATTCGCTGCTCTAATTCCAGAATCTTTTGATCTTTACTTTTGGGCATATTACTGAGTGTTTGATTTTCCCAGTTAAAGGTACCATATTTTCTCAGCCAATTGACTATGGTGTGTCTACCTTGAACTCCATATTTAGATCTAGCCCCGGTTATTGATATTTTACCTCGCTCTATTTCGCTGACCACTGACAGCTTAAAGGACATACTATAATCCTTTTGACTACGCTTTACATAAGATTTCTTTTTCCTTTCCATTGCATTACTTTCTTTTGTAGCGCTATTTCAGGATCAGACAAATCTAACAATAAAAAAGAAACAGTTATCTAAGCTGTCTCTTTTTTATATTTATTTTTTGTAAATTATTTTTTTAAGATTTATACTCGCAAAATGAATAAATTATTATTTCTGAAGATTGTTTAAAACGTGTACCTTACTTATTTTCCATGCTTTAATAATTGGAAATAAGGTTTCTTTAACTTACAAATTAATGTAGAATATAGATTTATTAAAATTCTTTATTTCTAAACAGTAGTATATGAAAAATTCACTATTTATTATTTCTGCTAACCTAAAAGTGTATAATAATTTTTTTCTTTTTATAGGAATAGTCTTTATTGTAGGTATATTTAATAGCTGTGCTGAAAATATGATGAAGAGAACTTTTTTCTACAGAACAACAAAATTTAGAAGAAATCAAAACAAAAAATATGCAACAATGTCTTGTTTGCCAAGATGCATATATTGATATTGGAATAGGAGGAGTAAATTATAGTGTGTATCAAAATACTCGTTGTTGGTATGTTCCTGTAGATTCTTATAAACCAGAACCAGGATGGTATATACAAAACGATTTCTCAACAGGAAATAGAAGAGGATATTCTAAAAGTGGACCTACAAATGGGATCTATCAGGTATCTTTTCCTAATTTAACGGGAATATGTGGAGAGTATAGTGATTTAAATTTAGAATCTAAATATGAATTAAATGTCTTGGTAGGAATGTTTGGAGAAAATCCTTCTGGCAAAAAAAATTTTAGATAAAATTAAATCTGGCGATATAAAAATTCACTTTAAATCTGATAATACCATTCAGGTACCAGCTCAATATAATGCCGCAACAAATACTATTCAAATAAGATTCGTAAATTATATGAATATTCATCAGCTTTCAGAAGAGCTTATTCATGCGGTTCAACATCAACAATTTTATGGTAATGCTATGCTTACTATTTTTAAAGACGTAGAATTTGAAGCTAAAATTTTTCTTGATATTGCAAGAGCCATAAATGATGAAGAATTTCTTCCCGTAGTAACTATGAATCAAAGTAATGATTTTTCTGGAGAGTACTGGAAATGGATAGAAAAAATTGGTAAAAATAAAATGTTCATGTCAACAGATGAAAAAAAATTTCGAGAACTATCCAAGCTGTGGGTTCCACCGGCTGGATATCCTACAACTTGTGATCCAAATTACACTCCTCAAGTATTAAGAAACTATTTTAGAAAACCGACAGTAAAACCTTAATATTAACCTACTAAAAAATTAGAATTATGAAAAC
>JAJQFE010000046.1 GCA_021201295.1 Tannerellaceae bacterium | reverse complement strand
AATTAGATGAATCTATAGGTTATCCTACTAATTTACAAGTAAAAGATTCCACTTTTATTATACCCGACTATCGAGGAGAAAATCGTTTTACTATTATATCCAAAGCTGGAATACCGTTAGATTTTAAGGGTACTATTCCTACAAAAAAGAATATAAAAGCACGATCAAAAAGAGCTTTAGGCCAAGCATGGCGTAGTTATATTAGTTACCACTCACAAAAAGATATTTTAATCCTGGCTACACAATTAGGAGAAGTATTAGAAATATATCATTTGAAAGACAGTATTCGTAAAGTAGTTTATGGGCCACATAAAGAACCAGAATTTCAAACACTAGAAAACGAATATATTCCAACAGGCATTATGGAATTTCTGGATGTCCAGGTAACAGATAATTATATTTATACAGTTTTTGATGGACAAACATTTAAAGAAATAAACAAAGCCTGGCTACAGGGGGAACAGCTTCCTGCAGGCGAAAAAAATATTTATGTGTTTGATCATGATGGACACCCTGTACGGAAATATATTCTAGACCATTATGTATCTGGAATTGATGTGCATGAAGAGGAAAGAATTATCTTTGCAACGGATGTCAATAGTAATGAGCCTATTTTACAATTCAGGTTTTAAATCTTTTCAGAACAAAAACACAATTGTTTGCTATAATATATTACAAGTGATATGAAACCCATTATCTACCTGTTTATTCTTTTTCTCTTTATTGCCGGCTGCAAGGATAAAAAACAAAAAGAGATTATCCGGATAGTAAGTGAATGGCAGGGTAAAGAAATTCTGTTTCCGGAAAACCTTATATTTACCCAATATGTAAAGGATACCGTAGATTACCGGATACCGGAAAGTGAATATAAAATCCTGGTATTTGTTGATTCCTTAGGTTGTACCAGCTGTAAACTGCAACTGGAAAAATGGAAAACTTTTATCTCAGAAATAAATACTATAATGAATGGAGAAGTACCTTTTTTATTCTTCTTTCAATCCAACAACTATGAGGAGCTTTATTATCTTTTTAAACGGGAAAGATTTGACCATCCTGTCTGTATAGATTCTATGAATGAGATGGACAGATTAAATAATTTCAGTTATAATCCTACTTTCCAGACATTTTTATTAAACCGAGCTAATGAAGTCATACTGGTAGGGAATCCGATTTATAGCGCCCGGATGAAAGATTTATACCTGAAGTATCTTTCCGGTGACCAGGAGGTATCGACCCCATCTGAAAGGAACACGCTAAAAACTTCTGTGCAAGTGATCAATCCAGAAATGGATTTAGGAGAGTTTCCCGTACAAACTACCCGGACGGTAACATTTGAATTAAAAAATACTGGTCAGGAACCTTTGGTAGTAATAGATATCAGTACAACCTGCGGATGTGCGAAAGCTACTTTTAACAAACAACCTGTAACACCCGGGAATACACAAACCATAGAGGTAACGATGACTCCTAAGGAAGTAGGCCTTTTTAATGAGACTCTCACCGTTATATGTAATACAGATAAGATCATCCGGTTAAAGATTAAAGGGATTGCTCATTAAAGCAAGGATATTTTTTTGTAATCAAACTGACAAATGCGCATAAATGTCAGAATTTTATCAGTGACACACTATTTGTATAATTCCCTACAACATTTACTTTTGTGCCGTTTTATATCAGTAAGACAAAACACAAAGAAGATTGATGAAATACAACCTGCAGGAACTTAGTCAAAAAGTAATTAATGGATTATTCTGGATATGTATCTGTATAGTATGCATAGCGTGTATCCGGTTATTTTTCTTCTCTTCTTTCAGGATCCCAACTAATTCTATGGAACCAGAAATAATAAGCGGGGATCATGTACTGGTAGGTAAACTGGTCCCGGGAGCACGTTTATTCAACATTTTTGCCTCTTCTAAAGGAGAACAGGTTCAAATCTACCGGCTTCCTGGCATCCGAAAAACCAAAAGAAATGATGTGATGGTATTTAATATTCCTTACCCGCTAGGCTCTGAACAGATAGAAATGGATATTACACAGTACTATATTAAACGGTGTATAGGTTTACCCGGAGATACTGTCCGGATCATAAATGGTATATATACAGTTTCAGGATATCCGGAATCTGTCGGGGATCTGCAGGCATAACAAAATTTACGTGCAAAATCTACTGAGTATATGGCTAAGGATATTTTTCCACAGGACAGCATGATTCACTGGAATCTGAAAGATTTTGGTCCGCTTTATTTACCTAAATCCGGAGACCGGATTGAAATAACAGATACCACTTATCTTCTTTACAAAAAAATCATAGAATGGGAACAACACACAACTTTCCAAAGAAAAGACAATGAATTCTATCTGAACCATCAGCCTGTTATATCTTACTGTTTTAAAAAAGATTATTACTTTATGGGTGGAGACCAGGTTACAGATTCCCGGGATTCCCGTTACTGGGGGCTGCTTCCTGAAGAATATATAGTGGGTAAAGCTTTATTTATCTGGAAATCCACAGAACCTTACCGGGATGAAATCCGCTGGAAGCGTTTCTTTAAACGAATCCGGTAGACAGCCAATCCAGGGATTTTTTGAATTATTTATTTATAATCTATTCTATTTATCATGAATCATACATTTTTTCTCTATTCGAAATTATTATTACTTTCTATAAGCGGTTCATTCATCTTAAGCACTTTTTCTGCATTTGATCCTCTCACAGCCAGTCATATCCTTGCAGGACAAACCCGATGATTTTAAATACAACTGCTGTTTTTGCCCTATGTACTCTCCTATCAGATCTTACCTCCGGCAAGCTCAATTTCAGACTCAGTCTACCGGATATAGGTATCCTGTTTTTATTTTTACTTTATTGCTAACAGGAGATCGTACCCGGGAAAAAATGATCTTCTTAAGTACGGCTGTCTGTCTCTGGGTTATGCTCAGGTCTATCCTGAAGGAATATCCTCCACTCCGTATGTTATTTCTCATGATTGCCATATATACCGGAGTCACCCAATCCATTTGGGGAAGTATGCAACTGTATGGGCTTGTCCCTGCAGAACATATTTTTATTAAACTGACAGGTCTTTCCATAGATCCGGTCCAGCTTTCCGGTTATACTATCGTGATTACTCCTATTGTTTTCGGAATGCTTCTGAAACTTCATAATTGCAATAAATCTGCCTGGTGGCAGGTAAGAACAGCTATTTATTATTTTCCTGGATCTGTTTCATTTTTATTTTAACCGGCTTACCCGTTATTACCCGGTTATCGGGATGGACTACTATTCTTCTTTCCTGCTATTTAGTGTACTGGTTATATAAAATTCAGTGGGAAAGGATCAAAGAAACCCGGACCAAAGAAAATAAAAATGTCTGCTGGATGTTTTTAACAGGTGTATTGATTATAGGTTCTATCCTGATCCTATATTTTACAAACTTTCCCCTTGCTATCCCGGAACATTCGCTTCTTCGAACATACGGCTATTGGCCCGGTTTTATTATATTCTTTATCTGGATCCTTTCAGTTATATATATAGGTGTTAAAAATAAAAGATATAGTACTACAGGAGGAGTATTTGCTTTTACTATTTTTACCTGTTGGTCATTTCCATTCATTCTTCCTGCCTTTTGGGCACTTATACTCTTTTTATCAGCCATTTGTATTACAGATCCTATGAAAAACAAGGAACTTACAATTGGTTTTTTAGGTAAACCTATACCGTATGCCGGATCGGTCGCTGCTATAATTACTCTTTTTGTATGGTATCTGTCTTAGTAAGAAACCAAACTTTTTTCTTCTGATTTAAACAGTCAATTTTGATTATTTAACCAATTTATTCTGTAGCTATTTACGATTATTTCGTAATATAACTATATATTTGTTGAGTAGGCATAATTGTTAACATGAATCTGAAATCTATCTATATGAAATCTAACTGTTTAACGATAGTAGTCATCTTATCCGCAGGCTTTTTTTTGCACCCATGAAAAGTACCAACCGGAAGAAACAATAGAAACAATACTTCCGGATATGGTAAACGAAGTCACTATTTCCACTTTATCTATTACCCCTTTTAATCATGAACTGATCAGTAATGGCAAATTATCTGCAGCCCGGTATGCAGATCTTGTATTTGAAACCATGGAACCGATTACTTCTATCCTGGTTAAAAATGGGGAACAGGTCAAAAAAGGACAAAAATTAGCAGAACTTGCTACGTTTCGGTTGAACAATACAAAAGAACAGGCTAAAGCCACTCTTGAACAGGCCAAACTGGAATTGCAGGATGTCCTGATCAGACAAGGTTATCCATTAAACCAGCTATCAGGCATTCCGGATGAAATTCTTACCTTGGCAAAAAGCAAAAGTGGTTATGATCAGGCATTAGCTCAATATGAACTGGCGGTATATGAAAAGGAAAATGCTACTATTCTGGCTCCTTTTGATGGTATAGTAGCTAACTTATTTACAAAGCCTTATAATAAAGCATCTACCTCTGAAATATTCTGTACGATTATTGATCCGAACAGTCTGGAAGCTGTTTTTACAGTCCTGGAAAGTGAATTGCCATTCCTTAAGCAGGGTGACAAAGTAGAGATTATTCCTTTTGCTATGCCGGAAAATAAAACAGAAGGATATATCACAGAAATAAACCCGGTGGTTCAGGAAAACGGAATTGTTTAGGTGAAAGCATCTGTAAGGAATAATGGCAGATTATTTGAAGGTATGAATATCCGGGTGAGTGTACAACGTATGTTAGCAAATCAAATAGTGATTCCTAAAGAGGCTGTTGTATTACGTTCCGGCAAACCGGTTGTTTTTACCTTAGTTAATAATAAGGCTTATTGGAATTATGTCCAGACAGGTCTCGAGAATTCTTCCACTTATACTATTACGGAAGGTTTAAAAGAGGGTGATGTGATTATTACCAGTGGTAATATCAACCTGGCACATGAAACACCTGTAACTATAGTTAACAACTGATCATTTCCCTCATATGGTAAGGTTTCTTATACAACGTCCCATAGCAGTAATCATGGCTTTTACAGCCTGCTTTATTTTAGGTCTGGTCACTTACTTTACCATACCGGTCTCCTTATTACCCGATATTGCGATCCCTGAGATTACTGTACAGGTCACAGGTCAGAATACTTCTGCCCGGGAGTTAGAGAATACTGTGATCAAGCCTATCCGGCAACAACTTATGCAGGTGAACCGTTTACGGGACATTCAAAGTGAAACACGGGATGGATCCGGGATGATCCGGTTGAGTTTTGATTTTGGGACTAATACGAATCTTGCTTTTATAGAAGTCAATGAAAAAATCGATGCCGCAATGAGTTTCCTGCCCCGTGAGACAGAAAGACCCAGAGTGGTAAAAGCAAGTGCTACGAATATTCCGGTTTTTACCTGAACTTGACTTTAAAAATACCGGAAATCCCGGATCATACTTTTCAGGATACAGATCCGGAAGCGCTGCTAAATCTCTCCCGGTTTGCAGAAACTGTAATTAAACGAAGTATTGAACAATTGCCGGAAGTAGCGATGGTGGATATGACCGGGGTGTTAAATAGTCAGATAGAGATCCTACCGGATGAAGCACTTCTGGAAATAGCCGGAATCACTATGGAAGAGCTGGAAAATACCCTACTTGCCAATAATGTTGATTTTGGTAGTATGATGATCAGAGAGGGATATTATCAATATCATATTAAATTTTCTACTTTACTACGAACTGTGGAAGATGTAGAAAATATCTATCTGCGCAAAAATGACCGGATATATCAGCTTAAAGATTTGGCAAAAGTATCTCTCATTCCTATGAAAGAAACCGGTTTTTCTTTATCACAGAGAAAACAGGCGGTTACTTTAGCTATTATCAAACAGGCAGATGAAAATATGGATAAAATGAAAGTAGCCCTTAAAAAGGTTACTGACCATTTCAGTTCCGTTTATCCGGGTATTGAATTCCATATTACCCGCAATCAGACTGAGTTGCTGGATTATACTATTTCTAATCTGAAACAAAATCTGGCTCTGGGATTGTTTTTCATTTTTATTATAGCAATCTTATTTTGGGGAGATGTAAAAAGCCCGCTTATTATAGGGATAAGTATGTTTGTCAGTATCCTGATCAGCTTCCTGTTTTTCTATCTTTTCCATATGTCTCTTAATATTATTACTTTATCCGGGTTAATACTTGCATCCAGCATGATGATCGATAGTTCCATTATCGTAACTGAAAATATTGCCCAATACAGACAAAAGGGATACAATCTGGAAGATGCCTGCGTAAAAGGAACGACCGAGATCATTACTCCGATGTTAAGTTCTACTTTTACTACTATTGCCGTTTTTGTTCCATTGGTATTTATGAGTGGTATAGCAGGAGCTATTTTTTATGATCAGGCATTCGCTATTACTGTTGGCCTGATCGTTACCTATTTTACCGGAATTATGTTATTGCCTGTACTGTATAAACTTATTTACAGCATTCCGGATATAAAAAATCCCTGCTTACCTTCCGGTTTAATAATCCGGTCAAAGAACATACACTGGACCGGTTTTATGATCAGGGTATCGAATTTATTTTCCACCATAAACAAATTGCTCTCAGCACTATTTTTATTTTTATTCCCATATGTATCTTATTATTTAATTTTATTCCTGTCAGCCGGATGCCGGAAATTGAACAAAGTGAATTAATTGTTCGTATTGAATGGAATGAAAATATACATATACAGGAGAATAAAGAGCGGGTCTATGCACTTATTGAACATATGCCTGCCTTTTTTACAGATTATACAACATACATAGGATTACAACAATTTCTATTAAACCGTGATCAGGAACTCTCTTCATCAGAAACAGAACTTTATTTTAAAACAGAGAAACCAGAAAGCATTGCTTTGTTGGAAACGACGATCCAACACTGGATATCCGAGCATTATCCTCTGGCTGTACTTTCATTTTCCCCTCCGGAAAATATTTTTGAGAAATTATTCACTACCGGAGAAGCGGATATAGTAGCTGAACTATATTCCCAAAACCCTTCCGAAACTCCGGAAGCGAATGAAATATATGAATTGGAAAAGATATTAAGCAAAAAAACAGGTATTATGCCTGTTGGAGTTGCTTTTAATAATCAGTTTAATATTATCATAGACCGGCAAAAACTATTATTGTATAATGTAAGTTATAATGAAATCTATCATACACTACAAACAGCCTTCAAAGAAAATGAGGTTACAATTTTACGTTCTTACCAACAATATATTCCGATTATTATTGAAAATGATAAAAATTTAGTTCAACAAGTGATCCATCATACATTAGTCAGAAGTCTTCCGGATGAAGATGGAAAAAGCTACCCTATTCCGCCCAATTCGATAGTGACTATAGTACCGGCAGAGGATTTGAAAGCTATTACAGCCGGGAAAAACGAAGAATATATTCCTTTTAGTTTCTATCATGTAAAAAAACCGGAACAGTTAGTATCTACTATACAAACTACTATTCACTCCCCTACTACTTCCTATTCACCTACCCTCAATTAGGATGTGGCTTTTTTAGGAAGCTATTTTGCCAACAAACAAATGTTAAATGAATTAGTGGTTATTTTATTTATTTCTATCCTGTTAATGTATTTTATTCTGGCTGCTCAATTTGAAAGCTTTTTACAACCATTAATTGTACTGGCCGAATTACCTATCGATATGGCATTTGCTCTTTGCACTCTCTGGCTTTTCGGACATACCCTTAATCTGATGAGTGCTATCGGAATTATTGTTACCTGTGGGATTATTATTAATGATTCTATTTTAAAGCTGGATGCAATCAATGAGTTACGAAAACAAAATATTCCTCTTATGAAAGCCATCCATGAAGCCGGCCGTCGTCGTTTACGGCCTATTATTATGACCTCTTTAACTACTATTTTTGCTATGGTTCCTCTTTTGTTTTCCCATGACATGGGAAGTGAATTGCAAAAACCTCTCTCGATAGCTATGATCTCTACTATGGTGATAGGGACACTGGTTAGTTTATTTATCATTCCTTTGGTTTATTGGTGGCTGTATCGGGGGAAAGAAAAAAGTGTATAACCGGAATTAACTGATAGTAAATATATGAAATTCTTAATACCCATAATATCGCTTTTTATTTTAGTGGAGATTACATCCGCTCAATCTCTTTCACTAACCTTAGACAAAACGATCTCTTTAGCGACGGATAGTTCTTTAGAAGCTTTCCATAATAAAAATATGTACCTGGCAAGTTATTGGGAATTCCGTGCCTATAAAGCAAACCGGTTACCCAGTTTGGATCTTACTCTGACCCCTGCGGAATATTACCGGGATATCACTAAAAGGTATAATTCGGAAGAAAACATTGACCAGTACAGAAATCAACAGTATTATTATGCCCAGGATGGATTGTCTGTCAATCAGAATTTTGATCTGTTAGGAGGTAGTTTTTATATTAACTCGGATTTGGCATACATTCATAATTATGGAGATCACAATTACAGTGAATATACTTCTATTCCTATACGCATAGGATATAGTCAGAATCTGCTGGGATATAATCCTTTTAAATGGGGAAAAAAGATCGAACCTCTCCGGTATGAAAAAGCTAAAAAAGAATTTCTATATAATATGGAACAGGTTAGTGAACAGGCTACTACTTACTTTTTTGCACTAGCCATGGCACAGGCGGAATATGAATTAGCAAAAGAAAATGTCGCATCTACAGATACTTTGTACCAAACCGGCCTTCAACGCCATAAGATCGCGTCTATCACACAGGCGGATTTGCTTATTCTCAAGCTGGATACAGTAAATGCCCAAAACACCCTGCAAAATTCCGAGATTGCTTTAAAACGTGCCATGTTTGCTTTAGCTTCTTATCTGAATTTTGAGAAAAATACAACTATCCATGTCCATTTACCTTCCAGACCAAGGAATATGGAAATTTCAGTGGACGAAGCACTGCAGCTGGCCCGGAAAAATAATCCTACATTTCTGGAATTATGCCAACAGATTCTGGAAGCTGAGCAGGTAGTAGATAAAATGAAGAAAGAGGCTTTATTCAATGCATCTTTTGGGGCCAGCATTGGTTTTAACCAGGTAGCCAATAACTTTAAAAACGCCTACCGGGATCTTCTCCAACAGGATATAGTTTCTGTTTCTCTGTCTATTCCTCTTATTGATTGGGGAGTCAGAAAAGGGAAATATAATGTGGCCAAAAATAATTTAAATATAGCTTACATCTCAGCCCAGCAGGAAGAATTGACTGTGGAAGAAGAAGTAATTATGACAGTAAGTGATTTCAATATTCAACAGGACCTGATTCTGAGTGCAGAGGAGGCTCTGGATCTTGCAATTATGGCCTATATGGAAATCAAACAACGCTTTATGATCGGTAAATCGGATCTGAACAGTCTAACTCTTTCCTTACAAAGACAACAGGAAGCTCAACGAAATTATATTTCTGCTTTACAAAACTATTGGTTGAGTTATTATAAAATACGAAAATTAACCCTCCATGATTTTGACACAGGCTTATCTTTATCCAACACATTTGACTATAAACATGGGATTCAATGAATCGTTCCCCTAACATATCAGCTTTTACCATTATCGTTACTTTTTTATGTGTAGCGTTAGCCGGGATTGCCTTTATACCTTTGTTACCGGTTAAGCTTTCTCCCTCACACAAACTTCCCCGTTTAACAGTCCATTATACTATGTCCGGTAACTCTGCCCGTGTAATCGAAATGGAAGTGACCTCCCGACTGGAAGCTATGTTGGTACGTATCAAAGGAATCAAAGAAATCAATTCTATTTCCGGGAACGGTTGGGGATATATTACTATTGAATTAGATAAACATACGGATATTGATGTTGCCCGTTTTGAAACTTCTACTATCATCCGACAGATCTGGCCCAACCTACCGGAGAGAGTCAGTTATCCTTATTTGACTATGAATAACCCGGATGATAAAGAAAACAAACCTTTTTTAACCTATACGTTAAATGCTTTGGTCAATCCTATTTTAATTCAGCGGTTCGCCGAAAACCAAATCAAACCACGCTTAGCTTCTATACCAGGTGTTTATAGTATTGATATCTCCGGAGCTACTCCTATGGAATGGCAATTAAAATATGACAACCGACAGCTAATCAGTTTGGATATATCCGTACAGGATCTGCAGGAAGCCATCTCTGAATATTATACCAAAGAGTTTTTAGGTACCGCTATGCTAGATGCAAACGAAAAATGGATTCGGTTGATGGTAGTTCCTGATCTAAAAAGAAACAGTTTTGATCCTTCTTTAATTACTGTAACAGGGAAAGATGGAAAATTAGTCCGCCTGGATCAACTTATTAAAGTCTCTCACCAGGAAGAAGTTCCGCAAAGTTATTACCGGATTAACGGATTGAATTCCATCTATTTGTATATCCGGGCAGATGAAACGGCTAATCAACTCCAATTAGCACAAAAAATAAAAGAAGAGATGGAATCCATTTATTCTACTCTCCCTACCGGATATGAGATCCATACCAGTTATGATGCGACAGAATATATTCAGAAAGAATTAAATAAAATATATAAAAGAACTTTCCTTACTGTTATCATTCTTTTATTTTTTGTTTTACTGGTTACCCGCAGTTTATCCTATCTGTTCCTGATAGTAGTAAGTCTAAGTATAAATTTATGTATAGCAATCATATTTTATTATTTATGTAATCTGGAGATCCAACTCTATTCACTGGCTGGAATTACGATCTCTCTAAGTCTGATTATTGACAATACTATTGTAATGACAGATCATATCCGGAACCGTCATAACAGAGGTGCCTTCATAGCTATTTTTACAGCGACTCTAACTACAGCCGGCGCCCTTATGATTATTTTTTCCTGGATGAAAAGATCCGGTTGAATTTACAGGATTTTGCCGCTATTATTATTAACCTGATCATTTCTCTTTTCATAGCTCTGTTTTTTGTCCCTGCTATGATTGAAAAATTAAATTTACACCAACGAAAAAATAACTCTATACGTTCATTTAAGGGCTTCCATAAGATAAGTATATATTTCAGTCGATACTACGAACTTCAGATTAGTTTTTTATCCCGCTGGAAAAAACGGTCTGTTTCCTTTTATTGCTGGCTTTCGGAATTCCGGTATTTATGCTGCCTGATAAAATTGAAACAGAATATAAAGACTTTTCTCCTTTTATGCTTCGTATGGCAGACAAATACAATACTATTACTTCCAAAGAAATCTATAAGGATAAAATAAAACCTGTTTTAGATAAAGGTTTAGGAGGTACTCTCCGGCTATTTGTCCAGAAAGTTTATGAAGGAAGCTATTTTACCAGAAATGAAGAAACTATATTACATGTAAGTACCAGTATGCCTACCGGAACTACCATTGAACAGATGAATCACCTGATCGGACGGATGGAAGCTTACCTAAGTACTTATAAAGAGATCCGACAATTCCAGACATATATTTATAATGCCCAACAAGCAGAAATTAATATCTATTTTACTAAAGATAGTGAATATAGTGGATTTCCCTATCTCCTGAAAAACCGGGTGATCAGTAAAGCATTAGAATTAGGAGGAGGAAGCTGAAATGTATGGGGATTGCAGGATATGGGATTTAGCAATGATGTCCGGGAGAGCGCCGGAAATTTCCGGATCACTCTATTCGGATATAATTATGATGAGTTATATGAATGGGCGGAAAAACTAAAAGAAAAATTACTTAGTTATCGCCGGATCAGAGAAGTATCCATTAATTCAGAATACTCATGGTGGAAAGATGATTATCAGGAATTTAATTTCAATTTAGATATCCGACGCCTAGCAGAGGAGAATATATTGCCTATACAATTGTATGAATCTCTCTCCGGTTTTTACACAAAATCTATATGCCGGAACAATAGTAATAGAAAATGAACTGGAAAAATTAAAGCTTATGTCTGTTCAATCCCGGGAATATGATTTGTGGAACATGCAACATATCCCACAGTATATACAGGGAATTCCTTATAAAATAGCAGGATTAGCTACAATTGAAAAGGGACAAGCACCTCAAAAGGTTGCTAAAGTAAATCAACAATACCGATTATGCCTGCAATATGAATATATCGGTGCCAGTGCCCAGGGAACCTGAATACAGGAACGAACTTTAAAAGAATTTAATGCCTTGCTTCCGATGGGCTATACTGCTGAAAAAGATGAACTTTTCTGGAGCTGGGAAAAGAAAGACAACAAACAATACCTGCTACTACTACTTATTATTGTAATTATCTTTTTTACTACCAGTATTTTATTTAATTCTCTTAAACAGCCGTTAGCTGTTATTTTTGTAATTCCAATTTCTTATATCGGTGTATTTTTTACTTTCTACTGGTTCAAACTTAACTTTGACCAGGGAGGATTCGCATCTTTTATTCTTTTGTGTGGCATTACAGTAAATGCAAGTATTTACATATTAAATAAATATAACCAAATCCTTTCTTCCAAACCAGCGATGGCTCCTTTACAGGCTTACCTGAAAGCATGGAATGCAAAGATCACCCCTATTTTCCTGACTATCATTTCCACCATATTAGGCTTTATTCCTTTTATGCTCGGTTCACAAAAAGAAGGTTTCTGGTTCCCGTTAGCTGCCGGTACAATCGGAGGACTTATTATGTCTTTCTTGGGTATATTCATTTTTCTTCCTTTATTTGTCCTTAAAAAAAATGAACTTTCCGGAAAATAGGCTAATTTTTTATTCTGCACCCTGGATGAACAATCCGGTCAGATGAAGATGTTTTTAAAAAGTAATACTAGTTATTAGGCGATAATCATGTATATTTGTATTCGATAATATATACTCTATATCTTGTTTAATATGCCGGATACCTATCAACAATTTGATACAGTCATTTCTCTTTGCAGAGAACTATTTAAAAAAAAGTTAACAGATTACGGGTCTTCCTGGAGGATTATGCGGCCGGAGTCTATTACTGACCAGATATTTATTAAGGCAAATCGTATTCGTAGTCTGGAAACTAAACAGGTAAATATGGTTGACGAAGGAATTAAACCTGAATTTATTGCTATTGTCAACTATGGAGTAATCGGTCTTATCCAGTTAGAACTGGGGTTTGCTGATACTACAGATATTTCGAATGAACAGGCTTTAGCATTATATGATAAACATATTAATACTACTAAAGAATTAATGTATGCTAAAAATCATGATTATGATGAAGCATGGCGCAGTATGCGAATCAGTTCCTATACAGATCTCATCCTTATGAAGATATACCGGACCAAACAGATTGAAAGTCACGGAGGGAAAACTCTTGTTTCAGAAGGAATAGATGCAAACTATATGGATATGATCAACTATGCTTTATTCGGATTGATCAAACTGGAGTTTGGCGAATACTAATATGAAATATAAAGATACGATCATAAAAATAACCGTAGAATTATCCCGGCTTCTGATCGGAGTAGTTTTCACTTTTTCCGGAGTGGTTAAAGCTATAGATCCGGTAGGTTTTGCTATAAAAATAGAAGAATATCTGGCGTCATTTGGCTTAGATGGGTTACGGGCTTTCTCTACGTTATTTTCCTGTAATATCATTGCTGCTGAATTTACTTTGGGAATTTGCATAGGAATGGGAGTCTACCGTCGTTACTCTTCTTTTCTTGTCCTGATATTTATGGCATTTATGACTCCTTTAACCTTATATCTGGCTCTTTTTGAACCGGTTTCAGATTGTGGATGTTTTGGGGATGCTCTTATTATTTCTAATTGGGAAACATTTTATAAAAATCTTGTCTTATTAGCAGCAGCTATTTTTATTTTTGTCTATAATCAACATATTTTACCTTTTTTTACTCATAAAGCCTATTGGTTTGTTGCTCTGTTTGCCTATCTCTTCTGTATTACCTTTTCTTATAGAAACTATAATCATTTACCTATCCTGGATTTTCGGCCATATAAAATAGGGGTCAATATTCCTGATTTAATGTCTATACCGGAAGGGGCACCGGAAGATAACTATATATATTCTTTCATCTATGAGAAAGATGGTATTACAAAAGAATTTGGGTTGGAAGATTATCCGGCAGATGATTCGGAATGGTCTTTTGTCGAATCCAGAACAGAATTGGTTCAACAGGGGTATGTCCCTCCTATTGCCTCTTTTGACTTATATAATGAAACAGGGGATAATCTGTCTGAGGAAATATTAAGTAATGATAAACCCATTTTTTTATTAATTTTATCCAAGGTGGAAAAAGCCAGTGATGAGAGAATTGATGAGATCAATAATGTATATGATTATACGTTGGATAAAAATATTAATTTTTATGCGGTTACAGGATCTTCAGATAACGAAATAGAAATCTGGAGTGACAGAACAGGTGCGGAATATCGTTTTCTTACAGCGGATGAAACATTTCTTAAAACTATTATACGTTCTAACCCTGGTTTGATCCTATTACAAAACGGAACAATTTTAAAGAAATGGCATTACAAAGATATTCCGGCAGAAGAGGAAATTGAAACTGTAGTAAGGGAGTACCTGGAAGAAAAAATAAATGAGTACCATAAACAACAGGTATCGATTAGGCAAAACCTATTAAGTTTTAGTTTACCTTTGTTGTTGGTTTGGATATACGATCATTTCCGAAACCGTCGTAGAAAAGAGACAGACAAAGAAGCTGTTAAAGAATAAGAAATCAATTTATTATATATTTATAAATCATTAAAGTATGAGAAAGAATATTATTGCTGGTAACTGGAAAATGAACACTACCCTATGTGAAGGTTTGGAACTGGCTAAAGGTTTAAATGAGGCTTTACAAGGTAAAACTCCTAAATGTGATGTAATTATCGGTACTCCTTTTACTCATTTGGCAAGTGTAGTGGCTGCTATTGATACTAATAAAATAGGTGTTGCTGCTCAAAACTGTGCTGATAAGGAAAAAGGAGCTTATACCGGTGAAGTTTCTGCTGCTATGGTAGCTTCTACAGGGGCAAAATATGTGATATTAGGCCATTCTGAAAGACGTGCTTATTATCATGAAACTCCGGAGATATTGAAAACAAAAGTGATTCTGGCTTTAGCAAATGGCTTAACCCCTATTTTCTGTATTGGTGAAGTACTGGAAGAAAGAGAAGCCGGTAAACACTTTGACGTAGTAGATGAGCAGATTAAAAGTTCTTTATTTGATCTTTCACGGGAAGACTTCAGTAAAATTGTGATTGCCTATGAACCGGTTTGGGCTATTGGTACAGGCAAAACGGCTTCCGCTGACCAGGCACAAGAAATTCATACTCATATTCGTCAAACCATCGCTTCAAAATATGAACAATCAATTGCAGACAACTGTTCTATCCTGTACGGCGGAAGTATGAATGCGGGAAATGTAAAAGAATTAGTATCTAAACCTGATGTAGACGGAGGTCTTATTGGTGGAGCATCTTTATCTGTTGAAAACTTTCTACCTATTGTTGAAGCATTTTGACCATAAGGATATTTTTAATTAAACTTTTACATGCAGACTAAGTCATATCCTTTGTCAATATGCTGGTCTGCGTGTTTTTGTTTAATTAACATGCTATTAAATAAATAAAAGTATGAGAAAAGTCCTATATAAATTATGGTTATTTTTGTTTTTAGCCGGTATTACCGGTCTTATGGCTCAGGATCTTAACCAACAAAGAATTACTATTTTTGATTCTTTAGAAGATTCCGGACCAGGAAAAGGAGATGTTATCGTTAATCAGACAGTAGCTATCCATAATATGGTAGGTGCACGGGAATATGGCCCTAATATTGAAAAAACGGATAACAAAACCTATTTAAAGGTACAGGGATATAGAGTTCAGGTATTTTCAGGAAATAGTCCAAGACTATCCAAAGATGAAGCTTTTAATAAAGAGAAAGAAGTAAATCAGCATTTTCCTGATATACCTACTTATGTAACTTATAACGCTCCTTTCTGGAGACTCCGTGTCGGAGATTATGGTTCTCACGAAGAAGCTTATTATATGTTACGTCAGTTGACTAATGCATTTCCTTCTTTTGGAAAAGAAATGTATATTGTCAGAGAAGAGGTAAAATTACCTATCCACGAAGAGAATGGATATGACTATGAAACTAGCTATGAAGAATAGCTAGCTATTAGATATAATTGAGTAAGTAGAATGAAAGAAGTAAATAAGGATACACTTCGTGAACGGAAAGAATTGGCCGATCATTATAAACAGATTATCAAATTGATTGGTGAAGATCCGGAACGCGAAGGATTAATTAAAACGCCCGACCGAGCAGCAAAAGCGTTCCGGTTTCTTACAAAAGGTTATCATGAAGATCCGGCAGAGGTACTTGCCTCTGCCATGTTTTTAGAAGAAGATTATAAACAAATGGTGATTGTAAAAGATATTGATTTTTTCTCTCTCTGTGAACACCATATTCTTCCTTTTTTTGGAAAAGTCCATGTAGCCTATATACCTAATAAATATATTACCGGGCTCAGCAAAATACCCCGTATTGTAGATATATTTGCCCGTCGTTTACAAATTCAGGAACGATTGACTCTACAAATTAAAGAATGTATTCAAAAAACGTTGGATCCTTTGGGGGTAATGGTAGTAATAGAAGCACAACATATGTGTATGCAGATGAGAGGGGCAGAAAAGCAAAACTCTCTGACAACTACTTCTGATTTTACCGGTTTTTTTCAACAAGCTAAAACCCGGGAAGAATTTATAAACCTGATTAAGAATAATCGATAAAATAATGTACTTTATTCTTTTGTATATGATAATCTTAATTACCATATACAAAAGAATTTACCATTTATAATTTATTCCACTCTAATATAGGCCCTATATTCTGTCTGATTATCCACAGGACAGAGAGCCAGATAACCTTTTTTTATCTTTTCTTTTTCCCACTCCAAAGGATATTTTTCCTGATCCATCGTATGCTTCTCATATGCCTTTCCCTGTTTTCCTTCATATTTAATATAAAAGGTTCCCCTGGAAGCCGGTGCCAGATATTTTGTATACAGACAGGAAGCTAATAGTCCCATGGTATGACGCAGATTTATTTCAATACAGGGATGTATACCCACAGTTCCATCTGACTTTCTATACAACATCATATCCACGCCTAAATAACCTTCATATGTAAAGGCATATGTAACCTCTAAAACTTTTATCAGAATGGTTTTAATAGTATGATAGGTTTCTTCTCCTATTTCACGGTAAATTTGAGAAAGAAATTCATTCTCTATGCCTAAATAATTTCCTGTATATGCTCCCTTTGAACAGGTTTGAAATACAGATATAGCTTTAAATTCTATTTTTCCTTTTCCATCTGAATAAAATTCAAGAGCAAAGTCCTGAATTTTATTTAACACTGGTTCTATACTCAAAAAACCTTGTTTAGTTAACATAGCCTGTATCCACTCTCTTTCCTTTACTGTTATCTTTCCCTCCTTTATCCAAAGTAATCCCCGTCCGGAAGAGGAATAAGGAGTTTTGATCACTTGAGGAATCTTTTCCAGAAAAGAATTTAGGTAGATTTCTTCCGTAAAAACCACAGGAATATCAGGAAAAGACAGATAAGATAACCACTTTTTTATTTCCTTATATACATCTATAGCAGCCTGACGACTTGTAAGATATCTATACTCTTTTTTCCAGTCAGAAACTTTAATAGCCTGGTTCAAATGTTTAAAAGAGTGGATAACAGAAGGACTTATTCCCCAGGGATTAAACGTAATTTCTTCTCCGGAAAAATCATAGGAAAAAAGTTCCTCCTTTCCAATTAAGTTTACATCCGGACGTATAAAATCCGGTAAACCGGAAAGAAAAAGGGCTTCTTTATTGCGTGTTGTTATTATATAATCTTTTGGATCACTATACCAAGCCGGTAAGAAAGCCAGATCTCGCATCATAATGGAAACTGCTTTGGAAGGGGTATAATTTTGTTTGCCATACAAAACGGCTGTTTCATGACCGGGATTAAAATAATGCAATTTGGGGGCCATAGTTCAAAATCTATATAATAAAAGACACAGACTATTAATTAATCTGTGTCCTTTCCTATTTCTTTTATAGCTAAAAAATTATTCCAAATTTTCATCAATAGTCTCTATTTTCTTTACTATCAGCACCATTTCATCTTTTAACTTTTCGATTTTCCGTTCCATTTCTTTTACGAGTCTACCACCACCTTCTGAAAAAATACTCAGAAATCCTATATTATTTTCATAAGTCTGAAGTTCATTTTTCATCCGGTCATAGGTACGCATCAATCTTTCACGTTCTCCATATAATTTTCCTTTTCCTTTCTCGCCTCCGGCAATTTCATTTATATTACTACGAAAAGGTTGCATCCGGCGCTCACTCTGGCCTATTTTAAGGCGATCAAACTGTTTATCTATAGCCTCATGATACTCTTTATAAATTTTATCCTTTTCTTTAAAAGGAACAAAGCCTATAACATTCCACTCAGCCATATAAGCTTTTAATGTAGACAAAGCTTCTTCATGCTCCAAAGTTGCATCCAGATCCTTTATTTTCTGAATGAGTTCTTTCTTAGCCGCCAAATTTCCTTGCTCTGCCCCTTTCTGTGAAGAAACATTTTTATTCTTTTGTTCAAAAAAATAATCACAGGCAGCAATAAAACGTTTCCATATAGAATCTGAATATTTACGGGCAACAGGACCGATTGTTTTCCACTCTTTTTGCAAAATAATCATTTTTTCTGTTGTTTTTCTCCAATTCGTACTATCTTTTAAAGCTTCTGCTTTTTCACATAAAGCTTTTTTGAGTTCCAGATTCTGTTCCATTTCCTCTTTTACTACTTTATAATATTCACTTTTTTTATTAAAGTAAACATCACAGGCAGCACGGAAACGTTCAAAAATCTTTACATTATACTTTTTAGGAGCAAAACCAATAGTTTTCCATTTTTCCTGAAGAGCAATGACCTCCTTATTTTTGGCTTCCCAGTCTTTAAAGGTCTTTAACTGATCAAAATCAATACTTTCAATCTCTTCGCAAATCGCTGTTTTAGCCTCCAGGTTATCCTGTTCTTTTGCTTTTAAAGATTCAAAATGTTCCTGATGACATTTATTTATAACTGTTGAAGCCTCCTTAAACCGTCCCCAAATCTCTTCACGAAGATCTTTAGTAACAGGTCCTATCTCCCGCCATTGCTGATGAAGTTTTTGCAATTGATGAAAAGCAGAGATAATATCTGGTTCTCTTTCCAGTTTTTCTACTGCTTCGCATAAAGCAGTTTTTAACTCCAGATTTTTTTTAAAATCATAATCACGAAACTGATTATTTATCTTTATGATATCATAGAACTTCTCAGTATAAATCTGATAATTTTTCCATAATTCATTGGCATGTTCCTGTGGTACAGCTTTTATTTCTTTCCACTTTTGCTGAATTTCTTTAAATTTATCATACAACTTATTAAAATCTTCCTGACTTTCTGTAAGAGCTTTTAAACGATCTATCAATTGAAGTTTTAAGGTATAATTAGTAGCCTTTTGCTGTTCTTCTTCTGCTATCTGAGCAGCACGTTTTTCTTTATAGACTGCGAGAAGTTCTTTAATCTTACTTTCAGTTTCATCTTCCAGAGCAACAAAAGAATTTTCTTCTCCACCATTTTCTATAAATGCTTTTTTCAATGCGTTCACCTCATTTCTATGCAACTTGTAGTATGCCTGTTTAAGTGATTCTATTTCAGTACGGACAGACTCAACCGGTCCTTCCACTAACTCTGTTAGTTTATTAAGGATTTCTTCTTTCGTAAATTTACCAATTCCACCAGCAACCGTAGCTACTTCTTTACCTGTTTCCGGTTGCTCTTCCGTAACATTCGTTAAAACTAAATCAACTGTTTCTACCAATATTTCATTAGCAGGAACCTCGGCTACTTCTTCCGAAGACTCGGTTGATACTACCTCCTCTGTGGTGTTTTCCGGAGTTGTAACCGGAGCTTTAGTTTCTTCTAATTTACCGGTTTCTTCAATTGGTAAATTAGTTTCCTGAGTGTCCTTCATATTCAAATACATTTAAAAAGGATAAGTTATCCTATTAATAGAACACAAATTAAACTAAATATTTTTTTATAACATCATGGATTGCAAATATTTTTTCCACTTTATTAATTTCTTTAGAACTGGTTTTTTACGAATAAACAGACAAAATATCCTGTTTACAGAAAATAAAAATCTCCGAAGAAGACTTTTCTTCGGAGATTCAGATTCAATATTCTTAATCAAACAATTAGTTACCCTAAAAATGAGATCAATACCCCCGCTGCGACCGCTGATCCAATTACACCGGAAATATTACTTGCCATACAATATTGCAATAAGTGATTTTTAGGATCATATTTTAATCCTATTTCATTAGCAACACGTGATGCCATAGGAACAGCACTTAACCCTGTAGCACCAATCAATGGATTAATTTTCTTTTTAGTAAATAAATTAAATGCTTTTACAAAAAAAATACCCCCTGTAATAGAAAGTGCAAAAGCAAGGAACCCTCCTACAATAATACCTATCGTTGTAAAATTCAGAAATGCTTCCGCTGTCATAGTAGCTCCCACAGAAAGACCTAAAAATATAGTAGCCGCATTCATAATACTGTTAGAAGCCGCATCGTATAAACGGAAAGTATTTATACCTACTTCTTTGACAAGGTTACCAAACATTAACATCCCTACCAAAGGAACTGAACTCGGCACAAATAGAGCAACGATAGTAGTTACCGTAATAGGAAAAATAATTTTCAAAACCTGCATATTTTTAAATTCAACTTCTGAAGGATATTTCTTCTCTTGCTCTTTCATATTAATAGTTAATTCCTTTTTAGAGCAAAAAATATTTACTACAAGAGGAATAATAACAGGAACTAAAGCCATATAAGAATAAGCAGCAATAGCGATAGGTCCTAATAAATGAGGCGCTAATTTAATAGTAGTAAAAATAGCGGTTGGACCATCTGCACCACCAATAATTCCCAAAGAAGCAGCTTCCTGAGGGGTAAATCCCAATAAAATAGCTACTAATACTACAGTAAATATACCTAACTGGGCAGCAGCTCCAAAAATAGACAAACGGAGATTACGAAGCATCGGTCCAAAATCTGTCAATGCTCCTACTCCCATAAAGATGATAGGTGGAAGAAAACTGGTTTTGATCAACATATAATAAACAAAGTTCATGATACCTAATTCATGAGCAATATCATGAAGAGGCATTTCCCATATATTTTTCATGATTCCATGAACATTGACCATACCATTTTCATCTGCCTGGATTACACCCATCCCCCCCCCGGGAAAATTGGCTAATAAAACACCAAAAGCAATAGGTATAAGTAATAAGGGCTCATATTGTTTCTTAATCCCCAGATAAAGCAATATAAAGGCGATAAGATACATAACCAGAAACTGCGGTTCAGCAATAATATTACTGAACGCAGTCATATCATACAGATTTTGAAGTATCTCGTTCATTACTGTATAGTCATTAATACATCATCTTCAGAAACCCCATCTCCTGTATTAGCAAGAATAGCAGTCACAGTACCACCAAACTCAGCACGAACGGCATTATAGGTTTTCATAGCTTCTACATAACAAAGTACATCTCCTTCTTTGACAACATCACCTACTTTAAGAGGAGTATCAGAAGCATTCTTTACAAGGAAAAATTTACCTTCCAACGGAGACAACACTTCCTGGCCTGCACCACCTGCAATAGAAATAGGAGCCGGAGCTGTTAATGTCGTCGAAGCTGCCGGAGTAGCTGCCGTTTCACCAAATGCTACAGTTACTCTATAGGGTTCTCCATTTACATCTACAGTCAGTATCTGTGAAGTAGTAGGTAGACCAATCACAGCAGGAGCAGTTTCTTTGGCAGCAGGTTTAGCAGCATCTTCTTTAGCAGCTTTACGCTGAGCTACATCAGCAACAAACTCTACTTTAGCTTTACCTGAACGATAAGCTTCATATTGAGCAGGATGCATAGCATATTCAAACAATTCTTCATCGTCCTCTCCTGTTTCCCACTGCTTCTCGTTCATTAATTTACGATACTTATCCAATGAATCCGGATAGTTGGACTGAGGATCTCCATCAAAGAATTCTCGTCCTTCTACCTTAGCTTTTTCAATAATTTCCGGTGCCAACGGTCCTGGCAGTCTACCTGCTCTACCTAAGATCATATCCCAGATATCATCAGCGATCATACTCCAGCGGGCTTTCCCTTTCTCCATCTGCATCACATTCATTAAAGCCAGATTCTTTACATACTGACTGAAAGGAGTTACCAATGGAGGATAACCCACCCGTGGCCATACGTAAGCCACTTCATCAAATAATTTGATCAACAATTGATCCTGGGTTAACAAAGGTTGATTATTTTTTGCTTTACTTTTATTAATAGTTTCCAGATTCTTTTCAAGATCAGTCATTAGACTACCCATCATACCACCAGGGAGACCAGGACCTATTAAAAGAGAATTCATCAGACGATTTTTAGGACTGATATATAATCCTAAGAAATCATCCATAAATTCCTGAACTATACTACATACTTTCATATACGCTTCCATATTAATTTCAGGAACTTTATAGCCTGCATCTTTTAACATAGCTTGTACTGTCAGAAGGTCTGCATGACCGGTGCCCCATGAAAGCGGTTCCATACCTACATCTATATAATCGCAGCCGGCATTACATACTTTCAGAATAGAAGCTACATTAAATCCGGGACTTGCATGGCTATGATACTGAATAACGATTTCAGGATGTTTTTCCTTAATATTTTTTACAATCTGTCCCAAAGAATAAGGCCGGCCAATACCTGCCATATCTTTTATACAGATTTCATCTGCACCTAATTCAATCAGTTCAAGGGCCATCTTCGTATAATACTCTACTGTATGAATAGGTGAATGGGTAATACTTAAAGCACATTGGGAAATCATTCCTGCTGCTTTAGCATATTTGATTGACGGAGCAATATTCCGTATATCATTCAAACCACAAAAAGTACGGGCAATATCTGTTCCCTGTGCTTTTTTAACTTTATAAAATAGTTGGCGTACATCATCCGGCACCGGACTCATCCGCAAACCATTTAAAGCACGATCCAGCATATGAGTCTGAATACCTGCCTTATTGAATGGTTTTGTCCAATCACGTACTGCTTTATTTGGATTTTCTCCGAACAATAAATTTACCTGTTCAAATCCCCCGCCGTTTGTTTCTACACGATCAAAACATCCCATTTCAATAATAGCAGGGGCTACTCTTACAAGTTGGTCTACTCGGGGTACATACTTACCAGCTGATTGCCACATGTCTCTAAAGACCAAACTGAATTTGATTTCTCTTTTCATAATATTTACTATGTATAGCTTGTTTTATAATTTTTCTATCTTCGTCACTTTGCCTTGTCCTGATGTCAATATGCTAATAGCAGACACAATCGCTGCTGTAGTAGTGCCGGGAATAGTATTTCCCCGTACGTTCGTCTGGTTCTGGGTAACCTGTCTTTTCACAATTTCTTCTTCGGGAGCATATTTATTGACTAACAATATCAACCCTTTTCCCAGATAGATAACAAGTAAAAGAATTGAAAAAACTGTAGTCATCCCAACTGCCATCAACAATAAACCAATCTGAATGTTTTCCATATTATAAATTTGAGAAGGGTTAGAGGGATTTTCAAAACAAAAATTCTTCACCAAATTAAAAAAATAATTAC
>JAJQFE010000045.1 GCA_021201295.1 Tannerellaceae bacterium | reverse complement strand
AGTTAAAGTAATACCGGGAGATTAAGTTTATTGAAATAAATAATTAATATGTTTCAAAAGATTAAAATGAATTACTGTTTTTGTGTTGTAAGAAGATCATTTATGTAAAAAAAATTATTTTTTGTTAGTTTTGTTTTAATTTTTTTTTACGTTTGCAATTGTTAAGAATGGAGAGAGTTCTTTCAAAACGATTTCTCTATTTAATATTAACAAATAAGTTTAGGGTAACAGCACGGGATTTATCTTTTGCTACATACCAGTCATTTGTTGATATAAATGTTTGTATAACCTATAAGTAAACTTAAAAAATTAATACAATAAGAAAAAAAGATATGAATGCTTTTTGATCAATTAAATAATCAGTAAACCTTTTGTCTAACCCAAATAACAAAATGCCTATGACATAAATACCCTTTTATACGACAAGTAAGTGGTAGCAGTAACTACCCAATAGAGGCAATCTAACTAAAATTTTATTCAATTTATTAACAAAAACAAACTAATGTTACAAAGTCATGAAACATAACTCTTGGTACGATCTTTTATTATTAAAAAATCATCACACTAAGAAAGTATTGGATATTATGAGAATATCCACATTCTTATTTTTTCTAACTGTATGGACCTCTTTTGCTAGCCCTTCCTCCTATAATGGAATCACCCAACAAAGTAACACCATCGTAGGCGTTATAACAGATAATTATGGGGACCCTGTGATCGGAGCCAACATCGTTGAAAAAGGAACCACCAACGGAACCATCACCGATTTTAACGGTAATTATTCTATTATAGTCTCCGAAGGAGCCACACTACAGTTTTCTTATATAGGATACCTTACCCAGGAAATTGCCGTAGGTACTCAAAAAGTAATTAACATCACTCTGGTGGAAGATACACAAACATTGGATGAAGTGGTTGTGGTGGGATATGGTACCATGCGTAAATCTGATGTAACAGGTTCTATTGCAGTGGCAAAAGGAGAGGATATGGTTAAATCACAGAACTTTAGTCCCCTGGAAAATTTGCGTGGAAAAGCATCCGGAGTAAACATCTTCTCGAACTCCAGCCAACCGGGAGCCTATGCGAACAGGGTAGTGATCCGTGGTATGTCTACCATTAACTCTTCTTCGGATCCCTTATATGTTGTAGATGGTGTGGCTATGTCTGATTTTCATTTGTTGAACCCCAATGATATTGAAAGTATTGAGGTACTGAAAGATGCTTCCGCAGCCGCTATTTATGGAGCACGTGGTGCGAATGGGGTTATATTAGTCACCACCAAACGGGGAAATAAAAGTGAAGGGACCGTGGTAAGTTATCAGGGCTCCATGACATTAAGTACCGTTGCCCGTTATATGGATACACTCAATGCCCAGGAATGGGTAGATGCATTCATGATAGGACTTGCCAATGAAAACAAGTATCACGGATATAATTGGTCGTTAAATCGTGCTGACTGGTTTAACGATAGTGACTATTTCGATGCCTACGGAAATCCTTTGTACGATACGGATTGGCAAAGAGAAGCAACCCGTTCCACCCTTTCTCACAACCACCAGATCAATATTCAACAGGGTGGAAAAAATTCTTCCATGGGTGCGTTTTTAAATTTTACAGATCAACAGGGTATTGTAAATAATACATACAGCAAACGTTTAAACTCTAAAATAGCCTATGATGCCAAACCACTATCCTGGCTTTCTACTTCTATCAATATATTGGTCAACCATACCTGGGGCCAATATACTCCGGAAACAGGAGGTCTACAGGAAGCCCGTCGTACGATGATTGAAATGTTGCCATGGCTACCTGTGCGTGACAAAAACGGTGACTATACCACTTCTGCTTCCTCCACACTGAATAATACGTTTGGTTTTGAAGGCATGTCTAATCCGGTGATGATTCTGGATTTACAGCAGCGCATGAGATACAATACCAAAATCTTCGGTAATGCGGCAGTCACCTTTCATTTAATGGATGGACTGGATCTGAAAACTCAGTTTGGGATTGATAATAAATATTTACGAACCAAAGGATATTCTTCTGTGTTGCTGAACAACATCTCCATGCCTAACGGATGGGCTTACAGAAGTAACACCAACGAACTTTACTGGCAGGAAGAGACCTACCTGACTTACAACAAGGTATTAAATAAACACAGGCTCAATGCTATGGCTGGTCTTTCCTGGAGTAAAACTACCTACGACTATGACTATCTGTATACAGAAGGTTTTGATGATGATTTCTACGGATGGAATAATATGGGCGTAGGAACCACCCCTGACCCACCTACCTCCGAATGGAAGGAACATTCCATGAACTCTTATTTCTTACGTTTGGCCTACACGTATAATGACCGCTACTCAGCAACAGTCACCGGACGTATAGATGGTTCGTCCAAATTCGGTGAAAATAATAAATATGCATTCTTCCCCTCAGCCGGTCTGGCCTGGAATGTGTCTAATGAAGATTTTCTCATAGATATCGCTACTATCAGTGACTTCAAACTCCACACCAGCTATGGATTGACCGGTAATTCAGAAATTGATCCGTACAAATCACTGGCAACCGTAGGAGCCGGTACTCTTTTACTGGACGGTACCCGTGCCCCCTATTCCTATATAAACACCATAGCAAACCCTGACCTGAAATGGGAAAAAACCGCCCAGTGGGACATCGGTTTTGATTTGGGTCTCTTTAACCACCGCCTGAACCTGGATTTTGCTTATTATAATAAGAAAACAACAGACCTGTTACTGGATTGTCCGATCCCGACATCCACCGGTTTTTCTACGGTATTTAAAAATATTGGTTCAGTGAGAAACCAGGGGGTAGATATTATGGTAAATGCAATTCCTGTGAGAAGCAAAGAATTTGAATGGGGACTGACACTTAACATGAACTATAATAAGAATAAAGTATTGTCATTAGGTGATAATGACGAAGATATTTTATTAAATGAATGGGTAGGTGGCGCTGAAAGTATCATCCGGGTTGGCGAAAACATGAACAGTTTTTACGGATACAGAAGATATGGTGTGTATACAGAAGAAGACTACAACGCAGGTTTGTGTGACCTGAACCAGGTAGGCCGTGCCAAACGCTCCGAAGAAAAAGAAATTTTAGGAAAAGGTACGCCAGACTGGACGGGAAGTTTCATCAATAACTTCAGATACAAAAACTTCGACCTGACAGTTGACTTCCAGTTTGTTTTAGGCGTAGAAACTATGCAGCAATATTATCACTCTGTTTATGACCGCTTTGGTATTACCAACGGATTAACTTCCATCCTGTATGATGCATATGACGGAACCAATTCGAATACCATGCAACAGGCGATCTTTTTATCCAACTCCGGGCATGCCGGACAGGATACCACTGTAGACTCATCCTGGATCGTAGACGGATCTTACCTACGCCTGAATATGTTACAACTGGGATATACCTTTACTTCACACATATGTAAAACACTGGGAATTTCAGCATTACGGGTATATGGAAGTGCCAATAACCTGTTCCTGATCACTTCCAAAGACTTCAAAGGCTACGATCCGGAAAGTACCTCCCAGGACGAGGATAATAAGTTTGGCCAAAATATGACCTTCTTCTCTTATCCAAGAGCCAGAACGTTCACCTTAGGTCTGAATGTAACATTTTAATTCATCTAAATAAAACGAATAAACATGAAAAAGATAGTATATATATTCACATGTGCAAGCCTATTACTGATGACAGCTTGTGATAGTTTTCTTGAAGAGAATCCAAAGTCTTCAATCACATCTGCCACTTACTACGAAACAGAAGCACAGGCACTGGCAAATGTAAATTATTTGTACAGGAACGGAGCTCCGGGCCGTATGTCCAATGCAGGTAGCGCTTATATTGGTCCCGTGGCATCTGTCGATGCAATGCTGACCGGATATTTTATCAATAGTTACGAAGGTCAGGAAATGATTTGTCAATATGCCCGTTTGTTAACACGCCAGCAATATACCAACACAGTGTCCTCCACAGTCAATGAAATCTGGGATAACTGTTACCGGGCAATCAATGTGGCCAACGGAGCCATCACTCACATCCCTGAAATTGACATGTCTTCCTCCATGGCTCAACAGTTAATTGCTGAAGCCAAATTTTTCCGTGCGTTTAATTATTACTACTTAGTAAAAACATTCGGAGATGTACCTATGCCGGTAGAACCTTACGAATCATTAGAAGATTTATACCTGGAACGGACACCAACCGCAACTATATATGCGCTGATGGAAGAGGATCTGAATGAAGCTGTCAATACCTTATCTACTGCTACATTTACAAATAACAGTCACCGGATTACGAAATATGTTGCAGCTATGGCACTTGCCAATGTCTATTTACGGCAGGAAAAATACAGTCAGGCCGCCGAAATGGCAAGAATAGTGATCGAATCTCCTCACTCCTTAACAACCCATGATAATCTGGGGATGGAAAGTGCCTACAATAAATTACGTTCTACGGATGACCTGCCCGAAGTAATTTATGCTCAGGAATTTAACAGCTCTATTAACAATGGAAGCTGGTGGCCAACCTATGCATTTAGTTCGTCTGCCGTATCCCTGTTTGAAACTTATTCTATTTTCGAAAGAACGATGGGTCCAACCAATCGTTTCCTGAACATATATGAACCCACTGACCTGCGGATCCAGCCTAATCAGTTTTTCCACTGGGAATATACTCATCCTAAAACCGGCGCTGTCTGGAGTTCCGATATGGCCGGATGTTGGTATTACTATGACGAAAACGCACTGTTATCCACAGGTATAGCCACCAAAGACTGGAATTTTTACCGGTATGCGGAAGCCTTGTTGATCGGAGCAGAAGCAATTGCCCAAAGTAGTGGCGTAACAGCAGAAGCGGCAGGTTATCTTGCCCAGATTAAGGCCCGTGCGGATATGGACGGCAAGACAGTGGCTCAATATACCTCCGAACTGCAAGCCTTATCTACGGATGATTTTGTAAAAGAGTGCTGGATTGAACGTTTACGGGAGTTCCCTCTGGAATTTAAGATATGGGATGATTGTACCAGAACCGGTATGTTCCCTAGTATTTCAGAGACAACCCCCGGAGAAGTGACTTTTGTTAACCTGATTGGAGCAGTCAATGGGTCAGGAGCGACTTTTACCTCTTCCGATCTGTTATGGCCCATCTCTATTGAAGAACTACAACGCAATCCTTCATTGGTACAAAACGACGGATATTAATCTATAATTCCTAAGCATTCAATCGTTAGTTCAAAACCTTACTATTTACAACCATTAGTGCTAATTTAAACTGCCTGGATCATATGATCCAGGCAGTTTTTCTATTTATTCTTTCAACCATTTATCCAGCCAACGGAAAAACACACGCTGGAACAGGATGCCATTCTGGGGCTTGGCAATCCAGTGATTCTCATCCGGATAAATCAGTAACTCAGCCGGAATTCCCCGTAATTTAGCCGCATTGAAAGCACTCATCCCCTGAGAAGCAAGAATACGGTAATCCAGTTCACCATGAGTTACCAGAATCGGTGTATCCCAACGATCCACAAAACGGTGAGGAGAGTTGGTAAATGTCCGCTGAGCCACCGGATTGGATGTATCCCAGTAAGGTCCACCCATGTCCCAATTAGCAAACCACATCTCTTCTGTCTCCAGATACTGCTGTTCCATATTGAATATACCGGCATGTGCCACAAATGCTTTGAAACGTTTCTGATGATTACCAGCCATCCAGAATACAGAGAAGCCACCATAACTGGCTCCTACTGCACCTAACCGGTTTTCATCCACATACGGTTCTTTAGCCACATCATCAATAGCAGCAAAATAATCCTTCATATTCTGCCCCCCGTAATCACCACTGATCTGTTCCAGCCATTCCTGTCCGAAACCCGGTAATCCCCGGCGGTTCGGAGCCACAATAATATAATCATTAGCAGCCATGATCTGGAAGTTCCAGCGAAAACTCCAGTACTGGCTGACCGTACTCTGGGGTCCTCCCTGACAATACAGCAAAGCCGGATATTGCTTATCCGGATCAAAATTGGGTGGATAGATAACCCACACCAACATCTGTTTACCATCAGTCGTTTGCACCCAGCGGGGAACAGACTTACCAACTATCAGTTGATCCTCAATCTCTTTATTTTCAAAACTGATCTCCGTAGCCTCTCCGGTCTGCGGATTGACAGCAAACAATTCTGTCGGACGTTCCATAGACTGACGTAAGGCAACCATCGTTCCATGGACCGCATGCATTCCCACATAATTATATTGTCCGGTTGTGATCTGACGAATCTCTTTATCATCCATCCGGATTTCCCAGATATGGGTAACCGCTTCCTTACAGGCAATAAAATAGAGAGAACGGCTGTCCGGCAACCATTGAAATGCATCTACATCATAATCAAATGCTTCTGTCATATACTGTTTCTCCCCGGTAGCCAGATCAGCAACAAATAACCGGTGTTTATCCGATTCATACCCATCACGTTCCTGGCTGATCCAGGCTATATATTTTCCGTCAGGGGAAAATTCAGGATGCATATCATATCCCATCATACCCTCGGTAAGATTATAGGTCTGACCTGTTTCCGGATTATATATATAAATATCGGAATTGGTAGAAATACTGTATTCCAACCCGGTTTTCTTACGGGAAGCATACGCAACCTGTTTCCCGTCCGGACTCCAGGCAAAATTCTCTATCCCATTAAAAGGTTTCATCGGACATTCATACGGCTCACCTGCCATAATATCCGTCGCTTCACCCATCATTTTTCCATCAAAAGAGGCAATAAACGGATGAGGAATCGTTTCCACCCATTCATCCCAGTGCTTATACATGAGATCGTCTACAATCCGCCCGGTTGCCTTAGGAAGATCCGGATACACATCCACCGTACGCTGACCATATTTAATATCTGTAAAGAAAAACACTTTGGTTTCATCCGGCGAAAGAAGAAAACCATTTATTCCATCATCATAGTTACTCACTTTCCGGCGATTGGTCCCGTCCGCATTCATAAGCCAGATCTGTGAACTACCTCCTTCACCGGAAAGAAAAGCGATCTCTTTACCCTCATTGACCCACACAGCATTCTGCTCACTATGGGGGGTATGCGTGATTTGTTTCTTATCACTTCCGTCCGGGTTCATCACAAAGAGTTCCCGGTTCCCCTTATTCTGTTCAATACTCATAAAGGTCACCCCATACAGGACCTTAGAACCATCCGGTGAAAGTTGAGGGTCAGTTACCCGTGCCATGCTATACAATACTTCCGGAGTAAGCACTCCGGAAGGCACCTTAATTTCCGAACGTCCGATAAGAGGAGCGGAATCCTCTGCCTTTTTAGCCTCCTGAGTACAGGCCCCTACTAATACGGATGTTGCCATGATCATTGTTCCGATAGATTTATTCATCTGCGTTAAAATATATTAGAATCTAAATGCGAAATTAGCAAATAATATTTATATCTTTGCTCCATTAATTTAAGAACTGAATAGTATGAATAAGATTTGGTTATTTGGAGCTGCATTAAGCATGGTTTTGGCTTTCGGCTCATGTAAACCTAAACAAAGTGCGTATAAGGCTGCATACGAACAGGCCAAAGAAAAAGAATCCACTGCCCCGGTAGAAGTATTTGAAGAGGAAGAAGTAGTGACCGTATCTAAACCCAAACCGTCAGATGAACCTACCCGCCAGGAAAAGATTCAGCCCGTTGAAGGAGAAAATGCGGACGGATTGAAACGTTTCAGTGTGGTCATTGGTAGTTTTAAAAACAGGACCAATGCCTATTCATTGAAAGAACGGATGCAAAATGACGGTTACAATCCATTATTAGGAGAAAATGAAGAAGGGATGTTACGGGTGATTGTAACAAGCTTCAACGATAAATCCGACGCAGTAGATAGCCGCGAAGCCATCAAAGCCAAATATGCGCCAAACTTCCAGGATGCATGGATTCTGGAAAGACAATACTAAAAACAGATAATTGGCCAAGGTCAGTCACATATAAAATAAATGTAAGAAAAAGCTGATCCCTACAGGGATCAGCTTTTTTTATGCATATCCGGTTATCTCATTCTATTAAAAAAATGATGATAAAAAGGTATAGGAGTTTCCATTCTTCTTCTTATTATTATCTACCTTTCTGAAAGCAAAAGAACACAGAAGATAGGTGATATCTCTGTGTTCTATATATAATGTCCTGATCTTAGTAGAAGAAGCAAATCAGATCAGAAAGTAAAAATTACATTAAACTATATATGCGTTTAAGCAAGAGAGAATTATTCTATCTACATAAGAACCCAACAAATATAAAACAGCCTTTCCTTATCTCCATTCCTAAAAACCACCTACTTATTCTCAATTCAAACCTAAAATAAGAAAAACATTCCCGGATACGCTGTTTATTTCAATATACAACCTGCGTAATATACGTTCTTTATTGCTTTAATCTCTTTTCCCTGTCATCGCGAAAAAACGTACAGATAACATTTACTTTCATTTATTACACCTTCTTAGACTACGATCTACCGGAGTGATTCTTTTTATTAAACCGGATTCACAAAGATTTTAACTTTTTGCTGTTTTATTATTCTGTTTGATAAAAGAGGTTACAAACCTCCATTTTTTTAACGTAAAAAAAGAAGAAAAACTCCCTTACGTTTTCCCTTCTCTTCCTAAAGAAACCCCTCAGGTTCCCGTTTTAGAATATCCTGTTAAATCAGGGATGAACTAATTCAGTAAAACCTTGTTCATTGTACAGTTACACGTTTGCATAATGTGAGATGAAATACGAAAAGCTTCTCCTCTTTAAAGTTAGAACTGCTTTTTCAGTTACACATCCAAAACAGAGGTGAGAGAGAAGTAGTGATGAAAAGACATATTGCAAAAATGTAGAGATAAAAAGCGGATATATATATGTATCCGGAAATAATTTAATTATAAATTTATTTATTTATGAGAACTAAAAATTCATCTAATTCCGGAAGCTCAAATAGTGGCAACCAGAATCGTGATTCACAGGGACGTTTTACGTCTTCTAATTCAAGTCAACGTGGTTCACAATCTAATTCAGGGAGTGGCTCACAGTCTTCTAACTCTGGCAGAGGCTCTAACGCTTCTAACGAACAGAGAGATTCTGAAGGACGTTTCAAATCGTCTTCTAATTCTAAAAAGTAAGAGACTTTTTATAAGCTAAGATAGCACCTGGATAAAAGAAACTTGCATAAAGTGATCTTTTATATAATCTAAAAGTAGAGCCACCGTAATCCTGGGAACAGCATTACGGTGGCTCTTTGTATAGGTGGAGTGCAAAAGGAAAACTATACAAACAAAAAAAGGAAAGATCTGAGATCTTCCCCTTCAGGTAGTATAAATTCAGTCCTGATTGTCACTTGCCAAGTTCCTGATCAAGGACATCCAGTAATTGATCACCTTGCAATTTATCCACAACAGACCGGGCAGATTCCTGTTTTTCCCGAGCCGCTTTAAACTCGTTCATAAAACCTTCTGTTGCCGTATCTTTTTCATCAGAAGCTTTATGGATTACTTTTTCTATCAGTTCAATCTGATGCTGTTCATGTTTAACAGCATGTTCAAAAATTTCCTAAGGAGTACCAAAACCGGTTGGTACGGAATTAATGACACCGATCACGATCTGGCCCCCGTTCGCCAGGGAATATTCAATCAGCTGGTAAGCAGATTCCAGTTCCTGCAAAGATTTTTGTTTCATCCACGAAGCCATCCCTTTACGCCCCAGCATAATAAAATGTGCAGCCATAGACATATAAAGGTTAGAAGACCACATCTGAGCAGTCACCTGGTCATTTAAAGCATTAGATAATTCTCTACTTAATATCATATTGTTATTTTTTTAGTGAACCCAACTTTATACTAAAACAATCCATTAGAAGTTTTGTTCTCTACCCCTGCAAAATTATCACACCGCTGTTTTTCCCTTTCCTTTTATAAAATAAAGCCCGGCCCTCTCCGTTTAGGAAGGGGAACACCTTTTATTCGAATCCTATGGTACAGAATAAACAAAAAGAACTCATTCTATTAGCACAACGAATAGGCGTACTCGCCAGTAACGGACTGACCTATTCCTTAAGTGAATACGACACGGAACGCTATGAAGAGCTATCCCGGATAAGCCATCAGATAGCTGCTTTAGCTACCGGTGTAGAGAACTTCGAAGATATCAGTTCCTTATATATCCGTCAGAAAGAGTATCTCACACCCAAAGTAGACATACGTGCCGTCGTTTTCAATGATCAGGACGAGATCCTGTTAGTAAAAGAAAAACAGGACGGCTGCTGGTCACTGCCGGGTGGCTGGGCAGATATAGGTTTCTCCCCGGGAGAAGTTGCTGTCAAAGAGGTAAAAGAAGAAACAGGATTAGACGTAGAAGTGGAACGGTTGTTAGCAGTCATGGACATAGCTAAACATGCCCATCCTCCCATGCCCTTTTACGCTTATAAACTCTTTATACTCTGCCGGATCACCGGAGGAACTTTTACAGAAGCATTCGATATTCTGGGAAAAGAATTTTTCCCGGCAGACCATCTGCCCCCCCTCTCTATGGAAAGAGTTTTGCCGGAACAAATTAAACAAATGTATGACTTTTACCGTTATCCTGATAAAGGGGTCTATCTGGATTAAAATAAAATGAATGTACCTACTACTGTACAGGTTTGCTTTCCAGCTTCTTTCTGATCATACAGAAAGAAGTACCCCACTTTTAAAAAAAATACATATCTTTGTGCCATAATATAGATTACAATGAATTATAACACAAAATTAAAGAGATTGACTCTACCGGAATATGGCCGTAATATCCAGAATATGGTAGATCATTGCATTACAATAGAAGACCGGAAAGAGCGCAAACGCTGCGCAAACATCATCATAAATATTATGGGAAATCTGTTCCCTCACCTACGGGACGTCAACGATTTCAAACATATCCTGTGGGATCACCTGGCCATCATGGCCGATTTCCAACTGGATATTGACTATCCGTACGAAATTATTAAAAAAGAAAATCTCTATGCCCGTCCCTCCCGTATTCCTTACAATAACTCACGGATCCAATACCGTCACTATGGCAAGATCTTAGAGTTAATGATCAAAAAGGCTACCGAACTGGAAGAGGGAGACCAGCGGGAACAACTGACCCAGTTACTGGCCAACCAGATAAAAAAATCGTTCCTGACCTGGAACAGAGAATCCGTAGACGACCGTAAAATATTCAAAGACCTGGAAGAACTTTCCCAGGGCAGTATCGTCCTGAACGAAGAGTCCTACAAGCTAACAGAAAGCCGGGATATACTGGCCCGCAACAATAGAGGCAGTAATGCCAAGAAAAACTTCCCCCGTAAAAACAGATGAGTTCGTTTATCATAGAAGGAGGCCATCCGTTAACAGGAGAAATCACCCCACAGGGATCTAAGAATGAAGCTCTGGAAGTGATCTGTGCCGTACTTCTCACACCGGAGAAAGTAACCATTCATAATATCCCGGATATTCTGGATGTAAATAACCTGATCCGGCTTTTGGAAGCTATGGGAGTTAAAGTGAAACGTATATCCACTAATTCGTACACCTTCCAGGCAGATGAAATTAACCAGGAATACCTGAAAACAGAAGACTTCATCCGGAGAAGCGGCTCCCTGAGAGGTTCCGTAATGATCGTAGGTCCCTTAGTGGCCCGTTTCAGAAAAGCCCAGTTTCCTAAACCGGGAGGAGACAAGATCGGCCGCAGGCGGTTGGATACTCACTTCACCGGGATACAAAAATTAGGGGCTGCATTTGATTATGATCCTCTCCATCAGCTATACGACATCCGGGCGACACACCTCAAGGGTGCCTATATGCTTTTAGATGAAGCATCTGTGACCGGAACAGCCAATATCCTGATGACAGCCGTGTTGGCAGAAGGTACTACCACGATCTACAATGCCGCCTGTGAACCCTACCTGCAACAACTATCCGATATGCTAAACAGGATGGGTGCCCGGATTTCAGGGGTCGGTTCCAACCTGCTGACCATAGAAGGGGTTAAAACATTAAAAGGCACGACCCATACCATCCTGCCGGATATGATTGAAGTAGGAAGTTTTATCGGTATGGCAGCCATGACAGGATCCGACCTGCTTATCAAAAATACCGGATATGAAAAATTAGGAATCATCCCCGATGCCTTCCGGCGTTTGGGAATCACCGTAGAAAAACAGAGAGATGATATCCATATTCCCGCCCATCAATCCTATGAAATAGAAACCTTCATGGATGGATCCATCATGACCATCGCTGATGCACCCTGGCCGGGTTTGACCCCTGACCTGCTAAGTGTGTTTCTGGTAGTAGCCACACAAGCCGTAGGAAGTGTCCTGATCCACCAGAAAATGTTCGAAAGCCGCCTGTTCTTTGTGGATAAACTGATCAATATGGGAGCACAGATCATCCTGTGTGATCCTCACCGGGCCACCGTGATCGGATTAGGAAACCGCTACAAACTCCACCATTCCAATATGGTCTCTCCCGATATCCGGGCAGGGATCGCCATGCTGATTGCAGCCATGAGTGCAGAAGGAACCAGCCAGATCCATAATATAGACCAGATTGACCGTGGATATGAACAGATCGACCAGCGATTAAATACTATCGGAGCACAGATCTCCAGACAATAAATAAAAACCAGTATCCATGATCAGACAGGAAGATGTTTTCAAAATCGGACAATTTACCAAACCCCACGGGATCAAAGGAGAGATCAGCCTGGTCACACAAAGTGACGTATTCGACGAGGCAGAAAATCCCTATCTCATCTGTGATATAAATGGCATATTGGTTCCTTTCTTTATCGAAGAATACCGGTATAAATCCGATACAGTCATACTGGTAAAATTAGAAAATATAAACTCAGATCAGGCAGCCCGGGAATTTACCAACCGGGACGTGTTCTATCCTCTGGATGAAATGGATGAAGAAAATGACCTGATAGGAGACATTACCTGGGATAGTTTGGTAGGGTATCAGGTAACAGACGAAAAGCATGGGGATCTGGGAACCATCACGGACGTGGATGAAAGTACGATTAATGTCCTGCTCCACATCCGGCAGGAAGAAAAAGAGATTCTGGTACCGGCAGTAGAAGAGATCATTGTCGCCGCTGACCACACGGACAAACGGACTACCGTATCCGTACCGGAAGGGCTGTTGGATCTGTAAAAGGATACGGTTCCCTGCCTAAAAAATATTTAAAAAGTAGCTTAGCGGGAGACTTTTTGCTACTTTTGCGTTTCAAAGGAGATTATGGCGAAAAAGCAACAAAAGAAAAATAAAAAATCTTTCTGGCACCAGGTCCGGTTCAAATATAAACTATCTTTTTTTAACGAGGATGCGTTAGAAGAGGTCTGGTCATTCCGCCTGTCCCGGTTATCCGCTTTTACTTCCCTGCTGCTTTTTGCCTTTCTGATCATTGTGTTCACGGCACTCTTCATTATTAAAACCCCTATCCGCAACTATCTGCCAGGCTACCTCGATGTAGAAGTCCGGAAAGAGATCGTACACAATGCCCTACGGGCAGATTCCTTAGAACGTATGATCGCGGTCCAGTTCCTCTATCTGGAAAATGTATCCGACATCTTAGCAGGTACGCTTCCTTTAGATTCCATCCGGACTATTGATTCCCTGGTACAGGTGAATCCCGGTTTTGAGATTCCGCGGGGAGAAGATGAAGAAGAATTTATCCGGAATTTCGAAGAAGAAGAAAAATATAACCTGACCATATTAAACTCCAACCCGACTCCACCAGACGGCATAATATTTTATAAACCGGTCAATGGGGTGATTTCCGCGCCATTTGAGATGGGAAAAGGACATTATGGAATCGACCTGGTAGCTGCACCGAATGAAAGTGTACTGGCAACCTTAGAAGGGACAGTCGTATTTACCGGATTTGATGCCAACTACGGCAATGTGGTTCAGTTACAACATAGAAATGGTTTCCTGTCCATTTATAAACACAATGAGTTGTTATTAAAACGACCCGGAGACCATGTGGTAGCCGGAGAAGCGATCGCATTAGTCGGTAATACGGGAGAATTATCCACAGGGCCCCACCTCCATTTTGAACTATGGTACAGAGGAAGCCCCGTGAATCCTCAGGAATATATAGCATTTTAAAGATGAAAAGACGATTAGCGATATTAGGTTCTACCGGTTCCATCGGAACCCAGGCGTTAGAAGTGGTCCATGCCCATCCCGACCTGTTCGAGATCTATGCACTGACCGCCAATAACCAGGTAGATGTATTAATAGAACAGGCACAGAAATTCATGCCGGAAGTGGTGGTCATCGCTAACGAGCAGAAATATCCTGAACTGAAAGAAGCGTTAGAAGATCTTCCCGTCAAGGTATGGGCAGGCACAGAAGCAATCGCCCAGGTAGTTCAGTCCGAACCGATCGATATGGTACTGACAGCCATGGTCGGCTATGCAGGTCTGTTACCCACCATATCTGCCATCAAAGCCGGTAAGGCCATTGCCCTGGCCAACAAAGAAACATTAGTGGTGGCAGGAGAACTGGTCACGGCACTGGCAGACAAATATAATGCCCCTATTCTGCCGGTGGATTCGGAGCATTCAGCCATATTCCAGTGTCTGGCCGGAGAAAACAATCCGGTAGAAAAGATCTGGCTGACCGCATCAGGAGGTCCTTTCCGGACCCAAACACTGGAAGAACTGGCCACCGTCACCAAAGCACAGGCACTCAAACATCCCAACTGGAATATGGGAGCCAAAGTAACCATTGATTCAGCCTCTATGATGAACAAAGGGTTTGAAATGATCGAAGCCAAATGGCTTTTCGGTGTGGAGCCAGACCAGATCCAGGTATTGGTTCATCCGCAATCGATCATTCACTCCATGGTTGAATTTGAAGATGGAGGCATCATAGCCCAGTTAGGGCTTCCCGATATGAAACTGCCGATCAGCTACGCCTTTTCCTATCCCCGGCGATTGAAAAGCAACGCTCCCCGGTTGGACTTCAGGGAGTATTCCTCCCTAACGTTCGAAGAGCCGGACACCCGACGTTTCCGGAACTTAGCCTATGCCTTTGAAGCGATCCGCCAGGGAGGCAATATGCCCTGTATTCTCAATGCGGCCAATGAAGTAGTAGTAGCCGCCTTTTTACAGGACCGGATAGGTTTTTTACAGATGAGTGATGTGATTGAAGCCACTATGCAGAAAGCAACCTTCCTCACCACTCCCACTTATGAAGATTATGCAACAACAGATAAAGAAGCGAGAGAAATAGCAGAAAAATTAATAAAAAAGTAGATAGTAGGATGAGTTGATAGTTAGTAGAAAAAAATATTAACTACCAACTACTACCTACTAACTACCCACTACTAAAAAAAAATTGAATGGAGACATTTTTAATTAAGGCACTACAACTCATCCTGAGTTTATCCATACTGGTTTTTGTCCATGAGATGGGACACTTTCTGTTTGCCCGACTGTTTAAAGTCCAGGTAGAAAAGTTTTACCTGTTTTTTGATCCCTGGTTTTCACTGTTTAAATACAAACCCAAAAACAGCGATACGGAATACGGGATAGGCTGGCTTCCTTTAGGGGGCTACTGCAAAATATCCGGGATGATTGATGAGAGTATGGATAAAGAGGCCATGGCACAACCCCCTAAACCATACGAATACCGCAGCAAACCGGCCGGACAACGCTTACTGATCATTGCCGGCGGCGTGCTGTTCAACTTTATTCTGGCACTGTTCATCTATTCGATGATCCTGTTTGCCTGGGGCGATTCCTATATTCCATTGAAAAACATGAGCTTAGGAATGGAATATACGGAAACCTTCCATGAGATCGGTTTCCGGGATGGAGATATTTTGCTGAGAGCCGACAATAAAGAGCTGGATCGTTTCGATGTACAGACCGTCCGCACAGTTATGAATGCCCATACGGTCACCGTCCTGAGAAATGGCGTTGAAACAGTGATCTCTATTCCGGATGATGTATTCCAGCGGATGGTACGTAATAATGATAGCTTTGCCAGTATCCGCTTCCCGATGGTGATCCGGAGTGTGGCAGGCGACCAGACACCTGCCGGAATAGCCGGTATCCGGAAAGGAGACAGTATTGTTTCCATAAACGGCATAGCTACCCCGACCTTTTTTGATGTAAGAGAACAATTACAGGAACATAAAAACCAGGAGATCACCGTAGGCTTTTACCGGAACGGGACACCCCATTCGGTAGCCCTGACCACAGACACAGCCGGCCTGTTAGGGGTAACCGTAAAACCCTATACAGAAATCTATGGAGTCATCACACAGAAATATGGTTTCTTAGAGTCATTTCCGGCAGGAGCTAAATTAGGAGTACGTATCCTCAAAGGATATGTCAATGACATGAAATATGTCTTTACGAAAGAGGGCGCTTCCAGTTTAGGAGGATTCGGTGCGATCGGAAGTATCTTTCCGGCCCAGTGGAACTGGCAGGCATTCTGGATGCAGACCGCCTTCCTCTCTATCGTGTTAGCCTTTATGAACATCCTGCCTATCCCGGCATTGGACGGAGGGCATATCATGTTCCTGCTCTACGAAGTGATCGCACGCCGTAAACCCAATGACAAGTTTATGGAATACGCACAGATCACCGGAATGGTATTGTTGTTCTCCCTGCTGATTTATGCAAACGGGAATGACCTGTTCCGGTTTATTTTTAAGAATTGAAAATTAGTATACATTCGGATTTTATATCATATAAAAAAGAAGATGTTCTCTACCGGAACATCTTCTTTTTTGTTTTTACAATTTTCAAAACGACCTGTTCCCCGGGCAGTGAAGTGCCCCCAAAGTTGGTCACAAGAATTGTTATACTTATGAAATATAGTAAGGCAGATCAATTATTGGCTGTTAAAAGTATGCTATCGGGTGGTGCTTAATTATTTGGTAAAGCAATGATAAGAAATAATTGCAATTTATTATTTTTCAGAGATGTATAAATAAAAGAGTTTTTCTTTTATTAAATAAGATGAAGTCTATTCTTATAACCACTGGATTACAGTATCCAAGTAGATTTTGTTGGAGCCTTTAATCAGTATATTGTATCCATCAAATGGATTTATTGACAGATGCCTACATAAAGCTTCTACGTCAGAAAAACATGAGTAAGCAGATGCTATAGTTAAAAAATGATGACCACAGAGAAAAACTTTTTCAAAACTATATTCATTAAGTTTCTCTATTATTTCCGTATATAGTTTTATACTCTCCGAACCCAGGCCAAGCATATCCCCTAAAATAACAGCCTTGGGTTTTGATGTTAATGTAGAAAAGCTTGCCAAAGCAGCCTGCATACTGGTTGGATTTGCATTAAACGTATCAATGATAAGCTCGTTACGTGCCGTCTTCTTACACTGTGAGCGGTAATTATTCGGAATATAATTGCTAATTGCCTGGTTTATTTGTAGGGGAGAAACATTAAACGAAATACCAACAGTAATAGCAGCTAGTGCGTTCCACAGATTGTAATCGCCTGCCATATGTGTTGATACAGTATATTGTTCCCCTGCATTTTCCCAATGAAAACAGAGGCAAGGATCTGAACTAACTACCTGCCCGAATACAAAGGCATCTTTGCTCTCACCATAAGAGATTTGTTCCAATCCTTTGCTCATAGATTGAAGGTATATATTTTCTTTGTGGATAAAGATCTTACCTCCAGATTCACGCAGATAATCATAAAGTTCTCCTTTACCCCTTAGAACTCCTTCAAACGAACCAAACCTGTCGAGATGTGCTAATCAGACATTTGTAATAATTCCATAGTTTGGCTGGGCAACCCGGGCTAGTTCCCGTATCATTCCGACACTACAGGCTCTCATTTCGATAACAGCCATTGCGTGTTCTTCCTTCAGGCTTAATAATGCAAGAGATGCACTTAAGGTTCCATTCTCGCTTCCCGGTGTAGCAACCAGATTATATTTGTTTGAAAGTACAGCTACTATCAGTTCTTTGGTAGTCGTTTTACCGCATGTTCCTGTAATACCAATAACAGGTGTTTTCAGGATTTGATGATGACGGGCTGCCAGATGATGTAACATTTCCAACACATTGTCAACTAATATATACCGGTTATCTGTTATAACTGTGGGATCATCCACAATAGCATACCGGCTCCCTCTATCTAATGCCTCTTTGGCAAATTTATTTCCATTTTTTGAAAAGCCCTGAATTGCAAAGAAAAGAGAATTGGGTGTAGCCTTCCGGCTATTTATACAGATAGACGAATATTGTAGAAAAAGCTGGTAAAGAGTATCAACAGGCATGTGAGTCACACCTAGTTTTGCTTCTGAACAGGTGGGATCTTTTATGAACCATGTACCTCTGAAATAATGAATAGCAATAGCTTTCCGGAGTTTTTCTTCCATTAATTCTTCATCGGCTTTTCCCTGAATATAGTCTTGTACTTCACCTCTCAAAAATGGGGATACCTGTTCGGCAGGCAATAAGTTGATCGTATTTTTATAGATATATTTTCATACAGACTGGTTACCATCCATGCACCAGTCGAATTCAATACCTCCTGATATTTCTCTCCGGTATAGGATACAGACGTAGTTTGCAGATGCTCAATTACATGTTTGAAAAACGGATGACCCACGGGGGTAATCATTAATGCGTTATGGATGCAGAAACTCTGGCCGGAAGAACATAAATGTTGTTCTGGTTCCATGGCAAAATAACATATACTTTCGTCTGTGATATATGGATCGAAGGGTGCCAGGCATTCATAGTCAAAATCTACATATATTCCTCCCATTTAATAAAGAATGAGGTAACGGATCATTTGCCAGCGTTGAACAGGGTATGGATATCCAAAATAGATATCAAGCAGTTCGGGAAAGTGATCATATACCAGATTCTCCATCCGGTTTTCGTCCCAAAATTCATACGTCCAGTCCGGATGATGTTCTCTCCATGTTTCTCCTAACGATTGGTAAACATCACCCAGATGTTCGGTACGTCCTTCCCATATCTGATGGATTATTTTAGGTATCATAAGGATGTGTATAGATGAAGCATGTTCCGGCGAAATATTTCTGAGGAATATTCTTTTAGGTATCTTTTCCGTCCGTTTTGTCCCAGCTTTTTTGCTTCTGTGGGATGTTGGATCAGATACATTATTTTTTGAGCTAAAAGTGAAGGGTCGATCTCTACGTTTTCAGGTAATCCTGTAAGCGGAACCTTTAGTCCACACGTAGAATCCACAACTTCGTTCAACCCAGAGGTGGCTGTTGCAACCAGAGGTAATTCGTGAATCATCATCTCGACGGCTACATAACCGAATGGTTCAAATAGGGAAGGAACTACCCCTATATCGGCTAATTGGTATAATTCATACAATTCATCTTTTTCTAATAAACCGGTAAAAGTTATTTTTGTACAAATATCTTTTGCTTCCTGCAGGAAAGTATCGTAACTTCCACTACCCGCTAGTATCAGACGAACTTCCGGATATTGTTGTACTACCTCATGAAATGCTTTCATTAAATAGCTGACTCCTTTTACTTCATCCATACGGCCGGCAAAAAGGATCACCTTTTCACCGGATGATATATACCATTTGTTTCGTAGGAATTCAACATCCATTACCGGAGGGGTAATGTCAGGTAGTCCGTTAGGAATGATGGATATGTTGGCTCTATCCAACCCATAATCCTGACATAGTATATCCTGCATATATTCCGACAGGCAAATGACCTGGTCTACTTTCGAGTAATAAGACCTGTCTTCTTCAAATGATTTCTTTACACTTTCCTCCAGACTATCCGGATCTTCTTCCTTTAGAATCGTTCGTAATCGGGGTAAGTTATCATAAATTTTAAATCCCCACTCCGTAAAATGACTTACTGCTATTAATTTATAATCAAATGCGTTTTTCAGTTCTTCTGCTAAGCTACCACATTGATTATAATTCAGGTAAAATACTAAATTCTTTTTATCCTCGATATGTAACTGAAGTAAATAGACAACATTCCGGTAATAGAGATCATCTATTTTTTGATCCTCTATTGTTCTTTGTTGTGCAATTACTTTAGGAATATACCACTGTCTGATACCATCTGTTTCCTCTGTTTGTATCTGTGGTTTGTCTGAAGCTATATTAACTATACAAACTTTTATGTTGCTATCTTTTAGTACAGCAGTTAGTTCTCTGATATAAGTCCCAACGCCATAGGCAGCTCCACGGCGTGTTTCGTTGAAAATATACAGGTTTATCATACGTATAAGTTGTAGGTAGGAGCGAATGAGGCACCTTCATTAATTATAATAGAAACATCCATGCATGATCCGTTTGTCCGGACGCAGTCATTTGTAATAGCCCTTCACCGGCATATCCGGAAAGCAGTCCCATATCTGCGGGTGGTTTCTCCATATCTAAATCCGGTATTTGATTCAGGGTAATTGTTGTTTGTGAGTTATTATTGAAGTATTGATTCTGTTGAACCATACGTACGATCTCACCGGTTGTAGAATTTCCCAGGCGGTGAAAATACATCTCATTTCCGGGAGATACTAAATCCCATTCCCGGCATGCTTCTAAAAGTCTTGAACAACCTTCAAAACCCTTTGTTTCCTGTAGGTCATATAAAAAGCAATATACATCAGATTGATCTTCCCGGGAGATATCCGGGAAATGTCCCTCGATCAACCCCATAATATGTAGTAAACATTTTCGGGCCTGCTTTGCGGGTTCAGGATAATGCAATCTTGAAATCCAATACCGTCCGTAACCGGTTAATCCATCATACAGACTGAAGTCCTGCCAGGGATCATACATGACAGCCCGAAACATTCGCCCATCCAGATCTTCACAAATATCTTCATCTTCTGTAATCAAAAACTGATTCCGGATCATATAATCAAGACCTACACCGATACCGGCAATCCCTTTTTCATAATCTGCCGGACTATTTACATGGATCTGGCTCAAGGTTTCACCTAATAATTCCATTGCATAATCAGCAAACAACATATTATCTGTATAGTGTGCATAATGAAAAAAGAAAATAGCAAGCCCGGTTTTTCCATGTACCAGACCTGGACTTTCCGTTAATGTGCCGTTCAGCAGAAGCATATTGGCAATTTGAGATAGAGATTGTTTTTGATGCTGCACCATATTTTCATTATTTTGCTGTCAGTTCAACCCTAATGAAGTCATCACTATATCTACCGGCTTGTTTATATGCACTAAAATTTGATTCATACCCTCCTGCTGTTATTTTATTTCTTATGCTTTATTAGCATGAGTACCGGATTGGCTTCTTCATCTAATTGTGCAGCGACTTCTTTTAAACTGCCTTTTAGTTTCCCATTCTCATAATCTTCCAGCAGATCGTGAACTTCCAATCCGTACAAGGCTACCACCTCTTCATCTATAACAGGGGTAGTCTTATTAATATTTACCACTCTTTTATCCGTATAATCACCATTATATACCGTACATTTGAAAATAGCTTTTTCTTGTTTATCATACATCAGGTGAGTGGCCGGAAATCCTTCGTATTTAGCCAGGTCAAATTCTTTTTTTTGACGCATCCATGAAATAATAACGATCCGTAAACATACCAGGAAAAAGAAATATCTCAGGGTCCATGGTTCGAACGGGTGGGGTTCGTACAATAATCGGTGTTACCGGTTGCCCGTACTGATAACTGTATATGGTATTGGAAGATTGATCTACAAGTATCCACTTGTCAAGATTTGAAAGAATGGGACGAAAGGCATCCGATTCGATCGTATAATTTTTATTATCTATTTTTAATTCCACATATAATTGTATCTTTTCTTTAAATGGAATTTCAATTTCTTCTATAAAATGTCCATCCTCTTTAGATATAATTGCAAAGGGCTTTTTGCTCTCATCCCAATCATTATTACATATCAATTTGTCATGATCAAAATTATACATGTAACTATAATTAATCTTATCCTCCTGTTTTAGAACCCGTTTGTAATTTCCATCCAGGTCATACACCATTATCTGTTAGAGGGACGATCGTTTACAAATAGTTCGCCCCTATCCTCGTCCAGTACGATCTGCCGGTAAACATTATATTCTTCAGCACCCTGCCCCCTGTTATTTATCTTTTTGAGAGCTTTCCCACTTCTGTCAAAGATGAAAATATCTCCATCTTCAGGATAGTTTCTTATTATGATCCTATTTTTGCCGAGCGCTACTACCAAATTCTGACATACAAAATTATCTAAGGTTTCCAGTGCTATGTATTCCACATCCATAAAATCCTGAAGAACCAGTTCTTTTTTCGGATAACGTGCATTTATATCAACAACAATAAAGCCATCTGGTGATTGTTTGTTTTCCCCTGCACAGCCTGCCAGGATAAACAGGCCGGTTAACCAAATTGTAAGTGTATATTTCATAAAATCTAAATTTATTTTACCTCCCTAAAGAGGGATTTGATTTTGTTTTTTATGTCATTTTTTTACATGGCAAAGATTAGGACAGCCTATCGCAATTTCATAATCAGATGGAGATGGACATAACCATTGATAAAGGCAGTTATCACAGGGTGTCTGGGTGCGAACGTTTAGCCAGGATCTTCCTTCATCAATTTCTTTGTGTACCATTTCAAGAATACTACTTGTATATATAGTACCTAATACCGGATGATTTACATTGGCATATACATCCCCATTGGGCATAATATTAATTTTGCCAAAGTCATAAATATTCATAGACTGGTTTGCAAAAATATCTTTAATAGAGATAGGTGAAGATAAAATATCTTTTTTAGACAGGAATACATTTTCTTCAAAAAAATGGATATTATCTCCTGTGTAAACAGGTTTTAACTGATATTTTTCAATCCCACATTCTTCTATCAGTTCTTTTGCTTGCTGGTAGTCGTTATCAGAAGATATCTCAAATGTATATTCAAACGGTAACCTCTGATTTTGTAGTAGTTGGATTGATGTATCCCATTGTTGTCTGTCTATTGGGAACCGGACTGATATAATGTATGAAAATTCTGTCTTAAAAGCTCTTTCCAAAGGGATTATACCTGTATAAGGACACCGGATCGTTTTCGCTAAAGGAAGCTGGTCCAAAAAAGATACGAACATGACTGACTATAAATCATCACGTCCGGCAGACTCCCTTCAACAGATAGAACATCTTCTTCTTTTCTCCCTGCAATTTTCAATTCTCCATTTTCAATTTTCAATTATACCCTTAAACGCTTCCGCCACTCCCGGATAGACAATCCTTCCATCTACGATGTTCAGTCCTGACGCCAGTCCTTTGTCTTCCGCACAAGCCTGCCTCCAGCCTTTATCAGCCAGTTTCAGGACATACGGCAACGTGGCATGGGTAAGTGCCAGCGTAGAGGTCTGGGGTACCGCTCCGGGAATATTAGCCACACAATAATGGACAATCCCGCTCACTTCATACGTAGGTTCCGCATGGGTAGTCAGATGGGACGTTTCAAAACAGCCTCCCTGATCAATAGCCACATCCACCAGGACAGCCCCCTTTTGCATCAGCTTCAGCATGTCCCGTGTAATCAGATGAGGTGCTTTTGCTCCGGGGATCAGGACCGCCCCGATCACCAGATCCGTCACCGGAAGTTCCTGTTCAATCGTATGCGCAGAAGAATATAAAGTCTTTACATTGGCTGGCATGACCTCATCCAGATATCGCAGGCGAGGCAATGAAATATCTGCGATCGTAACATCGGCACCGGCACCGGCAGCTAATAAAGCCGCATGATAACCTACCACTCCCCCACCTAACACCAGCACTTTAGCCGGCTTCACTCCGGGCACACCTCCCAGCAGGATTCCTTTACCTCCCTGTGGTTTCTCTAAAAAACGGGCTCCCTCCTGGACAGACATCCGTCCGGCAACTTCACTCATCGGAATAAGCAACGGCAAACTCCGGTCCGGAGTCTCCACCGTTTCATACGCCAGACAGGTAGCTCCACTGGCCATCATGGCACGGGTCAGTTTCTCCTCCGAAGCAAAATGGAAATAGGTAAACAGTAATTGCCCTTCCCGAGCCAGCGAATATTCAGCCTCAATGGGTTCTTTCACTTTGACGATCATTTCCGCGATCCGGTACACATCCTCAATAGCAGGAAGAAGCCGGGCTCCTACTGCTTCATACATCATATCCGGGAAACCACTGTTCTCACCGGCCGTATATTGCACATATACAGTATGTCCCCTTTGGATTAACTCCCTGACACCGGCAGGCGTAAGCCCCACCCGGTTTTCATTATTCTTGATCTCTTTAGGTACACCAATAATCATAACGATTCAGTTTTAAAGTTTGAACGTAAGATAAAATTTAATTGAAAACCAACCAGTGAGAATGCCCAATTAATTTACTCTTACCAGTCATCTTTTTCAATTAATAAGAGAAAAGCCCCGACTATCTTTTATTTCAATCCGGAAGATCGTTCTCTCTATCAATTTAACACAGTCCTCCGGCAAAAAGATCTTTACCCATCTTCCCAATCAACTCTTACTATAGTTTTTTTTGCGTTTTTTCAGTCACCCGTCACCTGTTTGTGTGTATTTATTTAATATACAATTCATTAAGTGCTTAAAAACAGGTGACTGAGAAGGTGACTGACGGGTGACTGAAGATAAAAAACCATTTTCCGTCACCCAGCGTTTATTAGTACCGGACCTGCCGGATTTGGCTAAGGCCGATCTGCGATTCCAGTCCGGCAGGTCCAGGTAGGAGGATTTCCTATCCACTATCTGCAGGACAGCACCCGGATGGCCTGACAACCGGCTGTTGTTTTCCGCACGGGGAGAGGTTGACTTCCGCAGGGCCGCTCTCCTCTATCCCTGCGGGTAAT
>JAJQFE010000073.1 GCA_021201295.1 Tannerellaceae bacterium | reverse complement strand
AGCAATTCCGAAAACTTTCCGGAATTGTTTCTGAAATCCGGAAAAGCTATAATGGGAGAGACGGGCTAATTCTTCTACTGTTTTGACGGACATATAATTCTCTAAAACAAAACGGGAAAAAACATAATCCGGGAAAATAACAGGTGCAAAAAAGTGAGCCAGCGAATCAGGTGAATAGGAATAGGAAAAAAAGTAAAAGAGTTCAGAGATTTTAATTTGCAATAAAAGAGGATCAAAGCAGTTATTCAACAGATAATATTCTACATCTTTTATGACCAACCAGACATGTCTATCCATAGATAATAAAAACTTACTCCCCTTAAAAATGAGTGGATTCTGAAATACCGGAGTGGAAAAAATTGATAACAAAACGATTCTATTTCAGGAATTTGAATAAAAATAGCCCGAAAGTCACCTGAATGACTTAAAAGATACCTCCTTCGTGGAGAAAAAAGGACAAATTACCCCTTTTCCACTTTTGTATCATGAGTTCTTACGGATTTAACATACGTATCACTTTCCAGAACAAATAAAATTCCGAAATGGGCAGTCAGAATATCAGAGTCCTTTTCTTCTGAAAAAGAGAAAATCTCTGCCTTAAACAAAGGGGTAGTATCAGAAAAAACATCCAACATATACTATAGAGATAAACAGATATAAATCCACTTCAATACAACCATTTAACTCTCCGGGTAATCATCTAAATCCATCTCTCAGCATGCTGTTCGTATATAGCTTACCGTCCATTTTACAGCTGTAAACTATGTTTATTGAAGAATATATCTAATATAATTTATTAACTATCAGAGCAATACAAACAATTTAATCTCATTCCCCTGTCACTTTAGAAGTGACAGAAAAGATTTTTTGTATAATCCAGCATATTTAGGCAAGATTTAAGAATATGCGAGCAAGAATGAAGAACCTATAAATAGTTTTCCTTATCTACTTTTACACCAATAATCTATCTAACTATTTATTAGCAAAAAGTGCTGTGTACGGATGAGTCAAGAAAGGTGGGAATAAATGACTCTGGAACAAAATAAAAATAATGTGGTTTAAAGCTAACCCTTTAAAATATACCAAATGAATCCAGAAAGAGTGTTCTATATCCTTGTGTGTATGATAATAACAATCCACTGTTTTTCACAGGAAGTAACTATCGGAACTAACCTATTATATTGGGGCACAACGAGTCCGAACCTGTCAGTTGAAACAGCCCTGGGCAAAAAGACGACCCTGGAGCTCACAGGTGCCTATAATCCTTTCAACCTGGGAGAGCATAAGAAATTCAAACACTGGAAAATACAACCGGAACTGCGGTTGTGGAATTGTGAAAAGTTCGTCGAAAGTTTTTTCGGCATCCATGGCTTCTACAGTGAATTCAACGTAGGCGGGATTAATTTTTCGGGAAAGATCCTCTCCGGATTAAAAGAGAACCGCTACCAGGGATATACAGCCGGTGGCGGAATCAGCTATGGCTACCAGTAGTACCTCAGTCCACACTGGAACCTGGAGGCCATGATCGGTGTAGGCTATGCCTATATCCATTATGACAAATACGAATGTAAAAACTGTGGCCGGCACCTCAAAACCAGTCATAAGCATTATGTAGGCCCTACCCGGGTAGGCGTTTCCCTAATCTATCTGTTACCCTCTAAAAAGTGATACCCTTATGAAGCCACTATATTTAATCACTATGATTGTCTGGATCCTTGGACACCTCTGCATTGCCCAAAACCAGCCGGAAAATATACAGATAGCCCCGGTATTACTCCAGGAGAAAGCCGACAGTTTACTGCTGGATATGCAGATCCATGTCCCAGCCACCGCGATGACAGAAAAACAGAGCTGGATATTTATGCCGGTATTGATAAGCGCCGATTCCATCCAGTCTCTTACCCTGCCCCGGGTCCTTGTAAACGGAAAAAGAAAAGCACAACTATTCAAACGAAAAGAAAAGTTTCAGAACAAATGGCTAATGGCCAACTATCCGAACATCCGGATCGATAAAAAACTACACCGGGATACAACCATCCACTATGTTTACCGGGCTCCTTATGAGCTTTGGATGGATGAGGCCTCGCTCCAGGTCAACCTACTGCTGTGCGGATGCGCAGATGCGGAAACAGCCTTTACGATCCCGGATCTGGCCCGGGTGACCCTTCCTCCGTATCTCCCCTACCGGCCCAGCGTGAAAGTAAACTATCTCACGCCTGAAAAAGAGGTAAAGACCCTGCGGCGTGAAGGGACAGCTTACCTGGATTTTAAGGTAGGCAGCTCCGTCATTCTCCCGGATTTCCGCCGGAATCCCCGGGAGCTGGCCAAAATAGAAGAACACCTGGATCAGGTGTTCCATGACCCTGATTTTGAATTATCCACACTGTCCATTACAGGCTATGCCTCACCCGAGGGAAGCTGGCAGAGCAACGACCGCCTCTCACTGGCCTATTCCCAGGCCCTCCGGCAGTACCTGACGGGTAAATACCCGGCCCTTAGCCGGATGGTAGAGGTGGGAAATGTTCCCGAAGACTGGGAAGGATTAGAGAGGCTCATCCGGGAAGGAGAAATGGAATCTAAAGAAAAAGTACTGCAAATCATCGAAACCGTCAGTGACCCGGACACCCGGGAAAGACAGCTACGGACCCTGGACGGAGGCCGTCCTTTCCGGTATATGCTGGAAGAAATGTTTCCTTCCCTTCGTAGAGTGGTCTACCGCGTAGAGTTTACCGTCAAGGAATATTTCCTGGAAGAATCCGAAGCGATCATGTAGAAGAATCCGGAACAACTTAATCACTATGAGCTCACCCGGCTCTACCGTAGTTTTCCGGGGCATTTCGCAAAACAGGAGGAGATCGGCGAACTGATTATAACTATGTTCCCCGATGATCCGGTAGCAGCCAGCAACACGATTGCGCGGTTAATTGAAAAAGACGAACCGGAAAAAGCCTCAGCCTATGTGGAGAGCGCCAGCAGGCTTCTGGAGGCATATAACACGGTGGGAGCTTATTACCTTTTAATGGAAAACCCGGATGAAGCAGAGGAGTATTTCCATAAAGCCCTGGAGGCTGCCTCTCGGGAAGATATGCCTTACACCATAGAGGAAGTACAGACCCATCTGCAGGAAGTAGAAAAGAAACGGGAGGACCTCCAAATAAGAGAATGATATAACAGAAGAAATATAACTATTATTTACTAACAATTTAAACCTGATCCGGCAGGTTGGGAATACTCCTGCCGGAGATGATATGGAGAAATAAACATATGTATGAATTTAAACCTAATTTATTAACAAACATTTTTAGTATGAAAATTAAATCTATTTTCTCCCTGGCACTAGCAACATGTATGTTGGCTGCCTGTAGTGACCACGAAAAGGAATATGAAGATCCGCAAATCACAAATGATGCGGTAGCTTTCCTGTCCATCAAGTTAGCAACAGATCCTACCACACGTGCTTCCGAAGAAGACACCGGGGAGACAGATGAAAGAGAACTGAAAACACTTTACCTGATCACATTTGATGCTACGGACCACGTAGTACAAGTTCCCGGAACGGACCTTTTCTACGTGGTAATTAATAACTCCACCCTCACTCCCGAAGCCCAGAAGGTAGGATCAGACTCTCAAAAGCTACTGGCCATTGCCAATCCCGGGGACAAACTTAAAACGGTTCTTGGTTCTCTTACTGCGTCCAGCACCTTTACAGAGATCAATACAGCCATTACATCTGTTGGCTGGAAAGAAGTAGCAGATGCTACAGCAGGAGGTTTCACCATGATCAATAGTGGGGATGAAAGCGGAAAAAATGCAGATGATAAAATTACAGATCCACTGATCAATATTGTTAATAACATTAAAAAGCTCTCTGATTATTCAACAGAATCTCAGGCAAAAAATGCTGCAGAAAGCGCGCGAGCAGAAGTTAAAATTGAACGTCTGGCAGCTAAAGTAGGATTAAGTCTTAAAAATCCTGTCACTGCTATAGAGGTAAAACCTGCAGGCGCACAGTTTACCTTTGGTAAATGGACGCTGGATACGTTAAACAGTACATTTTATCCTTTTGCAGAAAAAACCATATTGGATGCTGCACATACTGGGAGTTTCTATGACCATAACTTCTACACTAAAGATCCGAATTTCCTACCTGTTACCATAGGAGAAGGACTTGACTTTGCAACCATTGATCCTGATACTTATGATCCTAACTTACCACAGGATACAGAATGGATGGATGATGATGAAGTAACCTATCGTATTGAAAACACCATGGATGCAGATGAACAAAAATACGGAAACGCAACCTGTGTAGTCATCAAAGGTATTTATTGCCCGGATGCCAGCTGGACACTGGGGGATGACTGGTTCAGTTTTGCCGGGACAAATTATGCCTCCTTGGCTGCTCTTCAGAACGCTTATATGGCAGCAGCCTCCGGAACCAACCTGGTCAATGCCTGTGATAATATGTTCGATAAAATAAAGGCTTATTATACACAAAAAGGCCTGTCATTTACAGCAGACGACTTTAGTGACTTAACCCCAAATATTTTAGGTAATGTGCAAAACGGTGGACAAGTAGTCAAATCAGACGACCCGGATACTCCATGCATTCGCTGGTATCAGGGCGGGCTTAATTATTATTACTATGAGATTCATCACAATGATATGACGAATGTTCTGATGGATTTCGGTAAATATGGTATCGTACGCAACAACTGGTATTCACTAACATTAAGTTCTGTAAACGGAGCTGGTACACCCTGGTATCCAGAAATTATCAAGCCAGGACCCGGCGACCCAGACCCGACAGATCCGATCGACCAGGAAGCAGGTTATCTGGGTATTGAAGTGCAATTAGCACTCTGGATCCTTTGGACCAGAGATATTGATATTTAATCTGTTATAAAAATTTCCAGCGAAGGGCAGGTTACACTGCCTGTCCTTCTTTTAATTCTATACCATCTATATGTACACAATATTAAAAAACATACGCCTTATCATCTGTCCTTTATTACTACTCGCCTGCATAAAGGAAGACTTTGAGGAATGTGACGTTTACCTGGAGTTCATATTTGATTATAATATGGAGTTTACCGACACATTCGAATCAGAGGTGGAAATGGTAGATGTGTACATATTTGATGCAGAAGGCTATTACCTGTTCAGCAGACATGCGGAGTGTGCAACCGACCTCATCGGCCGTAAACGGATGGTCCTCAGTGAAGGCTTTACCGTAGGAACCTATCATCTCCTTACAGTAGGAGGACTTACGCGGAATTTCCGTTTTACAGATATACATGATGGTACATTTCAACCGGGAATCACCTCTTACAAAGAAGCCAAACTATCTCTTTACCACGAAACGCATGATGTATCGGAAGAATTTCCCCATCTGTGGTTTGGCGAAACAACCGTTATAGAATATAATGCCGATCTGGCTATATGGCAGGTGCCATTCGTCAGGGAAACGAACTACTTCCAGGTTACACTTAAACAGACCGGCACTACCCAATAATCAACAAGCGCCCATACCTCCTCTTATACATTTGATATCGTAACACCCGAAAGCGGTGCCTATGGATATGACAATCAACCCCGAATAAAGGAACAGGTTACTTATCACACGTTCTACCTGGCCACAGGAACCCAACCGGATATCCTGGCAGAAGCGAAACTTGCCACGATGCGGTTACTGGCAGATGAAAGAGAAAATTACCAACTAATAGTACGCCGGACAGATACCAGCGAACCTCTCTGGAATTACAACCTGATAGACTTATTGGAAAAAGCAGCTTACCGTCCGGACGGAACACCCCTCCCCCTACAGGAATACCTGGATCGTGAATGTGACTGGCATATTACTATTTATTGCCAGGAAGGTACAGAAGAACCCGGACCCGGTCCGGGACCGGAAAACCCAGACCCGGGACCGGAGAATCCGGATCCAGGACCCGAAAACCCCGATCCAGGGCCGGAAAACCCGGACCCGGGACCGGAAAATCCAGGACCGGGCCCTACAAATCCTGACTCAGACAGATTTGTTGCCATAGCCATCGAAATAAACGGCTGGATTATATGGCTCAGAGACATAGAAATATAATATAGGGTAAACTACAACAGCATGAAAATTACAGGATATATCTTTTTAATACTTGTGCTTGGGGGGCTATCAGGCTGCATCTACGAGTCATTCGACACGGAGGAGAATGGGACGCTCAGAGGGGTGATGCAGATAGATATTATAGAACAGGAAGGAGAAACCGAAGATAAAATGCAAACTATCCGCTTTCTGGTCTTTACAGAAACCAACGGTTTATCCGAGCTTGAACTCAATCAATATGTCACTATTCCTGCTGTATCCGGCGGAAAAGAAGCATCCAGGCTCAGGATTCTTCTGGAAGTCTCAAGAAAGATAGACGAACCCAATAACAAAACAATCATTGCCATTGTCAATGAACCTACAGAACTGAACAGCACACTGGATGAAATCAGTGACTATACGGAACTGGAAGAAATAAAACTTAGTTTTGCCGGGTTCCTCAATATAAACCATACCGCATTAGCAGACGGAAAAGGACTACCTATGACAGGCATACTCCAGACAAGCAAAGTGTATGCCACCGAAGCAGAAGCAACCCATGACCCCGCCATCATGAGCCTGGAACGGGCTGTAGCCCGTGTGGATGTCTACCTACGGAAAGGGGAAGGCTCTACGCTGGATCTGAAAGCTGGAAGTACTGTGACCTTAGACAACACTTATCATAAAAGCTACCTCTTACAGCATACAACCGGACAGGGCGTATTCGGACAGATACAGACCGTTACGACATCCGATCTGTTTTCCCAACTCTTTGAGCAGGAGACCACCCAGACTGTCCCGGAAGCTTCCGATGGTGAGGATGGGCTGCTGATCTGTTCATTCTACACACCGGAACGTACCTGCAAGGCAGACAATGACGCTGATAAACTGGTGGTTAAATTCGATTTACTGTCAAACGATGGAGATCACCGCACAGGAAAAATAACCCTCAATAATATGGAAAGCCAGGACGGGGAGGTGAAACCCATAGAAACGATTGAACGCAACAACTGCTACAGAATTATAGCCACAGCCGGAGGAGATAATTCGTTTCAGGTTAAGTTCACGATCCGGTATATGGAATGGGAACAAACAGGACAATCTATAATTTTTGATTAAATAAATGAAAGCAATAACCTTACATACAATGAATGTGCATAGCAGGAACCTGCTTCTGGTGGTATACTGTCTGGTTACGTTTTCCGCCTGTGTAAAAGAGCCGGTTGACTTTTTGCCCGAAAACGGGGAACTATATAAGGTCACCTTGTCGATGGATCTTCCGGAAAGTAATCCTTCCGGAAACACCATGACCCGCTCGGTTTCAGAGGAGAATGAATTCAAGCTGGAAGATATTTATCTGCTTTTATTTAATACAGATGGATACGTGGACTGTTATCCGGGGAAAAACCTGGCAGATCATGCCAGTGATATAAGTAGAAAAACATGTACGGCTGAACTTCCGAAAGGAACCTATGATATCCTGATCATAGGCAATTGCGGAGCGATACTTTCCGCCGCCGGCCTGCAGGAAGGACAATCACGCCAGGAGGTAGCCGAAACCCTGATCTACCAGGTAAACGGTGCCTGGGGATATACAGATGCAACCTTTACCCCTTTCCCCATATATGGTGAAGTGTTGAATGTGACACTGGATAGTGATAAGGAACTGACTGATATACCGGTAGTGCGGATGGTGGCACGGATTGATGTGAAGTTAGGGAGTGGTTTTTCCCCTACACAGGATGGATACCTCCGGAGTGTGCACCTCTACAACCCGAACACGCAGGGACAGTTAATTCCTACGACCGGTAATTATACACACGATGCCCAACAGAATACACTGGTAGTACATACGCCAAGCGTTCCAGCTACCTCTGCATCCGCCGGCTCGTTGGTCTATACCCCGGACGGCACGACAGTGACAGAACTGGTTTATACGATTTACACGCCGAAAGCCGTGATGGGGACAACGGATTATTTAAAGAATACCTGCCTGATCGTAGGGATCGGAGGTAAAGTGGGCAGTGGAGCTACCCGTGCCGGCCTTGCGGATTCCACCTATTATTACCGGATTGATTTTATGGATAGTGATGAAATTTTATACCACTCCTACGGAATTATTGTTATACGGTTACCATTGAAGGAATTTCCAACGCCGGTTTTCCCGATCCCGATAAAGCTTATCGGTCGGAACCTTATGGCCTGTCCTATGAGGTGGTGGAATGGGAGATGTATCCAATGGATATGGGGTATGATCCCGAAGTGTACCGGCTGGATATTTCACAGACCTATTTTGAGCCTAACTCCCTTACGTATTCCTTAAGTGTAGAAATGTCAACTACTCACCCCGACGAATGGAGCGCCTATCCTTCCAGTTCTCCTGACCAGATAGAGCAGTCTGAATATCTATCTCTAAAAGTAGCATATGATGAGAGAGTGTGGGAGACTTTGAATCTTTCTTATATCCACTATCCGAATGCCGACGGATATATAGTGGACATGGTTGCGGGATTTACTTTCCTACTGGAAATTGATGTAGGAAACCCCGGATGGAATGGGCTGTATCCTGAAGGCGAACCTAATGTAGTCGTAGAATATATCCATATAGTCTCCGGAAACCTGACCAATGTGATAAGCGTAAAAATGACAGGTCGTATTATACTATAACCATGCAAAGGATATGAAAAAAGAAATATACAAAACAGCATGGCTGCTCTGTTTGCTTGGTTTACTGCTGGGCGGTTGTACTAAAGAAGAACTAAACGAAGAAACCGATCCTATTGACAGTGATGAAATAGAAGTTCAGTTTCAGTATGCGGCACCCAATTTCTCCGTTGTCGCCACACGGGCAAAGACAGCCAATGAAATGGCGGTGTCACAGGTTACTGTAATAGCCTACGAAGTAGGTGCCCAGGGAGAAGAAACGCTTGCTTATATCCAGCCGGGAACAATCTCCGGGAGTCTGGTGTCTAACGGGGCCAGTGGCTCATTCAAGGTAAGGCTGGCCAAAAGTAAAAGCGGCGAAAAATATACGTTCGACTTTTTATTTAATCTGCATATGACTATCGATAATAGCCTAGCAAGCCTGACACCGGGCAAAACCCGCCGGGAGGTTCAGCAGGCCTTAGTTCATACAACAGGTGTTATAAGAACTGTGACAGCCGGCAGTATGCCTATGTGGGCCGGCATTACTGAAGGGATGGAGGTGCGCCCGGAGACCTCTTTTCCTACCCTGAACCTAATCAGCTCAGTTGCCAGAATATATGTGGGTCTGAATCTGGATGAAAATGATGTAGCACAGGGACTGACTAATTTTACTTTTAGCAATCTGTATTTTTATTATTTACCATCATCAGGCCTGTATATACCGGATGTAAACTATGTGGCAGGAAATAAAGTGATAGCACCTTCGTTGGCAGATCCGTACTCAACGAATAGCAGTCCTACTAACTTGCCTGTCACAGCCAATGCTATTACATGCTATATATTCGAACCAGATGTAAATTATGTTTCACCAAATGGATCTTTTACGCTTATAGTAAGTGGTACGTACACAGACCCAGACGGAACCACCTCAACCCAATATTATCCTATCCGGCTAATGGATCCGGACGATCCGGAAAAGAAACTCCCTATTCTCCGTAACCATTTATACCGGATGAATATAGTAAGTATAAACGGACCGGGCTATACCTCTGACTTACTTGCTTTAAGAGGTGGGGGCGATGCAGAATTAACCGGAAATGCAACGAATATAACGTATGATCTCCATGTGCAGGAAAACGGGGATATTAATTATGTAGTTTATAATAAGAGTAATTTTTTAGGCGTCAGTACCGTTTATGAGTCACGTGGAAGTGGAGCGAATCCGATAGAGGTAAAGGTAAAAACAGATGTTTCCGGAGGCTGGAATGTAGGAGTAACGAATGCAAACGGAAATGCTGTGTCCTGGCTCACCTGTTCACCGGCATCGTCTTCACTCAACACCGTCACCTCTGCGACGTTAACCCTAACTGCAAATAGTTCCGGTTCCCGTACAGCCTATGTTACGTTTACTGCCGGATCGCTATCTATCACAGTTGAAATTGAACAGGCATGAACTGACACACTTCTATATATACAAAAAACAGGCAGGCTTATCTATAATCGCATAACCCTGCCTGTTTTGTTTTAATCAGGCTTTGTTGGGTTGCAGAAGTATAGAACTATATAACCGGAAGATAAAAAGAGAGTAACCCTTCAAAATAAAGTAAAAAAGATCAGTGAGTTCACTCTCTTTCGAGCCAGACGAACCCGGATTGAAAATATTTACAAACCATGCATTCCCTATGAAAAGCCTCGCTGCCGGTAAACAAATAAAAAAGAAAGCGTGTTGATATAACAAAAATCCATACACATGAAAGAGGCATCCCCTACTACAAAAAAACTTACTATCTCTTCATTGGTAAAGATCCTAAAGGAAACGATCCAGGGTTTCGGAGATGATAATGTAACCGGGTTGAGCGGATCACTGGCATATGCAACCCTGTTTTCTATCATTCCGTTTTTATCCCTTTTAATTACTATCGGAACCTTTTCCCATGCCGATCTGGCGAATCAACTATATACCCAGTTACAGCCTATTGTAGACACTGATGTCGTAGAACAACTCCGGTCTATCATAGAAAATGCAGAAGATGCAGATGCTTCCGGTTTAGCGACCCTCATTACTTTAGGCGTTACTATTTTTGGGGCAACCGCCATCTTTGCAGAAATACAGGGTTCATTAAATACCATCTGGGGAATCAAACCCATCCCTAAAAAAGCTGGCTGAAATATCTCAGGAACCGGCTGCTTTCTTTCTCCATTATTCTGGTATTTGCCTTCATTCTCCTGGTAACATTTAGCATTACGAATATCATTGAACACCTGACGAACAAAGTGATGTTTAATTATTCGGAAACGGCTAAAATATTGGTGGATGCAGCCGGAATCCTTATTAATCTGGGGGTTACCACTTTTATTTTTGTATTGATGTTTAAAATGTTACCGGATGCCAAAATAAAAAGTAAAGATGTCCTGGTAGGAGCTTTCGTCACCACTTTATTATTTATGGCAGGACAATGGACTATTTCCTTTTACCTCGGTATTGCCGACGTAGGGACAGTCTATGGGGCAGCAGCCTTTATGGCTATCCTGATTACCTGGATCTATTATTCTGCCATTATTATCTATATAGGAGCAGAATTTACCCAGGCCTGGGCCAATGAGATGGGAGGTAAAATTATTCCGGATGAATTTGCCGTAACCACTAAAACAATTGAAATCTATGAGGATGGAACCACTCATTCATAGACAGATACTTAAACATATTAGCACACAGCGCATACCCACAAAAACAGAGCTACACAGATCTGGTTTTAGGAAGATATGCTTACCATCGATCTGTGAACCTCTGCTCTTACCCGTGTGCGCTGTATGTGAACCTGTGGTTAACGGAGGTGACCTGTATTTTTACCGGTGATCCTTATTTAGTGATCATCCGGAAACTGGTTGCATGTTGTCCTTCAACAACCTGTTGATTTTCATCCACTCTGTGCAGGTGATCCTCTTTGGTATGATAATAATGCACATCATCGTTATCATCAGGAGTTAATGTCAACAGATCCCCAAAGATCAGGTAAGTACCTTCTTCGGCACGGGTACTGACCCCATTACCCAGATCCACCGGCTCAATCCGGTACCGGTTATTATCAAATAAAACTAGTTTCGCTTTATAAGTTTCTGCCCCATCCCAGCGGGAGCCTTCATAGACTCCATAATAGCCTAGGGAATCTACCTCCTGACCTCCATAATAAAGAGTTTTATCCTCCCGTTCTTCCACATATTCCCTGTCATGCGTTCCGTAATGATCTTCGGAATACTCTTTCTTCTTATTATGACATGCTGTAGTAAACCATACTAACAGACACATATATACTACATATTTCATTTTTCTTTTCTTCTGGTTGTTTGTGAACTATCAGATATAAAACGAAATAGAACAGAAATTGTTCATCCGGGAAGGTCAGGATAAGAGATGCGCGCCCTTAAAAACCGCTTTTTAATTATATCCAGTGAATCAATTATCTGTTTTATAGTTTATCTTTGGACAGGTAAACCAACCGAAGGAGAAAAACCATGAATAAAACAGTTGTATATAGGTATATCAGACAGAAGTGCCGCCTGTTTTTAGGGGTAGTCTGTTTTATCAGTCTGATCAGCCAGGCGGTCCTGGGACAGGAAAGAAGGATCCTGTATATAGGAGATTCCATCACGGACGGAAACTGGGGCGGTGGTAACGGCAGCTCCGCAGAAAGGAACCACTGGGACCAGAATCATATTTTCGGCAGCGGATATATGTATCTGTGCGCTGCTTACTATACCGGGACCTATCCGGAAAAGGGATTTATTTTTTACAACCGGGGCATCAGCGGACACACCTTAGCAGATCTGGAAAAGAGATGGAAAGAAGATGTACTGGATCTGCAACCGGATGTGCTGTCTATCCTGGTAGGGACCAATGATATAAATAGCTTTCTGGATGAAAAAGGGGTTGCCTTTGATTTTGCTACCTGGGAAAAACGGTACCGGAACCTGCTGGACCAGGTACAGGAGAGGTATCCTGCTATCCAACTGGTGATTGGTTCTCCTTTTGTCCTGAAAGCAGGCTGGGTAGGAGATGCAGAGAACTGGCCACAACGAAAAGAACTAATCCGGACCTGTGCCGCTGTCTGCCAACAGATAGCCACCGATTACGGTGCCACCTTTCTCCCTTACCACCAACTATTTGAGGAGTTAGAGCAAACCTATCCCGTACCCTCCGGCTATTGGTTATGGGATGGGATACATCCAACCGCTGCCGGACATCAGCGCATGGCTGAATTATGGATAGAACAGGCCGGTTTGTAGATCAAGAGGACCTATGAAGGAATAATAAGTATAGTATATAAAAATAATATACGTATTACTGTGCCTTAATAAGTATACTATTTCCTGATGGGCAGAATGAACTCATCAGTCCACCTTATGCAGGACCAGACAAGGCATATCCGTCCGGATTGTCCAGCAAAAAGCAGCCGGAAAAGCAGGACTCTTCTCCGGCTGGCTATAGATAGAGGAAAGACGTGGTGTCTTTTTCAATCGATCAGGTCACGGTCTCCCCAGATCACCTGGGAAGCAACCCAGGCCCAGATATTGGCCCAGAGTTTATCATGATTACCGGAGATCACCCCTTTACTACCTCCTTCTAACTGGGCCAGTTGATACAGGCTGGTGTCGCCATGATAAATGATCCGGTTTTTCTTATCCACTCCGACTACCATATAATCCGGAGCTTTGGTTACTGTTAATAAGGGGACGACCGTTCCGGCATATGTTTTAGCATATCTGAAATAATTATCAGCAATGTTGACCCGGTTAAATGAATTTTCCACCGGTCCGAATTGTTCAGTAAATGCTCCCCGCATAAATTCACCATTAGTAGCTTCATCATACTCCGGGCACATAAACTTCATCTCTCCAGGGCCTCCTAAGTAACCCACCTGGTAATTATCCACATGCATCTGATTGTACCACCAGTCTACCTGATCCGAAAGAAGCCCGTTTTTATCCGTCCTTAATAAGCCGGGAGAAGTAGTCGGGGCATCTCCCCCTACCAGCAGGACCCGGTTGGGACTTTCCTGAAGCCATTCCATGACTTTTCCTGCTGCATAGGCCGAGATATTATTCTCATTTCCCAGATATAAGACATCACAACCATACAGGAGGGTCAGCATGGCGAAAGTGGCATCATTCGTCCCGTCGGCATTTTTAAAAATACTCTGATCCTTTGCCAGGCTAAAATCGAAACCTGCAAAATAAGGGACGATCCCACGAGGAGAAAAATAGTCCGGATTGGAAAGGATCGCCCGCATACCTGCTCCGTCTGCGGCATTCGTATTAGAACCCAGATGCCCTGTTGTCCCATTATAGACCGAAAGGATACGGACAGCCTTTTCCGTATGAGCCACTGCATATTGCTGGGTAACGGTGACATAAAAGATCCAGTTCTCCCATTCCACTTTTAACCGGGAGACCCGGTCGGCAGATGTCTGGTTCTCCATACGAGTGGTAAACACCAGGTAAGATACATCTCCCGGATGATCCGGATAGGTAACTATTTCTACGGTGAAATATTCCTGGCTAACCAGCCCGCCTCCTATCGTGGTAGATTCTGACTGGCCTTCCCAGGATATTTTATAAGGGACGGTGGACTGGATACCGACCTGTTTTCTCAGATCCGCCTGATAACCAAACACCACCTCCCGGAAGGCAATCCCTAAATAATTATCTCCATGGGTATACATTTCCATCGTAAAATCTTCCCATGTTTTGATCTCCACCACCAGGGTAGTAGCCCGGTTATTGGCAGCCTCTTCCGGAGTCTCCCAGCCAGCTCCGTTCACCTGCCTGATCGTAAAGTGATAGCGATGATTTCTTAATACCTGTCCATAGGGATAGACATTTTCGTCCGGATTAAAATCAGCCCTGTAATAAGATAATTTCTCTTCCCCATCATAATAGCCTCCTACGACTATGCAGGTAGCCCGGCCATAGTCCGCAGCGGGATCTACCCCTTCTGCTTCCAGCACATAGACCTGGCTGACTAATGTCTGTCCAAAGGTGGTCACCACTTTGCTATATGCCGGAACATCCTCCACCGGAAGCGGTACGGAAGGAGCGTTTACTTTCAGTGCATCCGATCCGGCCAGTGCATCCTGGTCCGGAATTACCTGCACCTGGTTTTTACACGAAATACATACACACTGTGCAGGCTGAATGCACGGGATTTATCCTTATCCAGATCCACTTCGACATCCACCCGTCCGGCCGCCCTGAGCATAGTGGCAGATAATGTATTGACAGCAGTCGCATCCAGGTAGGGCACTTCAATTTCTCCATACATAGGGATGCCGCCCAGGTAGTTTCCGGCAAATGGATTTGTCAACCGACGTCTCACGACCTCTTCCGTTGTACCAACAGGTGGGGTATACTTTTCAAAGGCCTCTTCCGCATTAGCCACCAGAAGCAACCGGAGAGATTCCTGCGAAGTTTTCAGAGAGACAGTAAAATTTGTTTTTTGTGGATTATTTTCCTGCGTAGTGAGCTGTTCCCCTTTTACCTGGTATTTAAACAGCCCGGTTTCCTTTGCAAATACTAACACCTGTATGTCTGATATTACATATTCAGGATCTGTGATGACACGATTTGCCGTTGTTGGTAAAGAGGAACCCTGAGCAGTAATGGTCAGACGCATAAGTGGCTCCTCCTCACCGGTTTCTTTCGCATATTCCCCAACCTCATCCGCACACCCTATGAGGAAAAAGCCCAGTAAAAAAGTGATCAGTGCCATCCAAATAGAAGAGGCGTCTATGCAACCGGATTCTTTTTTTCTTTCAGGTTTAAAATGCACATGGTTATTTGTCTTATCTTTATTATTCTTTTTTATTGTTCATTCCCGGCCTATGTTACCAACGTTCCCACTGGTAAATTTCATCCCAGGGAGTTACCTGGATCTGCACCGTCAACTCGCCTGTATTTCCATTAGTAAGATCGATCAGGACATTCGTAGTTTTGCCAGATATAAGTGTGATATAATTCCCGGTTGTATCTCTGTTTGTTTTCACCAGTTCTTCCGGTATTCCCTCTTCATTTTTATACAGATATATCCATACACTATTGTCTTCTACCGCATGGTATTGATCAGCCGAATGGATCAACAGATCTGGACCCGGAGAGACATATTCATGATGGCTGTTAAAAACGCCTTTTTCTTTCAGATAAGAAAGGTTAGCCGTCGGTATACCCTGGTAATTATATCCGTTATATTTATTCACTATCTGGAAATAGTAGTGATCCGCATGGGTATCTTTTAATCCTCTTACAGTTACATAGAGTTTCGCATTTTTCTGTGTCAGGACTACCTCCTCTATGCTCATTTTTCCATAATTCCCATTCCATTCTTTCCTGCCGAAAAAGAAATCATTTGGAAAAAGGCTATAGCCGGATTCATACGGATCTGCTAATAACGAAAGTGTCAGTTCTTCCGCTTTTCCACCTTTACTTACTTCGGTAAATTTGACCTGTTCACCGATATTACCCCAAGCGGACAGGAACATTCTTTCCGGATCATATTCCTTAAGAACAAGAGGTTCCCGCCGGGCAATTTGTTCTGCGGAAAGATAATACCTATTCAGGAGGACATGATTCCGGTCAAAAAGATACAGCGAAGCCTGTTCCGCCTCTCCGGTTTCCGTCATATCCCTACCGGTAACCACATCGATTACTTTAATATACAGTACTACTTCCGTAGGAAGACAGTGACTAAGGTCATCTTTAATACAGCTTTGCTGCATGAGCAGACTTATTATTAAAATAAATGGTGCTGTAATATACCAAGCGACCTGTTGTAGTGTACCCATATATCTTAATCTGAGTTTATTAAATCATTGAAGTAAAAGCATATCTTACTGGAATTTCTTTTCCCGTAAGATATGCTTTTACATGCAGCCCTGGCCGCATATGGAGAAGGATTACCAGATCTCATTCTGAGTAATTACTTCCCAATCTTCTACCACGATTTCCACTTCAAGATCTGCATCTTCACCCGGAACTTCCGGATCTGTTGTGCCATCCTGAATATTTTTCAGCATTACATTCAGTTGGTAGTGTTTGTTACTTTCCACAAAGTAGCCGTCTGTATTCACCGCCCCTTCCCTGTAATTTACCTTGATCGGGTAATAGATAAGTTCTCCGTCCAATTCGCCACGGATAGTCAGTAGGGTTGCATTTCCCTCTTCGTTTCCGTTCGGAAATACCAGAAAATAGTTATTGAATTCATATTTTTTGTCTGCCACAATACCACCTTCTATTTCCAGGTCATCCGCGAGAAAAGATGTGACTTCTAATTCCTCATCTGTACTGCCAAACCCTCCATAATGGTACTCTCCGTAATAAGACCGGACAGGAGATAAAGTCAGTTCCGGTGCGACCCGCTGTACACTGACACCGGTGATCCGAAAATTACTAATGTCGGTCCCTGCTTCCGGGGAAACCGTAATGGAGGCTAAAGAGATCCTGGCTACAACGCGTTTCACAGCAATCATTTCTTTTACCACTACATCCGGCGTTAAAGTGATGGGGTTTTCTGAGATTCCACTCATAATATATCCGTTGCTATTGGCCAGTTCAGGTGTCTGGCGATCCAACAGTATAGACTGTATGGTAGTAGTGAAATCCGCATAATTACTTACTGCCGGATAGTTTTCTTCCGCCCCTAAGTTCGTTAAAACCACTACTTTTTTCGTAGTAGAAGTGTTTAATCCGGAAATTTCCGTCACTTCGTCTTCGATATTTCCCTGTACTGCTTTTTCCAACGCCCCGCTGTTCGCTGCAAACACATATACCCGGAAATCATAGATCCGGCTATCGTCTCCGGGTTCAACCACCGCGCGTGTGCCGGAGGAGCCGGCTAAAGAAACTCTCATCATTCCTTCACCTTCCTCATGAAGGCCATTCGTCTCCTCTTTAGTACAACCTGTCAATCCTATGCCCACAGTCAGCAGGGCACCTAATACATACTTTGTCATTTTCATTGTTTAAAAAAATATTAAGAATTAATACATACGTCATTCTTTCCCGGACACCTATGGGAGGTGTCCTTACCAGGATAATGAGTTGCCTGTCTGGTGACCCATACATGTACTTGTTGCTTTCTACTCATTACGGAAGTTTTTACTTTTTAGTTTTACGTCTACGTTCTTTTCTTAAAGCACAGTCTTATAGGGGAATACTTATCCCTGATCCACCAAACAGGGTGGAACTATGCAGTACCTATTTACCTACCGTTACCCGAAGGTGTTTGTATAAATGCCAATAAAACAGGTTTATTTTAGAAATGAGAAACTATAGAGTTTTCAGAGTTTTCATAGTTTGCATACTATCTTATCTAATGTTTATCTGCTGCCTGAGCATGCAATGCCTCTTCTTCATCCATCTTCACCTGACTCAAACCCAAATGGTCGTTTAAGAGAGGTAAAAGTACTATTTTTCCTGTACCTATTCCCTACGGGAAGCACTTTTTTATAAGAAATCGGAAATTTATAAAGAAAGATAACCCGGGAATACCCGAAACTTTCCTGATCACCCTATTTCCACAGGGATTTTTTAAAGAATATTCACTTTCCTGGCGGAACTTTTCTTTCTACGGATAGTTTTATACATCCATACAGGCTAATTCAGGTATATACAAATGGAGTCAGGATCATCCTTTTCATAGGGTGAATGATGTTCACGAAATTACCGGATTACCGTCTGTGACTGGGGAGCCGTCCTATCTGATAGTGATGGCTCCTTCCATTTCCCGGATAAGATATGTAAACAATGAAATATCACAAACGACCATTTATCTACCTGTGCCTGTGTCTGTTTTTTACAGGGATACGGACCGTTAAGGGTCAGGAAATCATCCATGCGCATGTAACTGATACGATCCTCCCCTCCTACCTTACGTATGAGCAAACGAATAAACAAAAACAGCCCCGTAACCTGCAGTACAGTATTTTAGGAGGTCCCAGCTATACACCGGACTATGGTCTTCTGTTGGGAGGAAGTGCCTTACTGACTTTTCGTATGAATGCCCGGGATACCACGCACATGCGTTCCGTGGTTCCTTTAGCTTTCGCAGTCATGTTTAAAGGGGGATTCAACCTGGTGATACGTCCCCAGTTGTTTTTCAAAGATGACAGGTTCCGGATATTTGGTCAGTTCAAATATAAAAATACCCTGGATAACTATTATGGGGTAGGGTACAGCACCAACAAAAACTACAAACGGGGAAAAGAGACCAGTGAATTCCGTTACAGTCAGTTTCAGGTAAACCCCTGGTTCCTGTTCCGTATAAAAGACTCCGATTTCTTTGCCGGTCCCCAGTTTGATCTTAACTATGATAAATTTAAGGACCCGGCAGAAGGGATCATTCATGATCCGTCTTACAGGGCTGACGGAGGGACTGCGGAAGGATACAGGAATCTCAGTTCCGGGATCGGATTCTTAGTTACGTATGATACCCGCGATATTCCTGCCAATGCTTACGGAGGGATTTACTTAGATGCAAAGGGGTTATGGTATAACAAAGTGATAGGCAGCGATAATAATTTCTATAAACTGGAGCTGGAGTACCGTCAGTATCAACTGGTAGGAAAACGGAAAGTCTTAGCCTGGACCGTACAAAGTAAACATGGCTTTGGCGATATACCCATTAATAAATATACCTTAACCGGTACCCCTTTTGATCTGCGGGGCTATTATATGGGTCAATACCGGGACAGGTCCTCCCATGTCCTGTTAGCAGAATACCGGCAAATGGTGAACACAGATGGAAGTTTAAAAGTCAAACGGCTACTCAACCGCCTGGGCTATGCCGTCTGGGGAGGCAGTGGTTTTATGGGACCTACCCCCGGAAAGATTGAAGGAGTCCTCCCCAATGCCGGCCTGGGCCTGCGTATAGAAGTACAACCGCGTATGAATGTCCGGGTAGATGTAGGGCATAATTTCAGGAACGGTGGTACCCTCTTCTATATGAATATGACCGAAGCTTTCTAAACCTGTTTACCAGCCATGCCAATGTACATTACCGGGCTTCCATTTATCTTTCGGAGGCACGGGTTTAGCCGGATATCCCAAAGGAATCACATTTAACGGGATGATATGTTCCGGCAGATCCAGCAATCCGGTAATAAAGGAAAGACGGCTCTCTGCCGGATAAATACTGGTCCAGACCCCTCCTAACCCCAGTTCTGTAATAGCCAGCAGGATATTCTGTGAAGCAGCGGAACAGTCCTGTATCCAATATTGTTCCAGCCAGCCTTCGCCTGCTTTCTGCAGGTCACCACAAACCAGAATAGCTACAGGTGCTTCCCTGACCATTTTGGAAGTGGCCAGCTGATCCCCTATTTTAGCTAACACTTTCGGGTCTTCAATGACCATAAACTGCCAGGGCTGTTTATTCATAGCGCTGGGAGCTGCCATCCCTGCCCGGAGAATGGTTTCCAGGTCTTCCCGGCTTACTTTGCGTTTGGTATACTCACGTATACTGGTCCGTTCATGAATAACATCCAGCGTGGTACGTGCCGTGGAAGACCGTTGTCCGTTTTCCCGGGGTCCTTCTTTCGTAAATAACAGAAATGCCAGTACCATTACCAGTACCAACAAAATGACATTTAAAATTTTAGACAGATTCATACAATAGAGGTTTTTACAAGCTGATTAATGGAAGCAAATATATGATCTTTACTTCAAAACGAGTAGTTTATCTGTAACTTATGATCCGCTTTTTACAGTTTTCTTTTTCTTTAGATGCCGTTTTTTGAGATAAAAATAATAACCGGTCAGTGGCAGACAAGTTCCTGTCAGGCAGGCAATAAAATACAGCATACGGGTAATTATACCACCCCAGCTTCCTACATGTACAGCATAAATCCATCCACGTATTTTGGAAGACTTCGGATTATCTGTATAGAGCTGGACATTGGTAATCTCACCGGTGCGGCTGTCAAAGGTATAACGGTCTGATGCCCGGGTATTACCTGTGGTAGCGGCACTTACCGTAGCCGATCCATGCTGTACGGATATGGTTTTATAATCCGGATTTTGTTCTGCCAACTGGTGATAGACCCGGGTCCAGACCCCATAATCAGGATCTCTTCCACCTCCTCTACCGGATCTTCTTTCTCCTCCTGATCCTTCCTGACGTTCTGCGCTACGGTTCTCCTGGCCTTCACTTCTTCGTTCACTACCTTCTTCCGAAGCCACCCGTTCCGGTCTTTCCCGCCGTTCTCCTTCGCTTCTGCCAGTTCGTTCTTCACCGGCTCTGGAAGGTCTGCCGGATGGAGTTTGGTTGTCATTAGCCGGTTGGGCATGTCCTGCTCCCTGGGTAACTTCCACTCCAAAGACTTTATAGAAACCCGTTCTGTACCACTGGAAAGACCAGGTTAATCCGGTAAGGGCCATAGTCAACAGTAAAATGGCCGTATAGATTCCTCCTGCCAGATGCAGGTCATACCAGAAACGGAAACTTCCGGAACCGGTTTTGATTTTTAAACGGCGTTTGAGCATGTTAACGGATTTGGGTATCCATAGGATAATCCCGGTAATCAGGATGACAACAAAAACCAGGGTAGCAGTCCCGGTCAGCATTTTTCCCCAATTGGTTTTATCCCGTTGCATGGGGTACAAAAACCAGCGGTGGAGACGGCGTACGGCGGAAAAGAAATTGCCTTTGGCATACGGAGTGACCTGTTCAATTACCTCTCCCGTATAGGGATCTACGACCAACGAGGTACGTCCCATCCCTGTCATACTCATGCGATAGGTCTGATTAGGCTTAGCCGGAAAAGTGACACCTGAAACGGAAACGGTATCCGGCAGTTGTTTGTGAACCATCGGGATCAGTTCTGCTAATGGCATAGGTGCCTCTTTTACTTCTTTTACATAGAAGCGGGATGGATTAGTCACCTGTTGTATTTCTGTTTCAAATATCAGCAAAGCACCTGTCAGACACAAGACAGAAATAAAAACCCCAAAGGGAATAGATAACCAGAGATGTAGTATAGAGAATATTTTTTTCATTTTTGAAATAATTGTTTAATCCTATTATAGAGGCCCGGAAATCCTCCTGTTCTGTGATTTTCATCCGGGAAAGACAGACTGCCGTAACGGAGTGTATGGTTGCTACCTATGCAGGTTTCCTCCTGGCTCCGCATGGATAGCGGGAGCAGGAGGAAACATAAAAAGATATGGATTTTTACCATCTTTCAGTTTATGGGACTCACCCGGAGAATTATTCTGTGTAAGTCAGCTTACCAATCGCACTGATCTGGGCTGATTCAACGGTAAGTCCTTTGCTTGCGGCGGCTGTAGCTACATCAATTTTATAGATAGCAGGTTGAGCTCCATCTGTGGTGGTTACGGCTACATATGCCACTCCGTCCTCACAATAAGGAGAATTTCCGAATCCGCTGAGTACATCTGCTGAGGGCAGGCCGGTTACATACGTAAGTTGTTTATCTTCACCTTTGTAAATGGCCATCTGGTTAGCAGTGAAATCAGATTCGGTCAAAGGTCTGTCGTACATTAATAAAAGGAAATAATCCTCTTCCAGATGCCAGCAACGTAAGAAAGAGTTTCCGCCGGTTGCCTGTTCTATGTTAAAGTAATACTCTTCATCAAACTCTGTCGCCCCTGATTGAATACGCACCACACCTGCATCTAAAGTGGTTTGCTGTACAGTAGCTGTCATGGTTTTAGCATAACTGGGAGAGAATACATATATGTCGCCATTATCAGCTGCCCATACTGTCTGGTAATACTGTGATTTGTTACGTCCACAGGCATAACTGATCTTATCCGTTCTGATTAAAGTCGGATTACTGAAGTTCTGGTCATTATAGATCGCGATCCAGGCTTCGTTAGGATGTTGAGTCCACTGCAATTCTCCTTCTACATAGGAACTACTGTTGGTACCACCGGATTCTGTTTTTACCAATTCCGGGTAGATGACATATTCTCCGTTGTTAGCTTTTACACCGTATTGGCTCAGCCCCATGGGTATAGCTGCTGTATAAATTTTGTTGTTGGCCTCCAGAAAACCGGCTAATGTAACATACTCGCCATTCCCCAGGTAATTTTCACTAAAAATGATATCACTATTGGTAGTAAATGTCTCATTATCCACATCCAGGTAAGAAAACAGGAAACCTTTTGGTAAATAGCCGTATTCATCTGCATAGTCTGTACTCAGGTCACCCGTAGAAGCAGTAAGGATATAATTCCGGTAAATACCATACGAGGTGAACCGTCTGATCTCGTAGGTTTTATTACGTTCTTCTACTTCACCGTCTGCATCCAGCACATAAGAAGAGGATATACCTGCATTTCCCTGATTATATACCAGCCGGTACAGATATTTGTCCTGATAATAGATCCAGAAAGTTCCGGCATCTGTGGTCAGTCCATTGTTTCTGATAGAAATGGTTCCTTCATCGATAGTTTTGGAAGTAAGCAGATAATTTGCATCATCTGTAGAAGCTGCACTAATGACATATGCCTCCTGATAGACTTCTTCACCCGGATTCGTAGGATCCGTAGTGGAATCCAGATCATCGGAATCATTACAAGAGATACATACACATCCCGTTACTGCAAAAAGCATTAAACCTTTTAACCAATTTGTCTTCATATTATTTACTTATTACGTATGATAGTTATTCTAAATTTTAATTACCTAAATACACTCTTATTTTACCATAAAACGCTCTCCCGGCCTTTTGCAGGCTAAAATTGTCATATAGTTTTTCATCTGTAAAATTGCGGCACTCAAAGGCAAGGTTATACCGTCCGTTCTTTATACCGTAAGAAAAAGTAATATCATGCGAAAATTGAGTAGGAACCACAAAGTCCGATTTACTTCCAAATGCCTCTGAATATAGGGGAAAGCTATGCATGTAAAAATTATTATAGCTCACAGTCAACACATTCCCTTTCTTACCGAGGTTACGCCAGTAGAAAGTGGCATCTGCATTGGCAAAACGGTAAGGTATATTCGGCATCCGGGCTCCGTAAGTCAGACTTTCCTGTTGGGTTTCGCTGCCTACGGTTTTTACATTATCCCGGACATTCATCTGGGTTAGGGTTCCACCCAGGGTTACCCATTTCCCAAAGCCATACCGTGCAGAAATATTGCATCCTTTTGTCAGTACACGGCCATGATTCTCATACGTGGCTCCAGATTTACCGCCACTCAAGTCGACTAACTTCCGCTGGATATAATCTTTCGTATTACGGTACACCAATCCACCTTCCAGAAAAACAAAATGTTTTCCAAACGTTTCGTTATAGCTCAGGTTTAAATTCAGGTTATCGCTGTTTTCCGGTTTAATCGACAAATCACCGGTTTCCAGGTCTTCATCTCCAAACATTTCTTCATTCGTGGGTAACCGGTAGGCCTTTTCATAGGAAAGCTTTGCCTGTATATTGGTCAGGATAAAATAAGTTCCTGCCGCTCCATATCCTAACGAACTGACTGAATTGGTAGTACGTATATATTCATCCTGGGCTGACGTAGAAGCTATCGGACCTGCGATAAACTGGTCATAATATTTTCCAAAGACTGAAAAGTTCCAGCTTTCCACAGGCATCAGGCGATAGGAAAGACCCGTAATATTTTTTCTTGTCTCTTTCGAGATGGCGTCTCCGGACGTGTTACTATTTAATAAAGTCTGATTAGAACGTTCAAACGCATTGATGACATGGTTGAGCGTAAAGGTATGTGCTTCCCCTAAACGATAATTGGCCGTAAAGGTTCCATTCCAGTTATTATTATTGGAACGGGTATGCTGATACGATTGCTCACCCGGTGAGCGGAGTTCCCGTTTCTCTCCTCTCCAGTTATATTCATAGGTCGCCGTATCCACGTTCTCAGTAATATTTTTATTATAATTTACCGTTAGGGTGACATCCAGGCCTTCTGTAAAAAGATCCCGTTTGCGATATTCTACCGAAGGCATCACGGAATGACTGGTCCGGTATTTCCCTCCGAAAACCACTTCCTGCCGTACCCCTGTCTGAATGTCTTTATGCATGGTTGAATAAGTGAATCCAAACATCAGCCGGTCTGCCCATGTTTTATCGACTACCCCTACTTTACCGATAACCACTTCGTTATGATAGTTATCGTGGAAACGTTTCACATGTTCTATCTGGCTTTTATCAATAGCTCCTGTTTCAAAATCTTTTACCGGAGTGTCTACATAGTAACTATTATCTGAATAATTCTGGAAGGCATTGATCTCATAGGTCAAACCATTTTTGAAAGTTTGGCCGAAATTCACATAGGATTTATGTGTATTGAAGGACCCATACGAATAGGAGGCATCCAGAAACCATTTGTTCTGATTCTTTTTGGTAATGATATTGATGACGCCACCAATAGCATCCGTGCCAAAACCTACGGGAACCACTCCTTTGTAGACTTCGATGCGTTCTGCGTAATTAACAGGAATATTATTTAACCCGAAAGAACTTCCTACCCCTTCCTGTGGTACACCATCCACAAACACTTTAATATGTTTGCCGCTGAATCCATCCATCATCAATTGCATGTCTGAACCCACACCGCCGGTTTCCTTGATCTTAATCCCGGATATTCTGTCTAACACATGCGCTAATTCCAGTGTGCTGTTGCGAAGCGCTTTCGCATCTACGGCCACCACATTATACGCGGTTTCATTCACCTGCTGAACCAATGACTTAGCTACCACATCTACATTTTGTAACTGCACGTCACTTTGTGCCAGTTGAATATCAATTACCAGGCGTTCATTCGGACTAATATCCACCACCTGTTCAAAATCTTCATAACCCAGTACCCGTACACACAGCGTATGCTTACCCGGAGTCACCCGGAGGAAGTAATTTCCTTTTTCATCCGACTGGGTCCCCATAGTAGTGTTTTTTAAATAAACTGTTGCAAATTTAAGTATTTCATTCCGGGTATTTTTAACGGTTCCTCTGATTACGGATTGGCGTCCACCCTGTGTCTGGGCCTGTGAAATAGTGAGATTGAAAAGTAGTAGTCCTACTAAAACTGAAAGGGTTATTACGTTTGTCTTTTGCACTTTTTTAGTTATCATTGTTATCCTTCTCATTTGCTGATGCAAAGTTCTTCTAAATATGGAAATGGGACAATCGATAGATTTAGGTATATTTCACAGAGATTTAATTATAAAATACCTATATATAGTTAATCACAAAAAAAGTTTAAACAGAAATGTTAATCCACAGATTAATCCGGCATGTTTTACCACATAGATAAAATATTCAGGATAAGAGCCATAACACTTAAATTTCACTCTATAAAACAGGCGGGATTCCCAGTAGTACCTATATGTAGGTATGGTTTCTTATAAAATATGAAAAAATCTTTCCTATGCTTTAGGAGACTTTTCCTCAGATCCGGTTGGATGTGCTTTCTGTTTTTCACCTATACCTTCCGTAGAAGATCAAACTTACACCGAAGGGAAGGTGTTTATTTAAAATTACTCATAAACGAAGCAGACGGAAGAGAAAACCGGCAACATTCTCTTTCTTTTTAGATAAGAAGCCTATCTTTGTGTAGTAAAAAAAGAATATATACTAACAGATTGATCATACAAACAGATGGATTTCCTACTGAAATGGCTCACAGAAGCGAACGACTTTTTATGGACCTATATATTAATAGTCATGCTTCTGGGGTGTGCCGCCTGGTTTACTTTCAAAAGTCGTTTCGTACAGTTCTGAATGCTGAAAGAAATGGTCCGTCTGCTGGGAGACTCCACCGGAAAGCATACACCTGGGGAAAAACATATCTCTTCTTTCCAGGCATTTGCCGTTTCATTAGCCAGCCGGGTAGGTACCGGTAATCTGGCCGGGGTGGCTACAGCCATCGTAGTAGGAGGACCCGGAGCAGTCTTCTGGATGTAGGTCATTGCCCTGTTCGGGGCATCCAGCGCTTTTGTAGAATCCACGTTGGCACAACTATATAAAATCAAAGGGAAAGATTCGTTTATCGGAGGACCTGCCTATTACATGAAAAAGGGTTTAGGCTTCTCCTGGATGGGTATTTTATTTGCCGTACTGATCTCTGTTACCTTTGGGTTTGCCTTTAATTCAGTACAAAGTAATACGATTTGTGCGGCATGGGACGAAGCCTTCGGAATTGATCCGGCGATATTAGGGGGAATCATTACGGTACTTACCCTCCTGATTATTTTCGGCGGTATTCAATGGATCGCAAAAGTAAGTAGTATTGTAGTCCCTGTGATGGCTTCTGGATATATACTTTTAGCCGTCACTATCGTGGTGATCAATATTCAGGAAATACCTGCCGTATTTAAATTGATTATCGGGAATGCCTTTGGCTGGGAGCAGTTTGCCGGCGGAGGGATGGGAGCTGCCCTGATGCAGGAAATAAAACGGGGATTATTCAGTAACGAAGCCGGGATGGGATCTGCCCCTAATGTGGCTGCCACAGCCGATGTATCCCATCCGGTTAAACAGGGATTAATTCAGGCATTAGGTGTTTTTACGGATACGTTAGTCATCTGTACCTATACGGCTTTTATTATTTTATTCAGTCCTACCGCCGCTTTATCAGGAGAAGTAAACGGGGTTCAGTTAACCCAACAGGCACTTTCCAACGAAGTGGGAAATTTCGGGACTATCTTCGTAGCGATTGCGATTCTTCTGTTTGCTTTCAGCAGTATTATCGGGAACTATTATTATGGAGAAGCCAATATCCGTTTTATTACTCATAAGCGCAGTGTGCTTTTTGTGTATAGGATATTAGTCGGAGGGATGGTTCTTTTCGGAGCGTTATCCAGCCTGGACCTGGCCTGGAGCCTGGCAGATATCACGATGGGGTTAATGGCACTCTGCAACCTGATGGCTATTATTTTATATGATTATCCGCATGATGTCCGTTGATTTATTGAACATCATATGAATGTTTTA
>JAJQFE010000059.1 GCA_021201295.1 Tannerellaceae bacterium | reverse complement strand
ATTTCACCCAGCCCTGGAAAATAGATATCCTGGAATTCCTGGAAAACAACTATATGTACGACCTGTCCCTGGAAGAGATAGCCTCCTTCACCGGACGCAGCTTCGCCACCTTCAAACGCGACTTCACCCGGGTCAGTGACACCACCCCCCCCAGAAGTGGATCATCCGCAAACAGCTCGAAGTAGCCCACCAGGAAATCACCCGGAACAAACGGAAAGTAACCGAAGTATGTATGGACGTAGGCTTTAAAAACCTCTCACACTTCTCACGCGCCTATAAAAACACCTATGGCGTACCCCCCACTAAATAATAAATTGAACTTCTCAAGCAAGTAAAAGGAGCCTTACAGCAAAAGAATTGCCAGATGCTTCATTTACCTTTGTCACAAACAAGAAAAGGTAAATGCAAATGAAAAAGAATGGGATTTTACTCCTTTTAAGAATCCAGCTCATCACAGGATGTAACCACCAGCCAGGCCAACTGGAAGAAAACCAGCTCATCCTGGCTGCACAAGGCAGCTTTATGGTAGGAAGAAAAGTGCTGACCCGCCCCGGGACATTCGAGCCCGGTAATAACTTCGAGCCCGACGGACAAACCCTCCACGGCGACCACGCCTACGTGTTTTACCAGCAACCAGCCCAGGCCCGCACCTACCCGCTGGTGTTTGCACATGGCTACGGACAATTCAGCAAAACCTGGAAAACCACCCCCGACGGCCGCGAAGGATTCCAGAACATCTTTCTGAGACGCGGCTTTACCACCTACGTAGTCGATCAGCCCCGCCGCGGACGTGCCGGACGCAGCACTGAAGCCATCACCATCACACCCGCATTTGACGAACAACTCTGGTTCAACCGCTTCCGGGTAGGAATCTGGCCCGAATATTTCGAAGGCGTACAATTCGACCGCAGCCCGGAAACACTCAACCAATACTACCGCCAGATCACCCCCAACACCTGCCCCTTCGATATAAAACTCTATGCAGATGCCTACGCCGCCCTGTTCGACCAGATCAGACCCGCTATCTATATCGGCCATTCACAAGGCGGTAACGTCGGTTGGAGAACCCTGGTGAAAACAAAGAATATAAAAGCAATCGTATCCTACGAGCCCGGCGGAGGACTTCCCTTTCCCGAAGGAGCAGTCACCTCAGATGCCCTAACCCTGAACGGCAGACCCGAAGCTGACCAGCTCCCGGTAGAAGAATTTATGGAATTCACCAAAATCCCCATCATCATTTATTTTGGAGACAACCTGCCCGAAACCGGTGAACGCCCCGAACTGTTTGAATGGACAGTCCGCCTCCGCCTGGCAAAACAATGGGCCGATATCGTCAATCAATACGGCGGAGATGCAACCGTAGTTCACCTGCCCGAAATCGGAATCCATGGAAATACACATTTCCCTTTCTCAGACCTTAATAATATAGAAATTGCCGATTTACTGACAGCCTGGCTAAAAGATAAAAAGTTAGATAAATAGACACAGACACCACCGGGATGCAGCCTGTAAAAATAAACAGGTCGCCAACCATTGAGCCGGAAAACAAACTTCTTTAAACCAGACAACAAAAACAAAGTAAAAATATAGCGACACATTTGTATAAATAAAAACATACATAAAAACAGATAAAAATGAAACAGACAATCCATTCCCATGTTTCCCGCCGCAATTTCCTGAAAGGTACGGCAGCGATGGCCACCACCCTGTGTATACCACCAGCTCTGGGAAATAACAGCCCGGCAGCCACACCAGCCACCCCCAGCAGCCACCGGCACGCCGGCACACTACCCACCCGGGTATTAGGAACAGGAGCCGCCGCCTTACAGGTATCCATTCTCGGACTCGGCATGATGGGTATGAATTACCACCGCGGCTACCACCCCGGCAGGCAAGCCATGATAGACCTGGCACGGCAGGCAGCCGAAAAAGGAGTGACCTTTTTCGATACAGCCCTCGGCTATGGACCCTATACCAACGAAGAACTAACCGGCGAAGCACTGGCACCATTCAAATCGCAGGTAGCCATCGGAACAAAATTCTATGACGCAGAATCTACCCCCTCCACATTAGAAACAAATATCCGGAGCTATGTAGAAGGTTCACTAAAACGATTGAATATAGAATGTATCGACCTCTACTACCTGCACCGGTACACATCCGACGCCCCAATCGAAGAAATAGCAGGTATTTTTCAAAAACTTATCACAGAAGGAAAAATCAAACATTATGGACTCTCCGAAGTAAGTGCAACCATCATCCGCCGTGCCCATGCCGTCCAGCCGGTAACAGCCATCCAAAGTGAATACCACCTGATGTGGCGCGAACCGGAAAAAGAAGTTCTCCCCACCTGCCAGGAACTGGGCATCGGCTTTGTCCCGTACAGCCCCGTAAACCGTGGATTCCTCACCGGAGCCATCAATGAATACACCCGGTTTGACTCCGGCAACGACAACCGTAACATCCTGCCACGCTTCACCCCTGAAGCCATACGGGCAAATACCCGTATAGTCGAAGCACTGAACGTCTTCGGACGCACCCGCGGAATGACCATCACACAAGTCGCCCAGGCATGGCTGTTAGCTAAAGGCGATAACATCGTTCCCATTCCTGGAACCACCAAACTGTCCCACCTCGAAGAAAACCTGTGCACCACAGACTTCACACTTTCACCCGGGGACATCCGGGAACTCGAAGCTGCCGTATCCGGGATCCCTGTCACCGGCGACCGTTACCCCGCCTCCGAACAACAACGGATAAGGCAGTAAGACAAGCTGTAAAGAGCATACCATAAAAACATTCAAATGAAAAAAAGTATTTTAATCATGTGCACCCTGGCCATCACCTGCAATCCCCAGATGAATGAGAATACCTGGCTGGAGGTGGTAGGGGATGAGGAGTATGCAGAAGCTGTTCAGAAATAGACAGGTACTTTTTCACCCGATATACAGTAACCTTTTACCTGATTATATAGTAACCTTTGCGGAAAGATACTGGCTCCTTTTTCCCAACAGACAGGACTTTTTTTCAAACATACCTGCTCCTTTCAACCTCTTTTACTTGCTCTTTTTAGGGCAATAGACAAGCTCTTTTTTAAAAAAGGTGGTTGTATATTAACTAAAAAGAGCTTAGCGGGCAACAAAAAAGAGCAAGTAAAAAATTATTACCATACCAGAAAGTCCTGTGAAGATAAGGAATAATGGTAGCAAAACAACTATACACCTATTTATGACAAACCCCTCCCGGATAAATATCCGGGAGGGGTTGTATATATCTATCCTCTCTCTTAAGCATTCTGATCCCCGCTACCAATCTCAGGATTCCCCTCTATCTCCGTGATAGGAATCTGTAAGATACGCAGCCGGTCGTTCCATTCGAGGATGCGTTCTCCGTCGAGGATGTTACCGATGGGGTGGTTACTGCCTTCGTAGGTACGGTCTATGGGCTTTTCCATCCGGTTGAACTCAAAGGCGTTGTGGCCTTCTCCCCATAGTTCGATACGTTTATGGAGAAAGATCTGGTCCAGCAACTCCTCCGTGTTGGTTGCCCAGGTATAAGTGTGCCGGCCATCTATGGCACGTGCATTGCTTATCTGGTCTAATGTGGCATGTGCCCCAGAAATATCACCTGTACGTACCTGCGACTCCGCTTGGATATACCAGGCTTCAGCACTCCGGAGGTACACCAGGTCACCTTCCAATTTGCCTCCGGTATCCCGGAATTTGTATTGCAGGTAAGGCACCTCCAGCTCCGGATTGGCAAACTGGGTGCTGTTGTTAAAGTTAGCCAGCCGGATGTCGTTTACTTCATCCAGGGAGTTATACAACCTGGCATCGATACATTTATACGCCTGTAAGGCTCCGCCGTAGCCGGATAAGTCAGCGTCAAACTGGGAGAAGAAAGAAGCATAGCTGGTCGTATTGGAAGCAGTTACATCGATGCCCAGTAACCATTCCGGGTTGTTGATATCGTCAAAGCCCCCGACATATTGCTGGTGTGTCATCAAAGAAGAAGCGCTTACCACATCAGCAGACAGTTGCAGGGCACGGTTATAATTGCCGGCATAGAGGTAAGCACGTGCTGCCAGGAGTTTAGCCGCTGTTTTGCCGATACGGGTATTTTCTGGTTCGTATCCGGCCAGTAACTCAATGGCTTCTTCATAATCTTCGAGGATCAGTTCGTACACCTCACTTACGGTTCCCCGGCCTTTGCCTTCCAGCGTGGTAGTCCGGTAGACCGGTACACCCGGCAGGTCTTTGATCTTATCCCATGTGCCGCCTGTCTGGAACAGGTTGACAAGCATAAAATAGTGGTAAGCCCGTAGCGTAAGTGCTTCTCCCCGCATCCTTTGCAGGTCTGTTCCCAGTTCTTCCAGTTCTTCCAGTTCTTCCCTGGGGACTCTGGCCAGGAAATCATTCAGGTCGCAGATATTGGCATAACAATATTTCCATTGACGACCCGGGCGGTCGGTGGTGGCTGTCCGGTCTTCCATCCAGTAATTTTTCCTGAACCAACTGATCATATTGAGATGGACCATATCCTGCGCAGAGATGTTGACAGAGATATCGATGGATTTCTGGCCAAAGTCATCATGCTGGCTTTTGTAATAAGCATATTGGATAGAGCGGGCATATACCCCCAGGATAATGGCATCCGGATTTCTTTCCAGGATATCATCCAACTGTTCTTCCGTTGTATATTTGCTGTCTTCCCCGGTCAGGAAATCAGAACAGGCCGTCTGCATCACTAATATAGCAGCCAGGGCAATTTGTATGTATAGTTTCATAAATCTTCAAAATTTTATAGTGTGACACTAAAACCCAATGAAACAGTGCGGATAGGAGAATAATTAAACCCTGAATATCCGAAGTCATACTGGCGTGGGTCAAATCCTTTTCTTTTAGAGAAAAGAGCGAGGTTGTCGCCGGTAGCATAGACCCGGAGCGATTCGAGCCCGAGGTTTCTTACAGCTGCCCGCGGTATGTTATATCCCAGGGTCAGGTTACGGATATTCAGGTAGGAGGCTGAGGTCAGGAACCTGTCTGAAGCACTGCTTCCGTACGAGTAGCCATATTGCAGCTTCGGTACATTGGTGTTCGTGTTTTCCGGTGTCCAGGCATGGAGGATGTCTTTATGGAAGCTTTGTCCGTAATTACTCATCTGCATGGTTCCTGCATAGACCGCATCATATACTTTCCCTCCTAACTGATAGCTGAAGACAGCAGAAAGATCAAAACCTTTCCAGGCCAATGTGGTGTTGAATCCCCCGGTCAGTTTAGGCAAAGAGCTGCCTACATTGCGACGGCTTTCATCGGTGTACGCCAAGGTATAATCAGTAGTAGTGCCTGTCAGGTTGCCGTTTTCATCATACACATTCCATAGATATTTCCATTCACTGTCTAATCCGACCCATTCCGGCAGATAGATGTCATAGATAGAACCACCCTCCATTAATTTGGTATAGTTGCCGGAAACATTGGGAAAAATACCGTTTTCGCGGTTTTCTGCCGGAAGTTCAAGGATTTTGTTCTTTACATGCGATAAGTTTAGTCTGAAATTCCAGATGAAATCCCTATGCTGTATGATGTCGATATCCACTTCCACCTCTACCCCGGCGTTGCGTAGTTTGCCCATATTAACTGGCATGGAGGCAACTCCGGTTGAAATAGCAACCGGTTTATAAAACAACATATTCGTTGTCCGTTTGTAGAAATACTCCATATTCAGGTTCAGCCGGTTGAAAAAGCGGCTTTCAAAGCCGATATTAGCATTCAGGCTTTTTCCCAACTGATCTCTTTATTCCCCAGGTAAGTCTGCACAACTGAGACTTTGTCGTCGATATTAGACACAAGGTATTGATCCAGATAAGGAATATAATTCTGGTATTCCGTAGTAGAAGTCAGGCTGTATAACAGGTTATCATTCCCCTGCGTACCAATACTTGCCTTCAGGCGCAGGTCGTCTATGAATGTTGCCGATGACAGGAAGTCTTCCTGGTTAATACGCCAGGAGGCACCGAGGGAGCCAAAGTTGCCCCAGCGGTTGTCGGGATGGAAACGGCTCGAACCGTCACGGCGGTAGCTACCGGTCAGGTAATACTTATCTGCATACGATAGATTGACACGTGCCAGGATACCGGTGACACTGTATTTCTGTGTATAAGAGTCCAACTGTCCAATTACGGCAGCGTTATTAAAATCGGCTGTGGTAGAGTGGGCCAGTTCCTTTTTAAAGCCATACAAATACTCATATTCCTTTTTATAGCTTTCGGTTCCGGCCAGGGCATCCACATTCAGGTCTCCGAAATTCTTATTATAATTCAGGAAGACAGATCCTGTATATGAAAACCATTTTTCATTGGTTTTATAGACATATCCGTTATTAGCGGCCGCATCGCCATAAAGCGGGTTAGTAAGTTTGGAATTGTTTTTATACGAAGTGTTCACATCAAATGCACCCCGGACAGATAAGCCGTCATACAGGTCTATGTCCACAAAGGCATTCGCGGTAATATTATCCTGCGTAATACGGGTGAAATCATATTCCAGTACACCGGCCGGATTGCCGTTCGCTCCGTAAGGGCGTGCATATCCATACTGGGTGTCCGACCCATAATCGTATATATCATTGCCATTACTGTCTTTCACAATCGCTCCGGTAGTGGGGTCATGCAGGAATACCGGGTAGATCGGGCCAATCATACGGCTCCACTGGAAATAGTTGATATAATTACCTCCTGAAGTAGTCGGGAAATTCTGGATACTGTGGGCATACGAAATATTTGCTCCGGCTTTTAACCAGTTGGTCAGTTGTTTTTCTACCCGGATACGTCCTGTGTACCGGTCAAAGTCCGACCCTTTGGCATAGGATTCATCTCCCAGGTAGCCCAAACCAATGTAATAGGATTGTTTTTCATCTGAATTACCGATACTCAGGTTATATTCCTGACGCAATCCGTTACTAAACAGGGCGTCATCCCAGGTATCTCTGTATAGTAACTGCGCATTCGGGTTTAATTTCCCGTTGTCATCCAGCAAATCAGCCCAGGATACATTATAATTGTTATACCCTCCCAGAATATTCTGGAGGGAGTTGGTTCCGGTGCCTCGTATTTCCTCCAATGCCTGCAAATGCGTCTGCCCGGCAGCCGTCAGTTTATTATACTGACCTGTCCATGCCAGTTCATAATAGGTTCCGGGGTCGGTAACCAGGTCATATTCCGGTACGGCACGGCTGTTAATCCCCCATTTGGCATCGAAAGTAATTCCTACTTTACTTTTGTTATTCCGTTTGGTCGTAATCAGGATCACCCCGTTGGCTCCCCTGGCTCCGTACAAGGAGTTGGCCGCTGCGTCTTTCAGGACTGTCATACTTTCAATATCAGACGAGTTTAAGGCACTGATCAGTCCATCGTATGTGGAACCGTTACGATATACAGGGGTGCTTTACTGGCGTTGACAGAACCGATTCCACGGATACGGACAGTGGGGTTTTCTCCCGGCTGGCCGGTAGAGGATACGATTTGTACACCGGCGGCACGTCCTTCGAGTGCACTGGTTACGGTAGATGACTAGATCTGCTTGATGGCATCTGCTTTTACAACGGATGCTGATCCGGTAAATGATTTTTTGGTACTGGTGCCATAGGCCACCACAATCACTTCATCCAGTGTTTTAGTATCAGCTTCCAGGACTACCCGGACAGTGGGTTGCACAGCGACCGTTTGAGTGATCATACCGAGGTAGGCCACTTCTATTTTTTTGGCTGTAGCGGGTACATTCAGCGTGAAACTTCCGTTATAATCTGTAATCGTACCCGTAGAGGTGCCGGATACCAGAATAGTGGCACCGATAACCGGTTCCCCGCCTTCTGCGGTGACCACTGTACCTGTTACGTGAGTAGTCTGGCCGGAAACTAGCCCGATACTCATCCACAGGAAAAGTAACATACATTTTAGACTTTTCATACAATCATTCTTTTAAGTGAGAAATGGGTAAGTATTATCAATTAAGAAATTACCTGTTAAACGATAGGGTGAATTTTTTTGTGATGAAGATGGCAAAAGACAGAAATCAGCACATATGGCTACACATAGCCCATAAGGTTATGGATGGTTTGAAGGAATGAGTCTGCTGTTGCAGGCTGGCTGATTGTGTATCAATGTGTATCATTTTAATTAATATTTGGTATGCTGTTGTTTTGTTTGCAAAGCAATCGCTTTTTGCTGATGGATGCAATACCCTATATGGGGTATTTTTTATCATACATTGGGGTAGACAGAAAAGTCTTAAACTAATTACCCAATGGCATGCTATATAGCCTGTGAATACCGCTGTGAGCTCTTTACCGGATGCATACTATCTATCTGGAAATGCTCCAGTGTATCCTCATTCCCGAAAAAATGGCCATGTCTTAACAGTGGTACAATATAGATGAGCCCCGGGATATATATCCCGGGGCTCATAGAACATGCCCTCCCTACTTAATTCCGCAGGGAATCCCTACCTAAACTTCCCAGGCATACCGGTAACCATTTTCATTCAATATCCTCTGCATGAGATATGAAGTCTACCGGAAGGTATTATCCCTCTTTAACAGGTAACTGCAGGTAAGAAGGATACGCACCGCCCGTATGGATGATATGCTTTCCTTTGTTTTCGGGGACATAGGGCGGAGTGCCGGGCATGATGGCTCCCAAATCGTTTTTTGAACTAATTACCAAACGTAGTTGTTCGCTGGGATAAAAGACCAGTCCGATGGGAAAGAGATCCATGTCAATGGCTACGATTTCCCCCGGTTGCAGCTTTTCAATCCAGTCGAAACTGTGTGCCGGGATGATATCCGTGGAAAGCTGTGGATCCGGATGACGGGCAGAAACACGCAGACGACCATTGGAACCTTTGTATCTTAACACGGAACCACCCCGTTCTGTGAGGTCCTGCATCATGGCTCCCTGGTTAGGAACAATAAACTGCGATAACGGATTGCCGTGAATATCCAACTTTTGTACCAGGACGAAGACATCTATATCATCTGCCCCGTCGGCTTCTACCCACAGATGTATTTTAGGATAGCCGGCCAGTACGGTTTTCCTGCTAAAGCGTGTGATGAACGATACCAATCCCAGATCCGTTTCCGTATCATATATGGCTTTAGATGCTTCTGCCGGAACGCCGGGTACGAGTGTACGTGTCCGGCCCTCAAGATAATATTTCGTATATTTAACATCCTGCGGGGGGAGGGGGGGGAATTGGGTGGCCGGCAGGTTAAGCTGGTCCCCTCCTTCCATATCGAGCAGGGCGTAGCGTACACGGGGAGTATGTTCCCAACCATTGTTTACCCCTTTCAGGTAGTGGTCGAAGAAACGGCGGCGGTCTTCGGTATTTACTTCATCGTAATAGTCAGGCCATTCCTGCAAGTTGTGCATACGCAGCCATTTTTCTCTGGATGCCATTCTGCGCCAGGCACGGAAAGTGCCCTGCGTGTGCAAAGTGTTGGAGTAGCTTGCCACTACATAGGCAGGCACAGTGATCTGATCAAACCGGGGAATTTTATCTTCCCATACAGGATGGTTTGCCAAGGGATAGTGCAGGGCCTCTTCACAGACATCTTCACGCTGTACGCTGCCGGCGTTCACATGGTTCACCTGCAAGCGTCTGGTGAAATGAAGGTCAGGCATACCGCCACGCATGGAAAGGTCACGATACCCATCACTCAATCCTTCATTGGGGTTGATAGCAGCTAAGTGTGGAGGCTGTTCTGCGGCAATGAACCACTGGGAAAAAGCCAGATAGGAAGTTCCGCTTAGCCTGGCTTTTCCGTTGCACCAGTCCTGGACAGCGAGCCATTCGATCAGGTTATAACAATCCCGTGCTTCCTGGCTTCCGATGAGGGTACTATCTCCTTCCGAATGGGCTATACCGCGTGCATCGGGGTTACAGATGGCATATCCGTGGGCACACCAGTAGGCCGGGTCGGGGCCTTCAAATTTAGCCAGTCCGGACAATCTCCCGTTATCCATACCCAGCATAGTAAACAGGTTGGTGGTACGGGGAGCTGTCCCGCCGCTTTTCCCATACGGACTCCAGGCGATAATGACAGGAACCTTTCCTGTGCCTGCCGGACGAAACACATCGGCGTAGATGGTAGTGCCGTCACGCAAGGTAACCGCTATATCTTTTTCGAAAATAATGTCCACCGGCAACTCCCGGAACATAGGTGCCACCTGATAACCTGCCGGCAATGTCCGGACACCGGGTTCAAATGTACTGAACAGTCCATGCTCTCTCCCATCCTCTATGTAATGGTAAGCAGGTTTGAAAATCTGTGTTTCTTTTACGTTTGCCATACTTGTACTTTTTATGGATTATTTATCATACGTTTCTTCTCTTCCAGTACTACAAAGGTATGGGGTGTATATGCCTGTGAGGCTATATTTTTCAAACCAATATCTATACTTTTCAAACTAACGGATACGATAGGAGGAAGGGGTATGGCCGGTAGCTTTTTTAAAGTGAAGGCTAAAATAGTTAGGGTATTCAAATCCGAGTGCGTAGGCAATTTCATTGATGCTCCAATCGGTGTAACGCAGGAGAGAGATGGCTTCGGCTGTGATCCGTTCGGAGATAAGAGTGGTAGTGGATTTACCGGTCATTTCTTTTATGGCACGGTTCAGGTAGTTTACATGGATGTGAAGATGGCTGGCATAGTCCTGTGCGGTTTTGAGTGACAGAGGGGTATGGAGGTTTTCTACCGGGAACTGGCGTTCCAGCATTTCCATAAACCGGGTAGCGACCCTGAGGGTGGCATTATTGTATTGGGTAAAGTGGTCGGCAGGGCATAGTTGAAGAGCTTCGTGGATAATGAGCTGGATATAGGTGCGCATCAGGTCGTCTTTATATACGTAATCCGTTGCTTCTTTGGCAATCATGGTTTCAAATATATCGGTAAACCGCACTTGTTACCCTGCATTCAGTTTAAAGGCAGGAGGTGCACTTACTTTAAACAAAGGAGATTCCCGGAGGCTTTCGAGGCATGCCAGTGGTTGGATGAAATTTTCCGTAAACACACAGGAATAGCCGGTTTGGTTTTCCGACAGGATTTCTGTTGCATAGGGTACCTGGGAGTTCGCGATGAGCAGGTAGACTCCATCGAGGTGAAGGATATGGTCACCGTAGTGCACTTTACTATCCCCTATACTGAGTATGATCAGGCAATATTATCGCCGCCCAAATGCGGTAGGTCCGCTTTTGGGTACTTTTACCCGGCTTACTTTAAATCCCCTGAGCTTTAAAATAGTTTGCAGGGCCGCTAAATCAGGTAGTTGAACAGGAGTTTCCATAGGGTTGTAAAAGTATAAAAAACAAACCAATTTATAAACAGAAAAGTTTGATCCGGAAAGGATTTTTTAAGTAAAAAGGCGACAGATCCGGTAAAATCTGCTGTATGTTGAAAAAAAGGACTTCATCTCTTCCCGCAAAGGTTACTGTAAATCACAGGATGTCCGCTTCTTTTACTATATACCCCTTACCGGTCGGTCCTAAAACCAACCTGCTTCTTTTTTCCCGTTTCTGTCTTTCCCGCAGGTTTTTGTGGTTCCCATAGCGCAGACATGGAGTAGCTGTGTGATGCCGGATAAGTAAGGGTTTTCCGGGATATGGATTATTTTTTTATCTACATGCGGAAGTTCCCGGAAATGACCACCTGGTATCCCCTTATCTTTGTTTGGTTATGTTTCTGTTGCGGGGCATTCATAAACAGTAAACTTTTATTCCTATGCATTGGATGGATCATTACAGCACAGACACTACGACTTCTTCAGGGAAAATCACCGGAGCAGAAGGCCACATGGAATCTCTTCGGAATAAATTCCCGTAGTCTTTTCCAGGGATTGACGGACGGATAGCAGGGGTTACTTCTTTTTTAAACGATAATCGGCAGCTAAATCTCCTGTGATTTCCTGACGGTTTTCATCTAATTGGAGAAGAGCGTTATCCTTGATTTTGTAGTATTGCAGGTTTCCATTGGAACGTAAGGTCAGGATTTCTCCGGCCACGCTGTAGGTTCCATGTTCTTCAAAACCATTTCCGTCATTTTTGCCTTTATAAACCGACTGAAGAATATAGGAGTCATCGTCATATAAGGTAATGGTGGTTTCAATTCCCTCTCCACTGGCGGAAGGAAGTGTTCCTTCATAGGCTCCGTAATAATTCCGTGAATTGTAATAGTCTTCCAGTTTTTCTGCTTCCTGACGGGTCTCATTATTGCTGCTGGCAGGATAGCCCGTCATCATGGGGGAACTATCCATCGAAGGATCGGGTTTTCTGTTTGGATTACAGGCTGTCACTAAGTAAACTGCCAGACCTATCAATAGGTAAGATTTCATAGTTCTCTATTTTTAAATTATACTTTTCTATTAGTCATAGAACGAAATAGCAAAGAAATTGTTCACAGAGAACCGGCGCCTGTGTGGAAAGAAAAGGAAAACTTTATTTTCTGGTCATCATCTCAAGGACCATCCTGTCTGTAGCCTCCATGCCTATGGAACCGATCCGGGTCAGGTTGGTGATCGTCTGGTCCACATCTTCATCAATAATTCCTTCGATAGCGGTAACAACTTTGTTCTCCATAGCCATCATGGCAGACAGCATGGCTGTGGAAACCCCACTGGAAACTTTCAGGGCACAACTGGGTTTGGCTCCGTCGCAGATCATACCCGTAATGTTCCCGATCATATTTTTAATGGCGTAGGAGATCTGGGTTTTACTTCCCCCCATCAGATAGGTCAGTCCGGAACTCGCACCTGTAGCTGCCACCACACACCCGCATAAAGTGAACAACCGTCCCAGGTTTTGTTTAATATAGATCACCATCAGGTTGCTTAGTACCAGGGCACGAATCAACTCTTCTTCTGGACATTTCATATCTTCTGCAAAAGATAGTACTGGAAGAGTAGCGGCTATTCCCTGGTTGCCACTTCCGGAATTACTCATTACCGGGATCATGGCTCCATCCATACGTGCATCGCATGCTGCAGCCGTGACGGTCAGCATCCGGGTGAAGACTGAGTCTCCCATATATTTACGCCCATATTCTCCGGATATGATTTTCCTACCGTATGGCCATAGATTCCCTACAAGGAGGTCTGAGCGGCTTCTCTGTTCAGGCCGGCAGTCTGCCGGATGAATCGGATCTCTTCCAAAGGGGTTTCCATGGCAAAACGGTATACCAGGTCATAAGAAAGTAATAATTCATCTTCCGGATCCGCTGAGTCAGCTTCCACACAGGAGGAACGGATATCCAGTTCGGCTACTCCATTTTTTTCTATATAGATAAACCGGGTATGGTCCCGTGCAATAATAGCAGTGGCGGAATCAGTACCGGCATAGCAGGTTACTTCGATATATAATTTATCTACCTGTTCTTTCAGCGAAACGGAGAGGATATTTTCGGCTACCATCTCTTTTCCCTTTTGCAGGATACCAGGCGTTAATTTTTTCAGGACTTCCAGTCCTGCGGAAGAATCGGCAATGACTGTTCCCAGGGCGACTGCAATCGGCAGTCCGACCATTCCGGTCCCCGGGATGCCCACTCCCATGGCATTTTTAGCACGTTTGCACTTAAAAAAACGTCTGTTCTTTCCGGAGTATGTCCTAAAGTCTCAGCAGCTTTGGCGGCAGCAAGGGCCACTGCGGCAGGTTCCGTACAGCCAATCGCGGGCAGGATCTCCCGGTGGATCAGATGCAGGATCTGTGATGTAGTGATATTATCCATGGTTACTCTGTTTTCGCGTAAAAAGACAGGGGCAAAGGTAATCTTTTTTTGTACGTTTGCAGTTGAAATACTAAAGATACATGCCTAAAGACACCATAGGAAATCCATTCGCAGAGCTTCAGCATCAATATGAATTACTGCAGATGGAATATGCATTTGAAAAAGAGTTCTACCAGCAACAGACGGAGCGGGCCGGGATATGGAAGAAAATACAACAGGGGGTTTGCTGGCATCCGGTGATGCAGGGCAAAAGCTACTATAATTCATTAGACCAGTTAGTCATTGAAATAGAACGCCGGGAGCACAAAGAGACGGAACATACCTTTGAACATGGCAGGCCGGTCTGTTTTTTCACTTCCGATAGTAGTGGGAAGCTGACTTACCTGAACTTTCTGGCTACGATCAGTTATGTGGAAGAGGACCGGATGATAGTGGTACTCCCCTCTTCCGGAGCCCTTTTTGAATTGCAACAGGCCTACAATCCGGGCGTACAACTCTATTTTGACGAGACCAGTTATAAGACTATGTTCCAGGGTCTGTCCCAGGTGATGCAGGCCAAAAACAACCGGCTGGCCCAGCTCCGGGATACCTTGCTGGGAAAAGCTCCGGCCGGATTCCGGAATTTGTATCCTGTCCGTTTTCCCTGGTTGAATCCCTCCCAGGAGGCCGCCGTCAACCGGGTACTGGCAGCCAAAGAGGCCCATGTGGTGCATGGGCCACCCAGAACCAGCAAAACGACTACCTTAGTGGAAGCTGTGTATGAGACACTGCACCGGGAAAACCAGGTTATGGTCTGTGCGCAGAGTAATATTGCAGTAGACTGGATCGCTGAAAAGTTAACAGACCGGGGAGTCCCGGTGTTACGGATCGGGAATCCGACCCGGGTGAATGATAAAATGCTCTCTTTTACGTATGAACGCCTGTTTGAGGCCCATCCGGCTTACCCGGAACTGTGGGGGATCTGGAAAGCAATCCGGGAGACCCAGACCTCTTTACGCAGGAAGAGTAGGGAGGAAAAAGATACGATCCGGAACCGGTTGTCCCGGCTACGCTTCCGGGCCACGGAGCTGGAAATACAAATGGATACGGACCTGTTCAGTGAAGCACGGGTAATTGCCTGTACGCTGATAGGTTCGGCCAACCGGGTCCTGATGAACCGTCATTTCACCACTCTTTTTATAGATGAGGCAGCCCAGGCACTGGATGCAGCCTGTTGGGTAGCCATCACCAAAGCAGACCGGGTGGTCTTAGCCGGGGATCATCAGCAACTACCGCCTACCATCAAATGCTTAGAAGCCACCAAAGGGGGACTGGACCATACGTTGATGCAGAAAATAGCCGGACGTAAGCCGGAAGTGGTTTCGCTGTTAACGATCCAGTACCGGATGCATGAGGACATTATGCGTTTCCCTTCCCGTTATTTTTACCGGAATCAACTGATAGCTGCTCCGGAGGTCAAAAACCGGGGCATACTGAAATATGATACGCCTATAATCTGGTTAGATACGGCTGGTTGCCACTTTGAGGAAAGCCGGCAGACAGAAAGTATGAGCCGGATCAATAAACAAGAGGCGCTCCTGACTGTTCTACAATTACAGGTGTATATGGAAAAGATCGGAAAAGATCGGGTACTGGAAGAACGGATTGACTTCGGGGTGATCTCTCCTTATAAAGCGCAGGTTCACTACCTCCGGAGATTAGTCCGGCAGGAACCTTTTTTTAAACCTTACCGGAAGCTGATCGCTATCCATACGGTGGATGGATTCCAGGGACAAGAAAGAGATGTCATACTGATCAGCCTGGTACGTGCCAATGAGGCGGGACAAATCGGTTTCCTGACAGATCTGCGCCGGATGAATGTGGCGATGACCCGGGCTAAAATGAAATTAATTATGATAGGAGACGGTGAGACACTGACAGTACACAGATTTTACAAGGAATTGTATCAATATGTTACAAAATATGGACGAATCATCCCTGTTTCCCCAAATTAATTTTACATTTGTAAGACGAATTCCGGTAGGAAATACAAGATTACTTACCTGTTTAAACGACTAAATTAAAATAGCTATGAAGTACAAATTATTAGTCCTCGATGTGGACGGGACGCTACTGAACGACGAAAAACAGATCACTCCCCATACCCTTGCCACCTTAAAAAAAGTCCAGCAGATGGGCATCCATATTGTGCTGGCATCCGGCAGATCCACTCACGGAGTGTTTCCATTAGCTAAAGAACTGGAACTGGAAAAATACGGTGGGTATGTCCTTTCTTACAACGGAGGGCAGATCTTTAGTATGGAAACCGGCGGACTGCTGTTTGAAAAACGGATCGACCCAGTGATGTTCCCCTATCTGTATAAGAAAGCGTTGAAAAATGATTTCCCGATTTTTACCTATCATAAGGACCGTATCATTACCAACCGGGCGGATAATGAACATATCCGGGCGGAAGCAGCCTTAAACAATATGCAGGTCGTAGAGGTGGAAAATTTTCCGGAAGCGATCACGTTTGCTCCCTGCAAATGTATCCTAGTAAGTGATGATGAAGAAAAATTAGTGGGTCTGGAGAACCACTGGAAAAGACGGCTGAATGGAACATTAGATGTCTTTCGTTCGGAAGATTACTTTCTGGAAGTGGTGCCGGAATTTATCAATAAGGCTAATACATTAGGTGTATTGATAGAAAAGATTGGGGTCACTCTGGAAGAGGTCATAGCTATCGGAGATGGGGTTTGTGACATTTCCATGATCCAGATGGCAGGGTTAGGTATCGCGATGGGTAATGCAGTCCTGGCTGTGAAAAGATGTACGGATTACGAAACAGCCTCCAATAATGAAGATGGGGTTGCCAGGGCAGTAGAAAAACATGTGATCGCCAGGATCACACCGGCAAATATTCCGTTAGACCAGTTAAATGCCCGTGCCAAACATGCCCTGATGGGGAATCTGGGTATTCAATATACCTATGCTTCGGAAGACCGGGTGGAAGCGACTATGCCGGTAGATGTCCGTACACGCCAGCCATTCGGTATCCTTCACGGAGGAGCCATGCTTGCCCTTGCAGAAACGGTAGCCGGACTGGGTTCTATGATCCTTTGCCAGCCGGACGAGATCATCGTCGGCATGCAGGTCAGTGGTAACCATGTTTCTTCTGCCTATGAAGGGGACACGGTTCGCGCCGTGGGAACGATCATTCATAAAGGCAGGTCTTCGCATGTCTGGAATGTGGATGTATTCACTTCTACGGATAAGCTGGTCTCTTCCATCCGGGTAGTTAATAGTGTATTAAAGAAAAAATGACTTCTGATCAACTTCGCATAACAGATGAACTGATCAGGCATCATTACAGTTTCGCTATGTACCAGATACCGGGTGAAAAGGAACCGCATTTCCTGATGCAAACGTCAGGAGATGCAGAATGTCTGTATGCCATTGAGGAGCTGAATGATCAGGCAGGGTTTGTCATCGCCCCTTTTGAGATCTCTGACAAATGTCCGATCATCCTGATCCATCAGGATTGTTGGGAACTTTCGGAAAAAATAACCCAAAAGGCTGCCCGCTCTTCCCATAAAGCAAACGTATCTCTTACCAGCCGGGAAAAAGAGGAATACCAGGATATATTTTCTTTATTTATTCCCGCATTGAAACACGGGGAACTGGAGAAATTAGTACTATCCCGGCACATGACACTGGAACGGAAAGACGGCTTTTCGCCTGCCAAAGCATTTTCCACTGCGTGTGAACGGTACATTCGTTCCTATGTCTATCTCTGTCATACCCCACAAACCGGCACCTGGCTGGGAAGTACACCGGAGATCCTCCTCTCGGGAAAAGGGAATGAGTGGAACACCGTGGCACTGGCCGGGACCCAACCGCTGCAACAGGGAGAACTTCCGGCTGTCTGGGATGAGAAAAACCGGGAAGAACAACAATTGGTTGCACATTATATCCAGGAGAGATTACGCTCTTTTGGGGTTCATCTGGTCGAAGAAGGACCTTATACCGTACGTGCAGGAGAGTTGGCCCACCTAAGAACTGATTTCCATTTCAGGTTGCCGGATCATGCGCTCTTAGGTCATTTATTAGAACGGCTGCATCCGACTCCTGCGATCTGCGGACTGCCGAAAGAGGAGGCGCTCCGGTTTATTTTGGAGCATGAAGGATATAACAGGGAGTACTATTCAGGCTTTATCGGCTGGCTGGATCCTTCCGGGAAAAGTGACCTGTATGTGAACCTGAGGTGTATGCAGATAACAGAAGAAACACTTACTTTGTATGCAGGTAGCGGGCTGCTCCCCTCCTCTTCCCTGGAAGAAGAATGGAAAGAGACTGAAGATAAATTACAGACTATATTAGCAATCACCCGTTAAATGATGTACTCTGACAAAAAAATGTACTCCAGTTGATTGCCTTATTAAAGGCATATGGAATCAGATATATGGTTCTTTCTCCCGGATCCAGGAATTCTCCGGTGGTTCATTCGTTGGTGGTGGACCCGTTTTTTTCCTGTTACACGGTGGTGGATGAGCGGAGTGCTGGTTTTTTGCTATCGGGATCATTCAACAGGTCTGGCAACCGGTGGCTGTCTGTTGTACTTCTGGCACAGCAGTATTGAATCTCGGATCTGCTATAGCGGAAGCATTTTACCAGCAGTTGCCACTTCTGGTGATCACTGCCGACAGACCGGCCTCGTGGATCGGACAAATGGACGGGCAAACCCTTCCCCAACCGGGGATCTTCCGGACATTGGTAAAAAAAATCGATTCAACTGCCGGAACCTCTTCAGGCTGAGGATGAATGGTATGGTAACCGTCTGATCAATGAAGCCATCCTAGCCTTAACACATGCCGGGAGTCCGGGTCCTGTACAGATTAATATTCCGCTTTCCGAACCCTTGTTCCGGTATACGGCTGAACAGCTTCCGGAAGTGAAAAGGATACGCTATCCTTTCCCCGTGAAAACGCTCGGGGATAGTACCCTGAAATCCTATCAGGAACGGCTTGCCACCTGTTCCGGTTGCCTGTTACTGGTAGGACAATCTCTTCTGGATACCGGATTTCAGCAGGCGATGGAAACGTTTGCCGGACAGACTACCTGCGTAGTCCTGGCTGAACACCTGGCCAATCTCCCGGGTTCTTATGTCATCCGGGATTTTGACAGTATATTATATATGCTTTCCCCGAAGGAATATCCGGAGTATAAACCGGATATTCTGATCACGATGGGCGGGCATACCGTATCCAAACGGATCCGCCAGTTCTTACGGACTTATAAACCTAAGGAACACTGGCATATTACTCCTTCTGCAGGAGACATGCCAGACACTTTCCAGTCAGTAACCGACATCATAGAAACGGATCCGCTGTGTTTCCTGCAACAGATGAACAGGGTCCCGCTGCCGGCCTCCGGTGAGAAAAAGCAGTATCTTTCTTTATGGAAAGAAAAATCACAGGCTCTACAGGAAGTTTCCCTTCCTTTTTCGGACCTGTATGCGGTCCGGTCCCTGATGCAAGTCCTGCCGGAACATTCCGCCCTTCATCTGGGAAATAGTTCCAGTGTGCGTTATGCCCAGTTATTTCCATTGCCTGAACATATCTGGGTGTATGGGAACCGGGGTACCAGTGGAATTGACGGTTCCTTATCCAGTGCCACCGGATATGCTGCTGTCAGTGAAGGGTTAACTTTCCTGCTGATCGGTGACCTAAGTTTTTTTTACGATATGAATGGGATATGGAATAAGCATACAGGCAGTAATCTCCGGATCTTTTTAAATAACAACGGTGGAGGGAAAATATTCCATGCCCTGCCCGGGCTTAACCGTTCGGAAGCGCTGGAGCCTTATATTACCGGCGCCCACAGGACCCAGGCCAAAGGCTGGGCGGAGTCTTTAGGATTTACTTATCTGTCTGCCGGGAATAAAGAAGAACTCACAGAACATCTTCCTGTTTTTACCCGTGTTCAACAGGATAGCCCTATCCTGTTAGAAGTACGGACTTCCATGCAGGAAAATGCGGATATACTCAGAAATTATTATCATCAATTAAAAAAATAAGCAGCTATGGCTACAGTCAGAGATTGGCAAACGATCAAAGAATACGAAGATATTTTATTTGACTTTTATGCAGGTATCGCCAGGATCACGATTAACCGTCCCCGGTATAGAAACGCTTTTACTCCTACCACAACGGGAGAGATGAGTGATGCGTTACGGATCTGTCGTGAGGAGGCAGATATCTGTGTGGTGGTGATCACCGGTGCCGGAGACAAAGCGTTCTGTTCCGGAGGAGACCAGCATGTCAAAGGGAAAGGTGGATACATTGGCAAGGATGGTGTTCCCCGTCTGAGCGTACTGGATGTACAGAAACAGATCCGTTCCCTGCCCAAACCGGTCATTGCGATGGTGAATGGCTATGCCATTGGCGGAGGACATGTCTTACATGTGGTATGCGATCTGTCTATTGCTTCTGAGAATGCGATCTTCGGACAGACGGGTCCCCGGGTAGGCAGTTTTGATGCCGGCTTTGGGTCATCCTATCTGGCCCGTATCGTGGGACAAAAGAAAGCCCGTGAGATCTGGTTTCTGTGCCGTCAATATACTGCACAGGAGGCGTTGAATATGGGATTGGTAAATAAAGTAGTTCCTTTAGAGCAACTGGAAGATGAGGTGGTAGCCTGGGCGGAAACCATGATGATGCATAGTCCTATGGCGTTGCGTATGATCAAAGCCGGATTAAATGCGGAATTAGATGGCCAGGCCGGTATTCAGGAACTGGCCGGGGATGCTACGCTATTATATTATCTGACGGATGAAGCGCAGGAAGGGAAACATGCCTTCCTGGAAAAGCGGAAACCGGATTTTAAACAGTTCCCGAAATTTCCGTGACCAGGGAAAGTGTGGACTGGTGAACATTCTCCACGCAACCTATCCGTATATAGTGAATAATTATCTTTTTAATTAATACATACTCCTTGTCACCTATTCGTTTAACAATTCTGCCCTATCTTCTCCGGTTCAGGCAGCTGGCCGAAACCTCCTGGGGAGTGTATACCGTCCGGAAGGTCTGGTATCTCCTTCTCTCCTCGGATGAACACCCGGAAAGACGGGGAATTGGGGAATGTGCTCCTTTGCCTGACCTGAGTAGTGACCTGACAGATGACTATGAATCTGTTTTAACTGAGAGTTGCCGATGGACGGAGAAGAACGGATGTATAGATATGGAGGCTTTGCGGGCCTATCCTTCTATTCTGTTTAGTTTGGAAACCGCTTTCAGGCAATATGAGAAACATAGTTTTTCTCTTTGGGATACTCCTTTTTCACAAGGCAGGCAAGGGATCCCGATCAATGGATTGATCTGGATGGGTGAATACCGGGAGATGCTCAGTCAGATAGAAAAAAAATTAGAGCAGGGTTTCCGTTGTATTAAATTGAAAATAGGAGCTCTGGATTTTGAGCAGGAACTACACCTGCTCCGGCATATCCATTCCCATTTTTCTGCTGCTGAGGTGGAATTACGGGTGGATGCGAACGGGGCCTTCTCTCCCGCAGATGCGATGTGGAAACTGGAACAATTAGCTACGCTGGATCTGCATTCTATTGAACAGCCTATCCGTGCCGGGCAGTGGGAGGAAATGGCACGGCTGACGGCGAAATCACCTCTGCCTATTGCTCTGGATGAGGAATTAATCGGTTGGAATCAACCTACAGAGAAAACCCGGCTCCTTACGTGTATCCGTCCTCAATATATTATACTGAAACCTTCTTTGCATGGGGGAATTTCAGGAGGGGAAGAATGGATCCGGGAAGCTGAAAAACAGCAGATCGGCTGGTGGATCACTTCCGCCCTGGAATCCAATATCGGATTACATGCTATTGCCCAGTGGTGTGCCTCTTTTTCCCATCCATTACCCCAGGGATTAGGAACAGGCGGATTATTTACTAATAATATAGAAATGCCTTTATCCATACAGAAGGATTGTTTGTGGTATGATCCGGACGGTAATTTCCCCTCTTTTTCTTTTTTCAGGGAGTGGAAAAAGCGTTGTTAATTTAATAATAATGATATGTCAGCATACGATTCCTATATTTTTGACCGGAAAAAGCAGAAGATATGGACAGAGGGTAGATGCTATACTCCTGCGGAGATCCGGCAAATCCTGCTCCACACTCCGGCAGAATATCAGGCTGTTATGCAGGAGGTGTGCCACTTCCTGACTGAGTGGTTTGATGATTCACCCTGTTTACAGGTACAGACTTCCGGTTCTACCGGTACACCTCATCTGTTTTCTGCTTCTAAAGACTGCATGATGGAAAGTGCCCGTATGACCTGTTCATTCCTGGAACTGCATGCCGGGGATACGGCGCTGTTGTGTATGCCATTAAAATATATCGGGGCTAAAATGATGGTGGTCTGGGCCCTGATTACCGGTATGAACCTGATCGTACGGCCTCCTTCCGGACATCCGTTAAGTGACGTTACCGTTCCGTTGCGTTTTGCAGCTATGGTCCCTTTCCAGGTATTCAACACATTACAGATAGCCAGGGAAGAAGCCCGGTTAAAACAGATAGGCATCCTTCTGATCGGAGGAAGTCCTATAGACAGAGCCCTGGAGAACACGCTGGCGCTCTTTCCGAACCGGATCTATTCCACCTATGGCATGACTGAAACCTTATCCCATATTGCCTTAAGGCCCTTAAACGGAGAACTGGTGGATGGTAGTTATACTCCTTTTCCCACTATTACGCTTACAACAGATGCGGACGGTTGTCTTCAGATCCATGCTCCTGCGATCAGTTCCACCAGGATACAAACCCAGGATATCGTGGATCTTTTTCCGGATAACCGGTTTGTGATCAAAGGGAGAAAAATAATATAATCAATAGTAGAGGGATCAAGATCCAGATTGAAATGGTGGAACAGATCCTATCCAGCCTCCTTTCCTCCCTTTTTGCGGTTACGGCTGCCCCGGACCCCGGATTAGGGGAACAGGTTGTGTTGCTTACTGAGAACAGGGAAGAAGTGATACGACATAGAAAGGAGATCGTGAGCTCATTGCCACGGTACCATGCTCCCCGGCAAATTATTCCGGTGAACCATATACCGAAAGCCAGAAACAGGAAAATTGACCGGCGCCGTTGCCAAGAGATAGCCATCCAATATATAAGGGACCTTTAAGTAATCAATTCAACGGAACTTCAACAAAATCGTTGGTCCATGTGTTTGTTATTAAAGAATTTATACGATATTTATTCCAAATTTTAACTAATCGACATATATATGAAAAAGTTCTACCTCTATCTATCTGTCATCTTCTCTTTGGGTATTCTTTCCTGTCATGAACAACCTTCTTCCGGAAGAGATATGGAAGAAATACCTACAGAAGAGATTTTGGTTAATAGAGTATTAACTGCTAAAGAGCAGGCTGCGTTAACTCCGGCAGACGTAATCGATATCCTGAAAAAGGGGAATCAGGAATTTATGAATGATGAACTAACGGTACGCAACAATACGGAAAGAGTCCGGGATGCTGCTTTAGGACAATATCCCAAAGCGGTGATCCTTTCCTGTCTGGATTCCCGTGTACCGGTGGAGGATGTGTTTCACCGGGGGATTGGTGATATTTTTGTAGCCCGGGTGGCCGGCAATATTGTCAATCCGGATATGTTGGGAAGTATGGAATATGCCTGTAAGGTTTCAGGAGCCAAAGCTGTCGTCATTTTAGGACATGAATACTGCGGTGCAATCAAATCAGCGATCGATGATGTAGAATTAGGAAATATCACCACCTTATTAGCCAAGATCAAACCTGCTGTGGAAAGTGCAAAAGTAGACTTTGAGGGTGAAACACTCTCTTCCAATGGTAAATTCGTTGATGCCGTATGCGAACACAACGTAGAACTAATAGTAGAAGAGGTCCGCAAAAACAGTCCCATCCTGAAAGAGATGGAAGACAACGGTGAGATCGTAATCGTTGGGGCGATCTATCATATGCATACGGGAAAGGTGGATTTTCTTTGATATTTTAGAAAAAGCGGTTGACCTCTTTCACTTAAAATAAATAATATCCGGACTTTTCTCAACAAATAAGAAAAAGTCCGGATATTGGTATATTACGCAAAAAACAAACAAAACTATTGAATAACGATCTTTTCTGTCAACTGATTTAATTCATCAATTTTCAGATGAACAACATATACTCCTTTCGGTAGAGAACTCAACGAGACTCTATCCCCATTCAAATTCATTCCACCATTATTTACGACAGCACCAGACAACAAATTAATAACCTGATAAGGAGCAGTACTCTTTCCTTTTAAATCCGTTTCACCCGCAGTCCTGACTAATTCTAATGTTTTTGCAGAAGAATCATATAAAATCCGGTAGCTATTATTGAGAATGGTTACCTTTAAACTGGCCTGGTTATAGGTTTGCCCTGTGCTTGTGATAAAAGAACAATATATTTGGTAAATACCAGCAGCATAGAAGACAACACCTGCATTAGAACCATTTCCATCATTTGCTAAAATCTGTGCATTCTTTGCATTATTTGTAGACCATTTATAAGCTCCCATTTTGGATTTATATACCAAATCTGCTGAATACAATTCAGAAATATAGTCCCCTGACCAGGAAAGATTCGTTGCTCCGGAAATACTACTGGTTCGTGGAATATAATACTGCCTGGAAGTCATATTATAAGATGCCGGTCCATATTCCGGGGCATGTCTCATTAATGGAGCAGCCCCCCCCATTTGGATTCATAATATCCAGCCACTGAAGATCGCGTAGCAGAGTAATCCCCATTATAATAAAGATTTTATAGGCATTCGCTTCAGTCGTACTCATATATGTGTTTTCCGACCAATATTTACTTATGTTTGCCCCACCACTTGCATTTTTTTGATTTATCCAACATATTGTAGTTCCTCCTGCTGAAATATTCCATGCATAACTATGACAATTATAGGTTGTTGAAGCATCTCCTATCAATATAGCATTTGGATACGCTGATCTATATTGATTATTAAGAGAAGTAATCTCCGCTGAAGAATATTCTTGTCGAGTAAATCCTTCTACTGGATTATTTGCTGGAGTATATACTGTTACATATGTCTGTGCTTCAACAGTGAAAATAGTAAGCATCCAACCCCATAAAAACAGAAAAATATATTTAGTTTTCATATCTATTATTTTTAAGTATAAATTGATCCATTATAATTTTAATTATTTTAATCTTTAATAAAAAGAAGTCCGTATTCATAAATAGAATACAACATCAACTCAGTTTTTTCTCTCTGTGAAGTTCTTCGATCAATATAGAAAGATTCTATAAACAACCGTAAATTTTCATTTTCCTCTATTTCTTTCATAAAAGGGACATAGTGAGCATTTTGCATTGTACGACCAACTAAAAACCAAGTAACTTCACTTGTTGCACTTACCTCACCATAGTACTCTCGTCTAATGAATTCATTCTCAATAGCTAGCTTTACAATTTCTATGCATTCTTGGTAATTAAATTGAGATAAAAAATCATAATGACAAAATAACAATTCAAAATATTTAGGTTGCATAATGGCTGTACTGACAAAATCCATATGTCTATATCTTTCTAATAAATATTCACTCACTTCATTTCTTGCCTTTAACTCTTGATAGGCATTTGTAGAAGAAATGACCATCTGAAAAGTCCATTCATAATCATCATCCAATAAAGTAAATAATTCAAAAAAGAACGGATACTCCCAAATAGCCTGAATAACAGCTTGTGTAGACATATCTTTCAAAAGACTTTCCGGTATCTGAGAAGTAGTGAACATATGAGAAGTGTATTTAAAAAGACTCCACTCTTTCATTCCAGGATACAGATAATAATCAAAGGAACCTTCCGGACGAGGCATATTCATACAGTCTAACTTATCTTTTATAAGTTCTAAATATCCTTCATTCTTATAAACAAGGAATTCTTCTGCATTCGAAACGATCTTGTTTATAAATGAATCATCCAGTTGGTCAATAGCTGATGTTTCCAGAAAAGTCTTTAAAATTTGATTTCTCTCTAATTCTTCCATCAATGGTGGATAAAAAATCCCTTCCATCAATCTTCCCATCAGAAAAAGTGTTGAAACTTCATTTTTATTCTTTTTCTCTAAGATACATTGAACAGCATATTTCCTTTCCGGATAAGAGAGTTGATAAGATGGTTCAGATTGTGCAAAAAAGATTTCATACGATTTTACCAGCAAATCTTCACTTGCCAAACGTTCCATATTTTGATAACGCTCCAATAAATATTTCCCTCCATCTCTTCTAAACTCCAATTCTTTAAAAGCATTGGTTTCTCTAATGATCCTGTCAAAATCTGTCTGAAATAATCCCTCTCTAACGGCAATATCCATAAAAAAGGATATTCCCAGATAGCCTGAATAACAGCCTGAGTAGACATCGATTCCAATATAGAAAAAGGGATCTGACATGCCTGAATCTTTTCATTTTCCGTTTCTAACAAATCCCATGCTTTCATTCTGGGATAAACAGGGTAATTGTAAGATCCTTCCGGACGAGGCATGTTCATACAATCTAATCTATCCTGAATTAATTCAAGATAGGGCTGATCATTCTCAGGGACATGTCCTTCTTTTGAACAGGAAAAAAGAAACAGGTGAGTATATAAAAAAACAAACAGATTGGATGATTGGATTTCATTCTGAAATTATTTTCGAGATTTCAGTAAACAACTGAGGGTCTGAATTAGCATACGATTTTATAAACTCTTTTATCGTTTGCTGTTGAGCAGTCGATTTCCTTTGATATTCTGTTTTTTCCAGAACTTTAGCACCTAATAAAAAAGATTTTTGTACACCAAACAAGCTATAGGTCTCTTTATTAGCAATTTTTCCTTCGTATTTCTCAAGCGTTACTTTTTTTTAGCTTCACAAGATCCTGTGCAGATAAATGTTCGAAAAAATGTTCATCTGATAATAAAAGTTCCACATATCCTACATGTAAGATCGTTTTATTTCCATGTAACGATCCGGAAAGAACTGCTGGTTCTAATGGCATTTTTTCATAAATGTTCATTAATTCAATCACCCCATCTTCCCGGTTACTTAATTCCTGTAGACCATTAAAGCTATCGATCATATAAGCGATACCATCCCGTTCATCATTGGGTGCTGTATATTGAAAGTACAGAGGATAATTCATACAGGTTTCCGCCAGTGCCTTTGTTGTTAATTTACTTAAAATATCAGATGGAATCTGACAGGCATCTACCATTTGCTGGCCTGTCGTAAAAGCAGCCCATTCATTCGAGCCAGGTTTCACCGGATACTCATAAGGAGTGTCTATAAGATATTGTGCATTTATACCTAAACTTACCGTTAATAGTATAAGAATTATACTCATTTTCTTTTGCATAAGTAATTTTTATTAGTTCGATTAGTATTTATTCAAATGGTATATGATATTTTTCCTCCTTTCCCACATCATATACATTATTTTAACATAGTATTCACAAAAACAAATATAAAATTTTATATAATAAAAAACAAATATACTTCATATTTAATAACAGAAAATATAATATTATATCTTTCTTCAAACAAACTATTATTTTTGATCCAAGCAAAAACTACTTTTGTAAAAGTTTACTTTATCAAAAATTTATATGCCTAAAATAAATCCTCAATTCGAGATTAAAAGTTACGGGTTGTATTCTGCCTGGAACAGGAACTCAAAAGAGTTACCTAAAATCATTAAACATACCTTAGAGATCCCGGCGGAGATTGGCATGGAGTTTGGGTTTATACTTTCCGTAAAAAAGGGAAAAGGGGGAACATTGGATTTCCGGATTGACCATCCTCCTTTTCCGGATGAAAGCGGGGAGATTATGCCGCCATTTGAAGGGAGCTATTTTGTGAATAGCAATGACTTCTTATTTTTTATCGGAGATACAGTCTGGGAACCGGTAGAAGATAAAAAAGGACTTTGGGTGGTTACCGTCTTCTATAAAGGAAAAACAGTCGCCACCAAAAAATTTCAAATCATTTGAAAATAGAGGTAAAACAACTAATGAATATCAAACTTCTCCTAACTGTTTTTTAAGTTTTTTCAGTCATCGTCACTTTTTTGCTTGTAAACATCTTACTACCAATTAAATACCCCTTAAAAATAAAGTGACTGAGAAAGTGACTGAGATTTCCCGGTCACTTTCCCAGCACGTTTATATAGATACCCCAAAGAGGTAGTAAGCCTGTTTTACAGATAATGTATGCTTCTATTCATAACAAACTATACGCTTGATGCCGAATCAGTAGGTTGAAGGTCAGGAGGTACATGGTTGAATGTCCTGATGTTCAATCTTAAAGATGCCGATGTTCAACCTTAAAGGTCCTGACCTTTAACCTAAGAAGATTGCATGAAATGGATAGTAAATCATCCACTTCCGAATAAGACATGATGTGTGAAATGATAATACCAGTATAGGTTATCACTGCGAAATACCTACTTATTTAAAAAACTTTTTATTTGTCAAATAACTCCAGGTTTGGAAAATATAAAAAAGGAAATGGCTTTTATCTGATTAAAAAGTGACCGAAAAGGAGATGTCCCAAAAGTAAAACAAGAAAATTAAAAAAGTTACGATTTATACGTAGTTACCCCAAAAGGGGTAACATGTGAATAACCCCGGGTGGAACCCGGGGTGT
>JAJQFE010000042.1 GCA_021201295.1 Tannerellaceae bacterium | reverse complement strand
AACTCCGACTTCAAATCCAGAATTTATAATAGGACATTATGCGGATAATCATTTTCTTATTTTCAGTATTCACTCGGGCAAATGTAACAAATCACTTTGAATTATCTACTTTTGCGCGATTATTAAACTTATTATTTTACATGATAACATTCCTCCGCCTCTTTTTGATTTCATTTATATACTTTTTTATCATTTTTCCCCTACAGGCAGAAGAAGATTCCTGGCGGGATAAAGGGGAGTATCTTATTTACTCTCCCCGCTACTTCGGACCTAATGCTTTTCCGATTCCAGTCCTCCGGACCGCCCTGGCAGCCGAACGTTTTGAAATAGAGATCAGGGGAGAATACCATTCCTATTCGGGGGATAAAACCAAAGACATCAATACCCGTATTTTGTTTCCTTTAGTAAAAGGAAGAGCCGGCGTAGAAGTTTACTTCCTTTACAAAGAAAAATATAAACTAACCTCTGAAACCCGGGATGAACGGTCCGCAGTAGAAACAGAAAGTGTAGATGGTTATCATGGGGATGTGATCGTAACTTCTTACTTCCAGATACTGAAAAGTGAAAAATGGGCAGATGTCATGGCCAGCGCCAATCTGAAAACAGCCAGCGGTGGACGGTTATGTGATGCCCGTTTTACCGATGCCGCATCTTACTGGTTTGACCTGACAGCCGGAAAAAATCTCTATACAAATGTAGAGAACAATGCCTCTTTCCGTATGCAGGCTATGATCGGCTTTTATTGCTGGATGACCAATGACAGAGTACACCGCCAGAATGATGCCCTTTCGTTTGGTATAGGCTACACCGGAACCTATAAAGGTTTCACTTTGTCTTCTGACTTCTCCGGATTCCGGGGCTACGAAAATAACGGAGACAAACCCCTTATTCTCCGCAATGACCTGAGATACGAATACAGAAAAAATATCCTCTCCTTCCGCTATGATCATGGCATGAGAGACCGCCTATACGAATCCTACTCGATTGGTTATATTCGGTGCTTTTAATAATATATTAAGTGTTCTCTTTTGTTGCAAAATTCACAGTTTAAATTATATTTGTCATTTTATTTAAAAGAACAAATAACCCATAGAATTATTTTATACTATTTATTAAACGTATGCTACATGAAAACAATCTGTAATCTTTTCTTTGTTATCCTTTTAGTTATGACTTTAATGATTCCACAACAAACCACAGGACAAAATTCCGGAGCATTACGCTTAGGCGTGGCAGGTGTATCCCATGGACATGTCTGGGAAGTGATTAACCGTATGGACAGAGGAGATTTTGTCGTGGTAGGCGTAGCAGAACGGGATGATCAGTTACGAAATAAAAACGGTTTGACAGGTAAAATAGAAGCGGGTCTGTTTTTTGTGGATCTGGAAGAAATGCTGGATCAGACCAGGCCGGAAGCAGTCATTGTGTATGAATCGATTTATGACCATGCCAGAGTTGTAGAAGCATGTGCACCGAGAGGAATTCATGTGATGGTGGAAAAACCCTTAGCTGTCAATTAGGAACATTCCAACCATATGGCACAATTAGCCCGGGAACACCAGATTCACCTGTTAACTAATTATGAAACCACCTGGTATGATACCAATCATGAAGCCTACCGGCTGATTCACGAACAGGACCTGATCGGAAACATTACGAAAGTGAATGTATATGATGGCCATCAGGGACCTTTTGAGATTGGTTGTGGTAAAGAATTTACAGATTGGTTGACAGATCCGGTTAAAAACGGAGGAGGGACAGTGATCGATTTCGGTTGCTACGGAGTAAATCTGGCTACCTGGTTGTTTCAGGGAGAACGTCCGTTAAGTATCTATGCCGTTCTGAAACAACAAAAGCCGGAACTGTATCCCCATGTAGATGATGATGCTACTATTGTATTGGAATATCCATTAGCAACCGTACAGATCATGGCATCCTGGAACTGACCGCTAAACAGGAAAGATATGCATATATATGGTAGTAAAGGATATATCTATCAGGATAATGCCCGTGAAATGCGCATTTCAGACGATAATAAACAGATCCGTGAAAGGAAAGAACAGGCTCCGGCTTTACAGGCTCCCTATAATGATCCTTTCCTTTATCTGAAAGCCGTGGTCAGAGGAGAGATTGAAGTAGCTCCCTATGATCTTTCAGCACTTGACAACAACCTGATCGTAGTGGAAATACTGGAAACAGCTATACAAAGTGCCAAAACCGGACAGGTGATCCGGTTTCAGCGATAGAACAGATTTAAAAAATCTCTTTGATATGTTTGGTGTTGGAAGCGATCGTATCTTTGATCGTCTGTCCTTTTCCTTCCAGCAACAGTTTATACATACTTTCCGCAAATCCTTTCATCTGAGAGAATTCCACTTTAGGAGGCATAACTAAAGCATGGGAATTGGTAAGGATATTGACTAAGACCGGCCCATCTGCCGCGAAAGCTCTGGTCAATACAGGCAGCACATCATCTGGGTTACTTACTGTATAACCTTCCATTCCCATAGCAATGGCCACCTGGGCAAAATCCGGATTATACATATCCGTTTGCCAGTCCGGTAGTCCTGCTACTTTCATTTCCAGTTTAACCATTCCTAACGAGTGATTATTGAATACAACCAGTTTTATAGGTAATTTATACTGTACAATCGTGGCCAGGTCTTCCAACAACATGGAAATTCCTCCGTCTCCGCATAAAGCGATGACCTGTCTGTCGGGATAAGCTAAAGAAGCCCCAATCGCCTGTGGCATGGCATTGGCCATAGAACCATGATTAAAAGAACCAATCATCCGGCGTCTTCCGGTAGCATACAAATAACGGGCTCCCCAGACACAGGTCATACCTGTATCCACGGTAAAAATAGCATCTTCAGTAGCTAACTCGTTCACCATACTCATCACATATTCCGGCCCGATATCTCCCTCTTTCCCTTTATCATTAGCAGAATCCTGCAAATTCTTCTTTACCTTTTCATAGGTCTCCAACTGATGAGTAAGAAAACCATCCTCCTCCTTTTGCCGGATAAAAGGAATCAAAGCCTGTAAAGTAGTTTTTATATCCCCACAAAGCCCTTTAGTGATTTTAGCTCTCCTGCCGAGACGGTTCGGATTAATATCAATCTGGATGATGGTGTTATCCTCCGGCATAAAATTCTCATAAGGAAAATCCGTACCCAACAACAATAAAACCTCTGCATCCTGCACACTATGATAGCCGGAAGGCATACCTAACAATCCGTTCAGTCCTACTTCATTAGGCATATCATACTGGATATCCATTTTACTCTTAAAAGAATAGGCTACGGGAGCATTTAATAAGGAAGAGAGCCGAACCACCTCCTTATGGGCATCTTTGGCTCCCACTCCGCAATATAAGGCGATCCATTTGGTCTGATTCAACAGGTTAGCCAGTTCTTTTAGTTCATGGTCAGAAGGACAGATATGTTCCCTGATTCGGCAGGGAAAAGTGGTCGTAATTGCCCCTTCCGACCCCTGTGAAGCCAGGTCTCCAGGAAGGCCGATCACTGCTACTCCTTTGGAGGAAACGGCATATTGCATAGCTGCCTGCAGCATCTGGGGGAATTGTTGGGGAGTACTGGCCATCTGGTTATAATAGCTGCAATCTTCAAATAGTTTGATAGGATTGGTTTCCTGAAAATATTCCGTTCCCATTTCATGCATAGGAATAGCAGACGCAATAGCCAGCACAGGAGCTCCGGTTCGGTGGGCATCATACAGCCCATTGACCAGATGTACATGTCCCGGTCCGCAACTACCCGCACAACAGGTCAGGTGTCCGGTCAGTTGGGCTTCTGCTCCGGCAGCATAGGCGCCAACTTCTTCATGCCTTACATGGATCCATTGAATATTCCCATTTTTCCGGACCGCATCATTTACAAAATTCAGACTATCTCCTGTAACTGCGTATATACGCCTTACACCAGCTTTTTCCAGTGTATCTACTAATTGTTGAGCTACATTTTTTGCCATATATATTGTATTATTTGATAGTTTCTTTCCTGTGTATTCAAACTGGCAGAACAGATAAATTGTTCTGGGAAAACAGGAAATTCAAAAGAGGAATTCAGTCTGTTTATACTATTTCTAACCGGGAATCTTTTTATATTTGAACTCTATTTAATTCATCTTATACTGACAACCATGACAAAACAGAATCTAAAACCCGTAACGGTCATCGTCTTAGGCGCAAGCGGAAGAGGAAAACTCTATGGAGATTATTCACTGGAACATCCGGAAGACTTACAGATTATTGGAATTGCGGAATTAGTAGAACTACGCCGGAACCTCTATGGCGATAAGTACCAGGTACCTGTGGAAAACAGAGTAGCTACCTGGGAAGAGATCTTAAGCCGGCCTAAATTCGCAGACGCGGTCATTATTGCCACTCCGGACCACCTGCATTATGCTCCCTGTATAAAAGCACTGGACCTGGGTTATGATATTCTGCTGGAGAAACCGATTGCACAAACAGCAGAGGAATGCCGGAAACTGGTTGCGTATGCCAAAGAAAAAGGAAATATCGTCGGCCTGACCCATGTATTACGGTATTCCCCCTATTTCCTGATGCTGAAAGAGATGGTAAACAGTAAAATAATCGGCGAGCTGATCAGCATCCAGCATTTTGAACCGGTAGAACATGTACATATGGCTCACTCCTATGTAAGAGGAAGCTGGAGAGATTCGGAGAAAAGTACCCCGTTAGTATTAGCCAAGTCCAGTCATGACCTGGATATACTACACTGGATCATAGGAAAACTCTGCAAAAAGATATCCGCATTTGGTAAACTTACCCACTTTAAAGCAGAAAACGCTCCGGCCGGAGCACCGGAAAGATGTACGGACGGCTACCCGGTAGAAGCTTCCTGCCCCTACTCCGCCCTAAAGATCTATTACCGGGACCGCACCTGGCTCTATGTGTTCGACCTGCCGGAAGACAAAGAACAAGAGGGTAAAGCTATTCTGCACTACCTGAAAACCGGAGAATACGGATGATGTGTATATAAATGTCCGAATAACCAACCGGATCATTATATGATGTTGATGGAATTTGAAGAAGATATCACAGTGAATTTTTCTATTGAAGCTTTCACGTCGTATGGTGGCCGGAGAACCCGGATCATGGGTACACGAGGTGATATCGTTGGAGATATGGAGGAATTCACCCATACGGATTTTGTGACAGGAGAATCCAAAACCTATAAAGCCAATGTGCTGGATGCCCTGAATTATGAAGGAGTAGGTCATGGTGGTGGAGATGAAGGTATGATCTGGGACTGGATTGAAGCCCTTTGCACCCAGAATCCGGCCGTGATGAGCACCCCTTTAGATGAATCCTTAGAAAGCCACCTGATGGCCTTTGCTGCAGAAGAGAGCCGGAAAGAAGAAAAAGTAGTGTATCTGAGATAAGAAATAGCATAAAATAGATTTAATAAAAAAGAGGAACTAAAGTATTAGGAAGAAACAAATTCTTTTTCCTGATACCTTAGTTCCTCTCTTCCGTAGTAAAACCTTAAAGTTCACTTAAAATCTGATATATCCCATTTGTTTTTACGATCTCATAACCTGGATTCAGATGTATCCTGTAGCCATTCCCTATCTTCTCTCCGTTTTCTCCTATGGAAGGAGGAGGTAAAATAAAAGCGCTCCAGTCGTTCATTCGTATAATTTCTTTTTCAACCTCTATATTTCCCCAGTTTCCCTGTAAAGTAACTTTTTTCAACAAGACGGCTTCTCCTGCCAGAGCGAAGACCTCGTCATTCGGATTAAACAAAAATTGCAGACCATTATTTCTGATATATAGCTTTTCTACTTCCTCACTTAACAGAGATTGATAAAAAGAAAGATCCGGTAATTTCTCCTGATAGGCAGCTATTAACCGGTCCAGATCATAAGCCGCCTTTATTTTTTCAATTTCAGAAATACCGGCCGGGGTTTCTTCCAAAGACCAACCCATTTGATCCGCAAGAAGCACCGGTAAACCTCTTTGTAAATTTTCCGCAGATTGCCAGCCAGGGGAAAGCGTGTCTAAAAAATACCCATATACAGGTCCTGTCATATAAGCAAATGAATTAGTCAGGCCTGCCAGTTGCCGAGATTCATTTCTTTCAGATAAATAGGTTCGCAGGTTCTTAACGACAAAAGCCATCCCTGCATATTCTGCTAATCCTTCATGCAACTCGAAAAGATTTTCATTATTTTCCGGAAATAAGGATTGTCTATACAACCGGATTCGTATCGCATCGGACAGCTTACTATACTCCCCTGTCAGCAGGGCTTCATTGAGTAACTTCAGTTCTATCTCAAACAAAGCCCTTCCCGTAGGAGCATCCAGATGATAGTTTTCAGATACCAGACTTAAAATATTCAGCAGGTCCTGATATAAATGAAACAATTCATGGAGAATAAATATCGGCTGTGACAGAGAGGATAAGGTTTTCCAGGTATCATATATCAGGGTAACATACTTCTCATTTTCAATTTCCATTACACTGTTTGCCACTCCGGTATGCTTATCCCAGCTTTTCTCCCCCAGATAATGTACCTCCCGGCTATCCATACTAAAAAACCAGACTTTTTCTTCCTCTGTATCAATAAAGGCAAGTTTAGGATGAATATGTTCAGGTAATCCCCAGTAAGGCAGTGTCTTTTGATAAAAAACAGAATGGACTTCCTGCAAAACTGGAGCTATTCGTTGATATTCATTTCCTGAAGACAGAAAAGTAATCCATAGACATAGGATAAGAACCAGAAATTTACCTTTCATCTCTAAATTATTCAAAAAATAGTTCTCTATTTCATATTATGAAATAGGAGTAAAAAAGTTTTCTTTTATTTCAACTGAGCGGAGTTATTCTTTCAATAAAATTAAACTTCATTTAGCAGCCTCTTTCGGTTTACGGTCGAAGAAGGGGTTTTTGCTGGAGGCACTGACTGGGATGGCCATCACACATTTGCAATCGCCTAAGTAGCGGAGTTTTTGTGCAGCCCATCCGGCACTGAACATGACACGCGTATCTACCCGCAGATTCGACGCCGTTGCACAAGCGGAACCGATGGCTATTCCTAAATCAGTGGTATTGATCGCACAGGGAACAGCTTCCGGTTTTCCCGCGCAGGTGTCAAAACCACAATGTCCGCAATTCAGGCCTTGTACCTTCTGCAACGTCCCGATCAAAAGGATCACTTCCGCACTCAGAATATTGTCTGCATCCCGCAGAAGAAATTTAAGTCCGGTCTCCTCTGCCATTTCCAGCATTTTATCCGATAACTGACAGATATCTTTCCCAGTCACCATCGCAATCTCTATAATATCAATTCCTTTTCCTTTCGGGGCTGTCCGGGCTGCTGTCATCATTTGACGGGCTACATGAAGCATATGTTCATTTCTTACGTCTCTTTCGTTCTGTATCATAACTCTTATTGGTTTTACCAACAAATGTACAGGATATTTCTGATTTTTGTGTTTCCTCAAAGACTAAAATTTATGTCCGGTACTTCCCCCTCTGCTTCTTATTTTTCTATTATAATCTCAAATTCATCGTAGGGATCTGTCCGCCAGGCATAGGATTGGGTAGTAGGTAATATGCCAAACAGCGGAGAATAAGTTTTTACCCGGATCGTTTTTCCATCCGGCATGAATTCAAGGATCCTCAACCAGCCATCTCCCCCATTCCCATGATATCCCCCTCCAGCTGTCTGGGCGTTAAACATCATCTGGGAAATACTTTTTCCGGCTATATTCCGCTCTTCCCGGAAACTAACATTTTCTTCAAAACTTCCCAGATTACACCGGTGCCCACAGATCAGCAAACGGATATTGGAAACCGGATAGATTAATTTTTCCCAAATAGCTTCTCCATAATTGGCTGGATGGATGAGATATTTAGGTTCCTCCTGGATCCGGGTTCCATCGGCTTCCAGATAAGAATGTGTCAACAAGATCACCCGGTGTTCCCTGTATTTTTCCTGCATACACAGTTCTTTGGCCCAGTGGAGGGCTTCATCACGGGGAGCAAATTCGAGGGAAATGATCAGTAAATTGCCCCAGGTATCTGTTTGGAATTCATAGGCTGCATTTTCCAGCGTCGGTTTTCCCTCTACATTATTACAGACATCTATCAGGTGTTTCTTCCACACAGAATTTCTCTCCACATAGAAATATGCAGGGAAATGGGTGGAATGGTTCTCCGCTTTCCGGTAGCCATAATCATGATTTCCGGTAGCAACCATGTAGGGAACTTTATGATCCAGCCGCTGAAAGGCTTTCGAAGAAGCTTCCCATTGTTCCCGGCTGGTCTGGTTGCCGTTGATACCATCCGGTATGAGCAGATCATTTTGTTCCACGAGATCTCCGGTACACAAAACCGCCTTTATTTGTAACGGCCCGGCCTGTTGCACGATCCACGCTGTCATAAGCTCAAACAATGGCTGATTATAATCAAACTTCACATAACTCTGGGGATCAGGCAACACAATCATGGAAAAGGACCCCGGGTCTGTTAACACGAGGTTTTTTTGCAATTGGGCCTGCATAGTACTTTCGTAGAAGTAACAAAAAAGGAATATCCATCCTATGTTTTTTATCCATTTATTCATGGTTTTCTTTGTATAAGTGGTTATCCTAAAAGCAACCTGTTCCCCGTGGCGGGGATCGTAAAAGAACCAACAATCATTCTTTTTTTTATAAAACAGACAGTTTCTCTGCGATCCCCGCCTGCGTGGGGAACAGGTGGCTTTTTAGGTGAACTGATTTTTTAGAGACTTATTTATGGCAGGACTCAGGAGAGTTTCCAGCCTTCCCGGTAATTATGTTTTATGAATTCTTCCGCTGTTTCTTTGGCGGGAAGGGTGACATATTCTGTATTAAAGGTCGGATGACCATCCTGTACGGTAAAGAGATCTGTTTTCACAACCCGGATGTTTTCCTGGTCACTGATGTTGGTAAACTTCATCTGTTCGCCATTCCATAACAGTTCTTTATGAAGGCCCTGTAAGCGGACCGCTAACACTCCCATCACTACTGTTTCGTTTAAAGGTCCTGCATATTCAAAATCCGCACTTCCCGGAATGCGGTTTTCCGGACTTTCCTTACAGGCCCTGACCCAATCCATATGATGATCCCCATTCCTCCATCCTTCCGGTTGTGTCTCTACCCGCCGGAGAGTTTTGGGTACATCCGGCACCCTTCCGGATACCAAAAACGGTTTGGCTCCATAACAACCACAGATAAGCATATCTTTACTTCCTTTAAAGATCACTCCATTGATCCACTCTTTTCCATCCATCACTCCGGCTGGTAATTCATACAGAGCATCAGGAACAAATCCACCATCATACCAATGGAGTACCACCTCCGGCATCTTCACTTTGGGCAGATCCGGACGGGCAGAAAAGGTAAACTTTACCTTTTCAGCATGAGGGGCGCAATCCATGGTAATTTGTGTTGAGGTTGCGAATACTTTCTCCGGATACTTCAGGTGCAATGCCTGAAAAACCGGATCGAGAATATGGCAGGCCATATCTCCCAGTGCTCCTGTACCGAAATCCCACCACCCTCTCCAGTTCCAGGGGGTATAGATTTCATGATAAGGCCGGTAGGGAGCCGGGCCTAAAAAGAGATCCCAACTTAAAGTATCCGGCAGGCTCATACCCACTGCCGGACGTTGAAGTCCCTGTGGCCAGATCGGATGATTGGTCCAGGCATGTACTTCTTTCACTTCTTCGATCTCCCCATTCCGGATCCATTCACAGATCAGACGTACTCCTTCTCCTGAATTACCCTGGTTCCCCATCTGGGTCGCCACTTTCTTTTTCCGTGCCAGTTCTGTCAGGTACCGGGATTCATACACGGAATGGGTCAATGGTTTTTCACAATACACATGCTTTCCCAAATGCATTGCACCGGCAGCGACAATCGCATGTGTATGATCGGGAGTGGCAACCACAACAGCGTCGATATCCTTATGCATTGTATCAAACATCTTCCGGTAGTCTGTAAATACCCAGGCTTTGGGATAAGTCTGTATCATTTCCTTTGCATAGGCCAGATCCACATCACATAATCCTATGATATTTTCACTTTGCATAAAGTTGAGGTCTTTCCGTCCTCTTCCGCCGACTCCTACCCCTACGATATTCAGTTTATCACTGGGAACCGTATGACCCATTCCGGAGACTACATGTCCGGGAATAATCGTCAGTCCGGCAAATGCACAGGTGGAAGTTTTCAGGAACTCTCTTCTTGAAATAGTATGTTTCATATTCTTTTTTTATCAGGTTAGTAATTCGCGGTCATCCAATGCGTGATACGATAGAAATAGTCTATACTTTCCCGTATTTCCGGCAAGGAATGATGCCAGTTATATTCATATTCTATAGTGAAAAAGGTGTTAGATTTCACTCCCATTTCTTCCATAATTCTCAGAACCTGGGGTATATCACAGTAGCCGGTTCCCAGGGCATGTCATGTGCCACCCGGATCCCGTATTGGTTTACATCTTTCATATGCAGGCAAATAATCCGGTTCCTCAATTGCTTGACGGCTTCCGTAGAAGCAATCCCAGAACGAACGAAATGTCCGATATCTGCACAAACACCCAGATTACTGCTCCTCCCTTTCAACCGGGACAGCATGATATCCGGGTCCCAGTAGCAGGTCGGTGCCGCATGGTTATGGATCGCCACTTTGATCTTATTTGATCGGCTAATTTCTCTACCAGATCCAATAAGTGATAGGCCGGCTCACTGATCAGCACAGAGATGCCCATCTCTTTTGCAAACTCAAACAGTTCTTTCCACTCCTCTTCCTTTTCCGGAGAAACCACGCCGTAAGAAAGGGGAGTGATTTCGTGTACTTTCAGCAATTCTTTCAACTGCTGACGTTTCTGTTTGTCCATTTGATAAGTGGTTGTTCCTTCTATATTCCCTCCAATCGTTTGGTTGGGATAGATCTCTATATATTCAATGCCAAGTGTGTTGAGTTTACTCAGTGTTTCCACCAGCGTGAACTCTCTGAAGGTATACGCCTGGCATGACAACCGCCAGTTAAGCTTTACCATGCCTTCGGACGTATACTGTGCAGAACTGGTCATACAGGAACAGAGGAGCAGAAATATATACTTTATTTTCAGATTCATATACTTTCTATTTAAGTTCAATCATTTACCATCCTTCCGCTTGTATACATTCCGGGTTGGTTTGTATTTCTTTACTGGGAATAGGTAGATAATAATACCGCCGGGAAAAATTACCCGCTCTTTCTGGCGTGGTACTCTGTATTTCCTGTTCCAGTAACCCCCATCTTCTCAGATCATAAAACCGTTCACCTTCCCGGACAAACTCAATCGCCCGCTGTTTGATGATATCATTCATCACGGCAGTTTCATTCGTAGAGGAGTCCAACAAATTCAGGTTAGCACGGTTCCGGATCTGATTCAGATAACTGATGGCTCTCTCCTTATTCCCTGTTTTCAGATAGGCTTCCGCTAAGAACAGGAGCACATTCGAATAGCGGTAAGCTTTCTCATTGAACTCAGATTCCGCCGCTTTATCCCGGTCCAGATAGTCAGCATAGGTATTCTTACGAATAAATATTTTACTCTGATTGACCGGACTGATACTTTCCGTAAACGGTTTATTGAAATACATACATCCCGGATAGTCCCAGGCCAGACTAATAACGGCCCGGATATCATAGTTACCATCCTTATCGGGTTCGGAAAGCATGATATTCAGCAACTTCTCCAATGCGTTACAAATATCATATCCCCCACAGTCTGCTGCCGAAAAGAAACGGTTCAGCGGAGAAGTCATCATCGTGTTCACTGTTTCTGTTCCCCACCGGTCCGTGGCAGAACCGACCTGCTGATAAGTAATCTCAAAAATACTCTCCTTATTGTATTCATGCTCCAGATCGCAGGTATGTTTGTAGTCAGCCACCAGTCCATACGAATAGGGGGACTGGGTCAAAGGTTCCAGTACCTGGATAGCATCCGCCCATCTTTCCGTATAGATATACATCTTTCCCAGGAAAGCCCAGGCCGCCCCTTTCGTGGCACGTCTGTTATTCAACGGCTCAACCGTTAGCAATCCGGCCGCGGTCTGCAAATCAGATTCCACCTGTGCATACACATCACTTTGGGAAGATTTAGGGATGGGAAACGTTTCCGGATCCTGGGGCCCCACCAGACGCAAAGGCACGTCTTTGAATTCATTGGCAAGAATGAAGTAGTACAATCCTCTTAAAAAGAGTGCTTCTCCCCGGATCTGGTTTATAAACGCTTCGCTCAGATCCGCCTTTTCCAGCTTTTTAAGAATGGTGTTTGCCCGGTAGATACCGGAATAACATTCATCAAACATTTTCTGTACGGTGACATTTTCCGGAGAATTAATAAACAGATAGATCTGATAACAATCTTCCGTATCATTCCGGGTAACCACATCATCTCCCCGGTAATTCCGGATCTCTACCGAACGGGCATTGTAGTAACCTCCGTACGGGTTTCGTAACGGCATGTAGGTCGTTACCAGTGCCTGCAGAAAATCATCTTCCGTCTCAAAGAACGTTTCTGTAGTAATATTATTCGGATTCAACTGATCCAGATTAGATTCACAACTGAGCAATAACACAGTTATAATACACATTATTATTTTTTTCATGGCTCTTCTTAATTATATCAGAATGAAACATTTAAACCCAGAACAAAAGTACGTGGCAGAGGGTATGAGTAATAGTCTACTCCACGGCTCAGGATATCATCCCTGTTCACATCCGGTGTGTAGCCGGAGTATCCGGTGAATGTATGGAGATTATCAATATTCAGGTAGACCCGGGCTGCTTCCAGGAAAGGTACGATCCTGCGGAGAATGTTATATCCTAATTACACATTGCTGATCCTCAGATAATCTCCATTCTCCAGGAAACGGTCCGAATCGGTCCGTGCATTCTGGTTCGGATCTCCCCATACTACCAGCGGGAAGTTACTGTCGCTGTTCTCTTGACTCCAATAATTCAATGCTTTGGCCGAATAGTTCTGCCCTTTGCTCACATCTTCGAGATCCGAACGCATAGAGCTGTATATTTTAGCCCCGAAACTGGCCTGTAAGTTCAGGGAAAGATCAAAATCTCTCCATTTCACATAGGCGTTTACTCCGAGGATCAGATCCGAGAAAGGAGAGCCCTGATACATCCGGTCATCATCATTAATCAGTCCATCTCCATTGGTATCCACAAAGCGGATATCCCCCGGTTTCGCATTGGGCTGGATAAGGTTACCGTCTTTACTGTGTGCCTCAACTTCCTCTTCAGACTGGAAGAGTCCGTCTGTCGGGATCAGCCAGAAACCACCGATCGGATAGCCTTGCAGGGATTTCGTGGTATTGGCACCGGATTGATTCGGTCTGCCGCTCCAGATCACCTGATCCCCGGTACCCATCCTGATCACTTCGTTTTTTACAGTGCTACCTACCAGACTCAGTGAGTAGCTCAAGTCTTTGGAGACGATCTTATCCCATCCTATCAAAAACTCAAAACCTTTATTCCGGATATGTCCGGCATTGACTAACGGATCATTATCGGCTCCGGTAGATGAAGGGATTGGTACGTTCAGCAAAATATCCGTTGTGTTTTTTATATAATATTCTGCTGTAAATTTCAGCTTACTGTTTAACAGGACTACATCCAATCCAATATTCGTCATCTCCGTATTTTCCCACTTAATAGTCGGGGAGGCAAATACTTTCGGAAAAGATCCGTTCCACATCATATTCCCATCTATCAGGTAATTGATATTAGATGTCACATCGGAAGAATAGAGGTAATTATCAATTTCCTGGTTACCTAAAACCCCATAACTACCCCGCAGTTTCAACATATCCAGAAAATCAAACTTCTCCATAAAAGTTTCTTCTGCGATGTTCCAGCCTAACGAGAAGGAAGGAAAATTACCATAGCAGTAGTCTTTCATAAATTTGGAAGATCCGTCCCGGCGAAGGGTTACATTCACCAGATATTTGTTTTTGTAGGAATAAAATACACGCCCTAACACAGAGGTGAGCGTCGCCACTGTTTCCCAGCTTCCGGACTGGCTTTCCGTAGCAGCGTCCAGAACCATGATCTTGTCCGGCATATAGGCTCCGCTTCCGGTCAGCAGGCGGTATTTATTCTGTTGATAGGTATATCCGGCCAAGGCAGTTACTTTATGATCACCCAACTGACGGTCAAAGGTCAACAGGTTTTCAATCAGCATATTCTTTTTCTGCCCCCGCTCCTCAGAGAGTTTATTCCGGTTATTCTGGTTCAGTCCGGTGTTATAGATCGTCTCATAGGCTAACCTATAGGAACCCAGCAGATCCGTATTTACATTCAGTTTATATTTCAGGTCAAAAGGCAGCTCTACTTCCGCATAGGTATTGATATAGGTTTTATAATTCTCCTTCCTTTGTTTTCCCATATCCGCGGCAGCGACCGGGTTTAGCAAAGTGATCACATCTCCCCAGGGACCGTTAAAGCCTCCTTCTTTAGTATCATCATAGACCGTATAAGTAGGAATCGAGAGCAACATGGCGCTCATAATACCTCCCACACGACTCGTACCCGTAGGCATCGGAATATTATGGTCATAGGAAACAAGAATGTTTTCCCCTACGGTAAAGATCCCTTTCTTAAACTCAGTCTTCACTTGTAAGTTTAGGCGTTCATAACCACTGTTCTGGATAATCCCTTCCTGATTCGTATATCCTCCGGCAATGTAATATTTAAAATTACTGGCGCCACCCTGTGCCGAAAGGTTATAGTTTTGCATCAATCCGGTCCGCATGATCAGATCCTGCCAGTCCGTATCTGCCTGCGGATTAACCGCCATATCCAGCGGTTCCAGTCCAACCGCTTCCCGGGAAGCCGTACTGATCCGGATCCAGTCAGCTGCATTCAGCACATCAATCCGTTTGGTCGCATGTTGGAATCCTATATTGGCAGACATATGGATGGTAGGTGTCCCGGAAGTGTTCCCTCCACTCTTCGTCGTGACAATAATAACTCCATTAGCAGCCCGGGATCCGTAAATGGCTGCGGAAGAGGCATCCTTCAACACATCAATGGATTCGATATCATTCGGGTTCAGGAAACTGATGTTATCAATATACATTCCATCAACAATATATAAATGGGCATTATTATTGAACGTTCCTACTCCCCGGATCATGACACTGATATCCGATCCCGGTTCTCCTCCATACGAGACGATATCTACCCCTGCCATTTTACCCTGCATAGCACGGAGCACGTTCGTAGTACTTTCCACATTCATATTTTCCGCTTTCACACTTGCCACAGCTCCTGTCAGGTCTTTTTTCTGGGTAGTTCCATACCCGATAGCCACAAATTCCGATAAAGCGATCGCATTTTCTGAAAGTGTAATATTAATCACTGTTTTATTACCGACTGTTTCTTCCCGAGTTTCCATACCAATAAAAGAAAATTGCAGAATAGCATGGGCCGGAACATGGGATAGCTCATAATTCCCATCCATATCAGTAACCATACCAATAGTGGTTCCTTTAATAACTACATTGACCCCGGCAAGAGGATCACCCAAATCATCAGTCACAGTTCCCCGGACCCTCCTTCCGGTTTGGGAAGTGGTGGATTGTTTCGGTTGCAGGACAATCTGACGGGTGACAATCCGGAAGGTGAGATCAGTAGGTTTCAGCATTTCAGCAATCGCAACCTCTATATCCTGCTCGTTCACCCACAGGCTTACCGGTTGATTCAGATCCGTTTGGTTCACATCGTAGAAAAAGGTGTAGTTGCTGACTGCTTCTATCTGTTCAATAGCTTCTGACAGGGGAATTCCGGAGAAGTGGATCGTTAGTTTTTCGATGGTTTCCATTCCTTTTATAGACGGTAGGAAGAATAAAAGGAAAATAAAGGAGATAAAACTACTCCTTTTTGTAAGATAGTTTTTTCGATTATTCATATCTTTGTAAGTATTAAAGTTAACATAGTGAGCCTATATCAAAGGGCTAATTTGTAGTATGGCTCATGTTGTTCGCTGAAAGAATAGTATGAAACGGGCATAAGCTTTCCGACTTATGCCTTTTTCTTTGGTTTTTCATACATGCTTCATAGGCTTATTTTTTAGAGGGTTTTACCTGGGTTATTTCAATCTTCTTATTTTCAGTGAATGTATATTGAATAGGGTTTAGTCCGGACATGATCTGTAGGATCGTTTCCAGCGGTTCATCTGTTAATGTAAAGGTATAGACCTGTGTCGTAGCAATAGAGGGATCCAGTTTAATTTCCACATGATACCAACGTTCCAGATAACGGCAGATATATTCCAGTGTTTTCGCTTCAAAGGAATAACTTTCATTCGCCCAGGAAGATTCAAAAAACATATCTTCTTTTTGTAGAGTAAATATCCGTTCCTCTTTATGAAAGGAAACCCTGTCTCCCGGACTCATCATCAACCGTTCCCCACCGTTCCCGACAGAAACACTTCCATGGATCAGGCTGACCTTTATTTCCGGATTGTCCTGGTAAGCCTCCACGTTAAAACGGGTACCATGCACTTCAACAGTAATTTCCCCTGTCCTTACGAAGAACGGCTTACCATCCTTTCTTTCCACTTCAAAAAGGGCTTCTCCTTCCAGAAAAAGCTCCCTGTTTTCTGTAAAAGTTGTTTTATAGTTCAATGTGGATCCGGCATGTAACCACACCAGACTACCGTCCGGCAGCACCATCCAGGATTTACCATTCAGGGTGGTATAGGATTGCAAGATCTCTTCCGGAGATGAAGGTAGATTCTTTTCACCCCAATAAGCCAGACCAACACCAAGGATCAATAACACAGAAGCAGCCACCAGGGCAATCCGGAAGGTACGCAACGGAACAGGAACCGGTCTCTTCTGTTCGATCCGCTTTTCAAACTGTTTCCAATAGTAATCTGCATCCGGAGTATAGCCTTGTGAACTATTGAGTACTTGTTCCCATACTGATCTTAGCTCCCGGTAAATCTTTTCCTGATCCGGTTGTTTTCGCCAGTCAAGGAGTGCTTTCTCTTCTTCCTGTCCGGTTTCCTGTTTGAAATGGGAAATAAGTAAATCCCAGGGAATCTCTCTACGCATCATTTCTCTTTTTCTATATGGCACATCAGAAAAAGAGAACCCTACTGTTGTTTTGATTTTTTACCACAAATAAGTGTATCCGTCTTTCAGGTGGTGACGAATCAGCCTGAGCGCTTTGGTAATCTGTGCCTCCACATTTTTAACAGAGACCTGTAACTCAGCGGCGATTTCTTTGTTGGATAGATAATCCCTCCGGCTCTTTAAGAAGATCTCCTGACACCGTGCCGGAAGGGAATAGATAGCTTCCTGTATTAGTTTCTCCAGTTCTTTCAGTTCCAGGGATTGATCTTCCTCTGTTCGTTCATAGAAGGTCCAGTCGGAAACCAGAATAAAACGTTGGTTATTCCGTAGATAATTCAGTGCTTTATTCCGGGTGGCCTGGGTAAGATAAGCTTTCCATGTCAATGTGATCTCTATACTTTCTCTTTTTTCCCAGACCCAGGTAAAAACATCCAATGCAATTTCTTCTGCAATCTGTTCTTCTTTCACATAGATACGCGCGAAGCGGCACAACGCAATAAAATACAGATCAAAAAGATGCCGGAAAGCCTATTTATTTCCCTCCCGGATTAACCGCAGGAAAAAAGCATCCTCCACATGATAGGGTGATTCAGAGTTTTTCATAATACTTCCTGATAGGTTCCTAAACAAACATACTAAAAATATCTGATTAAGTGAGGGTTAACAGGAAATTATTTATAGTCGAAAAATTATAAAAGTATTTTTGGTCGTGAGGAGCTGGCTAAAAGATATGTTTACAGAATGCCTCCTATCATCCTATCCGGAAAAAACACAATCTTTACAAGATTATTAGAGGCTTATCCTTACCCAGGGAATCACTTCGTTCATCCCTGGGCTGTTGGCTAAGTTCGATCTTCAATTGATGGATCCCCCTTGAAGATAGAAACCTTTTAAATGATTATTTAAATAACATCGGAACAAACTCAGTCAGATAAATACGCCAGTTTTTCCAGATATGTCCATCTTCGTTTTCATAATAAGTATACGGGTATCCCTTTTCATCTAATAATTTACGGTAGTCCACATTCGCCTGATAAAGGAAATCAGTTTTCCCTATCGCAATCCAATAGAGCTTAGGCTTTTTATCAAACTGAGTTTTCAGTTTCTGCTCCATATGATCATAGATCGGAGACTGCACCTCTTCCCCAGGCATAATAGCTGCTGAGAACAATCCGACATAATCAAACAGATCCGGATATTGTTTGGAAATATGTAAAGAATGAAAACCACCCATAGATAAACCGGCAATGGCACGTCCTGATTTCTTTTTAACCGTACGGTAGTTAGCATCTATAAATTTCACCACATCCAGAAAACTTTCCTCCATAGATCCCTCCATAGTGTTAGGTAATTGCATGGTAGGTTTATACATCCCTGCGGCAGCTTCTCCCGGAGCAGCCTGTTGATAGACATTGCCGTTAGTCATGACTACAATCATAGGTTTTGCCTTTCCCTGTGCGATCAGATTATCCAATATCTGTGCGGTACGTCCTAAGGCAATCCATGCCTCTTCATCTCCTCCCATACCATGCAGCAGGTAAAAAACCGGATAGCTTTTGCCACTGGTCTCATATCCCGGAGGAGTATAGATCGTAAGCCTACGGTTTTTCCCTAAAGTGGGACTGTTGTACCAACGTCTGGCCACTGTTCCATGCGGTACATCACTAACCTGGTACAGGTCAGCACGGCCTCCGCCTATAATAAACACATTGGTTACAGAAGCCACGTCACGGATCTGGTAGACATTATTCGGATCATTTATTTTTAATCCGTCCACAATAAAAGAATAACTGTATAATTCCGAAGCCAACGGTTCCGGAGTAGTATAACTCCAAAGTCCACCTTCTCCTTCCGTCAGTTCCGCTACACCCGGCAAGTCAAAGGTGCCATAAGGAGTTTCCGTAGGCTGGGTAGGAAGGAAATCACCTATCACCTGCACTTTGATAGCTTTGGGAGCTAACAGACGGAACGTCACCGTATGGTCCGGATGTATTTCAGGTGAAATAATATCCTGGCCACCCCATAGAGCCTGTTGGGCAAATGTTACCACACTCACTACACACATACAAAAAGAATACATTAATTTTTTACTCATAACCCTATCTATATTTTGAATTAATTACCAAATGCCCGGGTTACGAAAGGAAGCGCCAGATAGAGAGCCGTATTCCAGTAAATCCACGTATGCCCTCCGTCACGGATCCATAATTCATAAGGCACCCCTTTCTCCCGGAGAGCAGCCACCAACTCAATATTAATATCATAGCAAAAATCGTCATCCCCACAATCAATAAACCAACGAACTGTTTTCATGGCTTCGACCTGTTCCGGTGTACTGTTCCGTACCAGTCTGACACAATTGTTATCTTCCACCAACTGATGCACTTTCCGTTGAACCGGATCATCAAAATTAATCCAGCCCAATGTCTCATTGCGGCTGAAATAGCCACTCATGGGTAAGCTGCACAAAACATGTCCGGATGCCGGAAAGCATAGGCAACTGTTCCTCCTCCGCCCATAGACAGCCCGGCAATAGCCCGGTGTTGTTTATCACTGATCGTACGGTAATTGGCATCCATATAAGGAATCAGTTCCTGAAAGAAATAATCTTCATATCTCCAGTCAGGACTATTAAAATAATTCATAAATGTTTTTTCGGCTTCCGGACACACAATGATCATTTCACACGCCTCATTCGAATCCATCAGTTGATTGGCAACTCCTTGTAATAGTCCCTGTTCCGGCCAGTCCGTATGGGAACCTCCCCCTCCATGCAGGAGATAAAGAACCGTATAGTTTTTATCCGTCCGGGTTTCATAATTTTTAGGAAGATAAATAGCATATTCACGCTCCTGCCCCAAAATAGAACTGGGCATGGTTTGATAGACAATCTTTCCCATACCCGAAAACTGGGCAAATCCCATCACCGGGATCAGTAAAATAAAGATCAGTATCAGCATAAAAGGTTTCTTACTCATTCGTTGTGTGTTTACATAGTTTATAGGATTCCTGTATCCTATGATGGTCTAAAGTAAATAAAAAATTATGTAACCACAAAAAAAATGCGTCAATTCTACACATGAGTAGTATGACGCATCCATTCCAAAGTGAGTATAGGATCTGTCAGGCTCTTTCTATATCCAGATTAGTCATTTCCCGGATCAGGGTAAACGGATAGTCCGAATATTCATATATACGGAACCGGGGTTCTGTTTCTCCTTCACCATAGCTCCAGATACTCCGGTACTCATTTACATCTTCACCCATTTCTTTCAATTGTCTGAGATAAGCGGCAATAGATTTATTTTCTACAATATAGACTTCCTCCATCTCATCAATGATCGGACTGTGACGCCGGCTGGTATCATGATCAAATTTAAGAATGCGCCTTCCATCCGCCGTAATACCGACTGTAACGAAGCTCATGCTTTTACTGATTGCCGGAAGATTCAATACATTTCTGTCTGTTCCGGCAAAAAGCAGTTTATTTTCTTTTAAAAAGCGGGTCAGGCTTCTGCCCAATTTTTTCTGTTCACCGATCAGGGCATACATTTCCTCCTTTTTCTCTTCCGGTATCCATCCATAGATTTTTTCCTCCATACTTTCCTGCAAAGAACGGCTGTTAGGAGTAAACATAGCATAATTCTCCCGGAACCCTTTGACAGAAAAAATATAATAACAAACCACCCCCACAGCATTTAGCGTTTGTCTTAATTTGGCCGTATGACCATGCCGGGAAGCTGCCACAGTAAATACCAGTTGGTTGGTAATCGTCCATCCGGCAGCCTGAATAGCTTCAATAGCGCTTTTAGCTTCCGGAGTAACTTCTAGAGGAGACTGGAAATGGGTTTGTATATAAACTGTTTCACTCCGACCTGCGCTGCCTTTTCTTTAAAATCCCTTAGTATGTCTACTAATTCCGGCGTCACCCGCATGGGTAAATAAGCCAGCAACCGGCTTCCTAAACGCACCCGTTGCAATTCATCATATTTCTCTCCATCCGGCCGGCTTTCATTGGCTTTCTTTTTCCTGACAGCCATTCGATAAACGGCATCAAGGATTTTCCGTAAGGTAGCATCCTGGCTCATCAATGCATCCCCCCAGTGATCAGGATATCTCGCAACTGAGTGTCATCTTCAAAATAATGCATTAGCCTCCGTAGTTTTTTGTCCCAGCTTTCTTTCGCTTTTAACTCCTCAAAATTAAAATTCAGCCGTTCACTCTGGAAATCATACATCTGCTGACAGGAAGCGCAAAGTCCTCCACAAGCCCTTCCCATAGAATCCGGGATCAGAATAGCCACTTCCGGATAACGCCGGTGAATGTTATGTCCTTCCGGCAACAACCATCCGGCAGCGTTAGGCTTACCGGGTTCTACCATATCCTCCTTTTCCCAGGCTCTGATTTCCCCATACGTTTCCACCAATTCATCCGAATAGAGAATATAAGAACGAATCGTTTCATCATTATATCCCTCTTTCCCGGTATTCAGCAGAGACAAATAATAAGGAGTAACAAAAAACGGCATGCCTTTTTTCTTTCCCTGACTTAACACTTTCATAGTTTCCTCCGAAAGCGAATGTTCCAGGAAGCTATTCAATTCTCCCGGACTTTTGATAGCCATGGCTAAGTGGAAACGGCTACTGTCCCACCAGGCGGTTACCTGTTGCTTTTTTTCTTCATACGATAATCCCTCCGGGAACTGATACCGGGAAGAAGGAGCATGACGGCGTTCTATTTTACGGATCAATGCATGGATAAGCCGCTCTTTATTGGCTTTCCGGATCGCCATTACTTCCTCATCCAATCCGGTAGGCCACCGGTGCATCTGCCGCTTAACTAGCGCCCGGTCTGTATGGATCTCTTCCGGAAAAAAGCAGGGCTCCAACAGGAATACAGATCAATAAAAAGATCCGGAGAAAGGGAATCCGAAAGTTCATTCTGCAGAAATTGCCACAAATAAGTGAGAGTATGGATAGGCAGTTCACTGCCAGTGGATAACTCATTCACCACTTGTCCATCAAACTCAATCAGTCGCAAAACCCGTTGAATGGCATGCAGGTGTGTATCGGTAGTAGCCCGCCGAAGCTTCTCAGAGAAAAAAGCATACATGTTCTCTTTAAAAAGCCCGGAAGAAGAGCTGTTTTGAGCGATGTCAATCAGTTTCGGAAAAGTTTTCCGGTAGTCTTTTTTCAAATGTAATGAATCGGAATTGTATAAATTTCGTCTTAGCATAAGTGTTTAGTTTGTTGATTGATTATATATTATGGGCCTGTTGTTAATAGATAATATATAACAGATAGTCAACAAATATACTAAAATCTGACTAAATATTCCATTACATTTACATGAAATCTCTACCTTCCATGTTAATAAAAAAGAAAAATGCCACTCATTTTTCATACTGACTCATCCATCCAAAGCCCTCAATAAAACCCCTGCACTATACAGGCATGAATAAAAACAGGAATAACCCGGATAGCCATAAATATTGTATCTTCGTAGCCGGATTAAAAAGAAAAAGAAATGGATCAGGTACATATATATAGATTGAGAGAAGTAAAAGATAAGTGGTTTGACAAATTTATGGATATATACAAGGTATCCTTTCCTTTTTTTGAACAGCGAACCCTTGCTCAACAGGAAACAGCCTTTAAAGACGAAAAATACCATTTGGATCTCTATATCAGAGAGGACACCTGTCTTGCCTTCATAGCTTACTGGGATTTTCCTGAGTATATCTACATCGAACACCTGGCTGTGAATCCGGAGATAAGAGGACAGCAACTGGGCAGTAAGATATTAAGCGATTTTGGTAAACAGGCGTCTAAAACGATCCTGTTAGAAATCGATCCCCTTACAGATGAAGTCTCCAAAAAACGTTGGCGTTTCTATGAGAAATTAGGTTTCCATATGAATACCTATTCACATACACATCCGCCTTATCAGAAAGGTTGCAATTCTCATGAACTCCTGGTTTTAAGCCTGGATCAACCCTTAAACCCCAACCTCTTCCATACCTTCACCACGGATCTGACCCAGGTGGTTATGAACTTTGAAGTATAAGAGAAGGAATGGCCCCTGAGGACTTATAATTATTTATAGCCGGAAGACATGATGATTTCCATGTGAAACGGCATCCTTTCTCCTGAAAGGATTGCATACAACTACCGGACCAGAGTGGACCAACACAGATCGGAGCTCCTCTTCGCTCAACAGAAAGCAGCAGGACGGTTAGCCCGGGTCAGCAGAGATAGTATCCTTATCCTGAATACCCACTAACAGTTTTACGCCTACCGGGTAGGTTACACCTCAGGACCTTTAACCTTAAAGTACAGGAAGTATAAGGTTAAAGGTCCTGAGGTGTAAGGTTAAAGGTCCTGTATGTTAACCTAACCGGTCTGTACCCAACCCATAACCAGGGTGTGACTTCCTCTTAATAGTCCATGGGGTTAACCATACTATCTCAAAGACACGGGATACATACCTTTGGGGTGGGGTTTCCCCTTACTGCCGGAAAGAAAAGCCGGAATTTCTCTCTTATGGAAGAGAGATATACGAGTTTTGGGTGACGGATATGGTCTTCAGTCACCTTGAATCACCCTCAGTCACCCCTTTGGTCACCTTCTTTTTTAGACTTAACCATCTATTTATTAAATAAATACATACAAAAAGGTGACGGGTGACTGAAAAAAACTAAAAAACAGTATGTAGTATGCGAAGATAGGCATCGCAGCAGGTGCGGTTGTCAGTTCCTGTTTCTTTATAGGTAATCCACAGTTCTGATGAACATACAGATGTACATGCTCAGGAAAGCTGCTGAGTTTGAGTTATAATCCATATTTCGCTTTTACAAATTGTTGGATATAGGCCACTGTGCCATCTATGCCTAATACGGAAGCATTCACGGACAGATGATATGAAGCCGCATTCCCCCAGGTTTTATTCGTATAATAATTGTAATAGGCTGCACGGAATTTATCCATTTTGGCCATCAGGCCTTTTGCCTGCTCTACCGTAATTTCCGGATGCATTTTCAGGATGCGTTGAATTCTGATTTCCGTGTTGTTATGGATAAAAAAGCTGATACAGTCCGGATGATCCCGCATAATGTAGTCTGCACAACGGCCTACGATCACACAGGATTCTTTTTCAGCCAGATTCTGGATCGTATCACTCTGTATTTTAAACAGACCTTCGTTGGAAAGTATATCTGCATGGGGAGTAAACATTCTCATATAGGGAAATCCCATCGAAAAGGCATATGCCAACCTGTCCGATACTTTTTCATCCGCATTTTCAAATACCTCCGGACAAAGTCCGCTTTCCTGCGCTGCCATGGTCACAACTTCTTTATCATAATAACCAAAACCCAGCGCATTCGCTAATTTCAGCCCTATATCACGGCCACCACTGCCAAACTGCCGTCCGATTGTCAAAACGATCTTTCTATCCATAGTCTCTGTCTCTTTATTCATGTGTTGCTAATATACAATTTATTTCCCCATATGAGGCATCTCCCCGGAATTATTTGAGGAAAGCAGGCTCCGGTTAAACTTTCGGACCTGATGAAAGAATAACACTGCTGTCACGATCGCAGCCACAAAATCGGTAATCGGAATACTAAGCCATACGCCTAACACTCCCCAGAAACGGGGAAGAATGATCAGGAAAGGAATCAGGAATAATAATTGCCGGGTCAATGACAGAAAGATAGCTTTCTTAGACATGCCTATGGATAGGAAAAAGTTTGAAGCCACTGTCTGGAACCCAACGATAGGAAATACGGCAAAAACAATATGGAGTCCGTACGCAGCCGTACGTATCAATTCCTCATTTGTCGTGAACAGCCGTACGACTAATCCGGGAAACAACTGACAGAACAGAAAACCAAAGGTAGCGATCCCAATCCCTAATTTCATGGTCAGCTTCGTCACCTCTATCACACGGGAAAAATTCCTGGCTCCATAGTTATACCCAGCAATAGGCTGCATGCCCTGATTCAGCCCCATGATGATCATAATAAACAGGAATACGATCCGGTTCACTATGCCATAAGCCCCTATAGACATATCTCCTCCATATTCTTTCAGTCCCCGGTTGATCAAAATCACGATCAGGCAGGAACAGAGATTCATCAGAAACGGAGACATACCGATGGAGATAATACTTTTAATCAGATCCGCTTTCAGCCGGTAGATGCCTTTGGCAAAATGGAGTAATTGCTTCTTATTGGAAAAATGTACGAACTGGAATCCCAGTGTAATGACCTGTGATATCACCGTAGCCCAGGCTGACCCCTTAATGCCCCATCCAAAACCAAAAATGAAGATCGGATTGAGGATCACATTAATGATGACGGAGGCGAGTATTACAGTCATCGCTAAAGTAGGATATCCGGAAGAACGTAAGACAGAGTTCAATCCTAAATACATATGCGTAACCACATTGCCCCACAAAATAATTTTCATATAATCTTTTGCATACTCAATAGTATGCTCACTGGCCCCGAAAAACAGCAGGACTTCATCCAGAAAGAAAAGACTAACCAACGTAAAGGTGATGCCTATAACCGCATTCAGGATCAGGACATTTCCCAACACATGATTCACTCCGTCATAATCTTTTTGCCCCAATTTCACAGAGACCACCGTCGCAGCTCCGACTCCCACTAAAGAGCCAAAAGCAGCCGCCAGGTTCATAAAGGGGAAAGTAAGTGCCAGTCCGGCAATAGCTAACGGGCCAACTCCATGTCCGATAAAAATACTATCTGCCATATTATAGAGAGAAGATGCCGTCATGGCAATAATAGCAGGTATAGCATATTGACGTAATAATTTACCGATCGGTTCAGTTCCTAATATTAACGGTGAATTCTGAGTTGCCATACAATCTTTTTGCTGTTCCTTAAACAGATGTCATAAATCTGTGACAAAAGTACGAATATTTCCGGTTATGTATTACTTTTGCAGGATATTTATAAATATAACAGACCTCAAATTTAACCTTTAAGAACACAGGGATGGCTGAAGAATTGATTGTCAGAGGAGATAGTAAAAGAGAAAAATATCTGATGTTACTGCCACAGATCAAAGCATTGGTAGAAGGTAAAAAGGATGTCATAGCGAATATGGTCAATATAGTGGCTGCCCTTAAACAGACTTTTCACTTTTTCTGGGTGGATTTTTATCAGGTAAAAGAAAATGTACTGGTTTTGGGTCCGTTTCAGGGACCGGTTGCCTGTACCCGGATCCAATACGGTAAAGGTGTATGTGGTACGGCCTGGAAAGAAAAGCAGGCAGTCCTGGTTCCGGATGTAAATCAGTTTCCCGGTCATATTGCCTGCAATTCTGCCTCCAAATCAGAAATAGTGCTTCCGGTAATGATAGAAGGGGTAGTCGTGACTATCTTAGACATTAACAGCGATGAATTTGACAGTTTTGATGCCACAGATGTGATCTATCTGAAAAAAATTTGTACCATGTTAGCCCGGACCTACTAAACCCGGACTACCGGTCTGGTTTCGGTTGAACGTGGTTTAAGATCAGATAGCCGCAAATCCCTGAGACAAAGGATCCGGTAAAGACGCCTAATTTAGCCTGGTTTAAGAGATTCACTCCTACCTCAGGAATAGAGCCAAAGGAAAGATTGGCCATAAACAGGGCTACAGTAAACCCTATGCCTCCTAACATCGCTACTCCAAAAAGATTCTTTTTGTTCATACCCGGAGGCATCCGCACAATTCGTAGACGGATAAACGTGTAAGAGAAAAGAAATATACCGGCACTCTTACCAATAAACAATCCGGCAAAAATAGCCAGTGGAATGCCGGCCAATGTACTGAACTGTATCCCTCCTATTGTCACGCCGGCATTGACAAACGCAAATAACGGAAGGATCAGGTAATAGACCACCGGATGTAGCTTGTCAGCCATCTTCTGCAACGGACTGATCGTCCGGTTAGCTAACCTATGCACATTATTGAGTATCTGGATCTGGGAAGGTTTAAGAACGGATGCCTGGGTAGTATATTTTACCTCTGTATAATCCAGCATTTGGAGATGCTCAATCATATCTTCGGAAAATTCATCCAGTTTAATCACAGGTCGGGCAGGTATGGTAAAGGCGACCAGTACGCCGGCAATAGTCGGATGAATACCGGATTCCACGAATAAAACCCAAATAATAAATCCACCTATATAATAAAACAACGTACTGTTTACCCACATTTTGCCTGCATAATAGAGAGCGGCTAATATAATCAGAGAGCACCCCAACAGCATCCAGGAGATCTCCGCACTATAAAAAACAGCAATCACCATAATACCGCCTATATCATCGACTACGGCTAAGGCAGTCAGGAAGATGCGCAGAGAGAGAGGGATTCTCTTCCCTAAAACACCGATTACGGCTAAAGCAAAGGCAATATCCGTAGCCATAGGGATCGCCGCCCCTCTCAATTCCGGCTGTCCATTACAGATAAGGGCATATATAATAACCGGAACGATCATCCCCCCCACAGGCAGCAATCACCGGGAGAAGAGCTTTTCTGAAAGAAGAAAGTTCTCCAACCAGGACTTCCTGTTTGATTTCCAGACCTATCACAAAGAAAAAAATGGCCATCAACGCATCATTGACAAATTCCTGGAAAGTCATAGGTATACCATGATGGGCAAAAAAGAAGATATGCCCGAACTGAAAATCAACCGGATAGACTAAAATATCCTGATAAGCTTCAGCCCAGGGAGAATTCGCTAACACAATCGCTAACAGGGTAGCCATAAATAATAAAACGCTGGCATTCGGTTTCTGAGTAGCCAGACGGCGTACCGGTTTTAGAATAACAGTAAAAGAAGTAGTCATTGGTTTTTTATTTACAGAGATAAGGTTCTTTTTTTCCTTTCCCTATGTCCTTTTTTATGATATCACGTAGCAGATAAATTTGAAAAACTCAAAATTACCTATGTCAAAACTACCTGTACTCGATTATTTCAGATAAGCAGTTTCTACCTTTTTCAAACGTTCTTTCAGACGTTCTGCCCCACCTTTACGAATCCGGAGGGTCATGGAACAATTCATGTCAAACTTCTGGGAAATAATACCAGGTCCCTCCTCTTTTACAATCCGCATCACACTATTTAAATAGGGATATTCAAACATCACAGTAATATCCTCGTCTACCATTCTTTCCTCAATCGTGGCAGCCGCAATAGCTTCTGCCGCGGCCGTACGGTAAGCCACGATCAGTCCACCCGTACCTAACTCGATTCCCCCGAAATACCGGATCACGACAATTAAAATATCAGTCAGTTCATGGGAATTGATCTGTCCTAAGATGGGTTTTCCGGCAGTAGACGAAGGTTCCCCGTCATCATTTGCCCTGAATGTTTTTCTGTCACTTCCCAGCATATAGGCCCAACAGACATGACGGGCATCATAATATTGTTTACGATAGTTTTCCACCTGCTCTTTTACCTCC
>JAJQFE010000067.1 GCA_021201295.1 Tannerellaceae bacterium | reverse complement strand
ACTCCGACTTCAAATCCAGAATTTATAATAGGACATTATGCGGATAATCATTTTTAACAAAAGAGTACAGAAGCAATATGCGCCCACAGCGTCTTACATTTGAATCAGTAAAAGAATTGGTCAGACAGAAAACGACCGAAAAGAACCGTACTTATTTTGGCAAAGATTTTATTGTCGTTACCAATAATAATCATTTGTTAAGTCCCATGTTGCTACAAAACAGTCCCGTCACCTTACATTACACGATGCTCGGTTTTGTAAGTACCGGTAAGGCCGTCTTTACAGTTAACCTGTTGGAAAACCATTTGTCACAGGGCAATATTATCATATTAAACCGGGAAACGATCTACCAATTGGAGAAATGTTCAGACAATTTTATTTTTAATATATTAATCCTGTCGGATGAATTGGTTAGCATATTATTCCCTGAAAAAGAACCTGAACTATTGGACAGGTTGTCAGAATCTGTTATTCCTTTAAAGGCAGCAGAAATGGATATTGCCCTCTCTTTGATTGACACTATTCTGAATATTCTTCATCTACATACCAACGAATCCTGTGCCTATGACCTTATCAAGGCCATCATCCGGTTTGCGGATGGGATTCGTCAGTCCGTAACCGAACGGGAAGAACAAATCCTGTCTCACGAGCAGGAAATATTCAACAGCTTTTTAAAACTTGTCAATATGAATGCGTCTAAAGAAAGGGCTATTGCTTTTTATGCCGATAATCTCTGCCTGACACGTAACTATCTTAGTATTATGATAAGTCGATTCAGCGGTATGCCTCCCAAAAAATGGATAGAACGGGCTGTTATAATGGAAGCAAAGGTGCTACTTAAATTCAGTACGTTATCCATTTTGGAGATAGCATATAAACTGAATTTTCCCAATGATAGTTTCTTTAATAAGTATTTTAAAAGAATTGTTGGTGTTACACCTATGGGTTACCGTAAATTAAAAGTCCATTAATATAGATTGTGTTGTAAGAACAATTACGGTGCTTTCCCGAAAATAATACCGGATTCCAATCCGGATATTATAGATACCATTATAAAGAACAATCTTCTTATCTTTGTCACAGTTATATACAGTACCAGCCTGTGTATGACTATTGAGTTCACATGTTTATATGTAAATAATTATAATTCTTATGATAAGAAAAAATATCCTGGTTTTTAGTTTTTTAGCTTGCATTACGTTTTGTTTTGCCACCAATGGCTTGTTTGAAAAGTATGCAGACAAAAAAAGATGTCATTACTTTTACTGTTCCCAAAAGTATGTTACAACTTATTCCGGACATAGATGCTAATGGGTTAGATATTAAACGGTTAAGAGATCATATCGAAACAGTGGACATCTATACCACCCAGTCGGAAGCAGCCAGTGCGGAAATGAAAGAAGAGTTTAAGGATCTGACATCAGAAGGCTACCTGCGATTGATGCAGGACAACAAATCCGGAACCATTATCTGGGTAATGGAAGAGGGAGAGATGATTACGGAATTTGTGGCGGTAACGGATATCCAGGGCACTGTAGGAGTGGTACGAATCTCAGGGAAATTCACGCCGGAGGATATTTAACAAACCATAAAATAATGTATAAATAGACGATATTCCCCAGTAAAAAGGTTGGTGTTGCTAAAGAAAGATTTATCTTTGCCCTCTTAATAATAGGGATAACAACTGTCCGTGTATAACTAATAAAAACAAGAACGATGAACGAATTATTAAATCAGATCAATGCTCAGATAGAAGCATTTCAGAAAGAAGCTAATTCACAGGTAACAAATGGCAACAAAACTGCCGGAACACGTGCTCGTAAAGCCTCTCTGGAAATAGAGAAACTAATGAAACAATTCCGTAAAGCCTCTATTGAAGCTTCAAAATAATGATCTGTAGATCTTTGCAGGAAGGCTGTTACAACTTAGGTTGTAACAGCCTTTTTATTTCCGGACTATTTCTTTACTCCTTGCTATAGCTTTTCTCATAGATCCCAGCGAACCTACTTTTAAAGAGAGTGGATAAAGAGAAAATCGTATAGCATAAAACGGCCAGAGATTATATAAAAGACCCAACAAATATGTTATACAACATGTTTTAGTTAAACAAGGTTAAGGAATTCCATTTTCTTTCCATTTTATATGTTGCATAACATATAAAGTAGCATATTTGCCATGTGTTTTTCATGGTATTAGATTTAAGGTTAACAATGAAGATTGGTTGTCGTGAGACAACCATTTTTTTACCCTAAACCGGAAAACCTCGGATAATCTGAAGACTATCAGTAAATATCCTGTTATCTGATTAAACGGACTTCTTTAATTTGGAAAGAGTTTATTACAAAAATCATCCATATCTTTAGGCAAATAGGTAGGTGGATTTGTTGTCTGTATATATGATTTAAAACAGAATATTTATATTTGTATCCAAATCCCAGACGATATGAGTAGTAAGATTAAACATGTAATAGCTATTTTTTTGCTATTCTGGACATTACTCGCATGCAGTGATAAGGAGAATGAAGAAGGAAAAGCTGATTTTTCTGTTTATATCCATGAAGATATTGAAAGTTTTAATAGGGAGACAAGAGAAATTGTTTTTCAATCCGGAGAGATCTTTCTGGAACTCCTTTCTGGCAAAGAATCCTTTGAAAGTAGGATAGGACTATTTTCTACAGTAACTTTCCATATAGATGATTTCTCTCTTTTTGAGTCAATTCCTATGCAACCCCCGTATTCCAGTTTTGCTTATAATGATTTGGTCCTCGTAATAGAAGATACCCGGTTTTATTTGCTTGATGGCTATCCCATAACAGAGTATTTAGGTGTAAGTAAATCGGCTGCAGAACAATATAGGAAGGAAAATGCTGAAAAAAGAAAAGCTAATTGGGATAAGTTTATAAGTGCTTTAATAGAAGAAGGAAAGGTTATTTGATTAGTTGAGTCAGAGCCGGATAAAAATCTGTAGGCAGGCTTATTGGGTGATAGCCTTAACAAAGATATCTGAAAATGAATAATAACAGACTGATAGTGAAAACAGAAGAAAGGAATCCAACCCTATTTTTGTACTAAGATCAGGCAAATGGAAAAGAAAAAGCATACCTATTATCTCCGACTAAGGGAAACCGGTTGTACAAAAGAAAATGAAGTAACCCCGGTATCCATGGAATTTGAATTTTCAAATCATGATGATATTTTCAGGATACTACAAATCATACGGGAAAAAAATCTTTTTGATGATGAACAACAATCAGTAGCTTTTGTGTTGGGACTTAAATTGTTAGGCGGAGTTATGCTGGCTAACAAAGAAAACGAGCTTTTCTCAGGATTTCAACCTGCCTTTGTTGACTTAATGAAAAAACTGAAAGGACAGAAATAACCCAGATAAAAGAAAATGCTTACTGCTACCCTACCACCTGTTCCTGTGGATTATTCCACGAAAAGCGGAGCCAGCCGGAGATACCCTTCCTCATTCGGATGCAAACCATCACTGAAAAGGGATTCATCCAAAGAACCATCCTCCTGTAAAAAGACAGGTCCGGCATCGGTAAACCGGTACCCTTCACTTTCCGTCATGTCCCGGATTTGCCGGTTGATGTTTTTTACCCATGACTCCCGGTCCCTGCGTGGCAGAATACCGACCACCTGGATTTCTGCCTCTGGCTGGCGTTCCCGGATAGCCACCAACAGGAAACGAAGTCCCTCTACAATCTCCTGATCCGTATTCCACTCCATATTATTGGTCCCAATCATCGTAACGATCCGCTCGGGTGCATATCCGGACAATTCATCATGATACACCCTCCAAAGTACATTTTCAATCCAGTCCCAGCCATATCCCAGGTTGTGGAATCCATGAGGACGCATATAGTGCTCCCAGCTTTCCGCACCACTGCTTCGTGGTCCTACCGGTTCGCCACCCCAGAAATGAGTGATTGAATTTCCGATAATCACCGCCCGGGGGGGATGGGCAGGATTGTACGCCAGCATTTCCCTGTGACGTTTCTGCCAATCATAATTATGAGGTTCCCTGCGCTGGGTCACCGGACGGGTCACCGAAGTAGTTCCTACCGGAATACAGAGGATTTCTCTGACCTTTTTCTCCACAGCTTCCGCCTGTGCCTGCATACCCAGTTCATTGAGATGGATATGATCTACCCAACCATCCACCGGAATCGCTAATTCCTCCCGGGAAAGATAATAGATTCCGGTAATTCCTGCCTGTTGGATCGCTTCATACGCACGGCGGGAAGCCCTGTTCACTTTCTCACCCCATACCGCATGATCCGAATGGGTGGCCATATTACTGTATCCCGGATGTTCTATCAGTAGAACAGGGGCAGACCGCTTCTCCCGGATCTGTTTTACCACCTTCAGGATCCGTTGATACACCTCTTCTTCATCCTCTAAAGTCAGGTTAGGCAGGCAATCCAGGAGATATAAACGGGCATCTGTTTCAGCGATCAGCGCCAGTACTTCCGGTTCCAGCCGACCGTTGCCGGAAAATCCGGCATTGATCAACGGATAACCTAACGACCGTTGCAGGATGGTACTCCATGCCATGCCGGCCCGGGAAACACATCCTCCCTGGGCAATGGAGGTGCCATACAACAAAAGGGGTTTCTCCGGTGAAACAGGAATGAATTCCATGGAAGATTCCTGAGGCACAGCGATCTCCAGCCACTTTACCGTATTATATAAAGGAAGATATAACCGGTATTCATACCCATAGGCATGGTATTTATCTTGAGTCAAAGCACTGAAATGGTACCGGATCGTATCGTTAAATGAGAATGTTCCCGTACATATGTTCCATTCCCCATCACTGTTGATCGCATACATATCCACTCCGGATACTCCTGTTGCGGGCATGTGGAGCATCTGAAGTTCTCCTTCCACCTGATACCGGACCCGGATCTCTGGTGCATTACTGTAAAAGTGGATGGCCAGGCCGGCAGCATTCCGGGACAGTTCCCAGACTTCTTCCCGTATGGAACCTTTCGCCCGATCCGGCAAACGGACGTAACTATATCCAATTTCTTCTGTCCATCCCTGGTTCTGGATCACAGGAAACCCTGCCTCCAGAGGATTATTCCACTTCCATTGTCCAAAAGCGGACAGAAACACACAACTAAAGAGAATAAACAAATAAGGTTTTCTCATATACCGGGAAATTTGAGTTTTTTATATAAAAAGAGCATGCAGGATCTTATTTCCTGCACGCCTGGGTAAGTTCTTTACTTAACCGCATCGCGCAAAAGTTCGGGCCGCACATAGTACAGTAATCCCCATCCGTCACAGCGCTTTCCTTATAGTATTTCATTGCCCGCTCAGGGTCCAGCGACAGGTTGAACCGGTCTTTCCAGCGGAACTCAAACCGGGCTTTACTTAATGCATTATCCCGTACCTGTGCTCCCGGGTGGCCTTTTGCCAGGTCAGCAGCATGGGCTGCAATCTTATACGCAATCACCCCGTTCCGGACATCCTCCTTATTCGGTAATCCCAGATGCTCTTTAGGAGTTACATAACAAATCATAGCCGTTCCGTACCAGGCAATCTGGGCAGCACCGATTGCAGAAGTGATATGGTCATATCCCGGAGCAATGTCGGTTGTCAAAGGGCCTAATGTGTAGAAAGGAGCATTCCGGCAGGCATACTGTTGTTCTTTCATATTGTCCCGGATCTTATTCATAGGCACATGGCCGGGACCCTCAATAATGACCTGCACAAACTGGTCCCAGGCCATATCCGTCAGTTTACCCATCGTGTAGAGTTCCGCAAACTGGGCGGAGTCATTCGCATCATAAATGGACCCCGGACGAAGTCCGTCCCCGATAGAAACAGCCACATCATACGTTTTAAGTATTTCACAGATCTCAGCAAAATGCGTATACAGGAAATTCTGCTGATTGTGCACCTGCATCCATTTACTCATAATAGAGCCACCCCGGGAGACGATCCCGGTCAGGCGGGTAGCCGTCAGGTCAATATGTTCTTTTAACAAAGCAGCATGGATCGTGAAATAGTCCACCCCCTGTTCAGCCTGCTCAATCAGGGTATCCCGGTAGATTTCCCAGCTCAGGTCTTCCACGCGGCCATCTACCTTTTCCAGTGCCTGATAGATAGGAACCGTACCCATCGGGACAGGACAGTTACGGATGATCCATTCCCGGGCCTCATGGATATGGTTTCCGGTAGAAAGATCCATTAACGTGTCTCCACCCCATTTACAGCTCCAGACCGCTTTTTCAATCTCTTCATTCATACCGGAAGAAAGGGCGGAATTACCGATATTGGTATTGATCTTTACTAAGAACTTACTTCCGATAATCATCGGTTCAGCCTCCGGATGATTAATATTGGCCGGAATAATAGCCCGTCCTGCGGCAATCTCCTTCCGTACGAAATCAGGCGTAATATAAGACTTCAATCCCAGTGCTTCAATTTGCTGGTTTTCCCGGATGGTCACATATTCCATTTCCGGAGTAATAATACGTCGTTTGGCATAATAAAGCTGGGTAATATTTTTTCCCTCTTTCGCCCGGATCGGCAGATGGTATTGAGGAAAACGGATCGGATCCAGGCTTTTATCCGCCAGCCTGTTTCTTCCATATTCAGATGTCAGGTGATGCAACCAGATCAGGTCCTTCCGTTTGGCATACCATTCTTCACGGATACGCGGAAGCCCTTTACGGATATCTATCTGGATCTTAGGATCGGAATAGGGGCCACTGGTATCATATACAATCACCGGATTATTCTTTTTGATGACCTCCTGACCCTCCTCATCCATAGTGACCGTATCCGTTAATTTAATTTTACGCATGCCTACCTGGATCTTATTGATCTCTCCCGGAATATATATTTTTTCGGAAGACGGATAAGTAATACGTATACTTTTCTTAGCTGACATCTTATATAACTTAATGGTTTTGTTTTATTCTCTGCCGGTTAGCTATTGTCTTTCCTATATAAAAAATAGAGAAAACAAGCCTATCTATTTCCGCGGCAAATGTAGAAAGTTTAAGAGAAGCAACCAATCCAACTATGTTAATTTTAAGAATAAATAAATAAGTTATCCATTTCCCGGGTGAAATTCTTACAGGTAAACTTTTTACCGAAGCGAATGCATCTCCGGTTCTTTATTTATTCCTATCTTTGTCTCCGGTTAAAAGTAAAAATATACCAATGGTCGATATACAAAAAATACCCTCTCCCTGCTATGTGATGGAAGAGGAACTATTAAGAAGAAACCTATCCCTGATCAAAAGTGTGAAAGACAGGGCAGGTGTAAACATTATTCTGGCTTTCAAAGCCTTTTCCATGTGGAAAGCTTTTCCCATCATACGGGAATATATACCCTGTTCAACTGCCAGTTCTATCTATGAAGCCCAATTGGCCTACGAAGAGATGGGAAGCCGGGCACATACCTATTCACCAGCCTATACGGAGGAAGATTTTCCCCTGATTATGCAATACAGCAGCCATGTCACCTTCAACTCCCTTTCACAGTTTAACCGTTTCTACCCTATGATACGGGCAGATGGAAACCGGATTTCCTGTGGACTGCGGATCAATCCGGAATATTCAGAGGTAGAGACTGAACTCTATAATCCCTGTGCTCCGGGTTCGCGGATGGGAGTGGTCCGTGATTTACTGGGAAATACCCTTCCGGAAGGAATCGAAGGGTTTCATTTCCATACCTTATGTGAATCCACTTCCTATGATCTGGAGAGAACATTAGTCGAAGTGGAAAAACGTTTCGGACATTTTCTGCCCTCCCTGAAATGGCTGAATATGGGTGGCGGACATCTGATGACAAGAAAAGAATATAACACGGAACACCTGATCGCCTTACTTCAGCAATTCAAGGCAAAGTATCCTGATTTAGAAATTATTATGGAACCGGGAAGTGCGTTTGCCTGGCAAACAGGTTTCCTGTTGACTACCGTAGTAGATATCGTGGAAAACCAGGGAATTCAGACCGCTATTATAGATGCTTCCTTCACCTGCCATATGCCGGATTGCCTGGAAATGCCCTACAAACCTGTGATCTGTCATGCCACAGATGCCGTAGAAGGAAAACCGACTTACCGCATCGGGGGGAACAGTTGTCTGAGTGGGGATTATATGGGTGACTGGTCCTTTGATCAACCTTTGCAGATAGGAGACAAAATTATCTTCGAAGACATGATCCATTACACCATTGTCAAAACGACTATGTTTAATGGTATACCGCATCCTTCACTGGCATTGTGGAGTAAAGACAATGAACTGGTACTTTACCGCCGGTTCACCTATGAGGACTATAAAAACTGTATGAGTTAAGTCCTGACAGGATTACCCATACTTTCCCGGGCATCGTCTCCGGAATTCTTCAACCACTAAGTAATATATACAAGATGAAAAAGATCACATGCCTGTTAATCGCCCTTTGTCTGACAATGGCGACATCTGCCCAACTGATGGAACGTCCACCCATAGAGTTAAAACCACGTATACGGGTGATTATAGACAATGATTTCGGAGGAGATCCCGACGGACTTTTCCAGTTAGTTCATCACTTGTTGTCTCCATCTGTTGATATCCGGGCTATTATCGGTTCCCACCTGAAAGCAGGCGATGGGTTTGATGCCTCCCTATATACCGCTACAAATGCTAAGAAGCATATAGAAGACCTGATGGATATGATGCATATGAAGGGGAAATATCCGGTCTATGCCGGTGCTGGCACCGGACTTGAAAACCTGACTACCCCTCAGCCGTCAGAAGCCGTAGAGGCAATTATCCGGGAAGCTATGCGGGAAGATACGGATCAGCCATTGTATGTAGTCTGTGGAGGAGGACTGACCGAAATTGCCAGCGCCTGGCTCCAGGAACCCCGGATTGCAGAAAAGTTGATTCTGCTGTGGATCGGAGGCATGGAATATCCGGATAGGATCCTTCCACCTCCGGGATACGCACGGACAGAATATAACACGGCGATCGATATCAAAGCTGTACAGGTCGTATTTAATCAATCCAATCTCCCTATCTGGCAGGTTCCCCGGAACACCTACCGTCAGACCCTGGTCACGCTTGCTGAACTTAAACAAAAAGTGGCTTCGTGCGGAGAAGTAGGGAAATTCCTTGTAGATAAGATCGAATTCCTGCTCAACATGCTGGGAGCGGAAACCTATATTTTAGGAGATAGTCCCTTAGTGTTGCTGACTGCCCTTCAATCCATATTTGAAGCTGACACCTCATCCAGCCAATATGAACTTCGCCAATCCCCCTGGATCAATAACGAAGGCATGTATGAGATCAACCGGGAAGGAAGACTGATCCGCGTATACCACCAGTTAGACACCCGTATGATGTTTGAAGACCTGTTTGCTAAAATGCAGCAACTGAAATGATACATTGCATATCCTATAATAGGATGCCATATATAGTTTCTTCCTAAGAAAAGTTTTCAGGTATTCACCCCTTCACTTTTTTTCATAAGTAATTGATTTATATTGATTAAACTGTGAACTTCTTACGGTTTGAGGTATTCACTTTAGTGAATACCTAAGCCATTTTTATACGCAAAGTGGTCACTTTCTGACAGGAAGTATTCCTTCTTTTGTCTCTTTCTTTTCTTCTTCCTGCCGACAAACAATCGGTAGGGTGTAGAGGATAGCCGAAATAAGTAGGCATGAATGGGAAAATAGGTAGGTACTAAATAAAACCAGGGTGTAGAGGGTACGGATAGTTTATGGGCAGGAGCTGGCAGAGAGGTGCCGGATCTTCTTTAACGATCCCCGTTCCTGGATCACATAGGCAACCGGGCCTGCTGAACCCCGGTACTTTTCCCAGATGGGTAACCGGCGTGCTTTGGTTTTGATCTTAACGGGAGCCTGTGAAACTGTCCAGGGAAAATCTGGAACGGTTGCCGCCTTTTCTACTACGAAATTTTCTTTTACTGCTTCCGGACGAATGCTGTTCATATCGAGACAGTAATTCCAGGGGAAATCGGAAGTCACTTCATAGAACCATTGCCCGTAATGGGAGGATCCTGCTTTTTCTACGGTTTTCCGTTCCCATTTCTCATTCATTTTCAAGGCGTATACTAACTCCTTTAACTCCTATGTATCTCATACATATAAAATATTTTCCCCTCCGGAGTGGTGCCTGTTTCGGTCCGGATCATGCCTGTGGCTTCCGACAGCCTGACGGATGCTGTATTGTCTGCATACATACGGGCGATGACTTTTTCTGTGTGCAGTTGTTCCCGGCAATACCGGATAAGTCCGGTACAGACCTCTTTTCCATACCCCTGGTGCCAGTAATGCTGATCCAGAATATAGCCTAATTCCAGTATGGCAGGGTTATTAAAGGAATTGAACAACCCTGCTTCACCAATGACTATAGGCGTATTTTTTAACTGCACAACGAAAATACCAAATCCCTGTGGATAATCTTTATTGATCGCTGCATATTTGTTTTGCAGTTCTTCCATAGTCCAGTCATATCTTCCACTGGAGATATACTTCATGGTTTCCGGTTGGGTATAGATGGAATGAAGTGCGGGGAAATCTCCTTCCTGCATTTCCCGAATGATCAGACGGGGAGTCTGTATTTCCATGGCTGTCTGTTAATTATTTACGTGCGGGCATACGTAGATCTCTGCCATTTTTTTACTGTAACCGGGTTCACCTACGCCCTGTATTTCTTCAATATGCACTTTCAGGTATGGGGTTTCCATATGTTCCAGATGGGCGGCTTTGTTTTTCCATGTTTCTACGATCATGAATTCTGTACTGTCTGTATAGGATTGATACATTCCATAGTCCAGACATCCCGGTTCTTTCAGTGTTTCTACTTTACATTTTTCAAATGATTCTTTGAAGGCTGCAACATGTTCCGGTTTGATTTTACGGGGAATGTTCATTACATACTGCATATCTTCTTTTTCAGAGGAACAACAGGGTATTTCACAACCGGTTTTTTCAGTGGAATTACAACATCCGGACAGGATGAACAGGCAACAAGCCATCAGGATCCATACATTTTTCATTTTATTTATGTTTTAAGTTAACGATGCACAAATATAGAGGAAGAATTGGGAATGGACAATGGGAAGACGGAGAATTAACGGAGTTTTATGGAAAGAGCCGGGAAATATATGCTGCCGGGTATCTTCTCAGGGTGTTTGCCGTTTATAGAATTCGTAACGGGATACTATTTCCTGTACATAATTATAGGTTTCAGAACCACGCAGGTAGCCATGTTTACACACCGGGTTGTTATAATATTGCGGATCACTTTTCAGGCGGACAAATTCGGCGACATTGTTTTCCCAGACCAACGGGTCTTTTCCATATTTCTGTGCCAGTCGCTGGGCGTCCTGGATATGTCCGCTTCCTGCATTGTAGGAGGCTAAAGTGAACTTAATTTTTTCCCGGGGGTCCTGGATACGCTCAAATGCCTGGCGGAATCTCCGCAGGCATTCCACGCCTGTTTTGATTGCTGTCTCCGGGTCTCTCAGTTCCTGTGGGGAAACTCCTAAGGCACGGGCTGTCCGGGGCATGATCCCCATCAATCCTTCCGCACCTGCCCAGGAGACTAAGTTGGTTTTAAAATGGGATTCCTGGTAGGAGAGGGAAGCGATCAGTTGCCAGTCCCACCCCAGTACGGTGGCATATTTTTTGAAGAACGGGTCATAGGGGGATATCTGTCCGTTCCGGATAGCGGGGATTTCTTCATCGAAGGCGTGTTTCCCCATTTCAAAGTATCTTTTGGTAATGGCTTTGAAGGCCTGGCTTCTCTGTTGCGTGGACGACCACTGGTTCACCGCTTCGGCTAAGAGCGGGCTGTCTTTCCGGACTACCCAGGAAGAACGTTGCTGGAAACTGACCGGTAAATGGATATGGATGTTCCAGTAGTAGGTTTTATTTAACCGGGCGATCTTATCGTCGCTGATCGTATAAGGAATTTCTCCCTGGGAGACCATTTCGATCAGGTCTTCTACGGTGAGGGAGTCTTTTTCTATGCTTTGAATATCAATACCACCTCCTAATTCATTGTTCAGGTTGACTAACCGCTGGTAATAGCGGGTGCCTTGTTGTACATAGACCTCTTTTCCGATCAGTTGGGTCACATCGGTCAGTATCTTATCGCCCCGGGCGGCCCGTTGGATCAGTACCTGACTGGTCAGTTCTTCACGTCCGCAATAGAGATAGTGTTGTTTTAAATTATTCTCAAAAACGACCGGATAGGCAATTACATCTGCTTCTCCTGAATCCAGCATCTCGAATAAACGGGTAGGATTTTCAGCTACTTTCATGATCAGTGTCAGTCCTTCCGCTTCTGCAAATCCCCGGATCAGGTCGTATTCATATCCCATCAGTTCCCCTCTGTATTCAAAATAGGAGGTGGAACTATACAGGGTAACGGCCGTGATCTCTCCTTTTATTTTCAGTTGGGGCAGATCAGTGACCTGTTTCTCTTCTGTTCCTTCTTTTTGGCTGTTGGAGCAACTAAACAGAAAGAGGAAAACTAATAGAAAACTAAGTGTTTTTTTTTCTATAGCCATATGCTGATGGTATACCTGAACAGATGCAAAGATATAAAAGTTTCTGTTAGTGTGACCGCTTTTATTTGTCTGGTGCCGGGCTCTTCTTTAACTGCTTTTCCGGTAACCGACAACCGCTAACGTATTAAATACGACCGCAAACAGGCAAATCACACCAAACTGTCCTGCAATGTCACTAAAGGTACTTCCTTTCAGATAGATCATTCGCATGACTTCTACGAAATAGCGTACCGGGTTGAATAGAGTAATCGTTTGCGCCCAGTCCGGCATACTGTTGATGGGGGTGAACAGTCCGCTCATGAGTGCAAAAATAATGATGAAGAAAAAAGCGGAGAACATCGCCTGCTGTTGGGTGGAGGAGACGGCGGAGATCAATAGTCCGAATCCAGTGAAAGCAATCAGGTAGACGAAGGCAAATACATAAATGATCCAGAAGCTTCCGACAGGGATTAACCCGTATAATAACCAGGCGATAAACATACTGATTGTAAGTAAGAGGAGACTAATGACCCAGAAAGGAATCAGTTTCGCTAATAAGAAAGCACTTTTGGGTACCGGGCTTACGTTGATCTGTTCGATCGTGCCTTTTTCTTTTTCGCTTACAATATTCAATGCGGCCAGGAACCCTCCGATAATGGTCAGCAGGAACACCATGATTCCCGGAACCATATAGTGTTTATAATCCAGATGGGGATTAAACAGGTTGGTCGTAACGATTCCTTCGGCAAGGGGTTCGCTGTAGCCTAATTCTTCATTAAAACTTTGGATAATACTGGATATATAGGCACTTCCCAGACCTCCTTTGGTGCCGTTCACTGCGTTGGCGGCGATCAGGATCTCTGCTTTTCCTTCTTTACCGAGGTCTCTTTCAAAATGATTGGGTATTTCTATTAAAATATCGGTTGTATTACTTTCAATGGCTTTCATTCCTTCTTCATACGAGGAAGACACATCTTTCAGGTGAAAGTATCCGGAGGACAGAATCTTTTCTGTTAGTTGTTGGGAATACTCGAAATGATCCTCGTCCACGATCCCTATACTGATGTTTTTCAGTTCGAAATTAGCAGCGAACGGGAGAATGGAAAGCTGAAAGACAGGAACGATGAAGATCACGCCGAAGATAATTTTATCCCGGAAGATCTGTTTGAATTCTTTTTCAAGTAAATATTTGATTGTTCTCATGTCGCTGGTATTATTCTAATCTGATTTTAAAACGTTTCAGGCTGATCGCTATTAACACTATGGCCATGACGGTCAGGATAATCAACTCTTTCATGATGGCGACTGTGCCCAACCCTTTGATCATGACGTCTTTAACGGCCATGATATACCATTTGGCCGGTATGATGTTAGAGAGTAACTGCAGTATATAAGGCATGCTTTCCATAGGGAACAACATATCGCTTAGCAGCATGACCGGTAGCATCAGTGCCATCCCGCTTATCAGCATAGCTGATTGCTGACTGTCAGCCACGGTTGAGATCAATAGCCCTAAGGAAAGCGATACGATGGAGTAAATAATGGAGAGCATAAACAGTAAGGTGACACTTCCTTCAATCGGTACATCCAGGACATAATAGGAAAGAAGCAGGATCGAGGCTATATTGACCATACTGAGCAGCAGGTAAGGGGCCCCTTTCGCCAGGATAATATAAATAGGCTTCAGAGGAGATACCAATAATACTTCCATGGTTCCTGTCTCTTTTTCCCTTACAATTCCAACGGAGGTCATCAATGCACAGATCAGCATCAGGATCAATCCCATCACACCGGGAACGAAATTGTAAGCTCCCTTCATTAACGGATTGTAGAGTAGGTAAGTCACCGGAAGAAGCACGGGATTCCTGGAGAGCGAGGTGGCCTCCACCCGGATGGCCGGGGAAGAGGAGATAATGGTGGTTGCATATTGAGTCAGGGACGTGGCCTGGTTCGGGTCTGTTGCATCTACGAGGATCTGTATCACCGGCTCATAGGCAGATGCGAACTGAGGAGGATAGATAATGGCTATTTTTATTTTTTCTTTCCTGAATAATAGCCGGATCTCTTCATAACTACCGGCTGTGTCATACAGGTCAAAATATTCGCTGGCATTGAGTTGCTCGGTTATTTTTTCCGTTACATCGTCCCGGCTCTGGTCAAAGACGGTAAAGGGTACGCTGGTGACTTCTGTGGTAATTGCGAATCCGAAAAGGATGATCAATATGACAGGCATAACCAGCAGGATCATCATGGTCCTGACATCCCGGAAGATGTGGTAGAACTCTTTTCGTACGAATGATAAAAATTGTTTCATCTGTTATTCCTCTCTTGTTGCCTTCCGGGCTAATGCCTGGAAAACCTGGTTCATATTTTCTGCATGGTAGTCTGCTTTCAGTACTGAGGGCTTGTCTAAGGCTTCGATCTTTCCATCAACCATAATCGATACCCGGTTACAATATTCTGCTTCGTCCATGTAGTGGGTAGTCACAAAAATGGTAATTCCCCGCTGGGCGGCCTGGTAGATCAGTTCCCAGAACTGGCGGCGTGTGACCGGGTCTACTCCGCCGGTCGGTTCATCGAGGAAAACGACTTTGGGTTCATGGATGATTGCTACGGAAAAGGAGAGTTTCTGTTTCCAGCCTAAGGGTAATGAATCCACCATAGTGTTCCGTTCATTCTCCATATCCAGGATGTGTAACAGTTCATCTGTTTTTGCTGCGATCTCTTTGTCTGTCAATCCGTAAATCCCTCCGAAAAGCCGGATGTTTTCCCAGACCTTCAGATCTCCATAGAGAGAGAATTTCTGACTCATGTAACCAATGTTTTTTTTGATCTGCTCTGTCTGCTTGTAGACATCATAGCCGGCTACTCGGGCTTTTCCGGAGGTGGGGATTGAGAGTCCGCATAGCATACGCATGGCTGTTGTCTTTCCGGCTCCGTTGGCTCCGAGAAAACCAAATATCTCTCCCTGGTCGACATCAAAGCTGATATGGTCTACTGCTATAAAATCTCCAAACTGTTTGGTCAGCTTTTCTACTTCGATTACTTTCATTGATCCTCCTTTCCCAAATTCATGAAGCAATCTTCTATAGTCGCTTCAATGGGTTCGATGGTTACATCTGTATATCCTTTTTCTTTCAGATAATCTTTTACTTTAGAAATATCTTCCCAACCTTTTTTCAGTGCCAGGTGATTGCTGTCTCCGAAAGTGTAACAGGAATAGGTGCCGGGGTATTGTCGCAGGCCCTGTAATAACTGGTACATGTTTTCCGAACGGACTGCATAGAGCTTTTTATCAAAGGATTTCCGGATTTGATCCGGCGTATTGATCGTGAGACATTGTCCGTCTTTCATCAGGGCAATCCAGTCACACCGGGAAGCCTCATCCATGTAGGGAGTGGAAACCATAATGGTGATTCCCTGTGCTTTGAGTTTGTCTAACATATCCCAGAATTCTACGCGGGATACCGGGTCTACTCCGGTGGTGGGTTCATCCAGGAAGAGAATATCCGGTTTGTGTATCAATGCACAGCACAAGGCCAGTTTTTGTTTCATCCCTCCGGATAATTTTCCTGCCCGTCTTTTTTTAAAGGGTTCGATCTGGACGTAAATATCTTTGATCAGATCATAGTTCTCTTCTACGGTTGTATTGAATACAGTCGCAAAAAAGTTGAGGTTTTCTTCTACTGTCAGATCCTGGTACATGGAAAATCTTCCCGGCATATAGCCTACCCGTTTACGGATCTCTTTCATTCCCTGGACCACATCCAGGCCACAAACCGTAGCTGTGCCGGAATCTGCCAGAATCAGGGTGGTGAGGATACGGAACAAGGTTGTTTTTCCTGCTCCGTCGGGACCGATCAACCCGAATAGTTCGCCGGGTTTTATTTCAATCGTAATATCCTTCAGAGCAATTACTTCCCCGTACTGTTTGTTAATATGCTGAATACTTACGTTATTCATGGGATGGCTTTATTGGAATCTGACTTCACCATATTGCCCGATCTTCAGGTATCCGTCATTTTTGACGGCGATTTTGATCGCATAGACCAGATTGGCCCGTTCGTCTTTAGTCTGGATCCCTTTAGGAGTAAATTCGGATTTATCTGATATCCAGGTAACTGTTCCTGTATATTCACGTTGTTCTTTTTTTCCGTAATCTGCAAACACGCGTACGAACTGTCCCTGTTGTAATTGTGAAAGCTGGTAGGCGGTGATATAGGCACGTAAATAGATCAGGTCTATATCGGCTATTTTATATAACGGTTTTCCTGTAGTGGTGATCTCTCCCGGCTCTGCATATTTAACCAAGATGGTTCCGGTCTGTGGATTTTGTATGCGGCTTTTTTGGATCTGGTCATCTAATTGCATGATCTGGTAGAGAACACTTTCTGAATCGGCATCCGCACTTACGGACGTTTTGTGTAAGGTAGAATATTGGGCATCCAGCTCTTTTTGCAGATAGGCAATATTATTTACGATGTCGTCTACTTGCTTCTGGTTTTCGGCATTGGCATTGACCAGGTTCTGCATCCGCTGTTGTTCGCTTCTGGCGGTTGCGATCTGTTGCTCCAGTGCGGCAATCTGTTTCCGGACATCTGGTTTTCGGATGTCAACGGCACGCAGGCTGGCAGCTAACTGCATTTTTCTCAGATAAAGCTGCATCGTATCTACATAGCCGACATAAGCTCCGGCTTCCAGCCTGTCACCTTCCCGGACATTCAGTTCTATAATTTTTCCGTTAGCTTCTGAGGAAACTAACACTTCGGTAGCTTCAAACGTGCCAGTTGCATCGAAGTTATCTTCATTTTTATGACAGGAACTCAGTAAAAACAAAACAGAAAGAACAAATGGGTATATAATTAATCGTTTCATAATGATTCGTTGTTATTGGTGGTATATAAGTAATTGTAAACAGACATCAGTTGTTGGATGCGGTGAGTGGCTCCTGCTTGTTTAGCCTGGTCTTCCGCATTGATCTCACGGATCAGGTCGGTCACGGAAATCACTCCGTTTTCCAGCTTTACTTCAGCGGCTTCTTTTATACTGGTGCGTAACCGGATAATCTCCTGGTCGCTTTTGATCAGTTCGGTCATTTCCCGGATCTCGGTGTTTTGCTGGACCATGTCCAGTTCAGTATTGAATAGAAAACTTTCCCTTTGCAGGTCTACGGCAAGCCGGTTAGTTTCTATTTTTCTGCGGTCATTTCTTAAAGTATAGAAGTTCGCTATATTCCAGGACATCTGTACTCCCGCTATATAGAAGGGTTTAAAACTATTTTCGAACATATTTAAGCCGGGTTTTCCATATCCTCCCTGGACAAATACTCCGAAATTAGGCATGATTCCTGCTTTCAGTTGCAGGTTCTGTATTTCTAAGAGATTACTTCTCGCTTCGAAGGCTTTTAGCTCCGGCCGGTTGATCCTGCCGGATAATTCTACCGGAAGAGGAGGGGGAAGAAGCACGGTCTCTTCTGTGATCTCTTTTCCGGTTAGCACACTTAACATCTGACGGTAGGCTGTGCGGGAAGCTGTTAGTTCGATCTCCTGCTGGATGGCATTCAATAATTCTACTTCCAGGCTTTCCTTGTCGGACTGGTTGGCTACTCCATTGGCAATCATGGCTTCAACGCGGTCTATGTTTACGTGGAGTTCTCCCTGTAATAATTCATTTTGCCGAAGTAATTCATCCTGCAGCAGGCTTCCGAAATAAACCTGGTTGACCCGTTGGTTCAAAGCATACAGGTCGCTGTTCAACTGTTCTTTATCGGCTGTCGCCTGGGCACGGGTCAACTCTTTGGAATAACGGATCATTCCTCCGTCCCAGATCGGTTGATTGACTTCGGCTACCACCTGATACTGGTCTTTGCTTAGTACCGGCATTTCAAAGCCCGGAATAATACTGGAGAATGCGTCTGCATCCCACGGGATCTTGGTCACATCACTTTGATAGGTGGCTTTTGCATTTACCCCGATTTGAGGGAGCCACCCTTTGGCGGCATTGGCCAGGTTGTACTGTTCAGTCCGCCGGATCAGGTCGTACTGCCGGATCATCGGATAATTTTCCTTTGTCCATTCATAACATTGTATGAGTGCGATCATTTCCTGTCCCTGTAACCGGACGGAAAAAAGCATTGTGATGCACACCATGACTACATGCATTCGTTTCATTATGTCTGTTTATTAAGTAAGCGTATTTCTTTCCGGAGCTAAAAATTTATAGAGTATATCATAGATCACCTCTTTTCTTCTTATAAAGAATTGTTGGCATTCTTCTTTATTATCCTCAAAGAATAACTGCGTCACCGGGAGCCGGACCAGCATAGGAAAAACAATCAGACTGACATAGGCGAAAATTATGTCCAGTAAAGGCATTTTTCTTAATTTTCCTTCTTTCATTTCTTTTAATACCTGTTCTTTCAGTTTATTCATGGGTTTTAACTGGTTGTTGTCTTTCAGGATCGTGGCGAGCAGATGTTCATAATCCCGGTTTACCTCATTTACTAAAAAGATTGGGAAAGAGGGATTTTTTGAAATGATAGTTACATATTGATCAATTAACAGCGGTAACTTTTCCAGCAAAGTTCCTTCTTTTTCCAGGATGAGGCTGATATTAGGAAGAAATTCATCCAATAGTTGTCCGAAAATAGCACCGAACAACGTTTCTTTTGTCCGGAAATAATAATGAAGTGCCGTACGGCTGATTCCTACCTCTTTGGCAATATCTCCCATTTTGGTAGCGTTGTAGCCTTTTCGTACGAATACCGTTTTCGCGGCTTCAAGGATCTGGCTTTCTATATCTTTACTGTTTTTCTGCATGTTTATTATGTTTGACTAATCTGTTTGACAGTTTTGTCTGGCAATATTGTTTAGCATATGTGTCAAAAGTATCGTTAATATTTTAAACCGCAAATTATTATTACAGTTTTATCATTCATTAACATAAGAATATCTCAGCTGTTTTTAGTTTTTCTTACTGAAAGAACAACTTTACTCTTTAATAAGTTGATAGGTATCTGTATATTAGGAATACTTGACTAATTAGTCAGAGGAAAGTAATAGGAAAATAAACAAGTTGGGAAAAGAGGAAATGTAGCCGGGTCCGGCCGGTTGATCTATGGAAAAGCGGGATAGGGTTTATTTTACTCAGGACACTATATGGATAATCTCCCAGATGGATTTAATTCTTTGCCGGAGAATATTAGCAGGGGAGATTTCCGGGTTTGGTGACTCCAGTTTGTAGTGGGTAGCTTTTATCCCGGGTTGTATGATCCGTACCTGCCATTTCCCGCTTAATTCCAGCAGATAGGCTTTCCCATATTTCAGAGAATTCCAGGGATTTTCCATTTTTCTTATATGGAGATAACTATAAGCCGGAATAAGAGGTGTCATTTCTTCATCTGTGATCAGAATAGCAGCATCGTCCGGTTTGGCATGCTGAAAATAAACATAGGGAATGTTTGCTTTTATCTCCACTACCTGTTTATTAATTGCTCCTGTTAATTTTTCTATTTTTTGTAAAGGGAAAAAATTAATATGACTATCTGCTAATTGATGGATGATAAGCTTTTCCGGTTTGTTCGTTTTATAAGTAAGTATTTTATCTGTAATCAGATTTTCGGAGTTTTGTAACTGATAGGCTCCTTTCAGCATTTTTTCTTCGCCGAAAAATAGCCATTCCAGATTATATTTCGGGAAGACGTCATGTATTTTTTTAAGTACAGGAAGGGTATGAAGAGAATCTTTGGCATGGGCTAAATGTAGAGTGGATTCAGGAATTCCTGTCAATTCACTAAACTCTTTTCTTGTTAGGTTTTCATGCTCATACAGGATGTTAATCCTTTTATTCAGAGAGTCATCCATGGAGTTATTATTTAGAATTGGCACAAATAAGCTTTTAACAAGTAAATTCTTTAATTTAAATTATGAAAATCCAACAAGGAGTTCTATATTTACATCACTTAACTCCTTATCTTTTGAACAGGAAAGAAGTTAATAGAATAAAAGGAGTAGACTAGGACCCAGCTTGTAACATAAGGCACCGCTAAGAGCCCTTCCAATCAAACTTCATCCTCTGTCCACTCTCTATAGTGTGGGCTCCCATCAAAAGTCTTTGTAGTTGGATGAATTAAAAATTTAGCGGGTTTTTATGTTATCCAAACGTCTTTGATGGCTCCAAATATCTTTAGACTGCAAATATATAAATTAAAATGAATATGCTTGTCTTTTCATACTAAAAAAATAAAAGGGTAACGTGTGGCTATGAGGATAGGATAATGCATGGGGAACGCTTTTCTTTTCTTATTTAATTTTTATCCCTAAAAGTTAATACTTCTTTGAATTATATTAATCTACGCATCTTTTGTGTGGAAAGAAAGTTATATATTTACCTGTTTTTATTCGTACGACTTAAAACAAAGCCGGAACATTAACAGAAAAGTTAATAATTAAAAGTGAATGTAAGATGGTTTGGAAACGTCTCCTGGGAGTTATTTTGTCTCTCATAGTTTTAGTAGTAATTATGGTAATTATCAAAACATATACCTATCCGTTTAAAAAGATGGATGAACAACAGATAGTACCGGTGGCAGCAACAGAGGTTTCTGATCCGGTCTTGCAACGGTTTGCAGGTGGCATACGTATTCCCACTATCAGTAATCAGGTATATGAAGAAACCAATTTTGCTCCTTTTGATTCTTTTAAACTTTATCTGCCGGAAACTTATCCTGCCATTTATAAGGTTATGGATACCCTGACTATTAATACCTATGGGTTGGTTTTTCGTTGAAAAGGATTAGATAGCAATTTACATCCTCTCCTGTTTTTGTCTCATTATGATGTGGTTCCCGTGGTAGGATATGATCCGGAAGATGATAATTCTGGAGCGTTTATCTTTCAACCGGAGAACCGGGTATCAGCACCTGTGATGGACGTAGCGGAAACCTGGGAGTATCTGCCTTTTTCCGGAGCTGTTGCTGATGGACGGGTGTATGGACGGGAAACCCTGGATATGAAAGGAATGCTTTTTTCACTTCTGGAAGCTGCGAATGAGTTGATTGAACGGGGATTCCAGCCTGAGAGGGATATCTGGTTTGCTTTTGGTCATGATGAAGAGGTGGGAGGTCTGCATGGGGCAACGTATATTGCCAACTATTTTAAAGAACAGGGTATTACGTTTGATGCCGTGTATGATGAAGGAGGAACTATTACCCGGCTGGGACTTTCCGGAAATGAAGAGGAAACTCCTGTTGCGCTGGTTGGTGTGGGGGAGAAAGGATTTTTAAGTATTCAGATCAAAGTATATGGATTGGGAGGCTACTCCTCTATGCCACCGGTTAAAAGTTCTTTAGTATATGCTGCTGAAATTATTGAAAAGTTGGATACTAACCAGATGCCGGGACGGATTATTCCTCCGATAGCCTCTTTTTTGGAGAACGTAGGTGGAGAGTTGAATTTTACTTCCCGGATGGCTATTGCTAATCAATGGTTGTTTAAGCCGTTGCTAATAAGTTCTTTCCGCACAAATCCAGGTACGAATGCACTGATCCGGACTACTACTGCCATTACGAGAGCAAAAGGAAGCAATGCTTCGAATGTGATTGCTTCTGTCGCAGAAATAACCGTCAATTTCCGGTTATTACCGGGAGACACGTTAGAAGATGTCATGAATCATGTAAGAGAAATCTGCAAAGGGTATGATGTGGAAATTGAAGTGATCAACGCCCGGGAAGCGTCAGGCATATCCCCACAGGACACTCGTGGGTTCCGGATCATACAGGAAGCCCTGGATCAGACTTATCCGGGTGCCGTAGTAACCGCCTACATTACCATCGGAGGTACGGATGCGTATAAATATCAGATCGTGAGTGATCATATTTATCGTCTGATGCCTGTTTACCTCAATGCCTATGAACAACGGATGTTGCATAATGAAAATGAACATATTACTATAGAAAATTATGGAAAGATGATCCGTTATTTCAGAACGATCATGGAGAACTATTAAGTATGGAACAGAGAGTTATTTAATAAATACAAACAGTTATATGAAGAAATCAGGTGTATTAGCCCTTTGTCTGGGGCTATGGATAACGGGCTATGCTCAGGAAGAGGAGAGTTGCCGTATGCCGGCAGATCCGACGCTTATGCAGGTGGAAGAATATCCGGGATATGATGCTGTGGCTATACTGGATAGTACCAGTGTCGTAGTAGAACCCACAGGCTCAGGTGCCTTCACCGTTTATAAAGCCGTGAAGATACAGACGGTTAAAGGGGCATTGGCCAACCGAGTGGTGAAATATGAGTATGATCCGTTAACCGCGCATGCGGAATTCCGTCATGCTACTATTTACCGGGCTAATGGAGATGTTATCAACTTAGATGTCACGACAGCCTGTGATTATGCTGCTCCTGCAAGAGCAATTTATTGGGGTGCCCGCGAAATTATGCTGGAAGCAGGCCGTCTGGAACCAGGGGATATTTTAGAGTATGAAATTGCCAAAAAAGGGTTTACCTATGCCTTGTTAGGCAGCCTGGAAGATGATGAATCCCGTTTTATTCCTCCGATGCAGGGACATTTTTATGATATTGTTCCTTTTTGGGTGAATGAGCCTACTATGAAAAAGGTATATAAAATCTCTATCCCAATGGAGAAGGAAATGCAATTCTGGTTTTACCAGGGCGAATGTGCTTCTTCTATGCACTATGAGAACGGAAGGAAAGCTTATATTTTCTCTTCTAAAAATATATTACCTTTTAAAAAGGAAGCCAATATGGTGGATCTGTTTGACGCGGCTCCCAAACTGATGATGTCCTCTACTCCGGAATGGAAAGACAAATCCCTTTGGTTTAATAAAGTAAATGAAGACTATGGAAGTTTTGCTCCTCTGCCGGAAGCTCAGAAAAAGGTGGATGAATTGATCAGAGGAAAAAAGACGGAAATGGAAAAGATCGCTGTACTGACTCATTGGGTGGCTGATAATATCCGTTATTCAGGCATTTCTATGGGTAAAGGTGAAGGATTTACGTTGCATAATACAGAGATGAATTATACGGACCGTTGCGGGGTGTGTAAAGATATTGCAGCTATGCTGATCTCTTTTCTACGTATGGCAGGTTTTGAAGCTTATCCGGCTATGACTATGGCAGGCAGTAGGGTAGAACAGATCCCGGCAGACCATTTTAACCATTGTGTAGCGGTTGTCAAATTAGAAAATGGAACCTATATGCCGTTGGATCCTACCTGGGTTCCTTTCTGCCGGGAATTATGGAGCAGCGCGGAACAGCAACAGAATTATCTGCCGGGTGTACCGGAAGGATCTGATCTGTGCCTGACCCCGGTTTCCGCACCGGAAAACCATTATGTACGGATCTCAGCCCGGAATAAACTGGATGCCAAAGGTACACTGACCGGACAATTTACGATCCGTGCGGAAGGACAATCCGATAGTAATATCCGCCGGATCTTTACATTAGGCTGGCAGACTGAATGGAAGAGTCATTTGGAGAAACAGTTGTTGGCTGTATCTCCCAAAGCCCGTATGATCGGTGTGGATTACGGCAGGGATCCGAAAAATTACCAGGCGGCTCCGATCAGTATTACTTTCCGTTATGAGATTCCCGACTATGCAATCGTAGGTTCTAATGAAATCTTATTTAAACCTATAGTGATGAACAATTTATATAACCAGGTGAAAAGTTATTTACGGATCAATACGGATCTGGAAGATCGTCAGTATGGTTTTAAAGATGCCTGTTCCCGTCTGGTAGAATTGGATGAAACCATTCAGTTGCCAAAAGGTTTTCGCCTGGCAGGAGAGGAAATCTCAGCAAACAGTAACAGTGAGGTCGCTGATTTTTCAGGTAAACTTTATCAGGAAGGAGACCGGATCGTGCTGAACCAGGAATTGGCTTTGAAGAAAAGAGTCTATGAAGCAGCCGACTGGGCTGATTTCCGTAAAGCTGTGAATACCCATAAAAGTTTTGGAGAGTATATTGTTGTAACCAAATAAAGAAGGAATAAAGTCTAAAAGTAATCATTAATAAAGAAAGATAAGATGAGATACCTGAATATAATAGCTGTATGCTTAGTTACCTGCATATTGGTAACCAGATGTAACAATCAGGAAAAAGGGAATGACCAGCTAACGCATGCTGTACAGGAGGATCCGGCAGCGATCGTTACTAAAGAAGAGACCGCCCGTGAAGAGATAACGGATGATTGTGGCTACATTGTCCATATAGGTGAGATGGCTCCTGATTTTATGATTAAATATGTAGATGGTCGCTCTGAAAAGTTGTCCGATCTGAAAGACAAATTAGTCATGATCCAGTTTACAGCGAGCTGGTGTGGAGTGTGCCGTAAGGAAATGCCCTATATTGAACGGGATATCTGGCAAAAACATAAAAATAATCCCCATTTTGCCCTGATCGGGATAGATCTGAAAGAGGATAAGGAAACAACCGCGAAATTTGCTGAACATATGAAAATCAGCTATCCGCTTACATTGGATACCGATGGTTCCCGGTTTGGCCTTTTTACAGCTCAGGGGGCTGGAGTGACACGGAATATTATACTGGATAAAGAAGGCAAAATTGTTTTGCTAACCCGGCTTTTTGAAATGGAAGAGTTCAATGAGATGGTAGCCTTTATCGATCATTATCTGGAAACTGAATTTTAAAAGACATATACTATCTTCTTTTTATCTATTACAAATATAACAGACAATGAATAAACAATTATACACTTTATTATTGCTATGGATTGCCCTGGTATGGGTGCAACCGGTGTCCGCTTCTCCTGAAGCGGAGTATCGTAAACTAAGCAAAGCCTATACTTTGCACACAGATGGAAGCCAGGAATTCCGCTATCAGATGGAACTGACTCTGTTTACGCATACAGCCATGAATAACACGTATGGAGAAAGTTTTATTGTGTATGATCCGCGATATCAGGAATTACAGATACATGCCGCTTATACGGTTCAAAAGAATGGGAATCAGGTTCCAGCTCCAGCTAATGCTTTTGTAGAAGTTCTTCCCCGGAGTGCTGTCAATGCTCCGGCTTATAATCAACTGAAAGAAATGGTAGTGGTACACACCGGATTGGAACTGGGTGCTACGATCTATTTAGACTATTCAATCTTTTCTAAACCGGGATATCTGAAGGAACTGGATATGTATGAAGAATTACAACAGACTTCCCCGGTAAAAGAATATCAACTCACAATATCCGTTCCTGAGAATAAACCATTATCATATACTTTACATGGCATCCGTGCGAAGGAAAGTATTTCCAATCAGGAAGGCCGCCAGTTGGTTCAATGGACATTACGCAATCTACCTGCTGCCTCACGTTCTCCGGAAGTATATACCATGAACGGCGATGTCCCTTTTCTGACAGCCACCACTTTTGGCTCTGAAAAAGAGGCATTAAAAGAATTGTACGGACAGTTTAATTCCAAACAGGATATTCAGTTGTTAACATTGGCAGAAGCCATCACAGAAAAGACAACCAATCATACTGAGAAACTTTTTGCCCTCCTGAATTATGTGACGAATGAGATAGATAACAGCCGGGTCTCTCTGCCAGAGGCCGGATATAGAATCCGGTCTGTAGACGAAGTAATTAATACCGGGTATGGTACATTTGCGGAAAAAGTGAATCTCTTGTCCGGGTTATTGAATGCTATGAATATTCCAGCCACCCCTGTAGCCTTATATAAAGTAAATGCGCAACCGGGATCCTGTGGGCTAAGTGCGATACAGGAATTATTTGTAATTGCGGCCATAGAGAATAGACCTTATTATCTGCATTCTTTGGGAAATACGCCTGCCATCGGTGCCTTTTTAGCGGATCGGGTCCCGGTTTTATCTCTTGAGACCGGGGAAAGAGCCTCTATTGAAAAACTATCGTCTGCTATAGATCTGCAATATCTGATCCAGTTAGATGACCTGCAGGCACAGGTTAATATGTCCGGGAAGACAGGGATTTCTTTTTTACCTTATAGTGCTACTCCTTTGACTGCACTGGGAATAACTGATAAGGAAGCGACCGGTACCCTGGAAAAAGACGGATTGTCCTTTACCGCTAAGGAAACAAAAGAAGTACATAAAAAGAATGGATATATCCTGTTCCCGTTACCGGACTCCCCTAAAAGTATAGCCCATGGTATGTATAGCGGATATACTAGTGAACGAATGAACATACTTACTCTCCTTTATCCGGTACATGAATCCTATGCTTACCGGATCGAGGTTCCGGAGAATATGAAATTAGCAACTCCCGTAGCTGTAAAAAACATCACTAATAAAGCGGGTAAATTATCTGTTACCATAGAACAAACAGGTAACATCATAGAGGTAAAGCGTACACTGGAAATTCCGGACCCTACGATTGCTCCGGCTGATTATGGGGATTTTCGTAAACTGATCGTACATTGGAGCGACAACCAGGGGAAAACCCTTCTGTTTAAAACCCGGTAAAACAAATCAGCACACGGATGAGTTGAATCCGTGTGCTGATTATAAAAGTGTAACTATTCTATACGCTGAATCAGGCAGCATAGAACGCAGTAGATAAAATCGGACTTTGTTCCAGGTACTCCTCATCATCAGCAAAAATAAATACGATTGCACCATCTTTTAATGTATTAATAATAGGCTTCGTAACAGCTTCCGGCATGGCCGGACAACCTAGACTACGACCCAGGCTACCTCTTTTATTAATTATGGACGGGTTAGCATTCCGGGAACCATGCATCACGATAGAACGTTCTTTCGCTTTATCATTAATACCTTGTTCCAGTCCGTCTAAGATCAGCGAATAACCCCCTTTGCCCGAATAAGTCCCTTCTGTCACAAAGAATCCTAACGAACTCTGGTTAGATCCGTTTACATTTGAAAAAGAAGTAGCAAACACATCCCCACTGTTTTTTCCGTGGGACACATGAGAGACAAATAAAAGCTCTTTCTCTTGTAGATCAATAACATATAAACGTTCTTCCGTGGAAGGTTTAGAGAAATTGATCACAGCGATAATATCTTTATTTTTACGATCCACTAAGTGAAATCCTAATATCGCCTGTTCAAAAGCTTTATAATTCACAATGCCTTCCAGACCTATTTCATCATATAACTTCTGGCATTTTACTTCCACTATTTCCGGTGCTTCCGGTAGCGGAACCTGAAGAGTTTGTAATTTGCCTGGAATAAACAATACACATAGAATTAAAACAAATAGAATTTTTTTCATTGCTTATGGGTTTTGTTATTTGAACGGTTAAATATTTTATACAAGCTCACATACAAATATACCCATTATAGTGTTAAATAGCCGGTGTCAAATTTTAAATGTTTCTCAAAAAAACCTATATTTCATTCACATTTTCAATCAATTACAATTACTAAAGCCTTTTCAACCGGTGCCCAGTTATAAACAAATTCAGCATGTGAAGTCGCATTCCGGACACACATATGGGAGCGGGGCGTAGTGCCTAACGTATTACTGAACTCTACGATATTCCCGTTTGGATGATTGACCGGAACTCCGTGAATATAACCTCCATTAGAAAAGCGGCTCGCATAAGGTGCAAAGCCTACCACTTCCTGACCTCCGTCCGCTGTATAGAGCATCTTCTCTTTCTTTTCCTGCACCACAAACATACCTAACGGAGTGGGCCTTTCATAAGGCAGTTTATGCAACCCGGTAGTAGCCGGATTCATACTCCGGATCAGCCACTGGGTTCCGGAACCTTCCAGTGTAGCAATATTCTGATTCGTACGGTCCACTATAATCACTTTATTAAAAGGATGAGAACCTGTCGAATCTATCATCTTCACGTACCGTTCCGGAATTCTCCATATTCCGTCAAAGTCAGCCACTACAACTTCTATATATTCCTTATCTTGTTTGTTGATCTTCACTAAAGCACCATCTCTTCCGTATCGGTCCGGTGTGATAGAATCAGTAAGACTATATAATGGAATAGATTGTCTGTCTTCCACACCATATCTGTCCTCCAGTTCGTTATATTCATCTCTTTTAACTCCTTTGGCTGCCGGAGGTACACCATGTGCATTCCGTCTGTTTTGCAGTATACCCCAGATAGCTGGTTTCCCCTGCATATTTTCCAGCCGGGCTAAACGTTCTTTCATCTTTTCCCACTGGAATCTCCGGGTCGTATCCTTGTACGGATAGACATCATCCAGCGTATGTTGGTCATAGAGGAACTCTTTTTCAAAAACAATCTCCTGAGGAGAGACAGAGATTTGCTGTGCAGGTTTAACCGGAGTTTCTGATGGTTCCGTAGAATGAGTAGAAGGATCTGATTTCAGATTACAGGCATGGGTACAACCTATACTATATATAAGAA
>JAJQFE010000070.1 GCA_021201295.1 Tannerellaceae bacterium | reverse complement strand
TTCATATGATGTTCAATAAATCAACGGACATCATGCGGATAATCATAATAAGAAATATGAAGTACCAGATTTTAAAAAAGCTGTCTATTATATTAACAGCGTTTTTGTTCATTTGTTCGGCTTCGGCTCATAAGCCTATAAAAACTTTACTTGTAACAGGCCAGAATAACCACAACTGGCAGGTGAGTCATGAAGCTCTTAAACAGACTCTTGAAAACTCCGGTCTTTTTACTGTGGACTTAGCGGTTTCTCTTGAACAGGGAAAAGATATGACTAAATTTACCGTGGATTTCACGCCTTATGAATTAGTGGTATTGGACTATAATGAAGATGCCTGGCCGGAAGAAACTAAAAACGGTTTTGTCAATTATGTGAAAAACGGTGGAGGTGTAGTAGTCTATCATGCAGCTAATAATTCTTTTCTGGACTGGAAGGAATATAATGAGATCTGTGCCTTAGGTGGCTGGGAAGGACGGAATGAAAAATCAGGACCATATGCCTATTGGAAAGATGGTAAATTGCAAAAGGATGATTCTCCGGGTATTGGAGGATCACACGGGGAACAACATGTCTATATCCTGAATTCCCGGGCGGAAGATCATCCGGTTTCTGACGGATTGCCTAATACCTGGTTGCATGTTATTGATGAATTATATGACCGGATGCGTGGTCCTGCCCATATAGAGGAAGTACTGTTTACAGCTCATTCGGATGTGGAATCAGGTGGTTCCGGAAGGGAAGAGCCGCTGATGTTTACGGTTACCTATGGGGATGGACGCATATTCCATACCATGCTGGGACATGCCGGAGAATCGTTGAAAGATAATCCTGCTATGCAGTGTACCGGTTTCCAGGTGACTTTACTCCGGGGAGCAGAATGGGCGGCCACGGGCGATGTGACACAAAAAGTTCCGGCTGATTTCCCTTCTTCTTCTAAATTTTCTATGCGTCCTCAATATAAAGAGGTGAAGGATAAAAAGAAAAAGAAGTAAAGCATCTAAGTAAAGAATAAAAAAAGCTCTCTGCCATTTTATTAGTAAGACAGAGGGCTTTCTTTTTTTATCTCGTATGCTCTAAAACATACTTAATGAATTTTTACAGATTCATCGTTGGTTTTGATGGAGGAAATAGTATATTTGATAGAAATCTGAAACCATGTTTCAAATATGAAAAACACACTTTCAAATATGGAAAAACCGGGGGAACACTATAAAGTCCCTAACTTAGAGAAAGGGATAGCTGTTCTGGAATATCTTTCCCTTCAATCGGCAGGTGGAACGTTGCAGGAGATCAAAACGGAACTGGAGATTTCCCAGACGACTGCTTACCGTATCCTGAATACCCTGGCCAGATTGAACTACCTCTCTTATGATGAAAATTCGAAACGCTATAAACTTTCCCGTAAATTACTGACGTTGGGTTACCGTTCACTGAATGAGCACAATCTGTTGGAAACTGTTCTGCCCCGTTTACGGGAACTAAGAGACCAGGTAAAGGAGACCGCATGTTTTGGGGTACTGGGAAGTCAGAAAGGGATTTTTATTGAACAGGCGCAGGGACATCATACATTCCGGTTTATCCTTTCTCCCGGTAAGCCTTTTGAATTACATTGTTCTGCTCCGGGAAAGGCCATTATGGCTTATCTTCCGGATACGGCTCGGAATCGCTATCTTTCATATATGGATTTTCCCCGTTATAATGCGCGCACGATTACGACGCCGGAGGCATATCTGAAAGAACTGGAAAAATTCCGTATGGTAGGGTATGCCATTGATAATGAAGAAGAAATGAGTGGGGTAATCTGTCTGGGAGCACCTATTTTTAATTATACGGGTTATCCTTGTGGGGCTATCTGGATCTCCGGTCCGAAAGACCGCCTGACCCGGGAGGTTATTCAATCGGATATTATATATATTAAAAAGGTTGCCGGACAGATCTCGGCAGAGCTGGGATATAGTTATGTCCGGAAAAACTGATTGAATACCATGAAAACACCAGCTAAATTTAAAACAGTTTTATCTCTTGTTTTTTTATATACTGTCCGGGTATATATATGCAGCGACAATCCCTTTTTTTTACTACGGCGATCGTAAAGAATGAGGCAGGAGAAATCCTCCTTTCCCAGAAAGGGACCAAATGGATTGATGTTTTTTCTCCGGACGGTCAATCGCTACTTCGTTCTTTTCCTGTGGAAGAAACGCCTACGGGATTGGCTGTGGATGGAGACCGGCTGTATGTGACTACTTTTAAAACTACAGGGAAATTACTGATTTTATCTTTGGAAACAGGTATTGTAAAAGGTTCTGTTAGTACCGGGCCGGGTAGTTGTCATCCTTTATTAAGCCCTGATAAATCACGCTTGTATGTTTGCAATCAATTTGCTAATACAGTTTTAGAAATAGATCCGGTTAGTCAACAGATTGTACGCACCGTACGGGTTTTGCGGGAACCGAAGTCTGCGGTTTTCAGTAAAGACGGAGCCTGGTTGTTTGTGACTAATTTCCTTCCGGCCCAGCGGGCGGATGTAGATGTGGTGGCCTCCTGTGTGTCAGTGATTGACATGAAAAGTTTTACTAAAGTGAAAGATATTCAACTGGCAAACGGAAGTAATGCGTTAAGAGATATATGTATTACTCCAGATGGTACCTATATTTATGTATCCCATAATCTGGGACGATTTGCTGTGCCTACTTCCCAATTGCAGCAGGGATGGATGAATACCAGTGCTTTTAGTGTGATAGAAGTAGCCACACAGGAATACCTGGGTGCTATCTTAGTGGATGAGGCTGAACGGGGAGCTGCCGGTATATGGAGTATTGCCTGTGATGAAGAATCCCTTTTTATTACACATTCCGGAACCCATGAAGTGAGTGTAATAGACCACCAGGCTATGCGGAAGAAATTTGACGCCTATCCTCAGAAAGAGAACCTGAATTATGACCTGCAGTTTTTGTATGGTCTTCGGGAACGGGTACGGCTTCAGGGGAACGGCCCCCGTTCTATGTTATATGCGGATCGTACCCTGATTATTCCTACTTATTTTGCAGATGTATTAAACTTTGTAGATGTATCTTCTTTAGCTGTTACGGCTGTTGAACTTAATCCGGGCAGAATTGAAACACCGGAACATAAGGGTGAAAAGTTTTTTAATGATGCGACAAAATGTTTTCAGGAGTGGCAGAGTTGTAACGGCTGCCATCCGGGAGATGCCCGTACGGATGGGATGAACTGGGATCTGATGAATGACGGAGTGGGGAATCCTAAGAATTGTAAGAGTCTTTTATATAGTCGTGTGACTCCTCCCAATATGATTTCCGGAATCCGGGAAACGGCAGAGGTTGCCGTACGTGCCGGTTTTAAACATATTCAGTTTTATAATGTATCGGAGCAAGATGCCATTTGTGTGGACTTGTACCTGAAATCGCTTCGTCCGGTTCCCAGCCCTTATCTGGTAGATGGTGAATTGTCTGAGCAGGCGAAGGAGGGACGGAAAGTGTTTGATAAATTTAAATGTGGTGAATGCCATAGCGGACCTTATTATACAGATCTTAAAATGCACCGGATCGGAGAGGATATTGAATTTGAAAAGGGATGGGATACACCTACGTTAATTGAAGTATGGAGAACAGCACCTTATCTGTTTGATGGCCGTGCTGCCACGATGGAAGAGGTGTTTGAGGTACATAAACATGGAATTGACAGGCAGATCTCTAAGAAGGAGATTAAGGCTTTGGCGGAATATGTAAACTCTTTATAAGAAAAAACAGATGAGTTATTGCAATAAAATACAATATAAGATTTATACTACTGCAAAGGACCAGTTTCCGGTTATGGTGGAAAAGCTATTGGCTCAGCTGCCGGAGCAGGGTGCTGTGCTGAGATTGGCTTTCTTTGGCATGCCGCCCGACAATGAAGAATATCTGCTTCGCCGGGAACTACTGAAAGAAAAGGTCCGGGAAAAGTTTGGAGATCAGTTACCGGCGTTGAGTTATGTTTCCCAGCCTCCTTTGCATACCTCTCTTATTATGGAAGCTCACCTGTTGCAGAACTGGGATCATACGGATCATCTTTATTGCAGATGTCTGGATGGACTTCCGTATGTGATATGGGAAAACCCGTATGGGCGGTTTCTGTATGCCGGAGGGTTCCAGACGGATATCCTGCAATGGACGATTGAAAAGCAGTCGGCAGAGGTATTTAACAGAATCGGGAAATTGTTACACGAGGAGAATTTTCCGGTGCATAGTATTGTTCGGCAGTGGAATTATATTGAACGGATCACTGATTTTGAAGGGGAAAACCAGCATTACCAATCGTTTAATAATGCCCGGAGTGATTTTTATACCGGGGACTTATGGCCGCAGGGCTATCCGGCAGCTACCGGTATCGGTACTAATTTAGGAGGAATCCTGGTAGATTTGGATGCGGCGGTATTTACTTCACCGGAAGGCTTCGTAACGCCTATTGATAACAAGCTACAGGTTGCCGCACATGCCTATTCCGGGCAGGTACTAGCGGAAGCACAGCATAAAAAAGCTACTCCGAAGTTTGAGCGGGCTAAGAGTATAACAGCCGGGAGTGACCGACTGGTATATATTTCCGGTACGGCTGCCATACGGGGAGAAGAGAGTCTCACGGGAGTCGGGCTGGACAGACAATTGCATATTACCATGGAGAATATTGCCCAGCTAACCAGGAATGCTGAGATACGTATGCTACGGGTCTATCTGAAAGAGAAAAAGGATTATTCCCGGTCTAAAAAACTGATGGAGAGTTACGGGTTTTCTATTCCGGTTTCCTACATGTGGGCAGATGTATGCAGGGATGAGTTGCTGATCGAAATAGAAGGGATTGCCATCGAAAAAAAGGATATTTAAATACTACTTATTAATTATATTAGGGAACTATATACAACCTTACACCCACTACTA
>JAJQFE010000076.1 GCA_021201295.1 Tannerellaceae bacterium | reverse complement strand
AGAAGGGTACTACGAATGGTACAGTTACGGATTTTGACGGAAACTTTGAGTTAACCGTACCGGAAGGAGCCGTCCTGGACTTTTCTTATATCGGTTATATTAGCCAGGAGATCACAGTCTCTGCCGGCAGAACTGAATACAATGTCGTGTTAAGAGAAGATTCACAGGCTTTGGATGAAGTGGTTGTAATCGGTTATGGGGTACAGAAAAAGAAACTGATAACAGGTGCTACGGTACAGGTTAAAGGAGATGAAATTCAAAAATTGAGTACAACTAGCGTATTAGGTGCTTTACAAAGCCAGACTCCCGGGGTAAATATTACTCAAAGTTCAGGTATGCCTGGTGAAGGTTTTAAAGTTACAGTCCGTGGATTGGGAACTGTAGGAAATTACAGTCCTCTGTACGTAATTGACGGTATTGCAGGTGGTGACATTAATGCTTTAAACCCTGCGGATATTGAGTCTATTGACGTATTGAAAGATGCGGCTTCTGCTGCGATCTACGGTGCACGTGCTGCGAACGGGGTAATCCTGGTAACTACCAAACAGGGTAAAGCCGGTAAAATGCAGATATCTTATGATGGATATGTAGGATTCCAGAATGTATATAAAATGCCTTCTCTATTGACTGCGAGCGAATATATGATGATCCAGAACGAAATAGCCTGGAACGATGGACTTGAACTTTATGATTGGGCTACTTTAATGCCGGATATTTACCAGCAGGTACAAAATGGCTGGAAAGGAACCAACTGGCTGGAAGAAATGAGAAATAAAAATGCACCGGTTCAAAACCATTCTATTAATTTAACCGGCGGTTCCGAACAGTCTAAATTTTCTTTAGGATTCTCTTATACAAGTCAGGAAGGTATTTTGGGTAAACCTGTTCAACCTAATTATGAACGTTATACAGCCCGTATTAACTCTGAACATATCTTGTTAAAAGGTAATAACCGGGATATTATTACTATCGGACAAAACCTAAATTACACTTACAGTGAAAAGAGCGGGATCGGTATTGGAAATATTTACTGGAATGACATTCATAATGCACTGGTGGCTATTCCGATCATGCCTGCCTATAATAGTGAAGGTGAATATTATGCAACAGCAGATAAGGAAGCATCCGGATTGCAAAATTTCTGGGCTGAAGAAGCTAACCCTATCGCATTAATGGATTATGAACGTGGTCAGAATAAGTCTAAGAATTATGCCTTAAATGCAAATGCCTATATTACTATAGAACCTGTTAAAGATTTAAGATTTAAATCTACCTTTGGCTATCGTATGAACTCCTGGTCTTATCGTAGTTATACTCCCACTTATAATTTGTCTTCAACCTCTATTAATTCTTCTGATGCAGTACAACAATCACTGGGTTCCCAGTACAGCTGGACATGGGAAAACACGCTGGCTTATACTTTTGAGGTAAATAATCACTCTTTTGATGCTGTGATTGGTCAATCCCTTGAAAAATGGGGTATGGGAGAAGGAATAGAGGCAACGAACATAAATTCTATTTTTAATGATTTTGAACATGCATGGTTATCTAATACACAAGGGGTTGTTATAGGTAGCACAGTAATTGAAGGATATCCTTCTTCAGAAGGCTCTTTAGCCTCTTTCTTCGGACGTATCAACTACAACTACAAAGAGACCTATATGGCTTCTGTTGTTTTACGTGCGGATGGTTCTTCCAATTTTGCCCGTGGTAACCGCTGGGGATACTTTCCTTCTGTTTCTGCCGGTTGGGTAATGACTAATGAACCTTTTATGGAATCCGTGACTAACTGGATGGATTTCTTTAAAATCCGTGCCAGCTGGGGACAGAATGGTAACTGTGATATTAATCCATTCCAATATCTGGCCACAGTTTCTTTTGATGATACTGCCGGGTATCTTTTTGGTACACAACCTACCGGGAATCTTTCTACCGGAGGATATGGTGATATTCTTCCTAACACAGATGTAACCTGGGAAACATCCGAACAGTTAGACTTAGGGTTTGATGCCCGTTTCCTGAGTGGACGTTTAGGGGTTGCTTTTGACTGGTATAAAAAGACAACTAAAGATTGGTTGGTCGTAGCCCCTCAATTAGCTTCTTATGGTACAGGTGCTCCTTATATCAATGGTGGAGATGTGCAAAATAAAGGGGTGGAAATCGCCCTGAACTGGAATGATCATGTGAGTGATTTTACTTACGGAATTAATCTGAACCTAACTCAAAATAAGAATGAAGTAACCCGTATCGCTAACGGCGAAGGTATTATTCACGGACCGGAAAATGTATTAAGCCAGGGTACTACAGAAATGTATCGTGCTGAAGTAGGATATCCAATCGGATATTTCTGGGGATATAAAACGGCCGGAATCTTCCAGAATCAAGCACAGATTGATGAATATAGAGCTGCCGGGAATACTGTCTTAGATGGTGCAGAACCCGGGGACGTAATCTGGGTTGATACAAATGGTGACGGTATAATTACTGACGATGACAAAGTAATGATCGGTAATCCCCACCCCAAAGTGACCATGGGGTTAGGGTTAAACTTCGGATATAAAGGTTTTGACCTGTCTATTACTGCTACAGGTGCGTTTGGCCACCAAATCGCAAAATCCTACCGTTCATTTGCCGATAGCAAATTACAGAACTATACTACTGAAATTTTCGGCCGCTGGCATGGAGAAGGGACTTCAAATAAACTACCCCGTTTAACAAGTGGTAATCATTCAAACTGGCAAAATATTTCTGATTTATATATCGAGAATGCAGATTATGTAAAAATGCAGAATATTACAATTGGGTATGATTTCAAAAATTTATTCCCTCAAATGCCTTTAGAACAAGCTCGTCTCTATTTTACTGCACAGAATCTATTTACTATTACAGGTTATTCCGGCATGGATCCTGAAATAGGTTATTCTCCAGATGATTGGGCTTCTGGTATTGACCTTGGTTTTTATCCAAGTCCCAGAACCTTTCTGGTGGGTGTAAATCTTAAATTTTAAATCAAATGGATATGAAAAAAATAATATATTTAACAATATTTGTAGCACTCTTTTTCAGTAGTTGTGAAGATTTTCTGGACACAGAAAATTATACAAAAAAGACAACAGCGAACTTTCCTGAGACAATTGAGGATGCGGAACAGATGTTGACAGCCATTTATAATGCATTGAATGTGGCCACCAACGACCCGGCCAACACTTATCTGTTTGCTGCTCAGATGGCCTCAGATGACTGTCTTGGAGGCGGAGGTGATAATGATTATATAGAAAAGGCTTTCGATAAATTATTAAATTACGGAGTCAGTGCTACTGAAGCTTACTGGACTGCTTATTACCAGGGAATTTATCGTGCCAATACCGCAATCGAAACATTAGATAATTGTGAAGGCTGGACCAGTGTAGAACAGTGTAACCAGTTTATGGGAGAAGCTTATTTCATGCGAGCCTATTTCTATTTTGAATTAGCTCAAATGTATGGTCAGGTTCCTTTGGTTTTAGAAACAGAACCTGTTAATCTGCCCAAAGCTGAGGTAAATGAATTATATGGTCAGATCGCCTCAGATCTGAAAAATGCAATTGAATTAATGTATAACCAACCTTATACTGCTGTAGAAAGCGGACATGCTACTAAATGGGCTGCTCAGGCTTTAATGGCCAGAGTGTATCTGTTCTATACCGGTTATTATAATCAAAGTTCCATTGCTTTACCGGAAGAAGAAGGAGGAAGTATCTCTGAATCTCAGGTTATAAGTTGGTTAGAGGATTGCATTAATAATAGTGGCCATGGTTTAGTCAGCGATTATCGTAACCTGTGGGCTTACACTAATAGTGCTACTGTAGAAGAGTATGAATATACTAAAGGACAAGGATTAAACTGGGTTGAAGATGGTAACCAGGAAGCTGTTTTTGCTATCAAATACTCTGTACATGCCAGTTGGAGTACTAATATTGGCTATGGAAATCAATATTGCCTTTATTACGGTCTGCGCGGCGGACAGGACTATGAAAAAACATTCCCATTTGGTCAGGGCTGGGGTCACGGTCCTGTAAATCCAAATCTATGGAACGATTGGGCAGCGGCTGAACCTAATGACATGCGTCGTGAAGCTTCTATTATTCATATTCCCACTGAATTACCTGATTACACGTATGGTGGTTGGGCTGATTTTATGGAAGAAACAGATTATGCACAGAAAAAATATATTGCAGTAACTGCACGGGGTGCTGACGGAACGGTACAACCAACCTTTGATATCGTATACTGGGGATTGGCCACTGATAACATGCAGTTAGATCATTTAAGAGATTTAACTACTATTCGTTTTTCAGATGTCTTACTAATGCACTCTGAATTAACTAAAACAGCAGATGGAATAAACCGGGTAAGATCCCGTGCAGGATTATCAAGTGTCTCCTATAGTCTGGAAGCATTGAAAAATGAGCGGCGCTGGGAACTTGCTTTCGAAAGTGTACGTTGGGGAGACTTACGGCGCTGGGGGGATGCAGCGGAACAGTTAGCACGTCAGGAAGGAGTGGCTATATACAATCGGGGAAATCCAACTACTATGCAGGCTTTCAACGGCGGTTACAAAGCTAGATATGAAGCGACCGGTGGATTTTTCAAGATCCCGGATAGCCAGGTTGCCCTTTCAGAAGGTGTATTGGAACAAAACCCCGGCTGGGAAACAGTAGATTCGGAGTTTAGTGGTTGGTAATTTAAACAGATAATTAATATGAAAAAAATAATATATTTAATGATGTTTGCAATTGCCTTTATGGCTTGTGAACCTATTGAAAACCGGGAATCTGCAGGTGGCGCAATTACTGCAGACCAATTAGATATTTCTGCAACACCTGTGGTTGTGGATGGTAAAAATTCCAATAAAATTATTGTAGAAAATCATAGCCCTGTTTTATCCCAATGGGATTATGGGGTAGGTATAAGTACGAAAGCTTATGATGAA
>JAJQFE010000058.1 GCA_021201295.1 Tannerellaceae bacterium | reverse complement strand
ATATCAAGTTTGTTATTACTTTTGTGAAAAAGGAGGACAAAGAACTAAAGGGTCTCCGGTAGATTTACTACCGGAGATTCTTTGTTTTTAATAGGTTCTTGTAAATCAGTTGGATAAATCTTTTAAAAGCAGACTGACCGGAAAACACTATCAAGCAGATAAAAATTACTATTCCTTTCTAAATAAGTGATTAAAGAAGATAGTTTTATATATCTTTTCGGTTTGTTAGAGAACTAAAAACGCCGCCTGTTGTTATAGATACATCAAAATTATTGATTAATCTTTAATATAAAAGCGTATGTTAAGAATTTTTGATTCACTAAAATCTCTCATAAGCCCGGAGCTGGTGTCCAAAGCTTCGGCTATGCTGGGTGAGGATAACGCGAAGATTTCTTCCGCTATTCACCGACAATAGCAAGTCTGTTAGGGGGAGTATTACAGAAAGGTGATACCCCTCAGCTTAAAAATGCGCTGGAAGAAGCTGGAAAAAGTAATGTGTTATCCGATTTGCCGAGATTGTTTTCTGACAATATGTGTGTACAACATAAAAGTGTTAGCAATGATTTTCTGAATGCAATATTCGGTAACCGCACAGATGATTTTGCTTCATCCCTTGCTTCCGGTACAGGTCTTACAACAAAAGGAGCTTCCCGGCTGACTTCGTTAATCGCTCCTATCGTAGCCGCTTTTTTAGGTAATAAATTAGCAACCAACGGATACAGTTTATCCGGTTTATTGAGCCAGTTACGGGAAGAGAAGAATACATTTGTAGGGTATATTCCTTCTGCCGTAGCCAGTAAGTATGGTTTCAGTACGTTGACTGATACTAATAAAAAAACGGTATATGAAACTCCGATTACGGAAAAGAAAGGTTCCGGATGGTGGAAATGGTTATTACTTATAGCCTTGTTATTACTTCTTTTCTTCTGGTGGAGATCCTGTCATGACAGGAAAGTAGACCATGTATATGGATATGATGAGACTACTGTAGTCAAAGTAGATACTACGGATTATGACCGTCCGGTAGCTACGAATGCAAGAACCTATACAGATCTTCGTTTGCCGGATAGTACTACTTTACATGTTTATAAAGGTGGCATCGAAGAAAAAATGGTCAATTATTTGAATTCTAACGATTATACAAATGTATCAGAAGATGAGTTGAATAAAAAATGGTTTGAATTTGATAATGTGAATTTTGCTTTTGGTAGTTCTACAGAATTTGTGGATGGTTCAGAAGACCAGATAAGAAATATTGCTGCTATTCTGAAAAGCTATCCGAATGCAAAAATTAAAATCGAAGGTAAAGCAGACCGTCGCGGTTCAGATGAAGCTAATATGCAGATATCCCGTGCAAGAGCTAAAACTATCCAGTCTATTCTGGCACGTGATGGAGTAGGCTCTCAGGTTGTAGCTGTTGAAGGTTTGGTGATGAATTTGCAGAATATGGAGCGAATTCTCCGGAAGCAGATAGAGCAGAAGATCGGGACTTTATCTTACGGTTCGTAAAATAAAATAATAATAATATACTATAGCTGTCTTATATAAAAAATACATGGACCCTTATACTACGGTCCCTGTTTTTTTATGACATTACTTAACCAGTTTTAATTCGTTTATCAAACGTGGACAGTTAGCCCATTTATCGATCATATATAACATATACCGGATATCCACACCTATACATCTTTGAAGTTCCGGCTCGAAAGCAATATCACCACTTATCGCTTCCCAGTTACCATCAAATGCCAGCCCAATTACATGGGCATTTTTATCGAAGATCGGACTCCCTGAATTTCCCCCTGTAATATCATTATTGGTAAGGAAACAGAGATTTAAATCCCCGTTTGCATCTGCATAAGGTCCAAAATCTTTACTGCGTAACATATCCAGGATTTCAGGTTGTACCCAGAACTCATCACTGGTAGGATCTTCTTTTTCAAGAACCCCTTTTTGTGTAGAATAATAGTCATACCAGGCAGCATCATAAGGACGGTACCCACCGATAGAACCATAACTCAAACGCATGGTAAAGTTTGCATCTGAATACAGGGCCTTGTCCGGATACATTTCTTTCAAGGCTTCAAAATAAAGGCATTCTCCTTTTTTTATATCGTACTGGGATTGACCCATTTGCTGTTGGAGATCAAACAGAGCTATGAGAACAGATGTACTGAGTTCTGCAGCCGGATCTCTTTTCAACTTTTCGTACGCTTTCGGCTCTCTTACCATATGGGCGATGTTATTATAAGACAGTAATTCAGTCTTTTTGAAGACATCGGCTGCATATCTGGTATAATCTCCTTTGTATTTTTTATCTACAGTAGCATAAACATCCGGAAGATATGAAGCAGGGACACGTTCTTTCACAATTTTCATCATAGCTGCTAATACTTTTTCATCTAATGTCGGTTCATAATCTTTGAAAAAAGATTCTATTCTGTCTTCAAGGAAAATAGTAATCTCTTCCGGAGTAGAGCCCTTTACATCCACACTTTGTACCAGGCGAGCCAGACGGATGATTTCAGCTCCTCCCAGAAAAGCTTCTGTCAGATAAGTGGAAATTTCTCTGTATTCATTATTAGAAGTATACCCTTTCTCCAGTAAGTTCAGTACGTCACCATATTTTTGCACACGTTCCGGGCTTTGATTTACCCAGGCGGCGAAATTCGCTTCTTCCTGTTGCTTACGTTCCACCACTTTTAGGTTTGCCAGTCCACGGTTCATACCGATAGAGTTTTTCCAGTAATTGGAGCTGCCGGCATATTTAGAAGCATATTTAATTCGTACGGCATCACTTGCTCTCATGGCTTCCTTCCAGATATCCTGTTTAATCTCACGGACTTCAATCCGGGGTTTATTGATGTTTTCAATGCGTTGCACTACTCCCCAGGAAGATAAATAACGGTCTGTACTACCCGGAAAACCAATCGTCATAGCAAAATCCTGATCCTGGTATCCCTGTGCAGAGACTTCTGCTACATATTTAGGACGGTAAGGTTTATTATTTGCATCATATTCAGCCGGTTGATTATTGGCATTTGCGTATACCCGAAAAGCAGAAAAGTCACCTGTATGGCGTGGCCACATCCAGTTGTCAGTGTCACCGCCAAATTTCCCTACTGAACTGGGTGGTGCAAAGACCATACGTACATCACGGTACACATCGTATACGACTAAGAAATATTTATTATTGTTATAGAAAGGAATAACATCTGCCATAACAAACTCAGTGGCTCCAATGGAGTCACAGATTACTTTACCAATGGAATCTGCTGCCATTAGACGGTCGTATTCCTCAGTTAAAGAACTGATCTGGGAAAGGATACGGTCACTTACATCTATCGTTTCGCGCAGATAACGTACACTTAATCCTGGAACCGGTAGTTCTTCTTCCTTAGCCTGTGAAATGAACCCGTTTTTCAGGTAGTCGTGCTCTACGCTGCTTAATTTCTGGATCGCTCCATATCCGCAATGGTGGTTAGTAAAGACTAACCCTTCTTCAGATACGGTAATCCCGGTACACCCTCCACCAAAAATTACAACCGCATTCGATACACTGGGTTGGTTTTCGCTGTAAAGTTTATCAAAGGAAGGAACAAAGCCGAGTTCTTTCATTCTTTCCAGATTTTGTTTATTTATTTCTTTCAGAGCCCACATGCCTTCATCGGCATATACATACCCTGCACCAACTAAAAGCAGTAATACTGCCCATAACTTTTTCATAAAAATATTCATTTATCTATCAGTAATTTAATGTTTTCCATATCTGTCCTTGCGGCTAACTAGGCCTGTAATTTTTCTTCTTCTGCTGCACTGAGCTTTTTCCTGCTTTTCAGATATACCAACATAACAGTATCCGGTTTCATGGTTTCTGTATCCATGCCTAATCCCAGTCCAAATCCCATGATCGGACCCATTAAAGGAGAAATCACATCGCTCCAATAATAACCGCCGTGGAATTCATATTTAATCCCAGAGAGGCAATAAAAATTGCAAAAATAAGAACCCATAGGTTAGTACCTTTAAATTCAACACCTTTCCTGATGGACTCGATTGTTTCAAGTTCATTCTCTTTTCCCTGCCGTATGTCAAAATTACGACTGAAAAATTCTTTTATTTGTTGATAAAGTACACCTTTTTCCATTATAGTTTTACTTTACGAATCGCTTTAAATAAGGAATCTCCCGTAGAGGCAAATCCCTTTTTATAATAAATCCGACAAAGAGAAATAATAAGATAGTCCTGTATGTCAACCGGATCATTTCTGAAGATATAACTGGTAACATGCCCGCTAGATATATTCCTCCAGCTAGTGCAAAGTAAATAAAAGCTGACCGTAAATCATACTGAATCGGAAATTTCTTTTGTCCAACGAAATAAGAAAGGAACATCATCAGTAAATTACAGCAGAAAGAAGCCCATGCACAAGCCATATATCCATAATAGGGTCCAAAAAGTAAAATAATAGTGACTGTCGCTATACAGCCTATAACTGAAAAATAGGCTCCCCACTGGGTTTGATCCATGAGTTTATACCAGAATGACAAGTTAAAATAAATACCAAAAAACAGTTCACCCAGCATTACGATCGGAACGACCCGGAGTCCCGGATAGTATTCCGGACTGACAAAATATTTAAAAATATCTAGATAAAACATCACCCCCAGGAAAATCACTAAAGAAAAAATAATAAAATATTTCATCGCCTGGGCATAGGCAAGATTATTGTTTTCATTTTTATTTTTAGCAAATATGAATGGTTCATACGCATATCTGAAAGCCTGGATAAACATTACCATAACTACTGCTATTTTGAAACAAGCTCCATAGATCCCTAACTGAGAGGCAGCGTATCCTTTATCCTCAAATAAGAACGGAAAAAGTATCTTGTCCGCTGTCTGGTTAAAGATACCTGCAATTCCTAAAATCAGGATAGGAAAAGAATAATATATGATCTGTTTCAGTAAGGCCGGATTGAATTTGGATTGTAAGCCCAATTTTAGTTCTGGTGAAAGCATAAGTAAAGTGACCAGGGTGGTGAACGCATTCGCTATGAATACATACCCTACTCCATAAGCAGGGTCATAAAACCATTCAACAGAGGATGGATAATGAATATATAACCAGGGACACAGGAGTAAGAAGAATATATTCAGGGCAATGTTTAAAAATATGGTTAAGAGTTTAAGAGCAGCAAAGCGATAGGCCCGTCCTGCATATCTTAAATATGCAAAGGGTATACTGCAAAACGCATCTGCAGCAACAATTACTCCCATAATACTAATAAATTCCGGATGGTTGCCATATCTTAACCCGTTACTGATAGGCGATAAAAATAAAAATATCAACAGAATAAAAAGTGTTGAAGAAAAAAACAGGCTGAAAAGTGTGGTTGTATATACTTCCAGCGAATGTTCTGTCTCTTTTTTATTGATAAACCGGAAAAATCCGGTTTCCATCCCATAAGTCAGAATAATCATCAGTAGGGCGGTCCATCCGTATAGATTTGTAATCACTCCATACTCGGCCGTATCTGTCAGTACCCTGGTATACATAGGTACCAGTAACCAGTTCAGAAATCGTCCGAGGATACTACTTAATCCATATACTGCCGTCTCTTTTGCGAGCTGTTTCATGCCTGCTCCCATGTTCCCTAATCAAATAAAAATCCCTGTTCCGAAGACCGGGTTCTACCTAAATGGGTATACGCCAATTCTGTTACTTCCCGCCCTCTGGGCGTACGTTTTATAAAACCTTCCTTGATAAGGAACGGTTCATATACTTCTTCCAGCGTACCTGGATCTTCTCCTAAGGCAGTTGCAATCGTAGTAAGTCCTACGGGACCACCATTAAATTTATCAATAATAGTAGTTAATAATTTATTATCCACCTGGTCTAATCCATACCGGTCTATATTTAATGCTTCCAGAGAAAAACAGGCAATGGCCTTATCAATTTCTCCATTCCCTTTTACCTGGGCAAAGTCCCGTACCCGCCGCAATAAGGCATTGGCAATACGGGGGGTTCCCCGGCTCCGGGACGCAATTTCACGGGCAGCATTTAACTCACACCTGATCTGCAGGATATCCGCACTACGCAATACAATATTAGTCAGCGTTTCAATATCATAATATTCCAGGTGCATATTGATACCAAATCTGGCACGGAGAGGACTGGTCAACAATCCACTACGGGTAGTGGCCCCAATCAGTGTAAAGGGAGAAAGATCGATCTGGATGGAACGTGCACTCGGACCTTTATCGATCATAATATCTATCCGGTAATCTTCCATTGCAGAATATAAATATTCTTCCACTATCGGACTTAAACGATGAATTTCATCGATGAAAAGGACATCATTTTCTTCCAGTGAAGTAAGCACGCCTGCCAAATCACCAGGTTTGTCCAATACCGGGCCGGAAGTCACTTTAAAACCCACTCCCAGTTCGTTGGCTATAATGTTGGAAAGAGTTGTTTTTCCCAGGCCCGGAGGTCCATGTAGCAGTACATGATCCAGTGCTTCTTTTCGCATGCGGGCGGCCATTACAAATATTTTCAGATTTTCAACTACTTTGCTCTGACCGCTGAAATTCCGGAAAGAAAGTGGACGCAAAGCATTTTCATACTCCCTTTCATTTTCTGGTATTCTTGTATTTCTTATATCAAAATCTTCTTGCATAATTCCTTCTCGTTGACCTGCAAAGGTAATAATATAGTGGGGATAATTATCATTTTTATCTCCTCAAAAGAATTGTATTTAAGGCTATACATGGTTCATTTACGTTAAATTTTCTTGAAAAATCAGAAGAAGGAGATGGATAACTTATTTATAGAGACCGGGTTTGATTTTTTATTTATTTCCGGATCAGAATAATCCTGTTTCTTGTTAAGGAGTTAAAGGTAAAAAGTTATATTTGCATAGTTGAAAATAAGGATGGAGAGATGGTACCATGTTGAAACAACAACTACAACAGAAATTACAGCAAAAGTTTTCTCCACAACAGATTCAGTTGATAAGGCTTCTTGAACTTCCAGCTATTGAACTGGAAGAACGAGTGAAACATGAGTTGGAAGAAAATCCGGCTTTGGAAGAAGGAAAAGAAATAACCGATGAGTTTGAAATTGCTGATAATAATAGATTAGATGAAAATCCTTCCGGGGAAACAGATACGGATCTTTCTTTGGGAGATTATCTTACTGAAGATGATATACCGGATTATAAATTGCGTGAGATAAGGGAACGTTCTGAAAAAAAAGAAGATATTCCGTTTTCTGTAGGGCAATCCCTGAATGAATTCCTTTTACAACAATTGGGATTAAGGGATTTACCGGAGAAACAGATGAAGATTGCAGAATATATTATCGGAAATATGGATGATGATGGGTATCTCCGCCGGGACCTTTCTGCGATTGGAGATGATCTGGTCTTTTTGGCAGGAGAAGAAGTTTTCACACAGGAGATCAGAGATGTGTTAGGTATTATTCAGGATTTTGATCCTCCCGGGATTGGAGCAAGAAGCCTGAAGGAGTGTCTGCTATTACAACTGGACCGTAGGGGAAAAACTCCGGAGGTAGAATTAGCTATCCGTATCCTGAAAAACTATTTTGAAGAGTTTAGTCGTAAACATTATGATAAGATACTGCATTCTCTTACTATAAGTGAAGATCAGTTGAAACAGGCAATTCAGGAAATTACCACGTTAAATCCCAAGCCGGGTAATAGCTGGGAAAGTTCTATGGAAACCGTTATGAGCCAGGTAACACCTGATTTTATAGTGGAAGCAATTAATGGAGAACTTTACCTGACTATGAATAACCGGGGTATTCCGGATATGCATATCAACCATGAATATATGGAAATGTTTCAGAATTATACAGCCAATAAAGCAAATCAGACTTCTGAAATGCGGGATGCAGTGCAATTTGTCAAACAAAAGCTGGATTCAGCTCAGTGGTTTATTGACGCCATTAAACAACGTCAGAAAACTCTTCAACGTACGATGGAAGCAATCATTTCATTACAACGAGACTTCTTTCTTACCGGAGATGAGGCCACTTTACATCCGATGATATTGAAAGATGTGGCAGAACGTACCGGATATGATATTTCTACTATTTCCAGAGTGAGTAATAGTAAATATGTCCAGACAAATTTTGGTATTTATTCTTTGAAATATTTCTTTTCTGAATCGATGCATATGGAAAGCGGGGAAGAAGTATCTACCCGGGAGGTAAAAAAAATAATGAAGGACTATATTGATGGGGAGGATAAAAGGAAACCTCTTACTGATGAGGAGTTAGCTTCTATTTTAAAAGAAAAAGGATATGTAATTGCACGCCGGACAGTTGCAAAATACCGGGAACAATTGGATATACCGGTTGCCCGTCTCCGAAAAGAAATATAATTTTGTCACTTATGAGATTATTTGTAAATATAACTTCCACACTTTTTCATCCATTGCTAATGGTGACGTATGGAGTCGCGCTGGCTTTAGGGTATACTTATCTGGCGCTTTATCCTCCCGTTGCAAAAATATATCTTTTAGGAGGAGTTTTTATTTCGACAGCGGTTGCCCCGGGTCTATTGATTTTACTTTTATTTAAAAGTGGTGCTGCATCCGACCTGGAACTTACCAATCGTAGGGAACGAGTGATTCCTTATCTGATTTTTATAGCCTCCAACATGCTCTGCCTTTTTTATATGTATAAAATGCAGGTTCCTTTCTGGCTACAGGCATTAGTTGTTGGAGTTTGTATTGCCTTATTATTTGCTCTTTTTATTAATTTTTTCTGGAAGATCAGTGCCCATGCGATTGGTATAGGCGGCTTGTTAGGTGCTATGATGGGAGTATGCCGGATTCATTTGTTAAATCCCTACTGGGCCTTTATTATGGTCATTGTTATTGCCGGATTGATAGGGACAGCGCGGATAATCCTGCGGAAACATACACCCATGCAAATCTATGCCGGGTTTTCTCTGGGTTTTCTTTGTACCTATATTGCCTGTTTATGGAATTATCTCTATTTATTCATCAAATAAAATAACAAAACTATGAACTTTCCCGCTGAGTTAAAGTACACAAAAGAACATGAATGGATTCGTGTAGAAGGTAATATTGCATATGTTGGTATTACTGATTATGCACAAAGTGAATTAGGTGAAATCGTGTATGTAGATATCACAACCGAAGGCGAGAATCTGGAGAAAGAAGAGGTTTTTGGAACTATTGAAGCTGTAAAGACGGTTTCAGATCTGTTTATGCCTATCGGAGGAGAAGTGCTGGAAGTAAATGCTGATCTGGAAGATCAACCGGAATTAGTCAATGAAGACCCATATGGTAAAGGATGGCTGATTAAAGTGACAGTGGCTGATGTGGCTGAACAGGCAGATCTGCTATCTGCAGACGATTACAAACAATTGATTGGTAAATAATAAATATAAATAAAGTAGTTAAAGAAGGTAAGGCGTCAGAGGAATTAAGGAGAATGTTTCTTACTCTTTTGATTCCTGAACTTTTCTGACCACTCTAACTCCTGAAATATATGACTCCGATTGTAAGTATTATCATGGGTAGTACATCCGATTTGCCTGTTATAGAAAAAGCAGCTAAATTTCTGGATGAAATGGAGATCCCATTTGAAATACATGCACTTTCCGCACACCGCACACCAGCAGAAGTGGAAGCATTTGCCAAAGGTGCTAAAGAGAAAGGTATTAAAGTGATTATTGCAGCTGCCGGGATGGCTGCCCATCTTTGCGGGGTGATTGCCTCTATGACTACTCTTCCGGTTATTGGAGTACCTATCAATTCAACACTGGATGGTGTGGATGCTTTGTTAGCAATTGTACAGATGCCTCCTGGCATACCTGTCGCAACTGTCGGTATTAATGGCGCTTTGAATGCCGGCATATTAGCCGTGCAGATTTTATCTGTAGGAAATGAAGCTTTACAGGAAAAATTAGCGGCCTATAAAGAAGACTTAAAGAAAAAGATTGTAAAAGCTAATGAAGAATTAGCACAGATTAAATATAATTACAAAACAAATTAACGGACCATTTATAATTAAAAGTTAGTTCCTGACTAAATTATTAAAGGTCTCTTGTGGAAATGGATTATTTTAATTACCGTCGCCGAAAATCTTCTGTAGTCCATATTGGTCATACTCCTCTTGGGGGAAAGTATCCTATTCGTATTCAGACGATGGGAAATGTCTCCACTATGGATACGGAGAATGCTGTTTCACAGGCTAAACGGATGATTACTGCCGGAGCTGAGTATATCCGGTTTACTGCACAGGGAGAACGGGAAGCCCGCAATTTGGGAGAGATCCGGAAGAGGTTAAAAAAAGATGGATATGATACGCCGTTGGTCGCAGATATTCATTTCAATCCTCTTGCCGCGGATATAGCTGCCGGAGAAGTGGAAAAAGTGCGGATTAATCCGGGAAATTATGTAGACCGGGTAAAGACATTTAACCATATCGAGTATACAGAGGAAGAGTATGCGGCGGAAATACAAAAGATTCGTGGCCGCTTTCTCCCTTTTTTAAAGATTTGCCGGGAAAATAATACAGCTATCCGGATTGGTGTAAACCATGGTTCGTTATCAGACCGTATTATGAGCCGGTATGGTGATACGCCGGAAGGGATGGTCGCTTCCTGTATGGAATTCCTTCGTATTTGTAAAGAGGAGAATTTTACGGATGTCACAATCTCCATAAAAGCGTCCAATACGGTGGTGATGGTTTCAACCGTACGTCTTCTGGTGCAGACTATGGAAAAGGAGGGTATGCATTATCCTTTACATTTAGGTGTAACGGAAGCCGGCGATGGTGAAGATGGTCGGATTAAAAGTGCAGTTGGGATTGGCGCTTTATTAGCGGACGGGATTGGAGATACTATCCGTGTTTCTTTAAGCGAGGAGCCTGAAGCTGAAATCCCGGTAGCCCGGCAATTGGTCAATTATATTCAGGAACGTGCAGGGCATCTGCCTGTTACCGGAAAACTGGCTTTGGGATATGATTCGATAAAGCCTGTCAGAAGAAAAAGCCGGAGTGTAAGAGAAATTGGAGGTGACTATCCTCCGGTTGTTTTTTCAGATCGCCGGGAGGGAAGTTTTGAATTTGCTCCTGCGTTTATGCCGGATTATATATATATAGGGAAGGAAGATCCTGATAATTTCCCGGATCATTTACAAGTATGGGTGGATGCTCATTTCTGGAAACCTAAACATAATGCTTTTCCTTTTTTCATCGCATCCGAATTAGAAGAATTATACACATATGATACGACACTGAAAGTGGTTCGTATGACTAATAGTGATTTGACAGACCGGGCCATCCAATTGCTTTCCCGGGATAGAGCTGTGGTTATTCTGCTCAGTAGCCATCATCAGAATGGAGTAGGGGCACAACGGGCAGCTATGCATAAATTATTATCAGCCGGTTGTAATGTTCCTGTGATCCTGCACCGGGATTATTCGGAAAAGAACCTGGAATCTTTACAAATAAAAGCAGCAGCAGATTTAGGTACATTGATTCTGGATGGCTTTGCGGATGGGATCATGTTGCACAATGACGGTATAGAACCGGTAGCTATAGATAGTTGTATGTTTGGCATCTTACAGGCAACCCGTGTCCGGATTAGTAAAACAGAATATATTTCCTGTCCCGGTTGCGGACGTACACTATTTGATCTCCAGACTACTATCGCCCGGGTAAAGGAAGCTACTTTACATTTGAAGGGACTGAAGATCGGAATTATGGGTTGTATTGTCAATGGGCCCGGGGAAATGGCTGATGCGGATTATGGATATGTAGGTGCCGGCCGCGGACGGATTAGTTTATATAAAGGAAAAGAGTGTATATTAAAAAATATTCCTGAAGAAAAAGCGGTGGAATTATTGGTTCAGTTAATAAAAGAGAACGGAGACTGGCAGAATTAGATTATTGTTATCTTTGTCTGTTTAATGACAATATAATAATAAAATAAAGCATGGAAGTCAAGATTGTTAATAAGTCTCACCATCCGTTGCCTCACTATGCAACTCCCTTGTCCGCCGGAATGGATATCCGGGCTAACCTGGCAGAACCCGTTGTTCTGCAACCTCTAGAACGAAAATTAATACCTACAGGATTGTATATATCCCTACCGGAAGGATATGAAGCACAGATGCGTCCCCGCAGTGGGCTTGCTCTGAAACATGGTATTTCCCTGTTGAATACGCCGGGAACTATTGATGCAGATTACCGGGGAGAAATCGGAGTCATTCTGGTTAATCTATCCTCGGAGCCGTTTACTGTAAAAGATGGAGAACGAATTTGCCAGATGGTGATTACGACTTATAGCCAGGTGAGTTGGCAGCCGGTAGAAGTGCTGGATGAGACGAAAAGAGGAGCCGGAGGTTTCGGACATACGGGTAAGCAATGATATGAAGATTTCTATAGCATAGATCGCCTAAACCTGTTAAACCATTCGGCAGAACTTTTCTCTAAGTATGATTATAATATAACTATGTATGTTTAAACAACTGATATATTTTCTTTTTCTCCTTTTTTTACCGGTTGCCCAGGCATGGCCGCATCCTTCTTCTGAAGAGGACCGGTCTGGGTTACCGAATACAAAAGAACTAAGTAGTTCTGCCCAGCGCAAATTCGATTACTTTTTTTATGAAGGAATTAATCTGAAAAATGCTGGTAAATATGATGCTGCTTTTGATGCATTCAATTATTGCTATGCTATAGACTCGACAGCAGCCCCGGTCTTATATGAGTTGGCTAATTTTTATATGCAGTTAAACCACCCGGAGATAGCTGTCGGGTTATTAAAAAAGGCAGTAGAAAGTAGTTTCGATAATTTTTCTTATAAAATTGCTTTGGCTTCTATCACCCGGAATTTGGGCATGTTCGAAAAAGCAGCAGAAGCATATGAAGAACTGGTAAAAGAATACCCGGAGAAAGCAGATCTAAATTTTTATTTGGCAGAAGCCCTGACTCAACAGGGAGATATCCAAAAAGCGATTGAAGCCTATAATGCTTTGGAAACCAGTATGGGAATGAATGAAGCCTTATCTATGCAGAAGTACAGATTGTATAATATGTTAGGTAAGCCGGACAGAGCCCTGGAGGAGATCGGAAAGCTGGCGAATAAATACCCGATGGAATCGCGTTATCAGATTATTTTAGGGGATCTTCATCTTGATAAGGGAGAAACCGATAAGGCGTTGGAATTTTATGAAAAAGCCTATACCATTGATCCGACCAGTCCTTATTATATAGTGTCCATGGCCAACTATTATGAAATAAAAGGAGATAAAGAGACTGCGGAAACCCAGATAAGAAATGCGTTGATCAATGAAAAACTGGATGTGGATACTAAAGTAAATATTCTTTCCCGCTATATAGTTTCACTCCAACAATCACAGAAAGATACGGAAAGTGCCAACCCGCTTTTTGAGACGTTACTGGAACAACATCCTGAGGATATTGAACTGAGACAGATGTATGGTGGTTTATTAACTATACAGGGTAAAATGGATGAGGCTAAATTCCAGTTTCAGTTGATTACAGAAATGGAACCGGAAAATATGGCTGCCTGGCAGCAACTATTAAACTTATCTGTCCGGGATGTTCCTGAAATGATTCGGATTAGTAAAAAGTGTATAGAATTATTTCCGGATGTTCCACAGTATTATTTGTGGTTAGGACTTGCCTATTTTCAGGATGAAAATTACCAGGGTGCATTACAGGCCTATAGGGAGGGTATAGAAGTGACCACGGATGAGAATTTACCGTTGAAATCGGATTTTTACGGTCAGATAGGGGATACTTATTATTATCTGAACCAGATGGAGCAAGCCTATGCAGCATATGATGAGGCCCTGAAATATAATGAAAGAAATATGGTGGTTCTGAATAACTATGCCTATTTCCTGGCACTAGCTAAAAAAGATCTGGTAAAGGCAGAACGAATGAGTGCTTTGTGTATTAAACTGGAACCGGATAATGCCACTTATCTGGATACCTATGCATGGATATTCTTTATGCAGGGAAATTATACATTAGCCAAATTTTATATAGAAAAAGCACTTACAAGCGACCGGACAGGAAGTGATGAACTGGTAGATCATTATGGTGATATTTTGTTTATGTCCGGTGACGTGGAGAAAGCAGTAGAGCAATGGATCAAAGCAAAGGAAATGGGAAAAGAAAGTCCTGTGCTGGATCAGAAAATTGCAGAAAGAAAATATATAGAAGATGAAAATGTAAAATGAGCAGGTATTTTTTTCATATACTGAGTGGTAGTGTGCTTCTGGCAGTTTTATTTTTGGCAGGCTGTAAAACTACGAAAACTATTGGCACTATAGTAGCAGAAGGCACCAAGGAGCAGACTGAATTTTTTGATTCTATGATGGAACAGGCCTTTCAATATGAGACCTTTTCAGCCCGGTTGAATGTGGAATTACAGGTTCCGGGAAGAGAATTCAGTTCCAGAGTAGATCTGAAAATTCTGAAAGATAGCACTCTTCAGCTTTCCGTACAACCCTTTTTGGGAATTGAAGTATTCCGTATGGAAATTACACCGGATAGCATCAAGTTGGTAGACCGTATGAATAAACGATACGTAGCAGAAAATTATGCTCTGCTAAAAGGGCAGGTCCCAGTTGATTTTAATTTTTATAATTTACAGGCGCTTTTTACCAATCACATATTTATTCCGGGAGAACCCGGTTTTACCCGGAAACAATATAACCGTTTTAAACTCAATCAGGGAGGATCAGTGGTCGAAGCCATCATTAAAGATGCTTCCGATATTTCTTATACATTTAAAGCGGACGGAGAGGAAAAGCTTTTATCCACCTATATTACTGATGGAGATAACCGGTATGCCTTGCAGTGGTTATATACGGATTTCCGGTTGATGGAACAGCAGGTTTTTCCTATGCTTATGGACGTACGCGTTTTGATAAACGGTAACGCCGAAGGAGGGATGAAAATTAGTTTTTCAAAAATGGAGACAGATACTTTACTAAATTTTGATTTTTCAATTCCTGATAAATATAAACGCATTACCTTTGCGGATATCCTGAAAAGTCTTAGCAATAGTAAGTAATAAGAAAATGAAACACATCTGGTTAACCATATTTATTCTATGTGCACTGACCGCTTCCGGACAAAAGTCTGCTAAGGTTAGGGAATTGGAGAACCAGCGGAAAAAAGCATTAGCAGAGGTTGAACTGACCAATAAACTACTGAATGAAAACCAACAGACTACTAAAAATTCTTTAAACCGGCTTAATTTACTTTCCCAGCAGATTCTTTCCCGTAAAAAAGTGATAGAACTCCTGAGTCAGGAGATGAATGCTATTGATAATCAGATGGCAGACATACGTAAAGAAATTTCTTCTCTGGAAAAAGAATTGCATGGCAAAAAAGAGAATTATTCCAAATCTGTACAGGGATTATATAAACGGCATCAGTCACAGGATAAACTTCTGTATGTACTTTCAGCAGATAATTTTGCACAATCTTTACGGCGTATGAGATATCTCCGGGAATATGCAGACTGGCAAAAGCGACAGGCGGCTGAGATTGTGGAAAAACAGCAGGAGATTAGCCGCAAACGGGAGGAGCTGGAGAAAACCCGTCAGGAAAAGCAGGTACTTTTAGGAGAGCGGGAAGAAGAAAATAAAAAGCTGCAAAGTGAAGAGGCTAATCAAAAGAAAGAAATTCAGGCTCTGAATAAAAAACAAAGACAACTTCAGGCCGAGTTAAAGAAAAAGCAACAACAGGCACAAGCCTTTAATAAACAGATCGAAAAACAGATCGCAGAGGAGGTGGCCCGTGCGGAAGCCGAAGCAAAAGCAGCCCGGGAAAGGGAACGGTTAGCCCGTGAAAAAGCAGCTGCAGCTGGAAATAAGGTACCGGATACTCCGGCACGGGACGAACGTATGGCAGACACCAAAGGAGGATATGCCATGACTAAGGAAGAAAAACAATTATCAGATAATTTTGCCAATAACCGGGGTAAGCTTCCATTCCCTGTTGCCGGAAATTATATGATTGTCGGCACATTCGGAGAGCAGCAGCATCAACAGCTTAAATATGTAAAAACCAATAACAGCGGTATTGATATTCAGACTGCTCCGGGTACGGATGCACGTGCTGTCTTTAATGGGGAGGTGACCCGTGTATTTGTCGTACCGGGATATAATAATTCGGTCATCATACGCCATGGAAATTATCTGACCGTGTATAGTAATTTAAGCCAGGTATATGTAAAAGCCGGAGATAAAGTGGCTACCCGGCAGGCAATCGGTAAAATATTTACGGATACGGAGGATGGCAACTCCACCATCCTGCACTTCCAGCTTTGGAAAGAGAAAGTAAAACAGAATCCACTTCCCTGGTTGAATTAGGGAATTTCAACCATGAAAACTTTTCTCTCTTCTGAAATAAAAAAGAACGCATTTCGTCTGTTATCAGCCAATGTGGTTTTACAGATAATAGGACTGGCGGTATATCCGGTTGTTACCCGGCTTTATTCTCCGGAAGAATTTGGCTTATTTAATATGTTTTCCACTTTATGCGGGATTTTATTTATTCTTTCTACTGGAAGGTATGAATATGCTATTGTGCTTCCAAAATCTACCAAAGACGCTGCCGCCATTGCCCGGTTATGTCTGCAGATTGCTATACTGTTTTCTCTTTTTCTCCTGTTGGTAGTAGGTATATTTCAATCTCAGATTTTGCAACTGTTCCATATGGAATCTCTGGGAAATCTGATTTATTTAATTCCGTTTCTGGTAGTTATAAATGCGGCAGGAATTACCTGTATGTATTGGTTCAACCGGTTGAAAAAGTTTAATCTGGTCGGACGGTATTGGCTAAGTCAGAATGTAATAAGTAGTGGTTTAAAAATCATATTGGGAGGACTAAAATTTACCGGATCCGGATTAATCTATTCGCTTTTTGCCGGACTGGTAGCCGCTGTCTCTTCTTTCTTCGCAGGTAGAAATAATAAGAAAAGTCTGTTGTTGTGGCTGGAAATAAAACAGGAGAGAGTGAAAAAGGTCGCTTTCCTCTATCAGAATTATCCCAAATATAATTTATTACATGCTCTTATTAATATGATATCTACCGGATTTCCGGTATTAATTTTCGGATATTTTTTTGGAGCTGAAGTCGTGGGTTGGTACGGACTGGCCTTTTTAATAGGTTTTCGTCCTATTAATCTGGTAACAACATCTTTATATCAGGTTCTGTATCAGAAAATATCCGATCTGTATAATCAGGGTCAACCTATCTATAAATTGTTCAGACGCTTTTGTCTTCAGAGTTTTGCTGTATTGATTCCCCTTTTTATTTTCCTGTTCTTTATCTCTTCTCCGGTTGTCCGCTATTTATTTGGAACCGGCTGGGAGGAGACGGCCTCTATTTTGAATATATTACTTCCCTGGCTATGTGTTTGTTTTGTTTCAGGAGTTTTTGAGTTTACTCCTTTCTTATTTTTCCGGCAACGGAAGGCACTTATGATAGAAGTATGTTATGCCTTATCCCGTCTTTCTGCTATATGCATAGGAGTGTATATGAGTGATTTTTATGTCGGCCTGGTAGCTTATTCTTCCATCAGTCTGCTTTTCAAAATTTATCAGCTATACTGGTATGGGAAATTATATGTCAGGCATGAAGCAACTACAAAATAAAAAGAATCTATGAACATTTGTCTGGTCTATAATAAAGGATTTAAGTGGTATTCAGAAGAGAATATATATGTGAAAGGTAAAGTGTTTAACTTTTTGGGAAAATTACTCTGTGACCAGAGTATGTGCCATTATTTTAAGAATGTAGTAGATGAAAAGGGGTTTGTAGATGGATTAAAAAAGATAAATGGAATTTTTTCTATACTAAAGATCAATGAAAAAGAAAAGGAAGTCTGGATGGCTACAGACAGACTGCGTAATTTCCCTCTTTTCTATACTATTCAGAAAAAGATGCTTTATATCTCAGATAATATAGAAGAACTAAGCCGGCTGACCGGAAGAATAGAAATGGATGAGGAGGCGGAAAAGTGTTTATGTTCATTCGGATATACGTTAGGGAAGAAAACGTTGCTGAAAGATATTTTTCAATTGAGGGCCGGAGAATATCTGGTTTATAAGAAAGGAGAAATAAAAACAGGTTTTTATCATCCTATCCCTGAAGTATCTTTTAAAGAAGAATATAAAGTCTCCTTAAAAAAACTTTTTTTGGAAGTAGGAGAAAGGATGTGCAGGGCATTAGAGAATCGGCCGGTAGCCTTGCCTTTAAGTGGAGGATGGGATTCGCGTCTGATTGGTCTTTTACTTAAATTAAATGGATATAAAAATGTTTTTTGCTTTACTTATGGCAATCCCCACCAATCAGAGGCTCTTAGATCCGAACAGGTGGCAAAAAGATTAGGCTATGAGTGGATAATGATAGATTATAAACCTTATGTAAAAGAAAACTATTTGCAATCGGAGAAGTTTCTGCATTATGTGGATTTTGTGGGGGCAGGTATCTCTTTCCCCTATTTACAGGAATATTTTGCCGCCCGGTATATAAAAGAGATAGTACGTTTGCCTTCTCAGGCCCTATTTCTTCCCGGTCATTCCGGGGACGCCCTGGCAGGGAGTCACTTTTTTCCGGATATGAAAAGTTTTTCTTCTCCGATGGAGTATGCAAATAAAAATTATCGTAAGAATGGACGTTTATGTATGCTTTCCAGGGCAGAAAAACAGGCTCTTCTGCATAGTATGGTCCGGCATATACCGGCAGAGAGAAACATCCTGTCTCATTTATTACATGATTATTGGCTGACCGAAGAGAGACAAGCCAAACAAATAGTAAATAGTGCCAAAGTCTGGAATTATTTTGGTTATGAATATCTTTTGCCTTTATGGGATGAAGAACTGACTCAATTCTGTCTTTCTCTTCCTTTTGAACAGCGGTTATATAAAAAGTTATATAATGAAGTGTTGGAAGAATTATTTGCTGAAAATAATCTTTTGTTGGACAATGAATCTGCTTCCGGCTATATCAGGCAACGAAAAAAGGGCTTTTTAAAACAAAAGATAAAAGAGTCTGCCGGGTTTCTTTTTACCTGTATGCCTAAAAGAGAACACTATGATTTCTTTTATTTCCATGAACTTTTAGAGCCTGTTAGAAAGGCATTGCCTCCACAATCTGTACAGGAAATTAATGGCTGGTTATCCACTTGGTATGTCTCTTATTTTAAAAAGAAATTTCTTCTTTCCAAAGGGTAGTTTATAAAACCAGTCCTTCTAATAAACGCATATAAGTATCAATTGCTTCCCGTATTTCCGGTAAATAGATAAACTCATTGGCTGTATGGGAACGGACAGATGTTCCAGGTCCTATTTTGACGGAAGGGAAAGCCATCAACGCCTGATCACTCAAGGTAGGGGAGCCAAACGGTTGTTTTCCTAATAAACGGGCACGTTCAACAAAAGGATGATGGAGCTCTGTCCGGCTGGAATTCAGTCGGAAACTTCTGGCTGTGATTTCACAACCTACATTTTCCCGGATTAATTCAAAGAGTTGTTCATTGGAATAATACTCATTCGTGCGGATATCTACGGTAAATTCACATATGTCCGGAATCACATTGTGCTGAGTACCCGCATGAATCATGGTTACACTCATTTTGACAGGTCCTAAAAAATCACTCTGTTCAGGAAATACATAGGTGTTAAACCATTCTATATCCTTCATGGCCAGCTTGATGGCATTTATTCCTTCGTCCCGGGCAGCATGTCCTGACTGACCTTTACTTACACAATCCAATACCATAAGCCCTTTTTCTGCCACCGCAGGTTGTAACCCAGTTGGTTCTCCTACTATAGCAAAATGGATAGGTGGTAATTCCGGTAAGACACTTTCCAGTCCGTTCTTTCCTGACACTTCTTCCTCACATGAAGCAAGAAAGAGTAGATTATAAGGTTGATTTTTACCGGACAATATAGTAAATGCTTCATATAACGAGACTACACTGGCACCTGCATCATTACTCCCCAGCCCATATAGCTTTTCATGGTTTGATTCCTCCGGCAGGAAAGGATCTTTCATCCATCCGTTAACCGGTCTGACCGTATCTATATGGGAGTTCAGTAATAACGTTGGTTTGTTCCAGTCAAAACCAGGGGCTATTATCCATAAATTATTCCCTTTGCGTTTGACCGGATGACCTGCCTTTTCCCACCGGTATTGCAGAAAGTCCGCTACCTCCTGTTCCTCTCTGCTGAAAGAAGGACGGGAGATCATGCCTTTCAATAGATCAATCGCATCGTAGTATGCCTCCATCTTATCTGTTGTTATCTGTTAATAGCCGGTCTACAGTTTCCCGGTCCGTTCTCAATTGTTGTTTTAATTCATCCAGTGAGCTAAATTTAATATCTTCCCGGATATGGTAAATAAAAGAGACCGTGATCTCCTTATTATAAATATCTCCCGCAAAATTCAGGATATTCACTTCTAAAGTCATATGTTCTCCGTTCTCTAAGGTAGGACGCTTTCCAATATAAAGCATTCCTTTATAAAGGCTATTTTCTATTTCCACCCAGACAGCATACACTCCTACAGCCGGTAGTACTTTATAAGGTTCATCTACTGCAATATTAGCAGTGGGAAATCCTAAAGTCCGTCCAATTTTATAGCCGTTAACAATATGCCCTTTGAGCTGGTAAGGATAAGTCAGGAGCTGATTGGCTTCTTCCACCTGGCAAAGAGATAATAATCTTCTGATCTCCGAAGAACTCACAGTGGTATTTCCACTATCATATGCCGTAGCTTCCAGTACCTCTATTTCGCATGCGTTTCCATATGCCTGATACTGGAGAAAACCATCCGAACGGTTATGTCCGAACCGATGATCATAGCCTATCAGTAAAGTGTCAATATGAAAATCTGTCCGGAGGATATTACGGATAAATTCTCCGGCGCTAAGACGGGATAATTCTATGGTAAAATCCAGCAGGATACAATAATCTATCCCGGTTGTCTCCAGATGTTTCAGTTTTTCCTCAAAAGAGTTTAATAATTTAGGTTGATATGCTTTATTCAGAACCTGCCGAGGATGCGTGGCAAATGTAATAACCGCAGCGGGTAATTGGCGGGACCGTGCTATCCGGATCATTTTTTCTATCAGGAATCGATGACCAAGGTGAACTCCGTCAAAGAAGCCTATGGTGGCTACAAATTTCTTATTCCCAATCTCTTTTTTATCTTTTGTAAGAATCATCTGTCTCTATTACTATTACTACTGCAAAGGTACATGAATAACCAAAAATACAAAACATGGTAAAAAGTCAAGAATAAACAGAATAAAAGTCGCGTATAAATGTTAAATTTAGTAGATTTTAATTCCAATATGTAAAGATTTATGTTGTGTAACACTTTTTGGCAATAAAAGGTTTAGAATTTAACATATATTAGTCACCCGACTATTGACAAACCTTTTTTCATCCTTATCTTTATACTATGGTTTTTATAATAGTATTAGATTTGAGGTTAACAAAGTTTGATTAGGGGATGTCGTGAGACAGCCCTTAATTGTTTTATATACCTTCCTTATTCCTGTTCAAAGATACCAATAATTACTGAAGGGACTATAAAAAGAGTGGATCCGTATGGCTTAAAATAAGGATTTATTCTATTAAAGAGTAGGTTGAACAGTGGCAATTTGCTAAAAAATTACTTACTTTGTGTTCCTTAAGGTATAGAATGTTAATTTATTGCATACACATATGGCACAGGATGATGTTTTTAAGAAATTAGTTTCCCATTGTAAAGAATATGGTTTTGTTTTTCCCTCTTCTGAGATCTATGACGGTTTAAGCGCTGTGTATGATTATGGACAGAATGGTGTGGAGCTAAAAAACAATATAAAAAAATATTGGTGGGATAGTATGACTCTTTTACATGAAAATGTAGTGGGAGTTGATTCGGCTATCTTTATGCATCCTACCATATGGAAAGCTTCCGGACATGTAGATGCATTCAATGATCCGTTGATTGATAACAAAGACTCTAAAAAACGGTACCGTGCAGATGTGTTGATCGAAGACTATCTGGCAAAGATTGATGAGAAAATAGAGAAAGAGATTGCGAAAGCGGCTAAACGTTTTGGTGAATCTTTTGATGAGGCTCAGTTCCGTGCCACAAATGGCCGTGTGCTGGAACAGCAGGCTAAACGGGAGGAAGTGCATGCGCGTTTCGCACAGGCATTGAATGAGGCTAACCTGGAAGAGCTGCGCCAGATCATTCTGGATTGTGAGATTGTCTGTCCTATCTCCGGAACTCGTAACTGGACGGAAGTTCATCAGTTTAACCTGATGTTCTCTACGGAAATGGGGTCTACTGCAGATGGAGCGATGAAGATTTACCTTCGTCCGGAAACGGCTCAGGGGATTTTTGTGAATTTCCTGAATGTGCAGAAAACAGGCCGTATGAAAGTACCATTTGGTATCGCTCAGATTGGAAAAGCTTTCCGGAATGAAATTGTAGCCCGTCAGTTTATTTTCCGTATGCGTGAGTTTGAACAGATGGAAATGCAGTTCTTTGTTCGTCCGGGGGAAGAGATGGAATGGTTCAATACATGGAAAGAGTTCCGTTTAAAATGGCACAAAGCCATGGGGCTGGGCGATGAAAAATATCGTTATCATGATCATGATAAACTGGCTCATTATGCCAATGCCGCTACGGATATTGAATTCCAGATGCCTTTTGGGTTTAAGGAAGTAGAGGGGATCCACAGCCGTACGGACTTTGACCTGAGCCAGCATGAAAAATTCTCATGTAAAAAAGTGCAATACTTTGATCCTGAACTAAACAAAAGCTATACTCCCTATGTCGTTGAAACGTCTATTGGTGTAGATCGTGTATTTCTGAGCATCCTTGCCGGATCTTTCTGTGAGGAAAAACTTGAAAACGGAGAGACCCGGGTTGTCCTGAGATTACCGGCAGCGCTGGCACCTGTGAAACTGGCTGTCATGCCGTTGGTGAAGAAAGATGGTCTTCCGGAAAAAGCACAGGAAATTATCAATGGGCTTCGCTTTGATTTCCGTTGCCAGTATGATGAAAAGGATTCGATCGGAAAACGTTACCGCCGTCAGGATGCTATTGGTACTCCTTACTGTATCACGGTAGACCATGATACCCTGAAAGATAATTGCGTAACAGTCCGTTTCCGCGATACGATGGAGCAGGAACGGGTAAGTATTGACCGGTTGCAGGCTATTATCTCGGAAAAGGTAAGTATGAAAAACTTATTAAAGAAAATAACCGAATAAACAGATATATGAAAAAGTCCTTATATGTATTTCTTATCCTGCTTTTCACCACTATGTTTATGGCTTGTGGAAACGATGATGATGTCCTGGAAGTGGATGAGGAGTGGAAAATCCTGAATGAGGAAGCGTTTAATAAAATAGCTAATGACCCTGCTTATACACCTCTTCAGTCGTTAAATAATAATGGTTTTATTTATTATAAAGTCCTTCAGGAAGGAACCGGAACTCAAAGAATTTATTCTACCAGTACCGTAGAAGTTTATTTTAAAGGAGAATTAATTGATGGATCCGTATTTGATTCGTCTTTAGAAGAAAATGCAATACCTCGGCCTATTTCTGTAGCAACACTTATTGCCGGTTAGAAAACGGCTGTGCAATATATGGTTGAAGGAGATGAATGGGAGATATGGATACCGCAACAATTAGGGTATGGATCTGCAGGTGATTCCAGAGGAGCAGTTGTTATTAAACCGTATTCCACTTTAATATTTACTTTAAAAGTAGTTGGAGTAACTCCATAAAATAACGGTTTTGATCCAGGAAGCGGGAGATAATATAGTAGTATATTATTTCCCGCTTTTTTATTATTAAATGTTTCATAACGGTTTAATTACTTTAAGATCTATCCTTTCCGTAACTGCTTTTTTCACTATATTTGCGTTGTACGCTTAAAGTAGCGATTAATATATATGAAACCAGAAGATATCAAAGAGTATAACGAAAACGAAGAAGAAAAAACAAATATGACGGAGCCTTCCTCCGGGGCAGAAGAGACAACCCAGTCTGCAGATACTTATTCGGAGTATAAAGTTCCTGCCAAAGCAGAAGGAAAAATTACCCATCATTTGTCAGGTATGTATCAGGACTGGTTCCTGGATTATGCATCGTATGTAATCTTGGAACGTGCAGTGCCTCATATCCATGACGGACTGAAACCTGTACAGCGCCGTATTTTGCATTCGATGAAACGGCTGGATGATGGACGTTATAATAAAGTGGCAAACATTGTGGGGCATACCATGCAGTTCCATCCTCACGGGGATGCGTCGATCGGGGATGCCTTAGTGCAGTTAGGGCAAAAAGACCTGTTGGTCGATTGCCAGGGAAACTGGGGAAATATCCTTACAGGAGATGGGGCTGCTGCTCCCCGTTACATAGAAGCACGCCTTACGAAATTTGCTCTGGAAACGGTTTTTAATCCAAAGACAACCCTGTGGCAGCCTTCGTATGATGGTCGTAATAAAGAACCTGTTACGTTACCGGTGAAATTCCCTTTGCTGTTAGCACAGGGAGTAGAAGGGATTGCCGTAGGTTTATCCTCTAAGATCCTGCCTCATAACTTTAATGAGTTATTAGATGCTTCGATCGCTTATCTGAAAGGGGAAGAGTTTAAACTCTATCCTGATTTCCTGACAGGAGGCTCAATCGATGTCGCTAAATATAATGACGGGGAACGTGGAGGTTCTGTGAAAGTGCGGGCCAGGATCACAAAACTGGATAATAAAACTCTGGTAATTAGTGAAATCCCGTATGGTAAAACAACTTCTTCCCTGATTGAGTCGATCCTGAAAGCGAATGATAAAGGAAAGATCAAGATTAAGAAAATCAATGATAACACCGCACAGAATGTGGAGATCCTGATCCATCTGGCACCGGGTGTTTCTTCCGATAAAACGATTGATGCCTTATATGCTTTTTCGGATTGTGAAATCAGCATTTCCCCGAACTGTTGTGTAATTAAGGATAATAAGCCGCATTTCCTGACCATAAGTGACGTTTTGCGCCATTCTACAGACAATACACTGGTTCTGTTGCGTATAGAGCTGGAAATTGAAAAGGCAGAAAAAGAAGAAGCCTTGTTCTTTGCTTCGCTCGAAAAGATCTTTATAGAAGAACGGATCTATAAAGATAAGGAATTTGAGAATGCCAGGAATATAGATGTTGTTGTTAAACATATTGATGGCCGGCTGGAGCCGTTTAAACTTAAACTAGTGCGGGAGGTAACCCGGGAAGATATTCTCCGGTTGATGGAAATCAAAATGGGACGTATCCTGAAATTTAATTCTGATAAAAGTAAAGCCCAGATTGCCCAGATCAATGCGGATATTAAACAGATCAATCATAAACTGAAAAACATAGTTTCCTATACGATTGACTGGTTTACCGGTCTGAAGGAAAAATATGGTGCCAGCTATCCCCGTCAGACAGAGATCCGTAACTTTGATACGATTGAGGCAACTAAAGTAGTAGAAGCTAACGAAAAGTTATATATCAACCGTGCGGAAGGGTTTATCGGCATGTCCCTGAAAAAGGATGAATACATTTGTAATTGTTCTGATATTGATGATATTATTATTTTCTACCGTACAGGGGTTTATAAGGTGGTAAAAGTTCCGGACAAAATGTTTATCGGGAAAGATGTCCTGTATGTCAATGTTTTTAAACGCAATGACAGCCGGACCATTTATAATGTAATTTACCGGGATGGTGGTCCTAAAGGTATAAGCTATATTAAAAGATTTGCTATTACCAGTATTACCCGGGATAAGGAATATACTGTGACAAGAGGTACGAACAGCTCCCGAGTGTTATATTTTAGTGTGAATCCGAATGGAGAGGCTGAAACAGTGAAAGTGATCCTGAAACCAAAACCGCGCCAGAAAGTCTTTATGTTTGAAAAGGATTTCAGCGAGATCAGTATTAAAGGACGCAGTTCCATGGGAAATGTGCTGACCAAAGGCGAAGTTCATAAAATTACCTTGAAACAAAAGGGAACTTCCACATTAGGTGGACTCCAGGTTTGGTTTGATTGGGATGTCCTTCGCCTGAATTATGATGGCAGAGGAGAAGAATTAGGAGAATTCCATAATGATGAAAAGATACTGGTTGTATTAAAAAACGGAGAATTCTATACGACTAATTATGATCTGAGTAACCATTATGAAAATAATATTGTAGCTATCCAGAAATATGACCCGAATAAGGTATGGACAGCAGCTTTATATGATGCAGATCAGAAATTCCCATATCTCAAACGTTTCCAGATGGAAGAAAGCAGCCGTAAGCAAAACTTTCTGGGGAATAACCCGAAAAGTCAGTTCTATTTGCTGACAGACGAAACTTATCCCCGTATAGAGGTGATTTTTGGCGGAAAAGATAATTTCCGTGGTAAATTGGAGATTGATGCGGAAGAGTTTATTGGGGTTAAATCCTTTAAAGCACGCGGTAAACGTATCTCTACCTACCAGATAGAAAAGATCAGTGAGTTGGAGCCTACCCGTTTTGCTGAACCGGAAACCGTACCGGAGGTAACGATGGATACGATAGAAGATATAGAACCGGATCAGGAAAACCCTACAGACATCTTAGATGAAATCACAGGACAGATGAAATTGTTTGATAAAGATGAACCGGTATAAATAGCCATGAGAAAAATTATGTTCCTTTTCCTGTTAGCAGGGATCGCGTTTCAGCTTATGTCCCAGACTGAACAGAATGAGTTTCCACGGGTGCTGAATGAGGGGACATTATTTGGTTTGGGAACATCGAATGTTAAAGATACGTATCTTTCACCCTTCAATTATAAGGGCTGGGGGATGCATATTTTGAATGAACGGATGAAAATCATCCCGCTGGCTAATTATAGGATTTCCCGCCAGCAACTCATCAATATGGATATCAGTTCCACTAAAAATCCAGCCGAACGGATCAATGACTTTGCCGGTTTTGTAGACTATTCTTTAGGATATCATTACCGGATGCCTGTTTCTATGAACTTTATGATTATGGGTGGAGTTTCCGGACATTTCTTAGGTGGATTTATCTATAATACCCAGAATGGAAATAATCCGTTATCTGCCAAAATAGATCTGGACCTAAACCTCTCTGTTATTGCTATCTATAGCACCCGGCTTAAAGATTTGCCGTTAACATTCCGCTATCAGGCAGACCTTCCTGTTATGGGTGTTTTCTTTGCTCCTCCCTATGGTAAAACCTATTATGAAATTTTTAATGTCGGACACACTACGGACATCGTTAGCTTTAACTCGTTCCATAATAAGTTTGCCATGAAAAATTATTTTACGGTGGATATTCCGGTTAAGAGTATGACCATTCGGCAGGATACCTGAACAGTTTATATTATTCAGATGTGAATCTGATAAAAACTCATTTGATTTCCAACTCATTTATGATTGGTTGGGTAAAAGAATTTATATCTTTGGGTGGTAAGCATTCCCGGCACAAACAAAAGACCCAGAGTGCTTTTTATTCAAATGGTATATAAATGAAGAGTTTTTTTCTGCATACCTATATTCCGTTTTTTTGCTGGTGTCTGCTGGCAGGATGTGAAATGCAGAATGAATTTTCCGAATCTCCTCATCAGAATTTTGAGGCTTTATGGAAAATTATGGATGAGCACTATTGTTTTTTTGAGTATAAAGAAGTAGACTGGGATGCGGTCTATCAGGAATATAGCGGACGGATAGAGGAGTCCATGACCCAATTTGAACTTTTTTATGTCCTTGCAGATATGCTGAATGAGCTGCAGGATGGCCATATCAACCTGATCTCCCAGGACAGAACTTCCCGGTATGATAACTGGTTCCTGGATTATCCGGTTAATTTTAATGAAAGCCTGCTTGCTAATTACTATTTTCAGGGAAACTATGACTGGGAAAGTGATGAAGTTAAATATATCCTGCTGAGAGAAGGAGAGGTGGGATATCTTTATTATCCTACTTTTTTGGAAGGACTATTAGAATCCGAACTGGACCGGATCCTGCTCTCTTTTGAAGACTGTAAAGGGATTATTGTAGATGTCAGGAATAATTCCGGGGGATTCCTGACCAATTCAGACCGGCTGGCTTCCCGGTTTTTAGCAGAAAAAACATTATGTGCCTATATACAACATAAAACGGAAAAGGGGCATTCCGATTTCTCCGATCCTTATCCTATTTATCTGCATCCTTCCAAAGGTGTGTTGTGACTGCGTCCTGTGATCCTGCTGACCAACCGGAGAGCTTATAGTGCAACTAATAATTTTGTCAGTAAGCTGAAAGTCCTTTCCCATGTAACAACAATGGGTGACTGGACAGGAGGGGGGAGTGAATTTCCGATTACCTCCGAATTACCAAACGGCTGGAGCGTCCGTTTTCCAACCAGCCCTATTCTGGATGTAAACAAGCAACATACGGAATTCGGCATCGCTCCGGATGTAGAGGTCTCGTTAGATGCAGCATGGGAAGAAAAAGGAAGGGATGCATTAATTGAGAAAGCATTAGAATTGATCCTGTATCCTCCTCCAGGCAGTTAACTATAAAATCTTTCTGAAACATTTGTATGTAAATAAAAAAGAATTACCTTTGCACCGCAATACAATGCGGCTGTGGTGTAATTGGTAGCCACGCCAGACTTAGGATCTGGTGCTTCACGGCGTGGGGGTTCGAGTCCCTTCAGCCGCACTGATAAAAAATCTCTGAAACAGGTATCCATTTTATATACCAAGCATTTTCCTGTTCTTTTCATTGTCGGAGTAAATACGCCACAAACTTACTTTACCCTTCACCACTTCTGCTACCCAGATAGCATAGACATAGTTAAGACATTCTTCAGAACAAATAGAATAACCTTGCATAACCACTGTTGAACCCTGAGTGATTATTTTCTGAAAGATGTTCCTGTAAACTGGAAATAACCTGAAAAATGGTTTCCATGCTTTGTTTATAGTATTGGTTTTTCCTGCTATACGATTGTTTGCCATATCTATAAAAATATGGTTGTCAGCCATTAGGGTAGCTAATCCCTGAAGGTCGGCATGGGTAATACACTCATTAAACCGCAAAGCGATAGATTTCTTTAAGTCGAGCAACATTAAATAGTCTTCTTCATCTTCACCCACTATTTCAAATCCAAGTTTTAGATACAGTTTTACCGCATAATTTTCTTTTTTGACATTCAGGAAAGTTTGTTTATAATCATTTTCCTGTAAATATTGTATCATGGCATGCATCAGCCGGGTTCCCATTCCCTGGTTTCTGTATGCTTTAAATAAAGAAATGGCAAATTCCGGTGTTTCATCATCTATATATCCATAGCCTTTGATGGGCTCTGATAGTATCCTGACCCATACGGCTCCGATGATTTCTCCGTCTACATCTGCTACCAGACAGTAATCGTCTTTTTGTTTTCCAAAGTTTTTAATGTAAGCGTTTACTTCCGGTATGTGTAAAACATCTCTTTGGATCAGATTATTTTCGTCAGGCTGATAGATTGCCTCGTAAAGCATATCTTCCAGTGTATGGATTTCCTCCGGCTCTATTTTCCGGATTACTATGTTTGAGTTCATTGTTTTGAATAGTTTGCTGGAAAAAATAGATACTTATCAGTTCATAGAGGTTCCAGAGAAAAGTGCGGAAGAATACAGCCGAAAATTCTGATAAATAAATCCTTTTATTTTCCTTGGAAAGTAATTATTTCTATTCATAAAAGTTTTTTTAAGTTTTCACCTGTTCATTTTTTGTATAATATATTGATAATGAATAGATAATCTATGCACCCCTTACGGTTTCAGGTATTCACTTTGGTGAATACCTAAGGATCTTTTGCATATAAAGAGTTCACTTC
>JAJQFE010000022.1 GCA_021201295.1 Tannerellaceae bacterium | reverse complement strand
GGGGGTCCCAGTGACCGACAAGTAATTAATATAAATATTAATTATAATAATATATATATATAAAGATATTTTTTTATCTGTTTTTTTGCTGGTTACCAGACCTGTTTTTTTGTTTTTTCATAGTAGGAACTTCAAAACTAAATGGTATGAAAAAGCAGGAAAAAAGTAGGGAATAACCGGGCAATGGGTTCTCCGGAAAGGCTTTTCCTGAAAGAAGTGGCAGGACCTAAAATCTCCTGGCAAAAAACCAGCCGGTTCCTCCGGAGCGTACAGGATGATCCCGATACACTACGGGAATTTATTCTTCTTTTCTATGCCCTCGGCAAAGAAGAATTTGAAAACAAATACAAAAAGTTATGGCTCAGTATTCAGAAACACCTGAAAGGAAAAATCTACCCCATCCTCTGGCTGGAAGAGAAAAAAACAGAAGAAATTAAAAAGATTGAACTCCAAAAAGAAGGGGTGAAAATTTTTCTATATTACCTGGCCCGGTGCTATCACAAAGGCATATTTGAAAAGCAAACCGCCTATACCGTCATAAAGACCTTCAGTAAAATCCTCCGGACCCAATATCCAACAAGCACCCTGTATCGCAGGTTTACAGAGCAAATAGAGAAATTGAAAGAGCAAACCGGTGACAAAGAAAAATTTAAGGAATAATAACAGATGCGTTTGCCTTACTTTGCGCTGAAATCCGGACGATTGAAAAATACTATCTCACTGATTATCATAATTTTAAAATTTGCCTTTCAACCGTTTACCCAGGCTTGACGGATAGGTGGGGATTCCGGATATTTACTACCAGTAAGACAAACACAACCCATACAAACAAACTATTAACCCGGAGATCCACCTGTGGTCCGGTGCACCGGACCACAGGTAGCTATCTCCACAAAACATGAGAAAGTGAATTGGTATCAATTAATTACTACAATGAGAAAAGCACGGGAATGGTATCTGTTATCTGCCATCGAGCAGGCCCTGTTTTATGAACTGCTCTGGCTCGGTGCCTATCCTACCTGGAAAGAGACGTTCACCTGTTCCAATACTTACTTAGCCGGAATCCTGCAGACCAGTGAGAGATCCATCCGGACTGCCAGGGAGCAATTAACAGAGAAACACTTAATCAGTTTCCGCTCAGGCAAAAACAAGCGAATGCCCTCTTCCTACTCCCTAACCGTAGATCTGGCCACAGGCCAGCCGCTGGCAGAGTGGAGAAAAGCAACCCGGGAAAACCGGCAGGAAACAGACGAAACAGCGGAAACAGAAAATGCGAAAAACGCAGAGGCAGAGGCTAAGGAAAAAGAGATACTGGCCGCAGCCCGCGAAACCTTCGGCGTGTTCCGGGAACAGTGTCCCGGCATTAAACAGTCACTGGACACGGAGTTCCTGAATTTCCGGAAAAAGCACCCCCACTATCTGGCCCTCTTACCGTTGTTAATGCCGGCCCTGGACAGATGGGAGACCTGGCGGAACCAACAGGCTGCCGCCGGAGCCTTTGTTCCCTCCTATCCACACCTGAAGACCTGGATCAACCAGCGGAGATGGGAAGATGAATTTACACAATTCAATACGAACAACCATGAAAAAGAACCACCCACCATTATCGATCAATGAACATCTGGTACCGCCACAGGCACCGGAACTGAAACAAGCGGTGTTAGAAGCGCTACTGGTGGAATCAACTGCCTAGGAGACCATAGAAGACCTGTTGCACCCGGAGGATTTCTACCTGCCGGCGCATACCACCCTGTTCCGCGCGATCACGCGTCTGCGAAACCGGCAATCACCGGTCGACCTCCTGACAGTCATGGAAGAACTTAGAAGCCATCAGGAACTGGATGGGATCGGCGGTCCGCTGTTCCTCACCGAACTGACGGCAAACATCGCCAGCGGAGCACACATCCGGTATCACGCCGCCATCGTGAAAGAAAAAGCCCATATGCGGAGGATCATCCGGATGGCGGCAGAACTCTGGCACCAGGCACATGATCCGGCCGAAGATCCGGATGAATTGCTGGAAGATTGGGAAAAACAGGTGACGGAATGGTCTACGGGACTATCTGGAACCGCTTCCCTGCCTTTGCCGGATGTCCTCAAACACACCATTCAGAAAGCAGCCCAGGCAGAAGAGATCCGGAAATCCGGGAAACAGGTGGCCATCCCCACCGGACTGAAAAACCTGGATAAAGCCCTGGCGGGCGGATGGCATGCCCCGGACCTGATCATTTTAGGAGCCCGCCCCTCGATGGGAAAGACCCAGCTGGCCCTTTTCTTTGCCAAAGCGGCTGCCCAGGCCGGCAAACCGGTACTCATCGTGTCGGAAGAGATAGCAGACACCCAGTTGGCCGGCCGTTACCTGCTGGAAGATGAACGGATCCACCCCAGCCACCTGCGTTCCGGACAGATGACTCCGGAAGAATGGAATGCCATGGATGAGACAGCCGGCCGGTTGTGGGAATTGCCCATCTGGATTGCTGCCGGACATGACATCCGTTACCTGCACAACATCCGGTCGGAAGCCCGGCGGCTGAAACGCAAAGGGAATCTGGAGCTGCTGATAGTCGACCACCTCGGCCTCACTAAGACAGGACAGAAGTTCCAGAACCGCTATCAGGAAATAGGACATATCACCGGGGAGCTGAAAAACCTGGCCAAAGAACTAGATATAGCCGTCCTGCTCCTTTCGCAGCTCAGCCGCCCGGCCAAAGGAACCGGCATCCGCATGCCCCAACTGGAAGACCTGCGCGAATCCGGAGACATCGAACAGGATGCCGACATGGTGCTGATCATCCACAAGCCCGACTACTACGACCCGGCAGCCATAGATTCCAAAGGCGTCCCCTGAAAAGGCCGCGGCAAACTCTTCATGGCCAAAAACCGCGAAGGCATCCGCAATGACCAGCTCATCTACTACCACGATGACCGCTACAAACGGATCGGCGACAAACCCTTCATCCGGGAAACATAGGAAAAAGAGATTCTCCCGATCCGACACATTCCGCATAGCCAGCCATAGATCATCAAACCTGAACTGCGGGGATGTATTCCTTACAGATGGATTCTACAAAGGAGGTAATGTTTTCCGGATCCGGAGATCCTTCTACTCAGTGCAGCCGGATTACAAATCCAGCCGGACCAGTGTCTGTAAATAAATAATACCATTTTTCTGTGATCAAGAAGCCATATGTTATCATTGCATAGTATCTTTATATCATTATAAAATTTAGTTACCATGAGAGAATATACAAAAAAGCCCGAAAATCAATCCCACACGTTAGACAGCGATCACAAGATGTCCGGCCAAGCACCTGGCTATAAAATCCTACAGGCTTATAAAACTAACACTTTAGGAAGAGAAGGCTACAGACAAGGAACGGATAGTAAATCAGGGAATGTGATTCAAAGGGTGTTGAATATTGGTGGAGAAATTAGGGAGTCAAAAGGAGATGAAGTGATACAGCAACTTATTGAAGATGACAAAATATGGCATTTCAGAACACTGGACGAAGCAAAAAGTGTGGGAAAAATGATCAAAACCATGAAAGAAACAATCGCAAACACCACATATATAAAAAAGCCTGAAGCAGAATTAAATTTAAATAATCCATTATATGAAATTTTGAAATATTTTAGAGATCCCGATCATTCAACTTCCAATTCCGAAAAAACTTCCAGCTATAATAGTATAGGGCAATATAGTGAACCCTTTAATATAAAACAACTGGAGTCTTACAAGCAGGGACTCTTAAAAGACCCTGATTCCCAACAGGTGAGAGAAGAATCTGATATATTTGACCCCAACCCGTCGGAAGGAAGAGTACATGAGGCGTTGATAACAGCAATAAAACTTAAAAGTATGACAGATTTATCAGGTACATACAAACTCTATGGTGTCCAGGCTGTAGACTATGTACTTGAGAACGACAAAGGAAAACAATATGGATTTGATCCGTTTGAGCTACCTAAAAATCAAAATAATAAGGTTGAGCTATCTGAAAATCAAAATAAGGATCAAAGTAAGGATCAAGCTCAAGATAAGAATAAGGATAAGGATATAGAGAAAAAATTTCAAGACTGGTTAAAGGACACGTATGAAAAACATGTCAGAACAAAAAAATAAATGTAGGAAAAAAGGGCAATAAAGCTTATTATACAGGATTATTAGATATCTCCGGCCTCGATGTTGAGCAATTGAATACATTGCTAAATAAAATATATGCTTATGAACAAAACCTGTCACAATAACCAGGATACGAAGTCCCTCATCTTTCATTGATCAATACATGGCTGACAGAAAATAATGTAGCTGATTTTGATTTTCTAAAGGAACTTGACATACCAACACTGGACCTTATGGATTTTGATAATGAGTGTATTAAAATTGACTAAAAACTTTTAGGTAAAGGAATCCTGACCCAGTGGCGGCCGGAGGATTTTCCCTGACCCACCGGATTTGGTGGAAAGGGATCTTCCGGCCACGGCTGATTACAAGTTCGGCCAGGCCAGTGGCCAGCTAACTCCCGTGCTTTCCATTCTTTAGCAGTGGGGCGGATATTTTATTGGTCCGGGGCAACCATCCTGACGCTCCGATTGTTTCCTTCCTACAAGAGCATATCAAACGGATGAAAAAATATTGGGAGATTATTAAGGGGTACAAAAAGAGTTTGTTGCTGAGTCCCCTGCTTGTGCTGGTCATGGTACTTTGTGAAACCGCTCAGCCAATGTTTATGGCAAGGATTGTGGATCATGGAGTGATGCAGGGGGACTTGTCTTACATTCTTCATACGGGGATATATATGGTGTTGATTTCGGTGCTTAGCTTAGGGGTGAGTGTCGGGAATATGTATGTTTCGTCGTATGCTTCAGTTGGGTTTGGGACGGATCTGCGGGGTGCTTTGTTTCACCGGATCCAGGAATTTTCTTTTCCGGATATTGACCTGTTCAGTCCGGCTTCGCTGATCACCCGGCTGACAAATGATATTACGAAGATCCAGTTGGTGATCCTGATGTCTCTGCGGACGTTGTTGCGTTCGCCGTTGATGCTGGTGATGGCGCTGTTCTTCGTTTTGTGGATCAATAAAGACTTAGGGTAGATCCTGCTGGTGTCTATTCCGGTGCTGGCTGTCAGTTTGTATTTGATCCTGCGGTCTGCTTTTCCCTATTTTGTGATTGTCCAGCAGAAATTAGACCAGTTGAATGAGGTGGTACGGGAAAACCTGACCAATATCCGGCTGGTGAAATCGTTTGTGAGGGAGGACTTTGAGATTGGGAAGTTTGAACGGAGCAGTGAGGAGTTGCGGGATATGGTGATCCGGGCTTCTAACATGGTGATTACGGCTTTCCCAATCCTGCAGTTAGTGATGAACTTTTCCATCTTAGCGGTTCTGTGGTTTGGGGGACGGAAGGTAATCAACAGCCAGTTGCAGGTGGGTGAACTGATTGCAGTGGTCAATTACCTGGCGCAGATCCTGTTTTCGTTGATGATGCTTTCGATGATCATTATGACGGCTGCCCGGGCTTCGGCTTCTTCGGAACGGGTCCTGGAGGTGCTGAATAAGGAACCTTCGCTGACCAATACGCCGGAGGGCTTACGGAACACCTCCCGGGTGGAGAGAGGGGAAGTGATCTTTAAACGGGTGGACTTCCGCTATCAGGACGGTGAAACGGATGTGTTGCATGAGATCAACTTTGAGGCCCCGCCGGGGGAAACGATTGCTGTGGTGGGAGCCACGGGTTCGGCTAAAACTTCGTTGGTGCAATTGATTCCCCGTTTGTATAATGTGACGGGCGGGCAGATCCTGATTGATGGCAGGGATGTCCAGGATTATAACCTGGATGTGTTGCACCAGGGTGTGGGTGTGGTCCTGCAAAAGAATGTCCTTTTCTCCGGGACTATTGCGGATAACCTGCGGTGGGGAAAAGAGGATGCTTCGTATGAGGAAATGGAAGAGGCGGCCCAGGCTGCGGAGGCGCATGATTTTATTATGTCGCTAGCAGATGGGTATGATACGATACTGGAACGGGGTGGTTCCAATCTGTCGGGAGGTCAGAAACAGCGGATCTGTATTGCCCGGTCTTTACTGAGAAAACCGAAGGTGTTGATCCTGGATGACAGCACGAGTGCGGTGGACACGGAGACGGAACTGAAGATCCGGACGAACCTGAACCGTATGCTGGAAGATACGACGGTGTTTATTATTACCCAGCGGCTGAATACGATGCAATCGGCTGACCGGGTGATGATCTTAGAGGATGGCCAGATCCTGGCGCTGGGCAGGCCGGCTGACCTGATGGAAACTTCTGAGGTGTACCGTGAAATTTATAACTCTCAACAATTGACTGTGTAAGGCTATGGAACAACCGGAAACCATTCAAAAAAATATTCCGAGGGCAGCGGGAAAAATGCTGAGGAGGTTGGTGTCTTATTTAGCCTGTGACCGGAGCCTGCTGATCGTGATCTTTTGTATGATTGTGATTGGTATTGCTGCGGACCTGACGGGTTCTTATCTCTTACGTCCCATCATTAATGACTATATCTTACCGGGCGATCTCCGGGGATTGGTGCGGATGTTGACCATGCTGAGCGGGGTCTATCTGGCAGGGGTGGCTGCTGTCTGGATCCGTTCCTATCTGTTGAACCGGATCGCTCAGCGGACGGTCCACCGGATGCGTTCGGAGTTGTTTGAGAAAATAGAATATCTGCCGATCAAATATTTTGATGAGCACCAGCATAGGGACCTGATGAGCCGGTACACGAATGATATTGACTGGATCAGTGATGCGTTGACTGACTCGTTATCGGACATGTTCAGTAGTGTGCTGACGCTGACGGGAATCTTTGTCCTGATGCTTTATATCAGTCCGATCCTGACATTGGTGGCGCTGATCACGGTTCTGGTCATGATCCTGAGTGCCCGGCAGATCGTGAAGAAGAGTAGCCGGTATTTCAAAGCGCAGCAAGTGTCGCTGGGGGATATGAATGGGTATATTGAAGAGATGATCAGTGGACAAAAGGTGGTGAAGGTGTTTGGCCATGAGCCGCAGGTGGAAGCGGGTTTCCGGGAAAAGAATCTGGACTTACAGGATAAATCCCTCAAGGCCCAGTTTTATTCCGGGCTGATGATGCCTGTCATGCAGAACCTGAATACGCTTACTTATGTATTTATTACCATTGTGGGAGGTATTTTAGCGATCTACCGGGGTTTTGATATCGGGGGGCTGGCTACCTTTCTGCAGTATTCCCGGCAGTTTGGCCGTCCGATCAATGAACTGGCTAGCCTGTATAATACGATCCAGGCGGCCCTGGCGGGTGCGGAACGGATCTTCCAGGTGATGGATGAGGAACCGGAACCGGCGGATGCTCCGGATGCTATCCCTATTGAGCATATGAAAGGGGAGGTTGCGCTGGACCAGGTGTATTTCAGCTATGACCCGGGTAAATTGATTCTGAAGGATATTAACCTGTGTATTCCTGCCGGGAAAAAGATTGCGTTGGTAGGCACTACGGGAGCCGGAAAAACCACGATCCTGAATATGCTTCCCCATTTTTATGACATTGAATCGGGGGATATTACGATTGATGATATTTCATTGTACCATATCCGGCGAAAGAGCCTGCGTCAGATGATGGCGATTGTGTTGCAGGATACGCATCTCTTTACGGGCAGTGTCCGGTAGAATATCCGTTTTGGCAGGCTGGATGCTACGGATGAGGAGGTGATGGAGGCTGCGAAACTGACTTCGGCTCATTCCTTCATTAAGCGGTTGCAGCATGGCTATGACACGATGTTGTATAATGATGGGGAAAACCTGAGCCAGGGGCAACGGCAGTTGTTGAATATTGCCCGGGCTGCGATTGCCAATCCGACTATTTTATTGCTGGATGAGGCGACCAGTAATATTGATACCCGCAGTGAAATCCGGATCCAGAAAGGATTAGACCGGCTGATGGAGGGACGGACCAGTTTTGTGATTGCTCACCAGTTGTCTACCATCAAGAATGCGGATGAGATTGTGGTACTGGAATACGGGGAGGTCATTGAAAAGGGTACGCACCAGGAGCTGCTGGACAAGAAGGGGAAATACTATTCTTTATATAAGGAACAGTTTGCCTGAATGGGGTAATCTATTTTTTCTCATCTTTGAAACCCGCTTTTCAGAAGATTCATTTATATTTGTATTTCATAAATCAGACTTATGCAATAATGGAGATACCATTTAAGCCTATCACGTTGCAGGATCGGAAGATCATTACATCTTTTACGTTTCAGAGTGAATATAAAAACTGCGATTTTTCTTTTGCCAATATGTGTAGCTGGCGATTCCTTTACCATAGTAAGTTTGCTGTGGTGAAAGATTTTTTAGTGATCCGTTTTCATGTGGAGGAGGATGAACAGCGGCCGGTCTATATGTGTCCTGTTGGAAATGGTGAGGGAGATATGCGGGAGGTTATTTCTTTGCTGGAAGAAGATGCGGCTAAACAGGGGCATATGTTGTGGCTGTTAGGGGTGACTCCATTGGGGCGCAGGGATCTGGAGGAGGCGCTACCGGGGGAATTCAAATATTTACCGAACCGGGATTATTTTGATTATATCTACCTGCGGGAGGACCTGGTCAACCTGACGGGTAAGAAATACCAGGCTAAGCGTAATCATATCAATAAATTTAATAAGCGATATAGCTATGAATATAAACCGATCACGCCGGAATTAGTCCCTTATTGTTTAGAGCTGGAACGTAAGTGGTACAAGGCTAACCGGACGGATGAGGATGAGGAGGATCTGAGCTATGAGCGTCGTTCCATGACGTATGCGCTGGAACATTTCAGTGAGCTGGGATTGATAGGCGGTGGTATTTGTGTGGATGGCCGGATTGTTGCTTTTTCGTTTGGGGCTCCTATTACGAAGGATACGTTTGGCATTCATGTGGAGAAAGCGGATATTCAATATGAGGGAGCGTATAGTGCCATCAACCAGGAGTTTGTGTCGCATATTCCGGAGCAGTTTTTGTATATCAACCGGGAAGAGGATCTGGGTATTTCGGGATTACGGCAGGCGAAGCAGTCTTATTATCCGGTGCTTCTGCTGGAGAAGTATACGGCTATCCGTAAGTGATTGCTTCACCGGACACTTACTTTACGGGATCTGATCTCAGATCAGGATAGGTAATTGTTTGGGAACCCATCAGGGCGGCTGCACAACGGTAGCCTTCTTCATATAATTCCGTCAGGCGGGTGACGTCTTTGTCGGTTCGTCCTACGCGGATAGGATTCTGCGGACGGATGACTATGGCTTTTCCTTCTGCTTCCAGCCGGTCTATGTCCTCTAATACCTGGTTATAATTCCAGTAACGGAGTTTGAGTTGTTCCCGGATGGCCGGATATTTCCGGTAGATAAAACCGGGGAGGTGAAAATCTTTATCTTTTTTGCGATATCCTTTGTTGCGGGTCAGAATGATGACATTCTTCTGATAGCCTTCTTCTATGGCATGGCGGACAGGGATCGCATCGCAGACTCCTCCGTCGACCATGGGCAGGCCGTCTACATAGGACAGCGGGCATAAGACAGGAAGTGAACAGGAGGCTCTTAGGATAGCTAACAAACGGTCCGGATCTTTTTTCTCTTTGTAGTATGCTGCTTTCCCGGTCAGGCAGTTGCTGGTAACCATGACAAAACGTTCTTTGGACCGGAAGTAGCGTTCATAATCAAACGGGTAGTATTTGTCCGGATAGATATAAAAGAGGAAATCGAGATCGATAAAGCCTTTCCCCCTCAGAAAATGTTTGATTCCTATGTAATTATGATGTTGTAACAGATCGATATTACTATATCTGGACCGTTCTCTTTGCCCGGAGATATAGGAGATTCCGTTACTGGCTCCGGCTGACACGCCAATGGTGTAGGGGAACCGGATGTTATGATCCATAAAATAATCCAGGACACCTGCGGTGAATACACCGCGCATGCCTCCTCCTTCTAATACTAACCCTGTCTGATCATCTATTGCCATCATATAGCCGGACTATTTTCAGGATAGCAAATATACGGAACAATTGAGAATTGAGAATGAATAACGGACGATGAAATGTGATTTCTTTAAAAAATACCCGCCATCTCCCGATGATGGGTATCCAAAAAAAATGAACCTATGAAAATTTATAAGTAAGTGTGTGTCAATCAAAAATGGGGATAATGGAGTTACCAGCGACCGCCGAAACCTGGGCCGCCCCCTCCTATACCTCCGGAAGAATTGCCTATGGAGGTGACTAATGATGTAGTAGTAAAGGTCTGGGAAGAGGTTCCGCCACTGTAGGTACCGCCGGTATAATATCCGTGAAAATCGTTTGCACCTGTGATGGAGCCTCCGGTATAGATCGTATAGTTTTGATTCCCTTCCAGAGAAGGGCTACTATACAGAAAGGTCATTTGATTGTAGGAACGTGGCACCTGATAGGTCAGGATCTGTTCTCCGGAAGCAGACTGGATGTGTATGAGTTGGCTGGCTGTGCCGGATGTGCCCCAGATCAGTGAGTACTGTGTGCAGGCACTCGATGTAGGTGTACTGGTAGACTCTCCGGTTCCGATTAACACACCACCGGTTATTTTAAATGTGTTATTATCACAGTCGAAACCCTCCTCCGGTGAACTGGTTCCGGAGGCGATGATCAGGCCACCTGTCACTGTGAGTGTTCCGTTGGAGTCTACTCCGTCGTTTCCCGTACTATAGCAATAGATCTGTCCACCGTTCACCTGGATATGCCGGGAAGCATTCAGGCAATCGTCATAGGCTTCTATTTCAATCTGTCCGCCATTGATGGTGAGGGTGGCTTTACTTTCCATGCCTTCTGCTCCATTGGTGGAAGTCTTAATCCGATAGGTCCCATCGTTCACGGTCAGGTCGCCTGTACTTTTAATGGCTTTCGCAGAGGATGATTCCCGGTTGTACGTAAATTGTTTCCCGGAAGTAGTCACTGTGATAGCCGGATTATTAAAAACGGAGGTACCTCCTGTATTGATCCCTTTTCCGGCACTTCCTGTGCAGGTAAGCACCAGGGTGGCTTTGTCAATCGTACAATTCCCATCGCATTTGAGTCCTGCCGGGGAGGTAATATCCTTGTCATCGCTGTCATAAAATGCATCCCCTGTAGCCGTGATCTCAATGGCTCCGTTGACAATATGCAGATTACCGCCTGTTTTGAATCCTTTGGAGCCATTTCCTTTGACAGTGATATTCATTTGCTCACAATAGTTAATGGTGCAATCTCCGCTACTCTTTAATCCATGCCCTTTTTCACCTGTTGTAACAATAGAGAGATTGCCTCCATTAACTATCAGATAACCCTTTTCACACTCAATCCCTTCGCCTTGTACATGTAAATCTATTGTACCGCCATCCAGCCGGATGTATTCATTTGCATGTAGCCCGTCGCTGGCAGCAGCAGAAACTTTGATGGATCCTTCCTGCACTTCTATATAATCATCACTACAAATCCCATGTTTCCACCGCCCAACGACTTCTAAGCTACCCTTTCCGGTAAAAATCAATTGTCCTTCACTAAAAAATGCGCCTTTTCTATCTTCTGTTGTATTATCTGTATATGTTTTACTATCCACTAAGCGGTTTGCCGTATGTTCTACCAGTAGGACAGAGGCTTTTTTCCCGGACTGAATATTTAATGCCGGCCCATCTTCATTTATAATGCTGACTCCATTCAGGACTAAGCCAAACGCATAATCACTGTAAATCTTAACGGATCCGTTTGTTGTATTTCCGGAAAGGACATACTGAATGTCTCCGTTTTGTGCGGAGGAGTCAATAATCACATGGTCTCCCTCTACCTGGATGGAGATTCCCTGGGAGGCATACGGATTATTGACCGATGCCGTACCGGATGAAAAGGCAATCGTTACTTCATTTTCAAAAGTCACTTCCTGGGTATTGGTTTCAAATTCCTCTTCCACCTCGTAATCTATTCCTTCTGTTTCTTTATTACCGAAAGACAGATCTTCCCGGGAACAAGAAATGATTCCTATGGAGCACAGTGTACATAAGAAAATGTATAACCTATTTGTCATAATCAATTTTGCTTTTACTTTCAAATAAACTACTGCCTAACTAAGTTATTAACACACTGTAAAAATAGGGGTTAAATGTTTTCCTTTTTTGGATGGATCTGTTAAACGGATAAAATCTGAAGTAAAAAGGAAAAGCGAAATGGTGGATAGACCTGTGCCATTGTATATATATTTTTCACCCTGCCTTATTTTGTATAAAATTGGGAACAATTAAATTAAGATTGTATTCTCTTTAGAAACTTCAACAGTTTATTCGCTTTAATTAATAGAAAATTTACTCTTTCCTAGGTTTTAACCTCTACCTTACCGGCCTTTTAATATTGGGGATGACTAAGAAGATGCTAATATTAACACTTTGCTGGCTCCACCATACCGGAGATCTATGGGCTCAATGGTCTGAGAAAGATTCTGTGTGGTTGAAAGGAGTCCTTTCCGGTAAGGAGGAGATCCGGTTAAGACCTGAGGTGTTAAAGGCGATTGAGGCAGGAACCCTGATTAATCACGATGAAAACATGAACCAGCTTCTTTCTGCTCCTCCGGTTTTACCTGTTACCCGGGACTTTTCCGGCGCAGGTCAAGTGATGGATACGGATTCCTTACCTGATTATCAGACTGTGCCTCCCAGTGTGTATCAATTGCATCAACTCCGACAGGCAGATGCATTAAAAACGGATAGGAATGCTTTTCGTATTAACTCCTCTCCTTTGAAAAAAACGGAGTTCCAGTTAGGCCACAGTCTGGTTACTGTTGCTGCCAAAGCGGAGAACTTATTCTTAGAAGAGGTCAGGGATGGCCAACGAAGAGGTAGTGTAAATGCTGTGGTTAAGAGCCGTTTCTCTATGGAAGATGTTTTGCAGGATATTTTTTCAAAAAGTGAACGTGCCAAAAGAAGAAACAAAAAAAGGCTAATGCCTGGAATATTATTAGCTGCTGATTTCATACGCATGAAAAGAAATATTCTGCTTGTTCTATGGATCTGTTTCAGTAAGACGAGTTACTTACATGCTCAATGGACTGAAAAAGACTCGGTTTGGCTCCGGAATGTTTTGTCCGGTAAGGAGGAGATCCGGCTGAATTCGGAAGCAGTCCGGGCCATTGAGTCCGGTATCCTGATCCGGATAAGTCCTCCGGCTCCGGCTGAAAAAATGCTTCTTGCACAGCCGGATCAATTGACTATTACCAAAGATTTTTCGGAATTCGTCCGTCCGGAATCCGAAGAAAAGGAGATCGATCTCTATTCGATGCCTCCGGCTGTCTTCATGCGTTACGGGTTGGATAAGCCTTTACCGGCGAACAAAATCAGGGCTTTTGTAGTTTCACCTAATATAAGGAGAGAGGCTGTCCGTCCGTCGGGTGTTTCGTTTGATGACGGATTGAAATCTATTTTTTCACCGGCTGAACGGGCTAAAATGCGGAACCGGGAACGAGCCAAAGCCTGGAAGACGTATAACCGTTTTCCGTAAGAGCTCAAATCCATTCTGTACCAGCAGAAAAATAAAGTAGAATACAGAATGGAATTTCACCATGCTTTTTTCCTTTTTGTCTAAGGAATTTATAAGATAATCACGTACATTTGCAATCTAAAATATTTAAAATTTGTGTCGGATGAGAAGTAATAGGTGTAACTGTATAATGGCACTTTTTCTGACGGTAATCCTTTTCCAGGGATGCAATTCGGGTAGTAAGCATATATCTGAAAATGATATTAAATTCAATACCATCCGGGTGGATAAAACCTACCATCTGTTAGAAAACCCGGAAAATCCGAACTGTAACCTGCAGATCCAATTCGTTTATCCGGAAAAATATACCGATGCAGCCATACTGGCCAGACTCCAGGAAGGGTTTATTCTCTCTTATTTTGGTGAACCTTACCGGGATCTTACCCCGCAGGAAGCGGTGGAACAATATGTGGAGGATTATCTGAAAAATTATAAAAGTTTAGAGGAAGACTTTAAATCCGAACTTACTTTTTCCGGAGATACTCCGGTAAGTGCGTGGTTCTCTTATTATGAAATGTCTGCTAATGATATCATTTATAATAAGGGAGACATTCTGAGTTATATGATTACTTATGAAAGTTATACCGGAGGAGCGCATGGAGCCCATTCCACGATCAATGAAGTACTGAATCTGGCAACCGGTGAACCTATTCCTGAAGAAGAAATCTTTATAGATAATTATCAGGACAGACTGGCTGAAATACTGGTAGACCAGATTGCTAAACAGAATCAGGTAGCAGATCCGAAAGAGTTGGAAAACATGAGGTTTTTCAGTATTGATGAAATTTATCCGAATGGCAATTTCCTCGTAGACGAGGAAGGTATTACCTATGATTTCAATGAATATGAAATTGCAGCTTATGTAGTAGGAACTATCCATGTGGAACTCCCCTATTCTACCATCCGGCATTTATTGAGAAACAACAGCCCGGTTAGTTACTTAATTGATAAATAATTTACTGAAGAATCCCATAGTATTTATTTGTATGGAACACCTATCTACAACGCCCGAAGCTCTAAACAACCCTTCTCATGAATTGACTATTGTTCATTCCCAGTGGTCATTGCTGGAATCCTATTTCCCGGACCTGACAGAGACTCAAAAGAAGCAATTCAGGGATCTATATCCCTTATATGCAGACTGGAACGCAAAAATTAATGTGATCTCCCGTAAGGATATTGTAAACCTGTATGAGCATCATGTACTGCATTCATTAGGGATTGCCAAAGTACTGAGCTTTAAGGAGGGTACTTCTGTTATGGATCTGGGTACCGGCGGAGGTTTCCCGGGTATTCCTTTAGCGATTTTGTTTCCCGAAGTACATTTTCATCTGATTGACAGTATCGGGAAAAAGATTAAGGTAGGACAGGCAGTTGCAGAAGGGATTGGATTAAAGAATGTGACATTCAGGCATGGCCGGGGTGAAGAGGAAAAGAAGAAATTTGATTTTGTAGTCAGCCGGGCTGTGATGCCGTTAGCTGACCTGGTGAAGATTGTGAGTAAAAACATCAAGAAGGAGCAACAAAGTGCCCTTCCGAATGGTTTAATTTGTCTGAAAGGAGGTGAATTGCAACATGAGATACTACCTTTCCGTAATAAAGCCATGAGCATTCACCTGGATGACTATTTTAAAGAAGAATTTTTTATAACTAAAAAAGTTGTATACGTACCATTATGATCCATATAAAACCTTTTGAATTCAACTATTTCTCTGTGAATACTTACCTGGTGTATGATGATACAAAGGAAGGGGTATTGATAGACTGTGGTTGTATGTGGAGAGAAGAAGAAAAAGAATTGATTGATTTCATTGAGGAAAACGGAATTGAGTTAAAGCATCTGCTATGTACTCATTTACATGTCGATCATATACTCGGGAATGAATTTATATACCAGACTTACGGACTTTCACTGGAAGCACACCGGGCCGAAGTGGAGGCGTTGCCCTCTGCCCAGAAACAGGCTGACATGTTAGGCTTGCCTATCCAGGTTACGGATATTCCTGTAAAACATTTTATTGTCGGGAATGATTTGATCCGGTTTGGGGATTCTGAACTGAAAGCTTTATTAGTGCCGGGACATTCACCCGGTAGTCTGGCATTCTACAATCAACAAACCGGTTTTGTAGTGGTTGGAGATACGCTTTTTGAAAGAAGTATCGGACGCACAGACCTCTGGGGTGGTAATCAGGAAGTCTTAGTCGCTGCTATTAAAGATAAATTATTATCATTGCCGGATGAGACCATTGTCTATCCCGGGCATGGTCCGGAAACCAGGGTAGTAAATGAAATATTGAGTAATCCATACCTTTGATAAAAACGTTTGCATAGTATCTGACTTAATTTTAATACACATAACATTATGGACACAAATAACTTTTCAACCCGTCACATAGGCATTACGGCAGAGGACATGCCTGCAATGTTAGAGGTTGTAGGTGTGGAAACCCTGGATCACTTAATTGACCAGACGATTCCTTCCGACATCCGTCTTTCACAACCTCTGAACCTGCCGGAGCCTATGACTGAACGGGAACTGGCAGAGCATATCGCTGAGCTGGCATCTAAAAATGAGGTATTTACTTCTTATATTGGTATGGGATGGTACGACACCATTTGTCCGGCGCCTATCCAACGAAATGTCCTGGAGAATCCGGTCTGGTATACTTCCTACACTCCTTATCAGGCTGAGGTTTCCCAGGGAAGACTGGAAGCGTTACTGAATTTCCAGACTGTGATCTGTGAACTGACGAAACTTCCTCTAACCAACTGTTCCCTGTTAGACGAGGCAACTGCAGCTGCAGAAGCAGCTACTATGTTGTATAATTCCCGTAGCCGGGCACAGGCTAAAGCAGGTGCCGGCGTTTTATTTGTGGATCAGGATGTATTTGAATCCACATTAGCTGTACTCCACACCCGTATGGTTCCCCAGGGAATTACGGTAGTGACCGGGAATTATAAAACCTATACTTTCACAGAAGAAGTATTTGGAGCCATCTTGCAATATCCTAACGGAGATGGATCTATTGAAGATTATAAAGAATTCGTGAACCGGGCACAGGCAAACGGAACCCGGGTAGCGGTAGCTGCGGATCTGATGAGTCTGGTCCTTCTGACACCTCCGGGTGAATGGGGAGCGGATGTGGTGTTTGGCACCAGCCAGCGTTTCGGCATACCTATGTACTATGGTGGTCCTTCTGCCGGTTATCTGGCGGCCAAAGAAGAGTACAAACGATTTATTCCGGGCCGGATAATCGGGATTTCCAAAGATGCGTATGGTCATACGGCCTACCGGCTTGCCCTGCAGACACGGGAACAACACATTAAACGGGAAAAAGCAACTTCCAACATATGTACAGCACAGGCTCTATTAGCAACTATGGTAGGTTTTTATGCTGTTTACCATGGGGCGGAAGGCTTAAGAAATATAGCTAACCGGATCCATTCGACTGCCGGATTTTTAGCTACGGAACTGGAAAAATCAGGATATAAGCAAGTAAATAAGGATTTCTTTGATACGTTGAAAATTGAACTTCCGGCACATGTGTCAGTCAATGTATTGCGGGAAATCGCCCTGGAATGCAGGGTAAACCTTCGCTATTTCGAGAGTGGACATGTAGGGATCAGCATAGATGAGACAACCCAGTTGACCGATATAGGAGTCTTACTGTATATTTTCTCCGGGGCTATTGGAAAGGATTATACCCTGAACGAGGAAATTCCGGCTAAAACCTATTTTAATCCGTTATTTGCACGTACTTCAGACTTCTTACAGATGGAGGTATTCCGGAAATATCATACGGAAACCGAACTGATGCGCTATATTACCCGTCTGAGTAGAAAAGATATTTCTCTGGCTCACTCTATGATCTCCTTAGGATCATGTACCATGAAATTAAACGCAGCTTCTGAATTATTTGCGTTAAGCCGTCCGGAATTCCAGAACATACATCCCTATGCACCGGAAGAGCAAACAGAAGGATACAAAGAGCTGATCGAAAACCTTTCTGCTTATCTGGCAGAGATCACCGGTTTCAAAGGGGTTAGTCTTCAGCCTAACTCAGGTGCTGCCGGAGAGTACACCGGATTACGGGTGATTAAAACCTATCTGGAAAGTATCGGACAGGGACATCGCAGCATTGTTCTGTTACCTGCTTCTGCGCACGGTACCAATCCGGCCAGTGCGATCCAGTGTGGATTCAGTACTGTGACAGTCAGATGTGATGAACAGGGTAATATTGACCTGGCTGATTTCCGTGAAAAAGCAGAAACTCATCAGGAGAATCTGGCTGCAACCATGATCACTTACCCTTCTACGCACGGTATCTTTGAGCCGGATATAAAAGAGATGTGCGATATTGTGCACACCTGCGGTGGTCAGGTCTATATGGATGGTGCCAATATGAATGCCCAGGTAGGATTGACGAATCCGGGCTATATCGGAGCGGATGTCTGCCACCTGAATCTACATAAAACATTTGCCTCTCCTCATGGTGGTGGAGGTCCCGGTGTCGGCCCGATCTGTGTAGCGGAACATCTGGTACCATTCTTACCTTCCCACCCGGTAATATGGGGTAGTGAAATGAATACAGTGGCTGCAGCTCCTTATGGTAGCGCAGGGATTTTATCTATCACGTATGTATATATCCGTTTATTAGGCGAAAAAGGATTAACGGAATCTACCAAAGTAGCCATTCTGAATGCCAACTATTTAGCAGCCAAACTGAAAGATACGTATGGTATTGTATACACAGGAGCAACCGGACGAGTAGGTCATGAACTGATCCTGGAATGCCGTACGATTAAGGAGTGCTCAGGAATTGATGAAGGAGATATCGCCAAACGTCTGATGGATTTCGGCTACCACGCTCCTACGCTTTCTTTCCCGGTACATGGCACCTTAATGGTAGAACCTACGGAAAGCGAAAGTAAAGCGGAATTAGATCGCTTTATTGAAGTGATGGATTGTATCCGGAATGAAATCCGGGAGGTAGAAAACAGGACAGCGGACCCAACTGATAACGTACTGAAAAATGCCCCTCATCCACAATATGAAGTGACTGCTGATGAATGGAACCATAGTTATCCGCGTAGTAAAGCTGCCTTCCCGCTGGATTGGTTACAGGATAATAAATTCTGGATCAATGTGGCCCATATTGATAATGCATATGGTGACCGGAATCTGATCCCCACCCTTTGCGGATGCACGGTTTAATTCATTCAAAACAGATAATGGATAATTGACCTGTCTTTATCAATTATCCATTATCCATTACTTATTTATACCTAAACCACCCGGGGCACAGGAATGAAACGGATTCTTACACCAGGTTCCTTTTCGCCACAGATATTCCAAAGGGCCCTGCCGGTAACGGGATAGCCACCAGCGGCTGAATACCAGTTGGATCGTAAAGATCACGATGCCAATCAGCACACAATAAGTTGCTCCTGCATATCGATATAATCCCAGACCACATCCCCAATAAACAAATCCTCCAATAATAGATTGGCCGATGTAATTGGTCAGGCTCATCCGTCCATAAGGAATCAGCAACCGCTGGAACTTATATCCACCGGAAGCAAACCAGATCTGTACGAATAAAGATACCAACACTGCCATAAAAGCAAAGTATCCATTCAACAGGTTGCAACAAACAGATGGTTGCCAGGATAGCTACTGTCCGGTCACTCAGATCACAGACTAATAATAAGACAAACCCCATTAACGCATATAACAGGAGAATATCTCCATTATAGAAAAGGGCATGAAGTTGAGAGAACAGGATCAGAAGTACCATCCGCCAGGCAATCCAGCCTATAGCCGGTTCCCCCAGGATCAAAAACCGGCTCCAGGTAAGCAAATGTTTGTCTGGAACCTTATAAACAGAGGCTCATTTACTCTGATAAAGCCGTCGTAGCAATCCAGGCCCAGAGATTAGCAATAAGACGGGAAGCATTATTGGCAGTAGCACTTCCGCCGGCCTGTAGATATTCCCCACTACGGCTATTGCTAAGGCTACTATACAAATCAATATCTCCGGAATAGACAATCCGCCTGTCAAAATCCACTCCGAAAACCATGCGTCCATTATCTGCTAATAAGATCGGCGATATCCCGAGGCTGACAGCCAGGTCAAAGTCTATTTTCCCATGTGTATCATCATAGGAACGATACAACATACTATAGTCAACTGCACCGAAAACCCCATCCATAATAATAGCCGGAGCTCTGGAATAGACCGTATAAGGGGTAGATTGCCCCCGCTGGTAAAACTCCGTGATCCCTAAGGCATTCAGGACCCTGGGATTAGAAGCCTGATTATCATATTGTATAATTAGTACCCGTTTCGTATCCTCGCTCAACCAGTTCAATACGACATCTGTGGTAGCCTGGCTAACATTGCCGTTGTATGTAAGATACAACACATTAAATGACTCTGCCACATCCGCACTGATTTCATAACCGGACTGGCCGCCAATCAGGATCCGCTGCTGGATAGGCACCGTACCATTCAGGCCAAAATTAGCTGAAGACTGCATAATACTGACCATGGCCTGGACCCGTTCCCTCGGAGAAGTAAACGAAGTCCCTAAGATCTGATTTCCCAGGCTCCCGATCTCTTCTAATGAGCTGTACACAGCCAGACTGGCATTCACCAGGACAGGCACACCCTGGATCAGTGTCAATAGAACTTCTAAACGACCGCCCCTGATCAATAGATAACGGGTTACATCACTACCAGAAGTATTACTAGTATTAGCCGTAATCTGAATGGCAGTGCCATTTCCGGAAATACTGACAGTAAATAAGCTATCACTATCGGTAAAGGAATCTCCCCAACTGATTGGAGCAACAGTAGTATCCACATTCCCGGCAGCATCCGCCCAATATAAGTCATACGCATCCAGGTTGGTCTCCACAGTCTCTGTTTCCTCCGCTCCGATTGAATAGGATAACCGGATCGTACGTGCAGAAACACCCAGATAACGGACTTCATCATAGACCATATAGACCGTACTTTCATTCCAGACGACCACTTCCGCCGTGATCTGTGTAGACTCACTTTCTGCCGCCTCATCCGGAGTTTCCCATCCCGGGGCACGGATTTCCTGTATGGTAAACTGATACAAATGATTTCTCAGTACCTGGCCAAACAGGTTTTCATTTCCGTCCGGAACAAAATCCATCCGGTAATAAGTCGTATCCGTACCGGTCCCATATATACCACCTATGACGACTACCGTAGATCCCTGCCGGTCTGCTACCTGAGGCAGGACAGATTCCGGGAGATAAAGCGCTTGTGTGGAAACCTCGCCGGTGACCGGAAGCTGCACCGTATGAACAGACTGAGTAGCCGCAACAGGGACACTGGCGGCCGTGACCTGGTTATTAACCAGGGTATCCGGAATCACCTGATACAAATCATTTACCCGGTACAACTGAACAGAAGTCAACGTAAAGTTATCCGCATCATTGATCACATCTACCCGGGCTACGGAACGAACCATGGAAGCGGTGACCGGCGAAGGGGTTTCCTCTACTCCATCCGGCAGATCCACTTCTCCAAACATCGGCAGTCCGCCGTCAAAACCCTCCGCAGTAAAGGTACTGGTCAACCATTGTCGTATCTCAGCTTCCGTGCTCCCGGAAACCAGGTCCGAATCAGTAACAGGGAAATTGGCTATTATATATAATTTAACCGGATCATCTGTAGCAGTTACCCTGGCATAGAATTCATAGGCAGACTCCGTAACAGCCGTTAAGGCATACCCCGGCACCAGGTAAGTATATACATATCCACTGCCTGTATCTTCAAAAACCAGCACATTTACACTACTGATCAGCGTTTCATCTACCGCTTTGGTTACATAGCCGGCCGCAGGAACATGCATGGTAATGACCAATCCGACTTCCGAACCTGTTTCATCAGGACGGGCAACCGGCTCATCACTACGTCCCAGCCATAAAAACGGCAAAAAAACTATAGCAAAAAGGAAATATATATATTTTTTCATTTTCCCGAGGGTACTTACTAATAAACGATCAGACGATAGGTTCCACGATCTCCGAATCCCACGGATCAACAGAGACCTGCATATTCCCCAATCCGGTAAACCGGATATAAATAGGAATGGTAAGCTCATTGACTCCATCCACCTGTATGTGATGCTGTGCAAGAAAATCGCTGACATCCAAAGAATAGACGAAATGTCCTTCCCCGTTATACACATCTATCAGGATACGGTTATCATTGGGAAACCGGAACAGGTCAAACCGGCTCATCCGGATGTTCTCCTGTGTCGTAGGAGTCAACACCGGATACATATCTGCGATCTCTCCCGTCACCTGTTTCATGAAATCATAGCCTACATATACATTGCGGACCACTAACCAACCTTGCGCATCCCCTACTGCCCGTAAAGCCACCTCCGTAGAAGACAACCCTTCCAGGTAGACCTCCATCCGGATATGGGCTGAACTGAAAAAAACCGTATCTTTTCCTTCCTGATGAGCTGGTACAACAATCTGTCTCCTGCCATAATAAAGGGAATCAAAATCCAGGATAGGATCACCAGAGAGATAAGACCGGCTGTAGAGATAATGATCTGCTAACAGATCATCCCCTCCGATAATCTCAGACAGGCTGGTGACATTCGCCCAGCAAACCAGGTCATAGGTTCCCGGTTCCAGATCAAGGATAATTCCCTGAAAGGCTTCCGGTTCCCCGGAATACAGGTACCGGTCTACATAGGTTCCATCCGTATCAAAAACATACATCTGCACCGATGCTGCTTTTGAAGGAAATATGTCTGTTGTTCCGTCACCATAATAGATAAACGCCAGCCGGAATGGAAAGTCAGGCAAACAATCACTCAGATCCTCCCGTATACAGCCAGACAGAAAAAACAACACACTTACCAGGAATCCTATGGTAGTTCTGCGTATCATTAAATTACCGGATTAACATATACGGTAGTCCAGTCTTCTACTTCTACATGGATCCAGATACCAATCTCCTCCGGTTCCGGAACTATCGAAATATCCCCATCCGTAAAGGCCAGATCCGTAATTTTATAAATAGTATTACGCGCAAAGACAGTGATCTCCGCACCGGTAGAGGCATTCATAAAACCGGAAACAGTTACATACCGGGTACCTAACTCAGTACCATCCTGCGTAACCACATTCGTAAGTTTAAGAATCACATGAGGAACCAGGTCCGAGTTTCCAAAGACATGATAGGCCCAGACCAGATCCATCCCCGGCGTGATAGCAGCAGTTCCACCGGCAACCGTAGCATCCAGGTCCACTTCATCCTCCAACGTGGTATAATAGGAATAAGCATACGCACTATTGTTTCTGTCATACAGCGTGACATCCGAACCATTATTAACAGGCTCATTCGTTCCCGGCGTCAGACTAACCGGCAATTCCGGATAGTAATTATTTATATAAATACCTTCCAGCGTGAAAGACGCTAACAGATCCCCCGCATAACTGATCTCCTCAATTTCGATCCGGGCATTCACGGGTGCAAGGGTTACATTCGCATACAGATCCCCGGCAGCCGGCGTATTACTGCCGGTCCAGGTATTGGTCCCCACCCCATATTCAGCTAAATCCGCCTGTCCATCCATCACAGATAATAAAACCGAAGAAGTGGTTCCATCCGCTAACACAGGATAAGCGACCTGTTGAATATTCAGGACGACATCCTGGATAACCGAAAAAGTAGTTCCGTCATAAATAGGAAAAGCGGCATCAGTCAAATCCTGGTCCGCAGAGTTGTAATTCCCCACAACATACACCTGGGTCACTAACGAAGGAATCCCCGTAAACTCATAGCCGGCTTCTATCTGGGCAACCGTAGCATCCGCACCAGTCCCTCCGACCGTACGCACCGCATAGACCAACGGATCAGCCGCACTATCCATAAAATAGAGAATAGCCGATAGCAAAGGGGCAGCAGTCCCGGTAGCCGTTGCCTCCACCTCCCGGGTCTCCTGCCTGCTCGTATTGAATCGAAGATAAACCGTTTTATGATCTCCTTCAGAAAATGGATCATCCGGTTTTATATCTAAATCAGAACAGGCACCTAACAGCCATGCCATTAAAACTACCGAAGAAAAGATGTTTAATTTCATAATTCTAAATCTATTTAGTTAAGTTTATCTAGCTATGAAACAATCTTTTCCGGTTTTAGTTAAAAGAGATTTCCGGTTTTAACACTTAAGAGGCAGGACATTTAGAATATTAAATGTCTTTTTACGTATCGGATCGAAAAAAGAACAGCTGTCGTTTTCCGCAGGGCCGGTTGTCAACGCCCGCAGGGGGAGTTAGGCGTCTCTGCAGGGATAACCGGACTTAGTCCTGCGGAAATGAACAACCGGCCCTGCGGAAATGAACAACCGGCCCTGCGGATATGGGGACAGACCAGGCAAGGGGTTAGTTCCTATGCTTCACCAGCATAAGGACCGGATTGGATTCTTCATCCAGTTCAGCTGCGATGTCTTTCAGCCGGCCTTTTAACTCTCCGTTCCCATATGCCTCCACTAACATAAAAGCATCTAAAGACTGCCAGGTTGCGATTTCCTGGTGGACAGGTTTTGCCTTCATAGATACCGTTTTTTTGGTTGAAAAGTCCTCATTGCAGACGGTATACCTATATATAGTATGTTCCTGGTTATCATAGACTAAGTCCGTCACCGGGAATTTCCAGGCAGCATTCAGCTCTTTCTTCAGGGTATGCATAAAATAATACCGCTCCGTAAGGGTACACGAAAAAAGAAATATTTCCGTATCCATAGCCTGTATGGAAGGAGTTCTGGCTATAAACGGTCGGATAGTACCATCCGGCAGATAGCAGTACACCGTATCAGAGGAAGGATTCATCAGCAGCCAGTTCCCCTGATAGGGAAAGGTCGTGTAAAAATGAGTGATGACAGTCATCTCCTCCATCAGGATATTGGGTGTCTTCACTGCCTTAACAGGAACCTGAATTTCCCGGATCACCGTTCCATCCTGTTTGGAAAAAAGGATATGGCAGGAGGGATCCTTTTCCCTTTCTGTCAGCTCATCATGTTTATAAGCCAGCAGGTGGTCCCGGTCATAATTAAACAGATCGGTATAATACCCGGAATCTGTGAATTTGAAACTTCTTTTAAAGTTGCCGTATAAGTCATAGACTAATATAGTTCCTGCATAATAGTCACTGACAAAGAGTTCCCGGTTATCCTCATCCAGGACAAGCTCTGTAGTCTACTGATATTCCTCATTCCCCTGCCCCCCAACGGTTGATCTTCCGGATACCTTTACCGTTCCTGTCAAAGATAAAAATATCCCCGTCCACCCGGTTGGTCACTAAGAGGAACTCATTTCCTATAGCCTTCACGACGCCCTGGGTAATCAACTCATCCGTGGTTTCCAGCACGACATACTCCACATCCATAAAATCCTGCAGGATGAATTCCTTTTCAGGATAAGTTGCTGTAATATCTATGGTGATCCAATCTGCTGTTGCCGGTGGATTCCCTTCTCCACAGCCGGTAAGTAAAGCAAACAGCAGGCTAATAAAAACGGGTAGTGTTCTTTTCATAAGTATGGGTATATATTAACTATCACAAGAATACATATTTTTTCCATTCACCGGGTAAAAAGATCCACTTTTTCCTATATCCATGATTTTCCTGAAAACCATTCAACTCCCTTCAACTACTATGTTCCTGTGTTTCCTACACGGGAGCACGGTGGTTTTGGAACACTTCACCAGGTCACACAATAAAAAGAAACAAGGGCAAATAATCTTTCAGTTCGTTTTTTAGTTTGCGGATAGCCAACGAGATATGGTTTTGTACCGTATGAACAGATATATCTAATTGTTGGGCAATTTCTTCATGCTTTAATCCCTCCATCCGGCTAAAAATAAATATTCCCGGCATTTATCAGGCAGATGATTCACCGCATTATTCAGGACCTCTTCAATGTCCTGTAGGCTAAACATATTTTCATCAAACTGTTTCAAAGCCTCCATTTTCAGGCATAATTCATATTCCTGTAAAGCATCCAATGACTTTTTCTTCTGACTCATCCGGGTATACTGCCGGTAAAAATCAATACACCGGTTTTTCGTCAGGGTAAACAGAAACGCATGCAGGTTCGATACGGCGTTAAGGGTATCCTGGTGTTCTCATAAATAAAGAAACAGATCCTGGATAATATTCTGGGCTTCTTCTTCCGAAACAACATACTCCTGGGCAAAACGTACCATCTTAGGAAAATATAAAGTATATATTCTTGAAAATTCCGTATGATCTTCTTTTTCCTTTATGATCCAGGGTTGTCAGTGTTATATGTTTATTGTGTAGAATATCCCACCACGATATAAAAAATAGACAAACAAATATAGTTGAAATATTTTATTTTGGAACAGTGGATGAAATTCATCCTATTCAGGCGGATTACAAAAACAGCGATTTCTGATTTTCAGGTATTGCTCCTCCGGAAAAGAGGAATAATCTGTTGTTTACGATAAGCAAAGATCATAAATAAAGCACCTGATAGTAATCCCAGAAGAACTGTCTGTACGGCATTTTCCGGTCCAAAACCTCCACCTGTCAGCCATTCAGGACCTCCTATCTCACTCATGAAAAGACTTTGATCCGGTACATATCCGGAAACAGGGGCACCATAGATATCTCCACAGGTAAAATTCCAGGCTGCATGAAGAAAAATGGGGAACCATAAATTACGGGTGTAGATATAGGCGGTAGCTAATAAAACCCCTGCTTCCAGGGAAATAGCTACAGAGGACATGACAGTTGCTTCATCATTCCAGATATGGAGGAAGCCAAATAAAAAAGCTGAAATTAACAGGGATAACCAGGTGCCTAACTTCTCCTCCACTAAACGGAAAACCATACCCCGTAAGAGGATTTCTTCTATTACTCCGGTAGAAACAGTTCCGGCGAAAGCTAGTAACAGGTAGGAGCCTATATGCAGGTCATTCACTCTATAGACACCCCATAAGGCAATACAAGCCATGACAGCCGACATGAATACAAAGCCGGTTAGCAGACCGGCTCCCATCTGCCGGAAAAAGCCCTGCATCGTTAACTCGGTGATCTTTCGCTTTTCATACCACCGGTAAAACAGGACATAGCCCAGCGGGACAAGAACAGCCATACTGATGTGCTGGATCAAAAACCTGTAATAGAGACCAATATGCAGGGTTTTAGACAGGAAACGGCACCCTTCCTGGATGCCATAAGTTAGTGCCAGTATGATAATAACACCCGTTATCAGCCGGGTAAAAGGGAAATATAGTATTTTTCGCCACATCATGAATGAATCTTATATGGCGTGCTAAGATAGAATTTAATTTATAATTTTTTAGTATACAGAGGAAGATTTTACCATTCACCATAATAGGCAGATAGATCTAAGGTAACGACCAGCCAGTAAAGTAAAAGAAAAATAATCAATACTATACCTACAATCATTCCTATTCTCTGTTGTCTCTTCTTTGTCATGTCTTCTTTATATTTCCATTCCCCCATAAAAAAACCAGACATTTTTTATGGGGAAATTTATCAGAACTATTTTCTTTTACCGGCTTTTACCAATGGCATTTCCCGGCCCGGGAAGAGGCACCTGACGCATACGAAGAGGCTTTCGGTTTATCTTCCGGAGTATACTCTCCATTGTCTTCTATATTGTCTTCTACATTCTCTGTTTCAAAAATAATTACTTCATCATCTGTTTCAATGATCAGCAACTCACCTTCCGGATCCTGGAAATTATCCTGATCATTCAGATCTTCTACATTCTCCCATTCCTTTGTAGTCCTATCATCTTTCGTGTCACCGGCATCATCCACGATCCGGTCTTCTTTCCGGTCTGTGAGTTTATCTTTTTCTTTTGTATTTTCCAGACCCTGTTTACCGGTTATATCCTCGTCTTTATCCTGGGTATGTTTGGTATGATGTTTACTGTTATCATATTGTTGTTCCAGGTCATTTAAAACACCATCTGTGTCCTCATAGGCTAAATACTGTTTCACCATAGCTCCGTTTTCTTCAATATCTTCTTCCAGTTTTCGTGCCATCCAGTCCTTTTTTTCGTATACCCGAAAATAGGGGAAGATTCTTCTGCATCTTTATACAGATCAGCTGCTAATACTTCTAAATCCTGAATTGTCATAACTTTATCTATTTAAAATGAATATTTCTGATACTTTATTGAAAACAGAAATCGGATAGTAAGTGTTTAGAAGAGTTCCACAAAATCAATCATCAGGAGAATCATAGGCATCTGCGTAGGTTTTATCGATATGGGTTCCCCGTAACAAATGGATTACCTCCATCCGGGTACCTGCAGCTAAAAGTTTCCTGAACAAAGGTCCTTTTTCCTGAATAGCCATTTCTATTTTATGTGCCATCCAGTCTTCCCGGTAGGAAAGATGCGTTTCGGGAAGATCATTCGCTGAGGAATGATACATATCGGATGCCATTTTTTCTAATTGTTCTACTGTCATTTTTATATGGAATATGAGTTTCCTATACAAACAGTTCACCAGGAAAAAGAGTTTACTGTTTTACGGATGCTCATCCGAAAAAAAGGAGAGGAAATTAAATTCATCTATCTTTTCTAAAATATTTTACGCTATGAATCGTCTTCTGTTATAGAACCTGATTGAATAACGTAAACGTATGGGTATGGAAAAAAAGAAAAAAAATGAACAGCACTTACACAACAAATAGTGAAAAGGCAGCCACCTCTTTATTAAAACCCACCTCCAAAGTCAATGGAAATGATTGGGTATACAGTTTCCTCGATGCTATATTAATGGATTGGAACCGGATCAAATAAAGGGATTTCATAGGAAAGGACAGGACACCACACTGCTCCTATCCTTTCCTATGGATTTATTCTGTTTCTGACAAAATATAATTTCCCGCCTCAGACACGGCTTTTTGTAATTCCTCCGGTGTTTTTTTCGTACCGGCAAATTCTATGGTTGCTACGGGTGGATCCAGCGTCACCACAGCCTGTAGGCCGGGTATACGCTGTAAGGCTTTTTTAACCCATTTGCGGTAATGGCCACACGCCATGCCCTGTATGCGGAATACTTTCTTCATCGCGATCATTTATTTGTGGATATATTTACCACATAAAGATACATTACTTTTCCAGTTCACCGGTCGCAACCAGATAATTTGTTTCACTCAACCGTACATTCGTCCTCGCCCGCCACTTCAATAACCACACAAAATCTACTCTTAAAGCCTATCCCAACGAATGCAGCCAACCTAAGTAAAAACGGATCCTATTTTTCGGATTCCGGATGCTCGTTGAGCCATTCACGGAACAGGGAAATATGATGGGTTTCATCAGCGATCAATTTGGACAGGAGCTGGAAGGTAGTAAGTGTTGTTTTATTCACAGGAAGCTCTTTTACTTTTTTCAATAGTTTATTATACTCGGCAATGGTACTGGTTTCCGACTCTATGCCCAGTTGTACGGCTTCACGGGCATTTTTCCTATAGGCGACATATCTGATATCATACTCCTGGGTTACCTGGCCTTTCAGGGATAAAATAAAATCTCCCAGTTTATCCATATGTTTCATTTCAACCAGGGCGATTCCCATCATCAGTTCGCCGATATCGTCAAAAAGTGCTTCCTGGGATATGTACTGGTTAATAGCTGTCAGCTCTGAGAAGTTGTTGGTTCCCCTGTATACTTCATAAAACCATTCCGGCTCCACTCCTTCACCCGGTTTGACATCACCGAAATCCGGATAGAGGATGTCCGAACGGCTGTATTTCATGGCATTGACCAGTCCTAAAGTAAGATCGTCGAGTTGATTGGTACCCCGTTGTTTGATAAGCGCATGCATTTCTTTTGAATTCTTCATAAAAGATTGTTTTAGATAGAATAATATTGTGGTAACCTTTTATAATTAAAACAAACTGTTTGCTTAAAAGTTGAACCTAACCACAGGAAATTAACCCACAGGCTTCTCCGGCTGGACAGACGGGGCAGGGTTTACGCCGTTGACCAGATGAATCCGGGTCTGCGTTAGATATTGGGGAAAATCAGTCTGGATATACTGTAGCATTTTTTCCCAGATAGCGAATTGCAGGTTACTGTTTTTGGCGGCATCTTCACTGCTGACTAAGGCACGGAGTTCAATGCAGGTCTCTTTCAGGTTATTTACATTCAGACTACACAGGTTATGATCCCAGTTCGGGTCATCTTTGACAATCCCTGCTAATTTTTCTTTTAACTTATCTAAGGGAATCCGGTAGTCAACATAGATAAAAACAGCCCCTATAATATCGGAGCTATAGCGGGTCCAGTTCTCAAATTTCTGTTCCAGGAAATAATTGACAGGGATGATCAACCGCCGTTTATCCCATAAGTTTACCACCACGTAGGTTAGTTTTATCTCTTCAATACGTCCGCTATCGCCGTCGATTACGACCAGATCATTTAGTTTGATGGGTTGGGTAATAGCTATCTGGATCCCGGCTAGCACCATACTGATACTTTTCTGGGCGGCAAAGCCGAGAATAATCCCTGCAATCCCTACCGAAGTCAGCAAACTGATCCCGAACGTTCGTATCCGGTCAAAAGTCATCAGGCAGATGGCCACTATCACAATGGTGATCAACCCAACCAGTAACTTTTTGAATATCGTGAATTTAGTAATGCTGCTCTGGACTTCGTAACGGTTTTCATTCTCTTTCTCTACTTTCTTTTCCAGGTAATAGAACAGAATATTATTAAGTTGAAGGAATATCCACCCAATAGTAATAATCAACAGGATCTGAAGTACATGGTTAACAGTGTCAATAATCCTGCTGTCATAAAAAATACTTTGGCTGAAGATGCGAACAGCTACCCACAACAGCAAACAGAGGAAAGGAACCCGTAGCATCTCTATGACAAAATTATCTATCCAGGTCTGGGAACGTCTGGCTTTTTTTATCAGTTTGTTCAGTATATACCTGTATAGTATAATCACCAGAATAATTCCTCCCAGGAATATCAGGCTACTATAGACTAAATGTGCACTGTCTCCTTTCAGAAGTTCTGTAATATAATGCATACCTATTTTTTATAAAATGGTCCCTGGGAGCATATGTAAAACAAAAACGATTGATAAAAGTTTCAGGAAAGATCTATAGTAAGGTAATGATGACCGCTAAATCCGGTGACTGTCCGGTTAGTCTGTCCAGACTTTCGGAAGTGATCCGCTGTGTTCATACTGTTGGCCACCGGCGATAATAACGGAGAGATCCTCTCCTACTATTTAAGCTCCCGACTGTATCTATTCTTTTAAATAGGTCAGTAAAGGTCAAAAATTTGTTTTCACATACCTTTTATTTACAGATTAAAACTTTTAAATACCGGAGGTGTCGTGCTTAAATCAAAGTAATCCAATTTCCGGACCGGAACACGGAAGTAGGATAGATCGGTATACGCTTTATATAACCGGGATAATACGGGGTTCGTATCATATATTTCTTTCCCGACTTCTTCTGGGACATCAAAGCTGGCTTCTCCACTGATCCGTACGGATATATTCCCCTCCATACCCAGCATTTCGATAGAGGGGTTGTCATGGAGTTGGCGGTGAACTTCTTTACCGGGGGCAGTGGCAAAGTAAACGGTTGTGTTTTCCTGTTTCATGATCTGAAAAACACGAAGTTTAGGTTTACCGTCACTACCCACGGTGGCAAAAGCAACTTCTTTATGTTCTGCAAGGAACATGAATGCTTTTTCTAACATGCTTCAGGTTTTAATAGCCAATCGTAAACCGTTCCTGATGATGCTGTGGGTTTTCCAGTTCATCGATCATGGCTTTCGCATAATCTTCCACGGAAATGTTACTGTTTCCCTGTGCATCCGTAATCAGGTCGTCTTTCCCCAGACGGTATTTACCCGTGCGTTTGCCCGGAGTAATGGTTCCTGCCGGAGAGAAGAATACCCAGTCGATCTCTTTCTCATTAACCAGCGTATGGAGATAAAATTCACCTAATGATTTTACGCCACCCATTATTTCCTGTGGAATGACTCCTGTATCCACAACCCGTACACCCGGAGCGACAAAGAGGGTTCCGGCACCGCCTACTATCTGTAACCGTTTGACTCTGGCCTGTTTGACTCCCTGAAGGATGGCGGGATAGACGGCGAGGGTTTCATCATACATATCGGGATTGGTCCAGCCTGGGTTGTAGGCGCTGATCACCGCATCGGCTCCTTTGACTACTTCTGCCACCGTAGCGGCTGAAGATACATCGGCTTTTACGACTGTCAGATCAGGACTCTTTTTGGTTACTTTTTCCGGATTTCTAACGACTGCTTTTACCTGATAACCTCTTGAGAGGGCTTCTTTGAGGATAGCGGAACCTACAAATCCGCTTGCTCCGATTAATATCATTTGTTTCATAATGATCTTGTTTTTTAATACTATAACTATGATTTGACCTGTATATCCATGTTTCCGGTATAGACAAAGGTAAGTATATTTCTGTTAGGTTAGGGATGGATCGATCTTTTATTATTTTAATCCGGGATTCTCATTTCTTTACGGACGGGAAATTTAACATGCTATGGGTTTACCTCCTCTGTGGCTTATCTGTAAAACCTATCCCGGGTGTAACCCTGTCATGTTCGGAAGATTTTATCGACCAATAACCCATTGATAAACAAGTTGTATCCTTGTTCGTCGAAAGGGATTTTCAATCCCCGCCTGCTGGATATAAGGATCTCCTGATCCGCCTTCCATACCTTTTGTTCTATCCTAATAGGTATTTGATAGATTCCGGATCCGGAGATCCTGATACCCGGAGAGGTTCGGATTGTAAATCCTCACGTCCATCATGTTGATTTTTTACCTGTTGCAGATATAAAAAATCTTCCGAACATGACTGGGTACTACCCGGGGTTATGCATAGGAAAGCACGAGGGCTTTCTACTGGTCACTCTTTCAAAGAATGAGTAAATGTTGGGGTTATCTTCTTTTCTTTTATTTCCACTCTTCTTTGCGGTTTTCTTTTTCCGCTTCCCGGTGTTCTTTTCTCTCTTCTCTGCGTTCTTTCCGTTCTTTTTCCCGTTCTTCCCGGTTTTCTTTTCTGTGTTCTTTTCTTTCTTCTTCTCTTTCTTTTCTCTCTTCTTTGCGTTCTTCCCGGATCTCTTTCCGGTCTTCTTTCTTAACATCCTGTGCAAAAACGTTGCCTGATAAAAGAATACAGCCTGCTGCTAAACCAGATAAAATCATCTTTTTCATACTTTTATATTTTTAATTTATTACTAAAATTGTTCTTTAGTCTTACAGAAACAGTTTTTTTCATAGTTTGTTTAATAGAAGGGGCTATCTTAAAGAAAGATTTTTACTTGCTCTTTTTTGTTGCCCGCTAAGCTCTTTTTAGTTAATATACAACCACCTTTTTTAAAAAAGAGCTTGTCTATTGCCCTAAAAAGAGCAAGTAAAAGAGGTTGAAAGGAGCAGGTATGTTTGAAAAAAAGTCCTGTCTGTTGGGAAAAAGGAGCCAGTATCTTTCCGCAAAGGTTACTATATAATCAGGTATAAAGTTACTGTATACCGGGTGAAAAAGTGCCTGTCTATTTTTTCCTGGCTCTTTCCAGCGGCTGTGGGTTAGGAATAAAAAAGGGCTTTGGGGAATGCTTTTTGTTGTAAAAAATGTATAGAGGGGGTGGTTCGGTATTTCGTCTTTATTCTTTTATATTTCGTTTTGGGAATATTCCTCTCATATTTGTGCCGGTTTATGGGGTGGCGGAATTATTTATCGTTTATATTTGTGGCACGTTTTAAAAAAAACATGTTACTATATTGGGGATTGATCTAACTAATTTAATAGATATATATGAAAAAAGGAGTACTATTCTTAATTTCTTCTTGTTTATATTCAGCTACTTGTCTGGCTGAGGAGGTGCCGGTGGCACCTGCGGATACGGTGAATAACAGGGATGTCCAACTGAGTGAGGTGGTGGTGATGGGTTCGCGTGTACCTGTTTCACAGGATTTAATGCCGGTTCCTATTACTGTGGTATCGCGGAGTGTGATTGAGCAAAGTGGGGAGACTACTATTCTGCCGGCGTTGATGGAACGGGTTCCGGGTCTTTTTGTGACTTCTCGTGGGATCATGGGGTATGGTGTGTCGACCGGTTCGGCTGGTGGCATTAATATGCGTGGGTTTTTGGCCGGAAGTGGGCAGGTGCTTATCCTGATTAATGGGCATCCGCAGTATGCTACGATTTATGGTCATCCGGTGGCGGATGCTTATATTGCTTCGGATGCGCAACGGGTGGAGGTTTCGCGGGGAGCGGCTTCTGTGTTGTATGGTTCGAATGCGATGGGTGGTGCGATTAATATTATTACCCGTCAGGCTACTGCGGATGGGAACCGGTTGTCGGCGAGGTTGATGGGTGGTTCGTATGGTACGCAGCGGTATTCGTTGACGGATACTTACCGGAACGGGCGTTTCTCGGGTGTGGTTAGTGGAAATTATGACCGGACGGATGGCCACCGGGTTAATTCTGAATTTGAGTCTTTTAGTTTTTACGGGAAGGCGGGGTATGAATTGACGGAGGAATGGAAGGTGACCGGGAATGTAAATATTGCGAAGGCTAATTCTATAAATCCGGGTACGGTGAGTAGTCCGATGCTGGATGGTACGGCTGAGGTGTTACGTGGTATGGCGGGGCTTTCCCTGGAGAATAATTATGGGGTCACGCGGGGGGGCGTTGAATGTGTATTATAACTGGGGTAATCATAGTATTAATGATGGTTATTTTGAAGGGGGTACTCCCCGTCCCTATTTGTTTGAATCGACTGATTATATGGGTGGGTTGAACCTGTACCAGTCGGTTAACCTGTTTGAGAAAAATACGATTACGGGGGGCTTTGATGTCAAATTGTATGGTGGGAATGCTTATCGTGATCCTGTGACTGAAATTTATGCGGATCATATTAAATTGAATGAGGTGGCGGGGTATCTGTTTGCCCAGCAGGAGATCTGGCGGTTTATGGTGAATGCCGGTATCCGTATGGAAAATCATAATTTGTATGGTGCTGAATGGGTTCCTCAGGCGGGTGTTTCGTTCAGGGCGGCTGACCAGACGCATTTGAAGTTTTCAATTTCTAAAGGTTTCCGTACGCCTAATATGCGGGAGTTATATATGTATGCTCCAGCTAATGAGGAGTTACTTCCTGAGCGTAGCCTGAGTTATGATTTTACGGTTACGCAAACTCTTCTGGATAACCGTTTGTCGATGGATCTGACTTTGTTTTATATTAAGGGGGATAATATTGTGCAGATTGTCCAGGTGAATGGTAGTCCGCAGAACCAGAATGTGGGTGAGTTTGCAAATAAGGTGGTTGAGTTTAGCCTGAATTACCGGATATTGCCTAACCTGAGTTTTACTACGAATTATAGTTATCTTCATCTAGAAACGCTTATGACGGGTGCGCCGAGGAATAAATTTTATGCGGGGGTGAATTATAGTCCGGGTAAGTTTACGGTGAATCTGGGTACGCAGGTGATTGACAAGCTTTATTTGTCTACCGGGGATGATCCGCAGACGAGTAATTATGCGTTGGTGAATGCGCGGGTGGCTTATCGTCCGCTTAACTGGCTGGAGGTTTTTGTGAAGGGGGATAACCTGCTGGCTCAGCCATATGAAACGATGCTTGGTTTCCCTATGCCTAAGGCTACGTTTATGGGTGGTGTGTCTATTGATATATAATGTAAGGTAGTTTCCTGTGTTTATTTACCGGGGAATAGGGCCGGGTCTGTGAGCGGAATGCTTGCAGGCCCGGCTTTTTTGTTTTTATGGGTTCAACTGGAAACTGATCCTTACTAAGGTGGCAAAGGCTGTTTTCTTTCCTGTGGTGAAGAGGGTAAAGAAGGTGGGTTTGATCGTTAGCTGGTGGGTAAGTGGGTATTGGATGTAGGTTTTGAGTGTGCTTTCGAGGTGGGTTTTTATGGGGGTGGTTGTGCCTGGGGCCTGGTAGTGGAGCTGGGAAATGCCGATGCCTGCCTGTTCTGTTTGTTTGTGGGTCAGGAATCCGTGGGTGATAATTCCGGCGGCGGTATATAGCCAGGCGGTATTGCGGTTTTTGGGTGCATAGGATGCCTGGAGGAACAGACCGGCTTTTTTCTGCCTGTTTTGACCAGGTCGTGTTCGCCGAATGTATAGAGGGTGTAGTTGTGGGTATGTTGCAGGGTTTGGTTGGTTACATCCGGAAAGGGTTTGGTGTGGAAAGCGATACCGGTTGCGTAGGTGGCGGTAAGGGGAAGTGTATCGGGGGAAGTGTATTTTATTTCGGTAAGGGCGAGTAGTCCGTCTTTTTTCAGGTTGGCTCGCCAACGGAGGTTGATGGTATTTTTTGCAGGTTGTTTACTTGTCCATTGAAGAGGGCGTGCCGTATTTTCCAGTGGTTGGTGATGGTGTAGGTGAAAGTAAGTCCCAGGCCGGCTATGGGATAATTGGGCAGGGAGTAATTGAGAGATAAGGTGGGGAATATGGCGTAGGAGGAGCCGGAGAAGCTACCGGTGAAAGGTTGGTTCATGAAATCGCTGTTGATGTTTTGTAATCCGAGGCGGATTTCGAGGTTTCTGAATTGCTGGTGGTACCATACTTCCCAGAAGATGAGGGGGTAATTGCCTGCTTCTATGTTGGAAATGCCTTGCTGGTCGTGCAGGCTGGTGGTGCTGATCCCTTTGCCGTGTGTGCTGATGAGTCCGAGGTTAAGGAGGCCGCCTTTCCACCATTAGGCTTTCTCGGTGTCCAGGAGCAGGGCTGCGTCTACGAGTCCCATATAGGTAAATGCCTGTTTGCTGCCGCCGGTGAGGTTTCCTCCGATGTCTGTGGTGTAGGCCAGGTTGGGTTGCAGGTAGGCGGGTTGTGCGGCTGTGGCGTAGGTAAGGAGTAAACAGAGGAGGAGCAGGTATGTGGGGGAATGTTTCATTTCCGGGGGATTGGTTTTGTTTTAATAACCTGTTTGGTGGGGTGGTTGTTTGGGAATGTGGTGGCTGGGTAGTATATGTTGTGGGAAGTATATATTACCTGGTATATATGAGAACAGAACCTATTACGCTTGGAATGAATGTTATCATTTATGCTCTTCAAATCCCATTTTAAAATCGGGAAAAAGGAGATAAATTACTATGGATAAGCTATTTAATCTTTTTTTTTAAATAATGGGCTTTCTATAAATGTAATACAAATAAAATGTATGATAGGTAAAGGCATTGCTACCGTAGGCCAGCCGTAAGGAAAAGAAAGGATAAGACCTGAGAAAGCCGGCTCTTTTGGTTTTTACTCTCTTTTTTCCCCGGGGTCTTTATGGGTGGGATATGGGGCTGCCGTTTTTAGTAATCTTTAAAATATAAAAACAGATGAGTTTGAAATATCATATTGTGCGTAAAAAAGATATGCGCAAAGGGGCACCTGATGATGCTATGTTGTATTACGGGCAGGTGCGGGTGAATGAACGGATCGGTTATGAGGAGTTGTGCCAGCAGGTTTCTGAGCATACTTTGTGTACGGATGCAGATGTAACCTGTATTCTGGACGGTTTACTGATCCTGCTGCGGCAATACCTGGTCAAGGGGAATATTGTACAGTTGGATGTGTTTGGTAATTTCCGTATGTCGACTGGCGGACCGGGTGTGGAAAATGAAGAGGATTTTCATCCCGGTCATATCCGTACGCCGCGGGTGATTTTTACCGCTGGTTCGATGATGAAGGATATTACTAACCGGGTGGGTTTTGAGAAATACAGGTTTATCGAGGTGGAAAAAGAGTGTACTTTACCGCATACGGTCTGACTGTTTTTCTTTTTATCCGTGAATTTATTAACTATTAAAAAAGTGTTTAATTATGGCATTGAAATATCATTTGGTACGCAGGCCTGACCTGCGTAAAACTGCGTCGGAGGGGGATACGTTGCTATTCCCGCAGGTTCGCACGAGTGACCGTATTAGTTTCCGGGATTTGTGTGAGGACCTCTCCCATTTGTCGAGTGCTTCTCCGCCCGATGTTTCGTGTGTACTCAGGGGACTACTCTATATCATGCGGCGTGAGTTACGTAAAGGGAATGTGGTTGAGCTGGGTGATGTGGGGAACTTCCGCATGACGGCTGGCAGTAAAGGGGTGGAAGATCCGGAAGAATTCCATACGAGTATGTTCAAACGTCCGCGTGTGGTCCATTCGCCGGGGGTATTGGTCAAAGAGGTAGCTCCGAAGGTGAGTTTTAAAAAGGTGGATGTCAAAGCGGTTGATTCCACGTGTGACCGTCCGCATGCGATATGATTTGCAGGATGTAGGACTGACCAGTAATGGATAGTTGAAGCCTCCGGGAGTGATTCCGGAGGCTTTTTAAATGATAGCCGGAGTTCTGCATCCTACCTCCTCCCCTATCAGAAGGACAACCGCATGGTGCAGCGGATGCCGTGGGGTTGGATGTTGGGGTGGTTGAGGTAGTTGAGACGCCAGGTGTAGTCGATGCGGAGGAATTTGAAGATGTTTTCTATGCCGGCGCTGGCTTCCATGTAGGGGGTGTTGTTCATGGTGTAGGAGCCGTGGGGGAACTGGTAGAGGCCGGTTTCGCCGGTTGCGGAGTTGTTTTTACCTGTCAGGTGTCCCCACAGGCCGCGGAAGCAGAAGACTTCGCGCCATTGTAGTTTTTTGATCAGGGGGATGCGGTTTAGGATGTTGCCGTTCATGTAGTAGGTTAAATCCCAGGATGCGTATTCGTCGTTGATGAATTCCATTACGTTCATATTGGTGTAGGTTTCGGGTTGGATGGTGTAGGTGATGTTGGCGTTGGGCAGGATAAGCAGGGGGTATGGGACTTTGTTCCATACTTTTCCGGCTTTGGTAATCATGTCGAGGTAGCCGAAGGCGAAGAACCAGAAGCGTTTTTGTATGCCTATGTTAGTCCGGTGGTAGTTGTAGGTGGAGCCTAAGAGGCCTTTTCGGGACATGGTGTGGCTGGCATTGAAGATGAGTGCGTCGTAGGTAATGGGTATACGCTGGTTGCGGGTCTGGTAGAATTTTTCATTTCTTGCGTAGCGGAATTTTAGTTCGAGTCCGGTCATGTCGTAGTGGTTGTGTGGGGTAATGGTGTTGTTGGGGTTGATGTAGTTGAATTCTGCGTATGGGGTGGCGTATTTGCGGAAGTTGCGGATGATTGCGCCGTAGGCCAGGCCGTTGTAGTGTTCGCGGTAGTAGGTCAGTTCTGCCTGTCGCAGGTAGGTGGCGCGGGTGTCTTTCTGGCGTTTGATGGCGAGAAGCATGTTGTCGCGGTTGGTGTACATGTATTGTTGCCCCAGTTTGTTGAGGTCGTACATGTATTCGAGGCGGATGGAGTGTACCGGGTATTCTTTGCGGTATTCTTTGCGGTCGTTGAATGAGTATTCTGCGAGGGCGTCGTATTTTAGTTTTCCGTCTCTGGTTCCGTATGCCATGTAGCCGTCGAGGAAGAGTCGTTTGCTGAATGCGGTGGTGGTGGCTCCTCCTACGCGGAAGCGGCCTCCTTCGATGGCGTTTCCGTTGAGGGTGGTGTTCATGGGGCCGAATTCGAATTTGTTTTTTTTGGGGTCTTCGCTGGTGGGGATGTAGCCTGATACCAGGATGGTGACGATTTTTTCTGTTATGTAGAATACCGGGACGGACCGGAGGCGTGTCATCAGTTGTTCTACTGAGTTGGGGTTTCTGCGGATGGCTTCCCGGGGGCGGTTGTTTGTCCAGAATTCGTCTGGTTGCCGGTAGGCTTCTTTGAGTGTGATTACTGGTGTGCTTTCCTGGAATATTTGTGCTTGTTCGGGGCCGGGTTCTGTGAAGGTGTGGTTGCTGTATATGTTCAGGCGTCGTGCGTACATTCCTTTGGATTTTTCAGTTAGTTTGAAGTGTACGCTGATGTCGTCTTTGGTAATGATACGGGTGCTGTCGGGGGTCCGTTGGAAGGTTTGTTCGATGGTCATCTGGGATACGAAGTTGAGGTTGATGTCTTTGGGGACATTCAGGATGGCTTTTTAGATAAAGAAGGTGGAGTCGAGTGTGACGTATAGGTGTCCGGTAAATCCCCAGGTTTCTGAGTTGAAGGGTACGAAGCCGAGGTCTACGCAGGGTTGTCCGTTTATTTCCAGTGTGTCGAGTAGGTAGTATTTGTAGTAGTCGGGGCCGATGGTGGACAGGGGGCTGACGAAGCGTTGCAGGAACAGGGGGATGTCGTTCCTGAAGATGTCGACTTCCCGGAGGGCTTCGCCCAGGAATTGCTGGATGCCGTCTCTTGAGAATATTTCGTCTACGCCGGCTGAGTGGTTTCCTTTTACTAGTCGTTTTTCTGTTTTTGGGTTTTTACGGTAGTAAATTGTTTCTATTTTTTCTCTTTCTGAAATTGGCAGGATGGTGGTGCCAATATCGAGTGTGTCGATATAGTCTACCAGGAAATCGAATTTGCCTTCTTTGCCGTTTTTTCCAGGTTTGGGTTCGTATTCGTTCATGGCGAAAATCATTTTTTCGTAGCGGTCGTATTGGTAATATTCGTGGTTGTAGGGGTCGTTATTTTTCCGTAGGGTGATCAGGTGCCTGACGAGTGTGACGGCTGGGTTTTCTTTTTTGCTGTATTTTTCTTTCTGTGGGTTGATCACTATTTCGTTCAGGGCGATTCCGGTGGGGACTAACCGGATGTGTAGGTTGGTGGATTTTCCCGGGGTGATTTGTATTTCTTTTGTGTCGTATCCTAAGTAGGATACCGTCAGGGTGCCGGTGGTGGACGGGGCGGTAAATGTGAAGTTGTCGGCTTCGTCGGTTGCTGTCCTGAGGGTTGTTCCTTTAAGTACCAGTGAGGCATAGGGAAGTCCTCCGCCTGCCAGTGAGTCGGTTACGGTTCCTTTTATTTCCATATTTTGTCCTTTGGTTGTCCATGCGAGCCATAGGGTTGCTATCAGGAAGACCATCTTTTTTCTTGTCACGGTTTTCTTCTTTTTTGTGTGCTGCGTGTTTAATGGCGGTACGTTATAGTTTATTAAACAGTTTTTTACAGATTTGTTCATGGTGGTGGCGCATATAGTAGTAGATGGTGGTCATCATGGCTATTTCGAAAACGAAGTATAGCCAGAGTAGGTCGAAGAGGCAGGTGGTGTAGAGTAGAATGGCGCGGGTGTTGAATGTGAGGATGTTGGTCCATTTCATTAGGGGTAGTGAATGGGTGCGGAAGTTGTCGCGGAAGGTTTGCGGGATGTGGGTTGTTGAGCCATATTTTTTCTGTAGTTTTTTTAATAACTGCTGGAAGTGTGGTGTTTGTATTTCCTGTGTTTTTGTGTAGTTGATATAGGTTTTGAGGAATATTTTCCAAAGGAAATTTCCTTTCCAGGGTGTTTCGTTGTATATTTTTTGTTGTTGTGTGGAGTTGTCGAGTTCGCTTCCGGTTTCTCCTTTTAAAAAGTAGAGGTGGATCTGGCGGTAATAATCGGCTAATCCGCACTGGCGGCTGTGGCAGCCGAATCCGGCATAGAGTACGATTCCCAGGTAGATGAGGGTGGCTATCCAAGTGTTTTGTTCGTTGTCGGGGATGTGGAGTAGCCAGAATTCGAGTGTGTGGTGTTGATAGAAGCGGTAGACGAGGCTGAGGTAGATGAGGATGAACCATACTTCGCTGGCGGCTCCGTCGAGGATGCGTCCGAGTTGTGTTTTTTGTCCTGTCATGCGGGCTAATTGTCCGTCGGCGCTGTCGTAGAAGTTTGCCCAGGATAGTAGCAGGATGGCTATGAGGTTGTAGAGTAGTCCGTTTATTCCTTCTGTTCGCCAGGAGCCATGTGCAAAGAACAAGGCTGAGCTTGCGCCTAATATCATGGATAGGATTGTTACGGTATTGGGGTGTATGTTTAGCCGTTTGAAAAGTAGTGCCCATTGGTAGCCGATGGGGCGTGTCCAGACTTTATCGAGCCATTCTTCTGTGTCGTTGGACTTGTAGGTGAATTTGACATTTTCATTCATTGGGTTTATTTTTTAGGTTGGTTATTTGATATTTATCCTGCCATTGTTGATAGTAACCGGGTTTGTCTGTCATAAGCTCTCCCTGTGTATCGATAAATAATTGGGTGGTACTTCCTTCGGCGCATAGTGTGTTGTCGGATTCGCGGTAGATTTTATAGGTGTAGTCTAAGCGTGCGCCGGGTTTGTAGATGTAGCTGGTATGGATGATGGCTGTGTCGTTCATGGCAAGGGGGGCATAGTACCGGGCCTGCAGGCCGTAGATGGGGGCGTAGATGCCGGATTGTTGCATGTCGGCGTAGCTGATGCCGGGATAGTGGCGTCCGAATGATTCGCGTCCGTCTTCGAAGTAGGTAATGTAGGTTCCGTGCCATACGCGTTGCATGGAGTCTATTTCACTGAATTTTACCGGTATGTAGCAGATGTCTTTCAGTTCTTTCATTGGGGGCTGGGTTTGAAGGTTTCGTCGTCTATGGTTTCGTTGGGTATATAGCCGGAGAAGTCGTACTGGGTGTAGTTTCCGCCTTTTTCGTTCATGCGCATGCTTTCGAGCCGGGTGGTGTTGGGATTGATGGTGAGTGTGAATGAGGTGAACAGCATCCTGCGGGTTGCTTTGGTTCCGGTGGTGGCTGGGGTGATATGGATGGTGTGTTCGTCTTGTCTGGTTATTTCCATATCTGTGGTTTTTATGATGTCTATGTTGCTGGTGTTGCCTGTAAGGATGTTTTGTAGGACTTGTTGCAGGAGGGCTAAATGGGTTGCTTCTTTTCCTTTGGCTACGCTGTTTTTTTCATCGTTTACCATGATGAATGTGTTGTCGTCCATGAGTAGTTTTTCTTTTCTGTTGTTGAATGTCATGCACATTTTTCCGGGTTGTTTGTAATAGAATTTTCCTGTGGCTACCTGGTTTTCTGTGACGGCGGCATGGTGCCTGGTCCGGGTAACGGTGGCTGTCAGTGTCCGGATTTCCTGTGCTGTCAGGAAAGTACTGGTGAGCATGAGGGTGAATAGTAGTGTTATTAATTTTTGCATGGTTGTCGTTTTAAGTATAGAGTCCTCCGTTGATTGATATTACGTTGCCGGTGATGTAGGCGGCTTCGGGTGATGCGAGGAAGCCTACGAGTTCTGCTACTTCTCCGGGTGTGCCAAAGCGGTTGGCTGGTATGGTTTTTTTCAGGGTGGCTTCGTCGAGTCCTTCTACCATGTCGGTGAGGATATAGCCGGGGGCTACGGCGTTGACTGTTATGTTTTTGCGGGCTACTTCCTGTGCGAGTGCTTTGGTGGCGGCTATGATTCCTCCTTTTGCTGCGGAGTAGTTGGTTTGTCCTTGTGTGCCTTTGAGTCCGCTTATGCTTGCTATGTTAATGATACGTCCTGATTTGTGTACTATCATGGGTTGTAGCAGGGGTTGGGTGACGTGGTAGAAGCCTTTGAGGGTAGTATCTAATACGTGGTTCCAGTCTTCTTCGGGCATGAGTGCTAACAGGTTGTCACGGCGTATGCCGGCGTTGTTTACCAGGACTTCGATGTATTCGCCGGGATGGGTGTTTTGCCATGTTTTGAGGGCCTGGCGGGTTTGTTGTCCGTTGCTTACGTCGAATTTCAATAGTTCGCCGTCTTGTCCGGTTCGTTGTACTTGTTGCAGTGTTTTTTCTGCTTCGGTGGTGTTATTTACGTAGTTGATCAGGACCTGATAGCCCATCCGGGCCAGTTTGATACTGACGGCGCGGCCTATGCCGCGGCTGCCTCCGGTTACTAATGCGTACTTCATTGTTGTATTGTTTTTAGTTTTTTATTATGTTCCATATATAGTCTTTTCCTATTATTTCAGCACAGGTGTAGAGGGTAGTCATGGTTACGCCGTGTAGTCCATGTAGTATGAGGTTCTGTCCGGTAAGGAACAGGTTGGGTATGGGTGTACGGGGCGAAAGCATGGTCACTACCGGGTCTCTGTAATCTTTGCGCAGGCCGTAGGCTGATCCCCGTGGGGTGTACGTATAGTCGCGGTAGGTGAGCGGTGTGCTGGTGTAGCTTCCGGCTATCATGTTGTACAGGCCGGGGATAAATTGTCCGGCCAATGTTATGCATTCACCGGCGATGCGTTCCTTCATTTCCCTGTATTCATTGCCTCTACGGCCTACGGTGGTGTGTGTCCACTGTTCGCACTTGTCCCAGGTCATGGGGGTGAGTATATCTATTTGTTGTGTGTATTCACTGCCGTCTTCCGGTATCCGGCAACTGACTAATATACCGCTGACGGGGTTGTTTTGCAGATGGAAAGTCCATACATCCGGTTTTTTGTAGATATATTGATTCCAGTTGAAATATTTGAGTGCATGGGGTTTAATGCGAAGTGACAGGGTGAACATGCCAAAGGTATTTTCTAAACAACTGATGCGGTTGCGGTAGTTTTTTTTCATCCGGTTGCTCTGTTTTATCCAGTTGTTGGTAATGGCTGGGTGTACGTTGCTAATGAAGGTTTTACCTTCATAGGTTTCTCCGTTGGTGCTCCGGGCATATACCAGTTTGCCGTCTTTTTCCACCAGTTCTTCTACTTCGGACCGGGTGATGATTTCTCCGCCGTGGGTGCGGATGTCGTTTGTCAGTGAGTTTACGATCTGTGAGCCGTCTCCTTTTAACCGCCAGCTGCTTTCGATGAAGCTGCTGTTGCCGTGGGCGAAGGTAAAGAGTGGCAGGGATTCCTGTCGCAGTTCCATCTTTAGTGATGTACCACTGAGGACGTTTACTAACAGGAGGTCGTCAAAGGTGTCGGTGAAGTATTGCCAGGCACTTGTTTGAAAAAGCCGGGAGGAAAAAGAGTTTTCACTGCTGTAGGGTTTCAACAGGTCAAAGTGGTGGCTGCCGGAGCATTTCAATAGGTTGGCATAGGCTTGCAGGGCTTCCCGCTGGGAAGGGAACGCGGCTGCTAATGTGCTGACAAACGCGTCGTATCCTTGTGCAAATGAGAAAGTGCGTTCTCCGATGGTTATCCGGTCGAAGTGGTCGTCCAGGCGTTGCCAGGGCAGGCACAGGAGTCCCAGGTGCCGGAATGTGGCATGCAGGGATTGTCCTTCGCCGAGTCCTCCTACATAATGGAAGCCTGTGTCGAAAGCTAATTCGTGCCTTTTGTAACTTTGTATGCAGCCTCCTGGCTGTGCTTCTTTTTCCAGTACCAGCACTTTCATGCCGGCGCGGGAGAGGATATGTGCACATTCCAGTCCGCCTAATCCGCTTCCTATGATTATTACGTCGTATTTCATTTTTTATTTATTTTTCTGAACAGGACTGGTTGCAGGATGTAGGTTAGTCCTACTGCGGAAATTAATCCGATGAGGGTGGGGAAGCCTACTGACCGGATGGCCGGGTGTTGGGCAAACAGCATACTGCTTACGGTAGTTATTAAGATAATTGCACTGAAAAATATAGCGGTTTTATGGTATTTTAATAATTGGGTGTTTTGTTTGCCACTCAGCAGTCCGTCCATCACAAATATGCTGTAGTCTACGCCTATCCCGAAAATAAAGGTGGAAATAATGATGTTGATCAGGTTGAATTGTATATTGCATATGGTCATGGCTCCTAATACGATCAGCCAACTTAATAGTATGGGCAGGAAGCCGAGCAGGGTGTGCCGGAGGTTGTAGCGGAAGCTGAAGAATAGTACCAGTAATACGAATAGCATGGATATCCATTGGAGGGCGTTGAAGTCGTCATTGAGTTGGAGGAGGGTATCTGTGGTGTAATAGTAGGTGTCGAGTACGAGCAGGTTGGGTGTCGTGGCTATGGCATCGCAGATGCGGTTGTAGTGGCTGTCTTTGTTGCGTATGGTGTCGTTTTCGCATCGTACGGAGGTGAAGCAGAGGTATTCTCCGTTGTAGGATTGTTCCATGAGTGTGGATTGGTAGCCTTCGGGTATGATGGCTGCTTCATAGAGTGCTTTGGGGGTATAACCGGCTGTGGCCAATTCGAAAAACGGGTCGAAGGCTTCCGGGCGCAGGCCTGCTTGTGGGGCTGTTTGTTGGATCAGGTTGTGTGTTTGTTGCAACCGTTCCTGATTCCAGAATTGTTTCCAGGCCTGGATGCGTTGTTGTTGTATTGGCAGGGGTATAAAGATCTGGTTGGTGTGTGTATAGCTTTTTACCAGTCCGAGTTGTTGTAAGGAATCTAATTTGCCGGCCATTATGGTGAAGTTTTTAATGGCTTCTTCCATGCTGGTTCCTGTGCTTGCGAAGTATCTTTGTTTGTCGCCGGTATGGGTTTTGGCACGGAGCAGGTCTTCTGAGTAGGTAATGTCCGGGGCTTTGTAGCCGAGGTTGTGCATATCGGCGTCGAACCGGTTATCTCCGGATAGATAGTATCCGAGGCATATGATGGTGGTGGCCAGTGCAAGGGTGATCAGGGGTTTGCTGCGGTCGAACGGGTAGTTGTTGATCCGGTCGATGATGGCGAATGCCTGGTGGTTTCGTTTGTTTTTACCGGGATGCAGGAACTGGGGCAGGTAGAGGAGGCTCCATGCGGTGGTTCCTGTAATGGCCAGGATAGCGAAGAGTCCGAAGTCTTGTAGTAGTTCGGTGCGTACGAAGATGAGTCCCATGAAGGAGCCTATGGTGGTGAGGCATCCGAGGCAAACGGGTCTGACCTGGTCGCGTAGGACTTGTTCGGGGTCGCTGACGTATTTGTAGTGTGTCAGGATGTGAAGTACGTAGGTGAGTGCTACTCCGAGCACGATTGCCCCGATGCCGAGTGAGAGGAGTGAGAATTGCCCTTTGATAAAGTACATGGCGGCTAATCCGAATAGTATGCCAAATCCTAATGGTAGTATCAGGAGTGGGATGGTGTTGTAGTTGCGGAAGCAGATAAAGATAAAAAGGAGTATGATTAGCAGTGAGGTAGTAATGGTTCCTTTCAGGTCGGTTTTTATTTGTTGTGAGTTGTTGAATCCGCTGGCGGGTGTGCCGTGATAACTGATTTTTACCTGGGGGTTGGTGAGGGCGAATTTTTCTATCTGGTCGTTTAACAGGTGGAACAGGGCGGAACTTTGTCCGGTATTTATGCCTGAGTGCATGGGAGTAATGAATGCTACGCATACGGATGAGTCCTGAACGAAGAAGTGGTTGTCGATGGTTTGGTAGCTGCCGGCTGCTCCTTTTGTGAAGGGTTTTATTTGTTCTATGAGCAGGTTCCGTAGTCCTACCGGGTCTATTTGTATAAGTTCGGGAAACAGGGTTCCTACCGGACTCTGGAAGTCGTGGTAATTGATTTCCATTTGTTGTTGTATGTGTTCGTAGGTGAGCATGGTATCGAGGCGGGCATAGACGGAGGTATCTATATAGGCCGGGAGGTGGGTACTCAGGTAATCTATGGCGTCGAACATGAGTTCATCTGGTAATTGGTAGAAAATGTTCTGGACTACTTGTCGGGTGGGTTCCAGCAGGGCGTTTTTATAGGTTAGTGAGTCGATAAATGCGTCGCAGGTTTCTATTATATGTTCTATGGGGGTGCTGTCTTTGCCTTCGAAAAGCAGGAATGTTTTGTCTTTGATGCGTAGGTTGGCAAAGGCAAGTTTGGTGCTGCCGTCTTCGTTTTTGGAGGAGGGCATGAGTTGGTTTATGTCTTCTTCGAGGTGTATTTTTGAAGCGAAGTATCCGCAGAGAATGTATAGGGTAATCATGGACAGCCAGAATATGGCCCGATGATTACGGAAAAAGTGATAAATTTTCAGGCAAAGTTCTGTCATAGGGTCATTTCTCCTTTGTATTGCATGTATATTTTTTCTGTGCCGGTGATTTTTGCTGTAATGTTGAATCCGTTATCTGTGGGGGTGGCACTAATTTGTATGGTTATTTCCGGGCAAATGGCTGGTGAGGCTACGGCGGTCAGGCGGCATTGTTTGATGGTGCTGATGAATAGTTTTTTTCCGGTCAGTAGGCTTGCACATTCGCGGATGGTCTGGATGTTGCATACGCCGGGGCTTACCGGGTTGCCGGGGAAGTGTCCGCGGTATACGTCGCAACCGGGCAGCAGGGCGATATGGTATGTTGCGGCCGGGCCGTCGGTTGTTGTCCGGAGGATTTTGTAGTATTTGTTTTCAAGCAGCATGGCTGGTTTGTTTTTATGGGTTGGGGTTGATAAAAATTTTCATTTGTGTACTGGCTATTGTTTCGCTGTTGGTGCGGGTTTCGCCTGTTATGATTGTTATTCCACCTATTTTGCTTCCTATTGTGATGGTTGTTTGTAATTCGTCGCCTATGTGTGGGCGGCGGGTGCAATGGAAGTTTTTTATTTCTCCGATATAGCCTATGGGGGGTGTTGTGGCTCCTGTGGCTATGGCTTTGTGTCCTGCGAATGCTGAGGCTGACTGGGCGATATGTTCTATCAATCCGGTTTCAGCCAGTAGCTTGTCTTCGTCGATAAAGTAGTTTCCGGGCCTGACGGTGAGGCGGGTGACGGCTTTATCGCCTGTTGCCTCTATCAGTTCGTCTACCATCAGGACCGGGTCGCGTTGGGGAATGAGTTTTTTTATGTCTTCACTTTTCATCTTATGGGAGGTGTGTTTCTATATAGTCGTATAGGTTGGTGAATGTTTGTATGGTTTTCAGGTCGGTGACCGGGATTTTTATTTTGTAGGTGTATTGAATGATAGCTACCAGGTCTACCAGGCTGAGGCTGTCTAAGGATAAAGTATCCCTTACGTTGGCTTCGGGGGTAAACAGGGTTGCGTCTACTTCAAATTCTTCTGCTAATAAGCTGTTTACTTGTTCTACAATGTCGTTGCGTGTCATAGTGTTTTATTTTTTTATTGTTATTAGTATGTTATGATATGTTTTTTATAATGAGGGTTGAGTTGGTGCCGCCGAACCCGAATGAGTTGGAGAGGAACATATCGAAGTGTGTTTCGTATGTTTCCGGTATTACATTCAGGCAGGCTGTTTCTTCATCCGGGTGTTCGAAGTTGATGTTGCCTGCTATGAAGTTGTTTTTCATCATGAGCATGGAGTAGATGAGTTCGCTGGCTCCTGCCATCCACATTTCGTGTCCGGTCTGGCTTTTGGTGGAGGTGACAGGTATTTTGTAATCGCTGAATAGTTGTGCGATTGCCTGAGCTTCCCGGCTGTCGCCGATGCGTGTGGAGGTGGCATGGGCATTTATGTATTCTATTTGTTGTGGGGTTATGTTGCCGTTTTTCAGGCAGCTTTCCAGTGACCGGGTGGGGCCTGCTATGTTTGGGGTGGAGATGTGGTCGCCGTTGCCGGAGAATCCCCAGCTTACTATTTCTGCCAGGATGGGTGCGCCTCGTTTTATGGCGTGTTCGTAGCTTTCAATTATGATGGTTGCTGCGCCTCCGCCGGGTACGAGTCCGTCGCGGTTGCGGTCGAAGGGGCGACTGGCTTTGGTGGGTTCGTCTTCCCGTATGGAGAATGACTGGATGCCATCGAATGCTGCTACGCTATAGGGGTTGGCTTCCTGTGCGCCTCCGCAAATCATGCAGTCTTGTAGTCCGTTGCGGATAAGCAGATAGGATAATCCGATGGCGTGTGAGCCGGATGCGCAGGCGCCTGAGGCGGTCAGGTTGATGCCGCGTAGTCTGAAGAGGCAGGCGAGGTTCATGGTGACTGTGGAGTTCATCGACTGGAAGATGGCGCCGCTGCCGCAGGCGGCGGTGTCTCTGAATTCACGGAATTTGTCGAGGGCGTCCATGGTTGCTTCGGCTGCGGAGTCATTTCCGTAGATAATGCCTACTTCGTGTTGGTTGATATAGTCCTGGTCCAGCCGGGCGTGTTCGAGTGCTGTCCGGGTTGCCATGTAGGCGTATTGGGCTTCTTCGGGCATAAACTGCCGCTGGTTCCGGGGGATGAGGGGTTTGAGGTCGGGTCGTTCTATGTGGGCGCATAGGGCTGAGCGGAATCCAGCTTCTTTCCGTTCCTGGCTGAAGGTTATGCCGCTTTTTCCGGTATAGAGGGATTCGCGTACTTCTTCAAGCGTTTTCCCGAGGCATGACCAGATTCCCATGCCTGTTATTACTACTCTTTTTTCCATATTGTTTTCTTTTATATATTTTTTTTATAGCATCTTCTTCTTTTGGTGAAGGTGGGGTGTAATGGTTTCCACTGAGTCAGTTCCCGGACGTTGTTTTCCAGTTGGGGTCCTGTTTCTGCCCATTTGATGTGGCTTTGGTTATAGATGGGGATGAGGTCGTCAAAGAAGAGGGCGTTGACGCCTAATCCCTGGTAGTCGGGATGGACGGCTATGAGCAGTAGTTCTGCTTTTTCTTCTTTTTTCCATTTGAGGGCGCGGAGCAGGTGGAACCATCCGAGGGGAAAGAGTTTTCCTTTGGTTTTTTGCAGGGCTTTTGAGAGGCTGTTCATGGTTATGACTGCGCCTACTACTTCTCCGGCTTCGTTTTCTATGATGGGCAGGAAGCGTTTGTCTACCAGGGGAATATAGCGTTTGAGATATAGGTCTATCTGTTTGTCGGTCAGTTTCGTATATCCGAACAGGGGGGCGTAGGCGAGGTTCAGCAGGTGGAATACTTTTTTGCCGTATCCGTATTGGTGGATGTCGGTGTCGGTGAGTTTCCTGACGCGTAGTCCGAACATTTCTTTTGATAGTTTGGCTACCCGGGCATATTTGGGGGGTACTTCTTTGGGTATTTCAATGCTGATCTGTACCCAGTCTACTTCTTTTTCGTATCCGAGGGTTTCCATGTGCTTCGGGTAGTAGGGTGGATTGTATATGGTGATCATGGAGCCCATTTTATCGAAGTCTTCGATGAGCATTCCTTCTTTGTCGAAGTCAAAAATTCCCATCGGTCCCTGTATGCATTCCATACCTTGTTCTTTGCCCCATTGTTCTACGGCATTGAGGAGGGCGGCGGATACGGCTTTGTCGTCGATAAATTCGATGAACCCAAACCGTACATTTTTTGTTTGCCATTTTTTGTTTGCGCGGTGGTTGATGATCCCGGCTATCCGGCCTATGGGGGTTCCTTTTTCGTTGTAGGTGATGAAGGGTTGTATGTCGGAGAATTCGAGTCCAACGTTTCTGGAGCTGAATGTTTCACGAACATCCATTTCGAGGTCGGGAACATAGTTTGGACAGTCTGCGTAAATTCGGCCCGGCAGTTTCACGAAATCGTTCATTTCGCGTCTGGTCTTCACTTTTTTCACTCTGACTTTTTCCATATCAGGGTTAATTTACTGTTGGGGGTATGGGGTAAAAAATACTTGCATACATATATAATATGTAGTATCTTATTTTCATTTGTATTTGTTTTTATATGTACTGCTATGATTTTTACTCCTATACAAAGTTGGAGATTTAAGGGTAATGGGGAGTAGGACAAAAGAGGAGTAAAATGTTCCATTTTTGGAATTTGGAGGGTGGAGGGAATATTTCTGATAACTAATCTTCTATTCCTAATGAATTATATACCTTATTGAATAAGAGACAGAAGATCTATGCTAAATTCTACTTTTTCTCTTCTTCCAGAAGAGTATCCTTTACCATCCGGAATCCATTATTAAAATGTTTACTGTTTGGAAAAATATAATACCGGCAGGTAGGGCGGCAGATGGCACGTTCGTTAAACCAGGTTCCGCCTCGCACGGGCGAGTATAGTTTACCCTCTTCTTCCATAAGTTCCGCACACCATTCCCAAAGATTGCCACTCATATCATAGAGTCCTAATTCATTGGGCTGTTTCATCCCGACCGGATGAGTTTTTCCTTCCGAATTTCCGGCATACCATCCTACGCTATCGAGTTCCATTCCACCACTATAGAGATGGCGGCGGTTTCCGTAGCGTCCGCCCCGGGCGGCATATTCCCACTCATCTTCGGTGGGAAGCCGGCCTCCTGCCCATTGACTATATTCCCGGGCTCCGTACCAGGTAACATATAACGCTGGATGGGATTCATATCCCGGGACTGCTTCTTCCTGTTGTATCCCCCACTCCGACTCATAATACAAAGGTTCGCCTTCATCAGGTCCCGATTTGACTGTCCGGCTTCCATACGCACGTATAAAGTAGGCAAACTGATAGTTCGTGATCTCATACCGACTGATATAAAAATCGTTGACTGTCACTTTATGGAGCGGATTGTTATTTTCTTCATAGGTAGATCCAAGCTCATAGGTACCCCCTTTGACTTCCACCATTTCCGGGTGTATACTGGTGGCTAATTTCTTTTTATACTGAATATCCCGGAGACGGTTCCGGGCAACCTCTTTTTCTTCTTCTGTTACCTCACTGGCTATGAACTTTTCCAGGCTGTTGAGAGAAATATCATAGGCGTCAATTCCTTTTATGGGTAATAGCCGTTCATAGATACTTCCTAGTGCAATATAGACTTCCACCCGTTCCGGGTTCAGATGGACTCCCTCTTCATACAGCTTCCAGGCTTCTTCAGCCCAGGCTACCTGTTCCCAGGGTTCTCCTTCCTGCGCGATCAGACGGTCGGCTTCTTTAATACACTGATCGGCATAGGGGTTGATCTGGTTACTGATCAGACGGGGATATTTACTCCGTCTCATCTCCAACGGGATGTGGCTGTAAAAATAACGCAGGGAATCCATAGGCAATTTTTTCATAACCCGGGTCAACAGGAATTGGGCGGCGGGACTTTCCATATGCTGATCTATAAATTTCATCCGGACCACGTCCCGCCGGTCTATCGCTCTTCCGGTTTTAAGATCGATTTCTAATTCAAAGTTTACCCGGTTATCTTTGTTAACAAACCGTTTCAGTTCCTGCTTCATTTGTTTGGAATAGCGTTTACTTTTAGCAGCTTTCGGATCATCGGAGGTCAGATCCTGCAGATACATGGATATATGCTGAAGGCTATCTATGGTTTGCTGAATATCTTTTATTTTTTCCTGATAGCGGGCATATTCCTGATGGGTAGATGAGCCCTGCACACGGAGTCCATAGAGAAAATCCCGGAAATCTCCTTCGATCAGTAACGTATCATTTTCTATAAACAACTCGCTATAGTAGAATTCATCTTTCAGCGTAGTAGTCAGCCAGACTAACCGTGGTGTATCAAAAAGTTCTCCTTTCATGAGTAGTTCCCCTTTTTCTATCTGTGCGGAGTTAATGATCCGCTGGGTATCAAAGTCCCGCAAAAAGAACCGGGTGCCATTTTTTACTCCGCTGATCTTTGCCCGTATCTGGTAGCCGGGGGCTGACAGTGTAGTCATGGAATAACTAAAGAAAAAACAGAGTAAAAGGAGCCTTTTCATATGAAATATATTTACTTGCTTCAGATTAAAAACTAATCGTGAAAAGCGCTTCTGCCTGTACATTGCCGTAGTTGACTGGGCTGATCACCCGTACCCCTAAAGAGATCGGATAATCCAGGCGAAAAGCATTCCAGTCCAGGATCAGGTCTGCTCCATATGAGCTCATGGTAGTCCATCCGCTGGTCTCATGTGCCTGATTCCGGGTAAGATCATAAAACAGATTACTTCGTATCCGTTTAATATAGGCCAGAGAACCCACACTGACATCCGGATTAAATAAGGTAAAGGAGTAATCAGCTTTAAAGGTGAACTGCTGGCGGGTGCGATACAGATAGTTATATCCCCGGGTTTCTTCCAGCAATCGTTTGGGTATATAGAGCGCTTTCTCATCTACACTTTGATACTGGTAACCGGCACGCAACATTAATCCATCATTCCACCGGAGACCCGGTAAATAGGTAGTCAAACGGGCGGCATACAGGCTTCCGTAATTTTCCGTGTTTAGCGGTGTGTTCAGGTATTGTAAACGGACCTGGTAACCCAGCCTGGGTAACAGATCCTGTGTGGCCATCCTCTGGTAATGATAATAGCGTAGCTCTGTCAACAGATACTGGAAATCCCGGAATGCCCCACTTTGGATCTGCTGATAACGGTTATTGGTGTAATACCAGGTAACGGAAGGTTGTAAGCCCCTGATATAATGATTGCGTGTAAAGTTGAATGGGATATATACTTTGGCTTCTGCTTCGATCCGGTTCCTTCCGGTATAATAGGAAGTAGTGGAAAGCACTTCTTCTTCGTCTTTTACCCAGGCTATATTAAAGGCTTTATCTCCATAATCCAGGCTGATATCCATTACCGGATACCATCCCATATAGGTAAAGGCAACTTTACCATGGTGATATCCTTTTCGGTAATACCAACCGGCCTGGGTAATAGCCGTGTTTAACGCGTTCTGGGATAAAAGCATGGCTCCTGGTTTGACAATCGTACTGAAATCATCTAATTGTATGTTCACCACATCAATCGCATCATAATAGAAAGGCGCCCAGCTATGGATCTGAAACAGATGGGGCCCTTTCCGGTAGGGTTTAGGTTCAAATGTAACCGATGTAAGAGTAGCTTCATCCAGATTGAACTGTTCCTGGGCGGCCATTTCTTCCGCCAGTATAAACCAGTAAGGATCTGACAGGTCTACCGGTTCGTTCAACTGGTGATCCGATGATATATGTCCTACCCGGTAGCCATTTTCCTGATAGTCTGCCACCCATAATTCCTTTCCGTCTTCAGAAAGAGCCGGAGTAAAGGCTCCAAACCGGGAAGCTGTCAGACGATAAGCCTGATGATCCCGGAGATCGATGTAATAGATATTATTCGTTCCGTTCCATCCGGATTCAAAATAGAGTTTGTGATCCTGCCAGACCGGCGAGGTGATATTAGAGGCAAAAGGGCCGGCTATCTGTTTCCACTCTCCACTGTCCAGGGTGAGCTGCAAAAACCGGATCCCTCTGTCATCCACTCCTAATACAAACAGTTCGTTTTCTCTGCCAAAGGTTATTTCTTTTACAAATATATTCTCCGGAGTGGAAAAATGCCGGAGTTCTTTGCCTGTTACGGCATCTACTATCAGGAGGCTATTGTTTCCTTCCGGAGAGAACCGGCTAATCCCTATTTGCTTCCCTTCACTGCCCACTGCCGGAGCCATATAGCGTTGCCGGGGAGTTAAGGTATGGATCTTTCCGGTTGGCAGATCATAATACTTTATGACAGAATAATTGTGATGGGTCCATCTCAATCCGGAGACATATTCTGACCAGTAAACCCGGTTCTGCGCCAGGGTGATCCGGCTATTCAGGGTTCCTATGTACCCCAGATGGATCTCTTCGCCATTACGCAGAAGGACTAACGAATTCAGGTCTTTAAGGCCGGATTTAACTGCGATCACCTCTTGTTCATTCAGGGGTTGCGGATACCGGTAAGAGGTGAACGAACGTTTTTCCGGTGACAGATAATCTATCGGTGTCGGTGTGCCATTGATACTATCTATTTGTTGCCATTCCCCGGAAAGAAATGCAAAGGTCTGGTTAAACAATTCTTTGGTATTGATCCCGGTATACTGTTTCAGGGCATTCGAAAAGGGAGGAACTGCATAAATACGCTTTGCATACCGGTCTGTGACCTTATTCCATAGGTCTGTGCCATACCGGGACCGGGCAAATGCTGTCATATCATAGCCTATGGCATAAAAGGTTCCGGTGTAGTCTTTATAGGAGCTCATGATCCATTTATCAAATGAAAAAAAGTTTCCGGATGCCATACGTGCCCGGTACACCATATTAAATTCCGGTAAGCGTCCCCGTCCACTGTTGGACATAGCAGTTTCTGTTACCACGGCATCTCCTTCAAAGAACCATTTGGGTACGCCTAAATCGACAATCCCTCCGACTTGTTCTCCTGCTATATAGTAGAGTGGCTTGAAAATCCCCTGGAAGAGCCTTCCGGTCTGAAAGACGTGGCGGGATTCGTGGATGACCAGTTGCCTGTCCCAGCTTTGTGCATAGAGATCGGAACCAGGGGTGGTCACTAATTCCATCCGTCTGGGTGCCCAGGCTACCATGCCATTGGATTGCATATTTTCCGGATGCAGGATCACCGGAAACCGTAATTTTTTAGGTTCTCCGATGGTTTTAGCCATATGGGGATATACATTTTCCAGAAAAATGGTATATCGGCGGGCCAATGAATCGGTTCCCTGTGGAAAGATCACCTTATAGTGAGGTGTATTTACATATTGCCATTTCAGGCGGGCCGGATCTGTTCCATAGTCCACGAACTGAGCAGATAACTTAGCTACTGTAAAACCTAAAATCAGCAATATATATATATAACGGGATATATTCATATGATGATACTCCTCGGGAATCGTTGAGCTTAGTTGTTGAAAAACGGATCGTTAATTTTATAACTACAAAACTATAAAATAAATTGACAAGGCAGGTATATTCAGGAAGGAAATGGAAAAGGTTAAAAACCATATAGCCGGGATTTGTTGTTCCGGCTATATGGTTTATCTGTTTTAGAAAGTAAGTCTCATCGTGAAACGGACACCGTGCTTCTGAATGCCCGGATTGTCCAGATAAGTCAGACGGCGCACGTAATCGAGACGAAGGAATTTAAAAATATTTTCAACTCCCAGACCATATTCCATATAGGGATCTTTTCCCATCAGGTGGGTAGCTTCCGGGAACGCATAGAGTCCTTCTGTGCCTGGCAGGTAAGGATTATTTTTATCTGTCAGGTTTCCAAACATACCACGGAAAGAGACTACCTCTCTCCATTTCAGTTTTTTGACCAGGGGTATACGGTTAAACAGGGCACCGTTTATATTATAGGTCCAGTCCCAGGAAACATATTCGTCGTTCAGGAATTCCATAGCGTTCATATTGGTATAGGATTCCGACTGTATGGAATAGGAAAGGTTAGCATTCGGAATGATCAATAAGGCATATGGAACGCGGTTCCAGACTTTCCCTGCTTTGGCATAAATATCCATATATCCGAAAGCGGATAACCAGAAACGTTTCTGGATACCAAACTCTGTCCGGTTGTAATCGTAGGAGGTTCCGAGGAAACCTTTGGCGGCTATCGTATGACTCAGGGTAAATACCGGTGCATCTAATGTGATTGGATAGCGGTAATTACGGGACTGATAGAATTTTTCATTTGGTGCATACCGGAGTTTTACTTCCAGTTCTAACATTTTGTAATCATCCAACCAGCGGGTTTCAAACCGGTCATTGATAATCTCATTAAATGGAGTATAGACAGTTGCATATTCCTTATAGTGACGCAGGTTGGCATAATAAGAGAATCCACTATGCATTTCATGGGTATAGGCCAATTCCATTTTACGCAGGTAGGTGGCCTGGTCATCTTTCTGCCGCTTCCAGATCAGGAATACGTTATCTTTATTGGTAAAGGCATATTGCTGACCTATCTGGTTAATATCATAGGTATATTGGGCACGAATGGAATGTACCGGGAATTCTTTCCGGTAGTCTTTCTTATCAATAAATGAATATTCGGCTAAAACATCATATTTCAGTTTTTCATCTTTGGTACCGTATGCCAGAAAACCATCCATAAAGAAACGGTTACTGAAATGAACCGTAGTTGTTCCTCCAACACGGAAACGGGCACCTTCAATCGCATTGTAACTGACGGTAGTATTCATCGGCCCGAATTCAAATTTACTTTTCTCTTTTACTTTATCTGTTTGTATATATCCGGAAACCAGAATAGAGACAATTTTTTCTGTTACATAGAACACCGGAACAGCACGCAACCTGTCCATCAGTTTTTCGACTGTATTTGGATTCCTTTTCTGGGCCAGTTCGGGACGGATACTATCCCAATACTCCTCATTTTTCCTCCCGGCATCATCCCGGGTCGCAACCGGTGCGGATTGCTGGAATACGTCCATATTCTCCGGGGGATCGAATGAATGGTTGCTATAGACGTTCAAACGGCGGGAGTACATACCTTTGGATTTAGGTGAGAATTTAAAGTCTACCTGAATATCATCTTTGGTCATCAACCGTGTACCATCTTCTGTCCGCAGGAAAGTCTGTTCGATAGTCATGCTACTGACAAAGTTCAGGTTAATATCCCGGGGTACATTCAGGACAGCGCGTTGTACAAAGAAAGTGGAATCCAGTATTACATATAGGTGGCCTGTAAATCCCCAGCTTTCCGAATTAAAGGGCACAAATCCCAGATCGACTACCTGTTGCCCGTTCATTTCCAATGTATCCAGCAGATAGTATTTATAGAAATTAGGTCCCATCGTAGAAAGTGGACTGACAAAACGATTCAGGAATAGAGGAATATCATTTTTAAAGATATCTACTTCCCGGAATACTTCTCCCAATAACTGGGCAATCCCATCCCGGGAGAAGATCTCATCCACTCCGGCCGATTTGGTTGCCTCCACTACCCTTTTCTCTGTCCGGGGGTCTTTCTGGTAATAGACATGTTCGAACCGTTCTTTTTCCGATACCGGGAGAATGGTCCTTCCCATATCCAATGTATCCACAAACTCTACCAGGAAATCAAAGCGGCCGGCTTTTTCTCCTTCTTCTCTGACTTTAGGTTCAAAATCATTCATAGCAAAGACCATCCGTTCATACTGGTCATAGGTGAAATAAGGATGATTACGGGGATTATTACTTTCTCTTGAAGAGATTACATTGCGGACAAAAATAACAGCCGGATTTTCACGTTTGGAGTACCGTTCCTTTCCAGGTTTGATAATGACTTCTGATAAATTAATAGTGGTGGGAACCAGTTCTATCTTCAGATTATTTACTCTTCCCCGGGTCACCGGAACCTTTTTTTCGGTATATCCCAGATAAGATACTAACAATGTTCCTCCTCCGGTGATCGTAAAACTGAAATTTCCATCATCATCCGTCACAGTCCCATTCGTGGTGCCTTCCAGCAAAACGGCAACAAAGGGAAGGGGTTCACCAGTAATAGAGTCTGTTACTAATCCTTTTATTGTCGTATTCTGACTGCCCGCGGTCCACGCAATAAGTATAAATAGAAAAAAAAGATGAATCTTTTTTAGCATACAATCTTTCTTATCTTTTTACCTTAAATAAATTTGTAAACTTACAAAACTAAAACAAAAATGCCAGTGTTAAATCGAACCGTTTCTATTCCATTTAACTACAATTTGCATAAAAACAGATGCTTTAGAGATTTTCCGCCCTCATGGAAGAGATCTATTCATCCGGGAACAAACTGTCAGTGTTTTAATTCTATACGTTATTTACAATATCTCGTTTTAACTAAAAACCGCTACAAAGATAGATATTTCCCTGACATCCCGATACAATTCCCGATGAAATGGGGAGAAGAATAGATCAACACCGGATTTTACTATAGAAGGGAATGATTTAAAAGGTCTATCTCCGACAGGATGACCTGTTTTATAAAAGGGTTCATCTGTGGTCTGCCTATTATTCCGGCCGGAGTCTCCTGTTTATTTTCAGTAGGTGATTTTCTATTCAGTTAACAGATAGTTGCTTCTTATTCGGACTGGAGGTTATTCACCGGATTTTCACTGGCGTTTTTATAACCGTTTAACATTACTATTCCTATAATAACGACCAGGACAAACAATCCGCAGAGGATAAATATATATCCTGCTAAAGTTATCTTTACAGAAAAACTTTCCAGCCACTTACTGCCAGTCAGGTAAGCAATCAATCCACCGGTTAAAATAGCAGGGACAGCAATAAAACCTATGTTTTTGATAAATAATACCAAAATGTCAGCAACAGTTCCTCCATTAATCCGGCGAACAGCAATTTCCGACCAGCGCCGGTTCATTTCATCTTTTACATACCCGATCAACCCGATTAATGAAATCAGCAGAGTCACCATTCCTCCGATCATGACTGAATCACGGAATAACCGGGAGGATTCATACAGACCTACCATACTCAATTTATAAGATAAAACATCTATCTCTTTGTTTGGCATGATCTGTTCTAACGTTCTTGTTACAGTGAGAATATCTTCCGCCTTTAACTGGTGTAATTTAATCAGCATGGTCCTGTTCTGTGAGGTGGTTCTATAAAAAAGGGCGGCCGGACGGTCATCTTCATTTGCAATAGAAGTAAGCCGAATATCGAGAAAAACTCCAATAATCGTACATACACCATGTTCCGAGACATTTACACTCTTTCCAACTACTCCATTCGTCGATTTTCTATCCTAATCAGACGGTCTGCAAACGACTTACTGACTATCATCTGGGTATTCCCTTCCGACTCCAGACCAGGCATAAAATTTGTGCCTTCTATTACTGGGATCTCCATCAGGGGGAGATAGTTTTCATCGGCATAATACATATCTGCTATATTAAACAGTTCCCGGTCGTCATCCAGAAAACTAACATTATTTCCGTACATCCAATCAATCGGCAGGGTAGTAGCAGTTGCCACACTTTGTACAAAGGAAAGCCGGCTAATTTCTTCTACTGCTCTCAATCGTTCTTCTTCCTGCACTCCTGAGGTATAACAATACAGTAGTTTTTCATAGGCATATCCTGGATTGTCATCTACCATCAACTTATATTGTTTTCAGATAATGACTAATAAGGAAACCAAAAACATAGCTGCAATGAACTGAATAAATAAAGAGACCATTTTCCAGTTACGTCTGGATTCTTTAAAACTCCGGAAAGCAGATGAAACGGGTATACGGGCATATAGCCAGGAGGGAATAATACCGGAGATCAAAAATACAAGCAGACAGATCACGGCTAATATCCCCATTGTCCGAAGAGTGAATAAAGCACTAACGGAGACTGTCAGGATTTCCTGTATTTTACCACGGAAAAGAAGAATCAGGAAAACAGACAGCAGCAAGGCCAGCACTAAATGCACTGCTGTTTCCAGTAACATGATATTCATTATATTCTTTCCGGTGGCACCATAGGATTTATAGACTGCCATCTCTTTCATTCTTGCCACTAAAGAAGACAAAACAACAAGTATATAATTCATAATGGCAGTAAAAATAAGCGCAAAAGCCAACAGGCTTAATAATAGAGCCATCCTTTTCGTTTCCGGTAAACCGGAATGGAATTCTGCCAGTGGCAAAAGGGCATACGTTATATCCACTCCCGCCTTCTGCATCTCTTCCAGAGGCTGATTTTTTCCTGCATTCTCCGGATAGCAGGTGCCAGACTTTCCGGATCTACTCCGGGATATAATTTTACATACCCTCTGTATCTTTCATTTCCATACCAGTTTTCCGTACCATCCCAGGAAAATACTCCCAGTGTAGGCATGGATAGGATCATATCATATTTCACATGTGAATTTTCCGGCATATCTTTAAAAACGCCTCCAATAGTGATCCGTTTGCCAGGTGCACTATCAAACTCCACGACCTGTCCCATGACAGTTTCAATTCCCCCCATATTTTTTGCTATCGTTTCCGAAATCATCGCATAGGAAGGCCTGGCCAGAATATCTTTTACATCTCCTGTGATAACCGGCAAGGGTAAGACATCAAAAAACAAGTGTCTGCATAAATCACATCCCCGATGTACTTTCTTTTATCTGGTGTTTTAAAAATCACCTCCTGTCCAAACCAGGCATATCGTGTAGCTACTTCCACCTCCGGGATTTCTCTTTTCATACCGGGTGCTACTCCTCCACTGACTCCGGTAAAGTCCCTGTCTGCATTATTTCCCCGGTGAATAATCGTATTGATCATATAAATACGATCTTTATCCGGATAAAAATCATCATATGTGAACTCGAACATTACTTTGGAGATCAGGACTAACCCCATCGCTAAACCAACTCCCAAGGAAAGCATCTTAATTCCATTATTCCGTCCTTTTTTAAACAGGGACCGGAAAGCCATCATCAAATTTTTCATATGGAGATTTTTTAAGATTGAGAATGAATTGCCTGAATGTATACTCAGACAGTTTTTATACTGATTTTTTCTTATTGAAGCACTAAGATCTCATTATCTTTATAGCTTTCATAGCTGGATACGATTACCTTTTCCCCTGGTTGTAATCCTTCCAGCACTTCATAATATTGCGGATTCTGGCGTCCGATACGGATCTTACGCCTGTAAGCTTTTTTGCCGTCTGCATCCAGTACAAAGATCCAGCTACCGCCTGTGCTCTGGAAGAAAGTTCCTTTGGGTATGATCACACTCTCCGTAGGTTGTCCTAACTGTAAGTTAATATAGTAGGTCTGCCCGCTACGGATATTATCCGGTCTTTCTCCTGTAAAGACAAATTCCGTACGGAATTTACTGTCACGTACTTCCGGGAAGACTTTGCGGACTTCCAAGTCAAAACTGGCTTCCTGACGGTCAAACGTAGCCGCCAATCCTGGCCGTACCCGGTCAATATAGTGTTCATCAATAAAAGCTTCCACTTTATAATCGGATAAGTCATTGATCTGACCAATTTTCTGTCCGGGGGTTACATTTTGTCCCAGTACCACATCCAGCAATCCCAATTCTCCATCAATCTGTGAACGGACATTCAGATTTTCTTTCCGCTGACGGACTAATAAGGCATTTCTATACATATTGTCCAGACTTTCCTGCATTCTTTCTACCTAAATAGAACGGAAGATGAAATCCTGGCGTAAGCGTTCTATGATCAGTGCATATTTTTGTGTAGCCAGCTCATAATCTTCTTTCGCTACCAGATAATCTTCTTTTGAGATCAGTTTTTCCTGATAGAGTTTCTCATTCTGTTCATAAGCCCTGCGTTTACGGGAAATTTCATGATCCAGGGATAGTTTTTCATTCATATTATTCAGGCGATCCTGTTCCATGGTTACCTGGGTGTTACGCAGGTGATTCTGTTTTTCCGCCAGATCGGCCTCTGCGGTCAGGATCTGCAGATCCAGCGTAGAATTAGCCAGTTTGACAATAATGTCTCCTTTTTTTACCTGGGCACCTTCTTCTACCACTCTTTCCAGTACGATCCCTCCCTCTTCCGGGCTTAACTGGATCACAGTGATCGGTTGCACCTATCCATCTACCCGGACAAAATCATTGAATTGGGATTGCATTACGTTTCCGATACTGATCCCTCCGTGAATCTACTTTTAAGGTGGAAGCATGATTTCCAAAGATGATCCAACCTACTAATACCAGGAATAAGGTACCACCGGCAATATAAGGAATATGCTTTTTCTGAATGCCTTTCTTTTTTTCTAATTTAATATCCATGGCTATATTTTTTAATTATTTTCTACTAATGGAATACCTTTGTAATAATCCACGATCCTGCTCTTCATAATATACATAAGTTGCTTTTGCAGTAGGTCTGCTCTTACTTTCAGCAGGTCGTTAGCACTTACCTGCAATTCAATTGAACTCAACAACCCTTTTTCATATTTCCGCTGGTTCAACCGGTAAGCTATGGCATTATATTCCACCTGTTTCTCCAGTTGAAATACTTCTTTGGCATATCCTTCCCTGTCTAAAATACTTTGCTCAATAGTTTTATGTAACTGTCTTAAAGTTTCTGTCTGTTGCTCGGCTGCAATCTGGGCATTGTTACGTGCCTTCCGTGCATTTGAGATAGTATTCAGCCGTTTAAATATCAGAATAGTTAAGGAAATGCCGATGTATTCATTCCGGTTATTTTTAAACTGAGTATTGAAAGGATCTATATTATCTTTAGGGTTATTTCCCTGTTCATCCGGTAAAGCATTTAATATATTATAATAATTGGTATAGATCTGTCCATAGAAACTGATGGTAGGGAAATAATCACCTTTGGCGATTTTATATTGCAATTTTAATTGCCGCAGTTGCAAATCTGCTTTCAGTGCTGCCGGATTATTTTCTTTTGCGTATTCATAAATATCCGTAACAGAATCATAACCGGGCAAATAGGATTTTTCTTTTACTGCCAGATCCACCTGTAACTCTTCATCTACCGGAAAATTCATGGATTCTTTTAAAGATAACAGATTCGTATTATACAAATTCTGATAGTTGGTCAGGTTATATTCATCCGTTGCCACCTGCGCTTCCATCTGGGCTACGTCTGCCAGGCTTTTCAGTCCCAACTCTTCTTTCCGTTGAGTTATATATAAATTATTTTTACTCTCTTCGAGCTTATCCATAGCCATATGACTCATCTCTTTATAATAGACCGTATTGACATAAGTATCCATGATGTTCATGGCTAATTCATCTTTGGCATATTGCTCATCTGTCTTGCCTAACGTAACATTCACTTTCGCCTGTCTCCATTGGTTGATCAGGATCCCTCCCCGGAGCAGATACAGACTGGCTGCCGCACTATAATAATTATTAAAGGTAGAGACATTACTATAGGAGTTATCGATGGGGTTTGCCGAACGACCAAAATTAAAGTCAGTTCCCAGTCCGGTTTCAATAGAGGGCAGAAAATCACCGATAGAAGAAATGTAACTGGCTTTATAACTATCTGTTTCCGATTTCTTTTGCTTTATTTTCGGACTGTTCTCCACCGCATATTGCATACAGTCATTTAATGTCCAGACTTTTTCCTGTGCTATCAGAGAAGTAGCCAGACTGACCAGAAGGGTGGATGTGATTACTATCTTTTTCATTATACATATATTTTCTGACAGGATATAAGCAAATAATGTGCCAAAAAGAATAATTCACTATATAACAACTACTTAAATCCATCTATAAACAAATAGAGTGTAAAGAAATTTGACAAAGCTGTAAAAGAATTAGACAATTCTGTTTGTTAAAGAGAAGAAAACTAAATTTTTATTAAATTAAAACCTGTTTTTAGGCAGTTCAGTTCTAAAAACAGGTTTTAGCAGGCATACAGATGTTTAAAAAAGAAAAAAAGAAAGACGGGAAGATTTACAATGCACAAATCTGGTTATCTTTGAAGGAATAATACAGAAAGATAGAGTAAGTTAACCTATGGCTAAAACAGGTACTATTTTAGTAGTTGATGATAATAAAGGGATTCTGACAGCGGTCCGCATGTTATTGGAACCCCGCTTTGAGAAAGTAGTCACTCTCTCTACTCCTAATCAGATCCTTAGTACTTTACGGGAGCATTCCATTGACCTGGTATTACTGGATATGAACTTTTCCGCCGGCATCAATACCGGTAATGAAGATTTGTTCTGGTTATCTGAAATCAAAAAACAGATCTGACCATACAAGTAGTACTATTTACGGCTTATGCAGATATTAACCTCGCCGTCAGAGGAATGAAAGAAGGGGCAGCTGATTTCATTGTTAAACCCTGGGATAATACCAAATTACTGGAAACCCTCGATAAAGCTTATCAACTACGTTCTGCTTCCCGAAAAGGAAATCCTGCAAAAGAAACCAGGAAAGTGATCTCTCAGGAAAGTGGTATGTTCTGGGGGGGGAAAGCCGTGCCATGCAACAGCTACGCTCACTGATTGAGAAAGTGGCTGTTACGGGTGCCAATATGCTTATTACCGGAGAAAACGGAACCGGAAAAGAGATGCTGGCACGGGAAATACACATGTTATCCAACCGGAAAAACCAGGATTTGGTTACAGTGGATATGGGAGCCATTACGGAAACACTGTTTGAGAGCGAACTGTTCGGCCATGTCAAAGGGGCTTTTACTGATGCACGGGCAGACCGTCCCGGTAAATTTGAAGCAGCAGACAATGGAACGTTATTTTTAGATGAAATAGGAAATCTTTCCTATCATCTCCAGGCTAAACTGTTAACGGCCCTTCAACGAAGAAGTATTGTGCGGGTAGGAAGTAATACGCCGGTTCCTGTCAATATACGCCTGATCTGTGCAACGAACCGGGACCTGCAGGATATGGTCACAAAAGAACTGTTCCGTGAAGACCTGTTATACCGGATCAATATCATCTATGTGGAAATTCCTCCTTTGCGGGAGCGGCCGGAAGATATTGTTCCTTTGACGGAAATCTTTCTTTCCAAATACGGGAAACTCTATGACAAACCTTCCCTGAAACTAAGTAAGCAGGCAAAGGAAAAATTAAAAGTCCAACCCTGGTATGGAAACATACGGGAACTCCAGCACACGGTTGAAAAAGCGGTGATCATTTGTGACAACTCCACCCTGAAAGAATCTGATTTTGTGCTTCCGCGAAAGAAAAAAACTCACCCAAAAGAGGTGACGACTTTAGAAGAAATGGAATACAATATGATCAAACAGGCAATGGATAAGCATAACGGCAATCTTTCGTTAGTTGCGAATCAATTGGGGATTTCCAGACAGACGTTATATAATAAAATCAAACGATACGAACTCTAAAGGAATATGTTTAAACATATCCTCCATAGTCTCTCCTTCCGTCTGTTATTGGTAATAGGCTTCACCGCTATGGCTACTTATCTGGGAATCAAAGGTGAACATATATGGTTCCTGTTTTCCCTGATCGGACTTCTGATCTCTTTCCTGCTGGTAAAAAAACCCATAAACGGCTTGCACAGAAGGTGGCTTTTATGTTTGATGCCATCGATAACAGTGATTTTGCTTTCAAATATTTCAGTAGTGGCCATTGGTCCACAGATAAACTGGTTAACGAATTGCTTAACCGGATCACTCAGATTCTTTTCCAGGCCAAAGCTGAAGCAGTCCAGAAAGAGAAATACTATGAATTAATCATGAATAGCATTACGACAGGCATCATTGTGATTGATGATAAAGGCTATATTTATCAGAGTAATAATGAAGCCTTACGGTTATTGGGTCTGCCGGTCTTTACGCATGCCAAACAGTTACGGAAAGTAGATGAAAACCTGGAACAACTGATTTCCACCATCAAACCCGGAGAAAAACAGCAAACAAATTTCACTACTGAGCGTGGCGTGGTACATTTGTCTATCCGGGTGTCGGAAATGACTTTGCAGGACAAACATGTCCGGATCATTGCGATCAATGATATTAACCGCGAGTTGGACGATAAAGAAATTGATTCCTGGATCCGGTTGATCCGGGTTTTAACTCATGAAATCATGAACCCGATCACACCGATCACCTCGTTAAGTGATACTTTACTACTTTCCCTGCCAGATGATACCACGAAAGATATACGGGATGGCCTGGAAGTGATCAGTGCCACAGGTAAAAGCCTGATCTCTTTTGTAGAATCTTATCGCAAATTTACCCGTATCCCCACTCCACATCCTACCCTGTTCTATATTCAGAAGTTTGTGGAAAGACTGGTCCATCTGACCCATCATCACAACAATTTTCCAAACATTATGGTTAACATAGATATACAACCGGAAGATCTGATCGTATATGCGGATGAAAACCTGATCAGCCAGGTGGTGCTGAACCTTTTAAAAAATGCCATGCAGGCGATCGGGCATGAACCATTAGACGGACGCATAGAGGTCAAAGCCTATTCCAATGAAGAAGAGGCCGTGATCATTGAGATAAGCAATAACGGTCCTCCTATCCCTCCGGAAGAGGCAGACCATATCTTTGTACCTTTCTTCACGACTAAAGAAGGAGGTAGCGGTATCGGACTTTCTATTTCCCGTCAGATCATGCGTTTATCCGGTGGTAGCATTACGTTAAAGAGTTCGGCTGCTAACAGATGGACTACTTTTACGTTGACATTCCCGTAAAGCATGATCCATTAACAGGATCAGGAAGAAGCCGGCTGTATGATAGTCAGGAATAAATAATCCTATACACTTTTATCCTTTGAATGGCGATGTTGTAACGATCAATTGTCAATTCTAAAAAGGACTATGAAACGATTGAATAAACTAAAAAAGAGCGTCCGGTTACTGCTAAAAGTTTTGCCTTATTCAAATATATTGGTCCCGGCTTACTGGTGACTGTCGGATTTATAGATCCCGGTAACTGGGCAACTAATTTAGCTGCCGGGGCTTCCTTCGGCTACACGTTATTATGGGTGGTGACATTTTCTTCTATCATGCTGATTATTATTCAGCATAACGTGGCTCATCTGGGCATTGTAACCGGACTTTGTCTTTCAGAAGCTGCCCATAAATATCTGCCCGGCTATGTAAGTAAACCCATCCTTTCCACAGCCATGCTGGCCAGTGTGTCCACTTCTCTGGCAGAGATCTTAGGGGGAGCCATTGCTCTTAAAATGCTTTTTGGGATTCCGATCAAAGCAGGTGCTACGATTGTTACCCTGGTATGTGTGGCCATGCTGGCCAGCAATACATACAGTAAAATTGAGAAATGGATCATTACGTTTGTTTCAATTATCGGCCTTTCTTCTTTATATGAACTGATATTAGCGGATGTCAGTTGGACGGAGGTAGCTAAAGGATGGGTTAAACCCAGTTTCCCGGAGAACTCATTACTGATCATTATGAGTGTACTGGGAGCAGTGGTGATGCCCCACAACCTGTTCCTGCATTCAGAAGTGATCCAAAGCCGCAAATGGAACCTGGAAGATGAAAAGGTGATTCATAAACAACTCAAATATGAATTTGCAGATACGCTTTTTTCCATGACAGTTGACTGGGCTATCAATTCAGCGATGATTATTCTGGCTGCTTCCACATTTTTCCAAAAACATATTCTGGTTGAAGAGCTGGAACAAGCCCAGCAATTACTGACACCCTTGGTCGGCAGTAATGCCGGTGTGATATTTGCAGCCGCCCTGCTACTGGCGGGAGTATCCTCTACCATAACTTCAGGAATAGCCGGTGGATGTATTTTTGCCGGATTCTTTAATGAACCTTATCACTACCAGGATATTCATTCCAAACTGGGGGTCTTATGTTCTTTCCTTCCGGCTTTAGGGATTATCTTCCTGATCGGTGATCCGTTTAAGGGGCTGATTTATTCCCAGATGTTTTTAAGTATACAGTTACCTATTACCGTATTTACCCAGGTCTACTTAACCTCCAGCAGGAAAGTCATGGGGAAATATGCCAATAAACGACGAAGTATCTGCCTGTTACTCTTATTAGGCGCTATTGTTACAGTACTGAATACAGCGTTACTAATCAGTTTATTTAAAGGATAGAAGCAGGTCATGGATGTTGCAGTCTTTCAAAAACCGAAGATTTTTCCCGGTTATCTGTTACTCCTTTTATTTTGTTCCGGATTACCGGAGTTACGATCATACCAAAGGCGATCTATTACCCCCATATCCTAAAGCATATAGCATACGGTTATTTCCCGGTCGGTTACCGATATAAGGGAATCCATCCCTGGTTAAACTGAACGTCCCGCACCAGGCAAAATATAGGACAAAAGGAATAGGAGAAAATAACTTACGGATCCTCTTTTGCAGGACAGCCACTTTTTTCTTAATCATTTATCTCTCAGTACCGGATTTTTAAATTAGATTATTTAACGTATGCCCTATTAACAGGAGGTGCTGAAAATTTGTTTTTTACCTAAATAACGATCTTATTTTTCTTTTTTATAATTATTTAAAATCAGGGATATGAAGAATGGCATAATGATGCAGTATTTTGAATGGAACGTTCCGGCAGATGGTAAATTCTGGAAAAAACTAAAAAATGACGCGGTGCATCTGCAGGAAATCGGAGTCACTTCCGTATGGCTTCCTCCTGCCTGTAAAGGCACATCCAATAAAGATGTAGGCTATGGGATATACGATCTGTACGATCTGGGCGAGTTTAAACAAAAAGGGACAGTGCGGACAAAATATGGAACGAAGCAGGAATTGATTGAAGTGATCCAGGAATTACACAAATACCAGATTTCGGTCTACTTAGATGTGGTGATGAACCATAAAGCGGGAGCCGACTATACGGAAAAGTTTAAAGTACGGGAAGTAGATCCGAAAGATAGAAGCAAACCCATCAGTGATGTCTATGAAATAGAGGGCTGGACCGGATTTAATTTTCCGGGCCGCGGAGATACCTATTCTGATTTTAAATGGCACTGGTACCATTGTAGACAACCATGATTCCCAGTGGGGCAGTTCCCTGCAATCCCAGGTCCAGGACTGGTTTAAGCCCATTGCCTACGGGATCATCCTTTTAATGGAAAAAGGATACCCCCTGTGTCTTTTATGGAGATTACTACGGAATAGGAGGAAAACCTTCCCCCCCCATCACCAGACCATAGAAACTCTCCTGGAGATCCGGCAGACGTATGCCTTCGGAGAACAACAGAATTATTTTGACCATCCTAATACAGCGGGATTTGTCAGATTAGGAGATGCGTACCATCTGGATTCCGGAGTAGCCGTATTACTTTCCAACGGGGACGATGGAGATAAAGTAATGTTTGTGGGCGAAAACCGAAAAGGAAAAGTCTGGCATGAAGTAACCGGAAATATATCCGAAGAAGTAACGATCGATGATTCCGGAAAAGGAAAGTTTCTGGTGCATGGTGGAAAACTGGCCGTCTGGGTAAAGAAACCTACGGAAACCAAACAGGGATAAAAAACAAAAGGAGCTGTTATATCAATAGCTCCTTTTATTTTTCCATTACTTGTCTGTCTTTAGAGACAGTCCGCCGGAACTTCCTGTTCTACTTTTTCTTCTTCATCTTTATATGCAGACCATTGAATATTTTCAGTAGGAGTAGCACTCTTCACCTCTTTACTCCGGGCTCTGGCTAATTCCCTGTCCATATTTTTAACGGTGTCCTGTGTCCGTTCCGTACCGGTAGGTTCCATATCGGTCAATCCGTTGGTAGCTTCCACATATTCCTTCAGTTCATCAATATTTTGCCATTCTTCTCCTAAACGGGAACTGCAACCCTGGTTCCACGGTCCTGTAGCACTCTCTTCTGGAGACATATTAAAATATAAATTGCTATATCTTGGGTCTCCCTGCAGAATACCCGGAGGGAAATTAGGCTGAATCGTATCCAACGCAGCTTCAAACTGTTGGAAGTGCGTAATCTCACGAGTCATCAGGAAGCGTAAGGTATCTTTTACATATTCATCATCTGTGAACTTGATCAGGTATTCATATACGATCTTGGCACGGGATTCTGCGGCAATATTGGAACGTAAATCAACGGTCAGGTCTCCGTTGGCATTTACATATGCCCCGGTCCAGGGTGTTCCGTTACTATCGGTTACGGATGGACCACCACCGGTCAACACACAAAACTGCGAATTGTATAAAGCCTGGTGAATATAATTTTCTTTGGCTCCTTTACCTTCCATCGGATCCATCATCTCCAGACTCTCAGCAGCATTTTTTAACTCTCCATTTACTCCGGACAGCAGCATCTGAATAGTAGCACCTACAATTTCCAGGTGACTGAATTCTTCTGTCGCGATATCCATCAACAGGTCATATTTATCCGGATAAGCATTTTTACAACTGAATGCCTGCACAAAATATTGCATGGCTGCTTTTAATTCTCCATTTCCTCCACCAAACTGCTCCAGTAATAAACGGGCAAAACGTGGATCGGGTTTGGAAACCCTTGCATTGTACTGTAATTCTTTAGAATGAAAAAACATAACGTTTGGAATTTAAGTTATTGTATCTCTATCCACATGCCTGCAGGCATGCAAAAAAAGCCTCCCGAAAGAGGCTTCTGTTTATTTATCCATTGATTGCTCCTTCGGCACGGTCTGCCAGATTATCAATCTTATCTTTACCTGTATCTATTCCATCCGCAATTTTTTGTTTGGCTTTATCAAAAAACTTACTGGTGGAATCACACATTTGTGTAAGATATTCACGGTCCATTTTTTCTTGCAAATACAAGCCAGTGCTACGCCTGTGGCGATGCCTAAAATAAATCTACCCATAATTAATTTTTTTAATTTATAATTTGACAATTACTAATTTAACGGTTGCTGTTATAACGGCTGACGGCAACTTTTTGTTCAAAAGGAAACTGTGTAATATTCTAAAAGGTTCTAATAAAAGCTGATTTTAAAATAATAATAAACAAAATGCTCTTTTATCTGTTGTTATGGGTAACCATTGAATGGGGTACGTGGATTAATTATATTATAAATAGTAAACATATGAGTATTTTAGGATCAATTATTATAGGTATACTGGCAGGCTTCCTGGCCGGTAAAATATATGAAGGAAGAGGATTCGGATTAGTAGTGAATATGATTGTAGGTTTAATCGGAGCCTTATTGGGCGGATGGATCTTCAGTCTGTTAGGGCTGGCCATTAACGGGGTGATCGGTTCCCTGATCTGTGCAGTGATCGGAGCCATTGTGCTGTTATGGATCGTTTCTCTGTTCGGAAGACGGGCTTAATGTCAGGCGCACAGATAACACATTTACCTGTGGTCTTCACGGATAGAAAAGTGTAAGGATCAGGGGATGTCAATTCCTTAATAAAAAGGTGCTCACTGGTTTGGGGTTGTGTTATCTGTGTACTAATTACCCGGAAACCCTTGCTACCATACAAATAATTGTATTATTTTTGTTATGTTTTCATTACTTACCGCTTTAGGGATACAAAGACATGATGCCCTGGTAAAATAATATACTTATTAGGAAGAATTAATAAGTATATTAAAGAGAACTAATAAGTATATTACGAAGTAATAATAAGTATATTATCTACAAGCTCCTAATATAGAAAAATAAGCATGAAAACCTATGTTGTCCTTCTTCTCTTATGTCTTCCGTTTTTCTCTGCAAATGCACAGGATACTGTGGAAACCTGGATCGACCGGGGTATAGCCCTACATGATCAGGGAGATTATGAAGGGGCTATTCAGATCTATCAGGAGGCATTAAAGGAATATCCGGAATCTATGCTGATCTATTATAAAATTGCGCTTAGTTATCTTTCTTTATTCCATTATGAGGAGGCAATCCGGTGGAGTGAAAAAGCATTGCAGGCCAAAGATAAGGTGGAGAACACCTCACTGGTTTACTCTGTAATGGCTTCAGCCTTTGATAACTGGGGAAAATATGAGGAAGCGATCCGGATCTTTGACCGGGGCATTCAGGAAGATCCGGATAATTACCTGCTCTACTTTAACCAGGGCATTACTTACCGGAAAATGGGTGAGGAAAAAGAGGCGATGATCTCTTTCTTACAGGCACTTACTATTTTCCCGCTTCATCTTTCTTCGCTCTTTCATTCGGCTAATTTACTGGCGGAGAATGGATATCCGGGCCTTGCCTTTTATAACTACTGCTTTTTTCTATTATTTGAACCAGATACGGACAGAAGTCGTTCGGCCTGGGAGAACCTGATGAATTTAAATAAAGACTCCTCTCCTGTTCCTTCCTTTACTATCACAGATTCCAATTTCAGGCTTCAGCGGAATGAGAGGATGGACCGCCAGGTCACCAGCCAGGCAGCTGGAACTCCCTATCCCCGCATGTATCATACCTTACGGGGATTGGAAGAACATCTCAATGAGTGGAACCACAAAGAATTCCCTAAGATTTACCAGTCTTTTTATATTCCATTCTTCCATCACCTGATCACTTCCGGCCATCTGGAAAGTTTTTGCAGGAAAACATCTGCGGTTGCAGATCCCTCTTCTGCTACCTGGATAACCAAACATGAAGATAAAATCACTGATCTGCATATCTGGGTCAACCTTTTCTGGCAGGAATTTATGGATTAATCCAGCCATTTTCCCCGTTTTTTGATAATTTCTACGATGGCAGGTATATTAGACAGGACGATAATCAATAGGATTACCCATTTCAGGTTGTTCTGGATAATAGAAAAACCACCTAAATAAAAGCCTGCATAAGTAAGGGATATGACCCAGATCAGGGCGCCCGAGACATTATAGGAATAAAATAATGATAGTTCATCCGTCCCATCCCTGCTACAAACGGAGCAAAGGTCCGTACGAAAGGAATAAAACGTGCCAGGACAATGGTTTTTCCTCCATATTTTTCATAAAACTGATGGGTTCTTTCCAGATGTTTCCGTTTAAATATCTTAGAATGAGTATCTTCCAGCAGACGGTCACCAAACCTCTTCCCTATCCAATAGTTACAGGTATCGCCTAAAATAGCCGCTATGATTAATAAGAAAGCGACTAAATGGACATTCAGAGTGTTGGTCGGCATAGCAGCCAGTGTACCTGTAACAAACAGTAATGCATCTCCGGGCAGGAAAGCAGCTATGACCAATCCCGTTTCACAGAAAACAATCAGGAATAAGATCGCATATATCCAGTTCTCATAGACTAAGATCAAATGTTCCAGATAGATATCTATCCGAAAAATAAAATCCAGGAATGAATCGGCATATTCCATATCGGTTGATTTATGATCTTTGTGTTTTGCGACTGTAAACATAGAAAAAACCCCATTATTATGTAAGGAACAAAGAAATCGCTACCTTTGTAGCCATTGTAGTAAGAAATAATATAACTAAATATATGAGCGATATCAGAACAAACGAGGAGGAAGGTAAAAAGAGCCTGAATTTCATTGAAGCGATCGTAGAAAAAGATCTGTCGGAAGGTAAAAATGGTGGCAGGGTACAGACCCGTTTCCCTCCGGAACCTAACGGCTATCTGCATATTGGCCATGCCAAAGCGATCTGCCTGGATTTTGGTATTGCGGAACGCTATGATGGCATATGCAACCTTCGTTTTGATGATACCAACCCGGTGAAAGAGGATGTTGAATATGTGGACTCTATTAAGGAGGATATCGAATGGCTAGGCTTCAGGTGGAATGAGATCTTCTATGCTTCGGATTATTTCCAGCAGTTGTATGACTTTGCCATCCAACTGATCAAAGAAGGGAAAGCCTACGTGGACGAACAAAGTTCGGAAGTGATCGCACAGCAAAAAGGCACTCCTACCCAACCCGGTATTGAAAGCCCCTACCGTAACCGTCCGGTTGAAGAAAGCCTGGATCTGTTTACCCGGATGAACCAGGGGGAATTTGAAGAAGGAAGCATGATTCTTCGGGCAAAAATTGATATGGCTTCTCCTAATATGCATTTCCGGGACCCGGTCATGTACCGGATCATCCATCATCCCCACCATCGTACGGGTTCTACCTGGAAAGTGTATCCGATGTATGATTTTGCCCATGGACAAAGCGATTATTTTGAAGGTGTCACCCACTCCTTATGTACCTTGGAGTTTGAAGTTCACCGTCCCTTATATGATTATTATATCGATCTGCTGAAAGAGAGTGATGATTACCATCCCCGTCAGACAGAGTTTAACCGTCTGAATCTTACGTATACAGTAATGAGTAAACGTAAGTTATTACAATTAGTGAGAGAGGGACTGGTAAACGGATGGGATGATCCCCGTATGCCTACGATCTGTGGGTATCGCCGCCGTGGATTTACTCCTGAATCTATCCGCAATTTCATCAAAAAGATCGGTTATACCAAATATGATGGTATGATTGACATGGCTTTACTGGAGCATGCTGTTCGCGAGGATCTGAATCAGAGAGCCCCTCGTGTCTCTGCGGTGCTGGATCCGGTGAAACTGATTATCACGAACTATCCGGACGGAGAGGTAGAACTCATGGAAGCGATCAATAATCCGGAAGATCCGAAAACCGGTTCCCATAAAATTGCCTTTACCCGTGAACTTTTTATTGAACGGGAGGATTTTATGGAAGAGGCTCCGAAGAAGTTTTTCCGTATGACTCCGGGACGTGAGGTTCGATTAAAGAATGCCTACATTGTTACTTGTACCGGATGTAAGAAAAACGAAGCCGGAGAGATTACTGAGATTTATGCTGAGTACGATCCTATGACTAAAACCGGTATGCCGGAAAGTAACCGGAAAGTAAAAGGAACTTTGCATTGGGTTTCAGCAGAGCATAGTCTTCCGGCAGAAGTGCGTTTGTATGACCGTTTATTCCTGTCTGAAAACCCTTCTGAAGAAAAAGACAAAGAACTGCATGAGCTTTTAAATCCCCAATCTCTCACTGCACTTACTAACTGCCGGGTAGAAATGGAATTGCAACATGCCAAACCGTATGACCATTTCCAGTTCCAACGTCTGGGTTATTTCAACCTGGATCCGGATAGTAAGAAAGGTAAACTGATTTTTAACCGCACCGTATCGCTGAAAGATAACTGGAGTAAGGTTAAAGAGAAAGTGTAAAGACAAGATGTTAGAGGAAAAAAATTGTATGAGAAAAAATGATGTCTCAAAACTACTTAACCGTTACCTATCTGCCTATGAAGAAGGAAAAGAGCCTTATTTTGATGCAGATGAAATAGACTTCCTGTTGGATAGTTTTGAAGAATCGGAAGAATATACTTACTATGAAGAGGTTTTATTCTTAGGACTGAAACTTCACCCGGGAAGTATAGAGCTAAAGATCAGAGAATGTAAGCTTTATATGTATAAGGAAAGTTATGATAAAGCTTTAAAACTCACTCATAAGATTACCGAAACCCACAACCAGGATCTGGATATGATCCGGTTGGAATGCCTGTGTGCCTTAGATTCCTATCAGCAGGCACTTGAATATATTGAAGATCTCATCCGGCAAAATTGTGACTACCTGGAGCCCATATTTGAATTTATTGTTCCTATACTGAGTGATCTGGAAATGAACGCAGAAGCTAGAGATCTGATCAACCGGGGATTAATCCTGTTCCCGGACAATATGATCCTTCAGGATGAATTATGTTACCTTCTGGAACTGGAAGGAGATTTTGAAGAGGCTATTAAATTATGCAATAAGCTGATCGATAAAAATCCCTACTCAAATGATTATTGGTTCACGTTAGGACGTTTATATTCTATGGTAGGGGATTTTGATAAAGCAATTGAAGCCTTTGACTTTGCCCTGGCCTGTGATGATTCGGATGTGGAATTAAAAATCCTCAAAGCCTATTGCCTGTTTATGAATGAAAATTACCAGAAAGCAATGGATACCTATATGGAGATGGCACTGGATGAAGAGGCACTGGAAAGAATACAACCGTTGATGGCAGAATGCTATATCAAACTTAAACAGTATGAAAAAGGATATGAGATCATCCGGGAACTGATCCGGCAGGATAAACAGGCATTAGACCCGGCTACCTATATCAACTATATCCGTTGTTGTGTGGAAACAGACCGCGAACAGGAAGCCGGCGATATTTTATTAAAAGCAGCGGAAGTGTTTCCAGAAAATATACGGATCCTGTCTTTACTTGCGCTAACTTACCTGGAAAACGGGAAAGAAGATCTGGCGATGTCTATTACTGACAAGATATTTAATCAACTGGAAAAAGACAATGAGGATGTGAACCAGGATCTAAAAACGTTATTTCAGAAAGGACAGTATTTTCATTTTGAAGGAAATCTGAAGAAAGCCTTACAGTACTATAAGAAGGTGACCCAGATCAATGAAGATATTCCTTATATGCATCTTCAGATGGCATTGGCCTATTTTTCTCTGGGGGATATGGAGTTGTTTGGTAAACATTACCGGAAAACGACTCACGAAGATATGATGGCGTATATGAAATTCACCAAACTGGATTTGCAGGAGGTAAAAGAGAATTCCATTCCCAGACATATTCCTCCGGAAGATTTAGTGAAGGAGTTCCTGAGTAATAAAGATAATAACAATTGATCCGGAACATGAATAAAAGCAGAGATGCAAAAGCATATGGAATGTTAGTAGCCAAAGGGATGGCTATGGGTGCTGCAGATGTGGTACCGGGTGTTTCCGGAGGAACTATCGCATTCATTACAGGTATTTATGAAGAGTTGATTGATTCGATTAAAAGTATTAACGGATCTAACCTGGCATTACTTTTCACCGGAAAGATCGGATCATTCTGGAAAAATATACATGGAAATTTCCTATTGTCTTTAGTGATTGGGATTGCCATCAGCATTTTTTCGCTGGCGAGGATCATTACTTATTTATTAACGGTTTATCCTATCTTAGTCTGGGCTTTCTTTTTCGGGTTGGTATTAGCCTCAACCTGGATGGTCTCTCAGGAGGTAAGCCAATGGAACTGGAAAACAATCTGTAGTTTCCTGATAGGCGGGGTTGTGGCATTTTATATTACGATGGCTGCTCCTGCTGAAACACCGGATGGACTATGGTTCATTTTCCTGGCCGGTGCTATTGCGATCTGTGCGATGATACTTCCGGGCATATCGGGTAGTTTTATTTTAGTCCTTCTGGGAAAATATTTCTATTTAATGGAGGCGGTTAAGACCTTTAATCTCTCTGTGATTCTTATTTTTATCTGTGGCGCGGCGGTAGGGATCACCACATTTGCCAGAATACTTTCCTATGCCTTAAAACATTTCCATGATCTGACGATCGCCGTATTGGGTGGGTTTATGTTAGGTTCTTTAAATAAGGTATGGCCCTGGAAAGAGGTAGTGGAAACTTATACGGACAGGCATGGAATAGAAAAACCATTAGTGGAGGCCAATATGTTACCAAATGAATTTATCTGGCAAAGTATTCTTTTAATGATTACCGGTTTCTGTCTGGTTTATTTCCTGGAAAAACTATCCTCTAAAGAAGCATAATATTTTTACCTTACATAACACGTATAAACTAAACAAATACTTATGAAAACACCCGTTGTCAATGTTGGAATTCTGACCGACACCACCCTTTCTTTCCTACTGAAAGGAAATTATCACGATGTAGCCAGTGGAAAATGCTTTTCCGGTGAACACCTAGTCTTCTTTCAGGATGGAAAAATAGGTTTCCGGGATCAACTTTATTCCAGTCTGTTCTTTATGCCTACCTCAGAGAAAGACTCTTTTATCATAAAAGAAGTGACTATCGGAGTAGATTTTCACTGGGAACGAAAAGAAGACCAGGAGTTCCAGGGTGCTTTGAACCTGGTGGCCTGTGCAGAAAGTATTTTGGTGATTAATCAGATAGATATTGAAAGCTATCTGATTAGTGTGATCTCGTCAGAAATGAGCGCTACGGCGACTAAAGAATTCCTGAAGGCACATGCGGTAATTTCCCGGAGCTGGCTGTTAGCACAAATTGAAAAAAACAACCGGCTGGTCCGGATAGAAGAAAAGTACCAGAGTTGTTATGCCACAGATGAAGAGTTAATCCACTGGTATGACCGGGAAGATCATATCCTGTTTGATGTCTGTGCGGATGACCACTGCCAGCGTTACCAGGGAATTACCCGGGCTTCTACGGATATCGTAAAGGAGGTAATTACGGAAACCAGAGGCGAAATCCTGGTAAGTGAGGGAAATATATGTGATGCCCGTTTCTCCAAATGCTGCGGAGGAATGACTGAAAAATTTGAATATTGCTGGGAACCTGTCCCGCATACCTACCTGACGGCACTCAGGGATAGTGAAGAAACAACCGTGCCGGACTTAACTCAGGAAGCGGAAGCGATCCGGTGGATACAGGAATCGCCAAATGCCTTTTGCCATACTAATAATAAAGCCATTCTTAGTCAGGTACTAAATAATTATGATCAGGAGACTACGGATTTTTACAGATGGGAAACCACCTATTCACAGGAAGAACTTTCGGAACTGATCTGCCGTAAAAGCGGTAAGGATTTGGGAGATATACTGGATCTGATCCCTCTGGAACGGGGAACATCCGGGCGGATTCAAAAATTAAAAATTGTGGGAAGTAAACAAACCTTTACGATTGGCAAGGAACTGGAAATAAGACGTACTTTATCAGAAAGCCATTTATATAGTTCTGCCTTTATTATTGAGAAACACAATGTGGAGGATAAAGTGCCCGGACAATTTATTTTTAAAGGAGCCGGATGGGGACATGGTGTAGGTTTATGCCAGATCGGAGCGGCAGTGATGGGTAATAAAGGTTACACTTATAAAGAAATCCTATCCCATTATTTCAAACAGTCGGAAATAGAAAAAAGATATTAAAAAATACCTAGACTATCAGAAGATAGCCTGGATAATAAATGTTTACCTAATAATAACCGGTTTACGTCTAAACCGGCATTTATCACTCTCATGAGCTATTGCTTAGATATATAAACCCGGAAAAGGTTTAAAGGAGACAGAAAAAATTAATAAAAAAATGCCTGTTTTTGTAAATAGGTTCCTCTTCCAGCTTCTGTAAAAGATTAGTAGAACTATTTTATTATCTTTGTCCGGCAAGAAAAATAGTCCATATGAACAGTTATATTATTCTATCTATCATAACTATCTACTTTGGAGTATTGTTACTGATCTCTTATGTTACCGGTAGAAAAAATACAAGCAATGATGCTTTCTTTCTGGGTAACAGAAAATCACCCTGGTATATTGTTTCTATTGGTATGATCGGGACTTCGCTGTCCGGGGTCACATTTGTTTCTGTTCCGGGAATGGTTTGCAGTATAGATATGACCTATATGCAAACCGTATTTGGCTTTTTCTTCGGGTATATATTAATTGCCCGCGTCCTGTTACCGCTATATTATAAATTACAGTTAACATCTATATATTCCTATCTGAATACACGGATCGGAAAACAGAGTTATAAGACCGGTGCCTCTTTTTTTCTTCTTTCAAAGATGGTAGGAGCTGCTGCACGTCTTTACCTGGTCGTACTTATCTTACAGAATTATGTTTTTAATACCTGGCATATTTCTTTTGAACTCACAGTAGTGTTAAGTATCTTTTTGGTATGGCTGTACACCTACCGGAGTGGTATCAAAACCATTATCTGGACAGATACGTTACAGGCACTTTGCTTGGTAGCCATGTTGGTTGTCATTATCTGGCAGGTAAAGGAAAAAATGTCACTGGATATGGAAGGTATGATCCGGACATTAACAGAAAGTCCCCATTTCCGGATATTTGAATTTAAAGACTGGCATAGTACTCAACATTTCGCGAAACAATTCTTTAGCGGGATTTTTATTACAATTGTCATGACGGGACTGGATCAGGATATGATGCAGAAGAACTTATCCTGTAAAAACCTGAAGGAAGCCCAGAAAAATATGTACACCTACGGGTTTGCCTTTACGCCGGTAAACTTTTTATTCCTTTCTCTGGGTGTACTATTATTAACGTTAGCCTCTCAGCAGCACATTCCTCTCCCTATCCTGAATGATGATATTCTGCCCATGTTCTGTACATCCGGTATATTAGGGAACTCCATACTGATCTTTTTTACAATCGGAATTATCGCGGCAGCTTTCAGTAGTGCAGACTCTGCCCTGACAGCGTTGACTACTTCCTTCTGTGTGGATATTCTGGGAGTAGAAAAAGAAGGAGCTAAACAGGCAAAAAAAACCAGGCTGAAAGTATATCTGTTGATCTCCATCCTCTTCGCTGTAATTATCCTGATCTTTAAAGCAGTGAACAACCGAAGTGTAATTAATGCCATTTATGTGATTGCCTCTTACACGTATGGACCTCTGTTAGGACTATTCCTGTTCGGATTGTTTACTAAAAGACAGACCCGTGATAGTTACGTTCCTTTCATTTGTATTCTTTCTCCTTTTATCTGTTTTGCATTGGATTATCTGATCAGACAACACACGGGGTATGTGTTCAGTTATGAAATGCTGATGATAAACGGAGGACTTACTTTCGCTGGATTATGGTTCACCTCTATAGAGAAACAACCCGTTTCAGACCTATCAAAATAAAATTATATGGAAATTAAAAGTGCAGAATTTGTCATTAATAATACGCAGGTAGATAAATGTCCGGAAGGTAACCGGCCGGAATATGCCTTTATAGGACGCAGTAATGTGGGGAAATCTTCCCTTATCAATATGCTTACCAACCGGAAAGGGTTGGCTATGACCTCCCAGAAACCGGGGAAAACGCAACTGATCAACCATTTCATTATTAATAATGACTGGTATCTGGTCGATCTTCCTGGTTACGGATATGCCCAGCGGGGAAAAGAGGGTCGGGAAAATATCCGCCGGATTATTGAAAGTTATATCCTGCAACGGGAACAGCTTACTTCCCTGTTCCTATTATTAGATTGCCGGCATGAGCCCCAGAAGATAGACCTGGAATTCATGGAATGGTTAGGAGAAAACGGAATCCCTTTTTCTATTATTTTCACCAAAACAGATAAGATCAGTAAAGGACGGCTGAAAGAAAATATACAAACATACCAGAAAAAATTACTGGAAAACTGGGAAGAACTGCCTCCTGTTTTCCTTTCCTCCTCAGAGAAGCGGGAAGGACGGGAAGAAATTCTGGATTATATCGGAACGATCAATGCCAATCTTACATCCGAATCTTAAAGATAAATAAAGAACGGGAAAGATATTTTTATCTTCCCCGTTCTTTATTAGCAGTTATATCTCAGATTTTAATAGACTACTTTAAGTCCCATAAAATAACTTCGGGGCATACCCGGACCATAAATATACCCGGAATCACGATCCAGTCCCTGATCAAAATCAGACTGGTAAGCATTGAATATATTCTGGATTCCGGCATGTAATTGCAGCATTACCGTACTGGTAACCGAAATATCATACGCCAGTTTTATATTCATATCAAAGAAAGAGGGTGTTTTTTCTTCCCTGTCTTCCGGTATGTATCCTTCGAAATGTTGCACCAGCATACTTCCGGTGTATGTTCCCGTTAAAGAAGCAGATAACCGTTTAACCGGAGTAAAGGTAGAAGTAAAATAGCCATACACATCCGGCGAACGGAACATTTTCTTCTGTGCTTCGATATCTTCGTTTTCACTCCACTGTTCAGCGTCCTTGTAACGGCTTCGCTGGATAGTTGCTCCTGCCTGAAACTGCATCCATGAATAAACAGCTTTAGCTTCCAGATTAACACCCATTACCCGGGCTCCTTTACCATTCCGGCGTTCCAGAATCAGGTTATTCTGATCATCCCGTTCTTTCTCTTCCAATATAAATACATTCCGCAAATCCGTATAAAATCCTTCTACCAGGAAGTTCGTCTGAACAACACCAAACCGCCGGTAAAAATCGACAGAAGTACTTAAACTCTGCGAATTCTCTTCTTTCAGGTCCGGAGATAACTGAATAATTGCCACGTCTCCACCTACAGCGGTAATATGTAAGTCTTCATCAAATGCCTGAGGAGCACGGAAACCACTGGAATAAGAGAACCGGAGATTAATATCAGCCGTAGGATTATACCGGACATTGGCACGCGGACTGAAAATCACATGATCAATCAGATTGTGTTTATCCAAACGGGCACCTAAAAGAAAACTCCAGCGGGCATTCTTCCATTCATTCTGGAAAAACGCACTTCCGATATGAACGGTTTGCTCAATGGTACGGTTATAGCCTAACATCTCATCCTGCAAATCATCGTAATTATATTCCAGTCCGCCTGTAAACTCAGCCGGCATAAACAGGCATTGGTCCCATTCATATGAATACTGCCCGCCTCCTACAAAAGTCATATCTGTTGTATGGCCATACGCATTCGGATCCTGCCCGGCACCATAATAGCTGTCCCGTTTTGTATGTTGGGCAGAGGCATAGATATTGACACGGTGTTTATAATCTCTGGAGAATACATTGAATTTAAGTCCTCCCCCATTAATATTATGATCTGTCTGTTCTGTAACATCAGTTTCATGAGGAGGTAAATCCAACAGGTTACCACCACGACGGAATTCCGTAATATTATGATATTCCAGTGTCAGTTTAGAATAGTTACTGGTTTTCAGATACGAGCGAAGCCCAATCGTCTTAGCATTTAATTCCCCCAATTCAGAAAAACCATCTCCATCATGATCATAGGAAGCACGCTGACGGTTTTGTCCGAAAATATAGACACCGGCTTTATGATCCTCTGTCACCAAAGAAGCATTAATAGTAGTGTTATTATCCGGACGGCTCCCTCCTATCATCGTTAATGAGTGGGCAAATTGTGTGAAATTACGCATCAGCTCTTTAGTAATGATATTAATCGTACCGGCAATAGCAGAAGATCTGAACAAAGCAGAACCTCCTCCCCGCATGACTTCCACCCTTTCAATCATATTAGCCGGAATCTATTCGAGTCCATAAACTCCAGTCAATGCACTAAAAATAGGACGGCTATCTACCAGGATCTGCGTGTAGGGTCCTTCCATCCCATTGATACGGACCTGTTGGAAGCCACAGTTCTGGCAGTTATTTTCCACCCGAACCCCTGACTGGAAGTTTAATCCGTCGGCTAAAGAAGTTGCATGGGTAGCTTCAAACACTCTTCCGTCCAATACATTTACCAGTGAAGGAGCCAAACGACGGGTCGTTTCATTCCGGTTGGCAGAAACAACCACTCCATCCAGAGATACCGCATCTTCTTCCGCATCAAAATTGATTTCTATGGTTTTTCCCTTTCTTATTGTCACACTTTTCTCGATAGTTTTATAGCCGATGGACTTCATCACCAAGGTAAATTTACCTTCCGGCAGATTTTTAAGATAGTAATGTCCGGTCGCATCTGTCATGGTACCGATAGTTGTACCATGAACATATACATTTATATAAGATAAATGCTCTCCTGTTTTTTTTGTCTAAGATATGACCTACAATATTTCCGTCAGAAGGATTCAAAGGCAGGTCATCCGCATGTAGAGAAAAGGAAACAGCAGATACCAGAAAAAGAAATAAAATAATTCTATTTATTATTGAGTTCATTGATCTGTTTATATGTAAGGTAGTGATAAATAATAGATTTTTCATTCACTTAACCAGGTAAGGAATGTCTAATCCTGAATTTTTTTATAGCCTATTCAGGATATATATTTATTCCCCGGTTCCGGGAAGAGCCCGCAGAGAGATAGCACCCCGTAAAGAAAGCTCATACACCGGTACAGTGAATTGCTCATACAGTTGTGCACATACAGGAGTATATCTATGGATAGAACAGGATAAAATACAAGTGGCATCTATTTGTAAAGAAGAAAGTTCATGGAATAAACAAAGTTCAGCCTGAGTAGCATGATGATGGCAGGATTCGTCAGCATTTTTTTAAAAGGGTGAGCATGTACAACAGGGGTTCCATCTTCCACATGAACATGTGTACAGATATGGATACAGCCATAATAGACTATAAATAATAGTGCAAGTAATCCTTTTACATATACCTTAGTCACGTCTCTCACCCATCACCATTTTACAGGGTGCAAAGGTATATAATAAATATTTAATTATTAAAAGTTTACCATACATATTCTTACACTCCATTATCTCTTTTACAAGATAAACCAAAAACTGTTATTGAACAGAGATTTATAAGTGGAAAATATAGCTGCTATGGTTTCCCAATCAAACTTTATAGAGCCTGTTTATGATATGATTTATATATGAAATTTGTTTTTCGATGATAAATGCTTACTTTTGCAGGAGATTATAGGTATAAACAAAAAGAACTAAACAAAGAAGTCTATGGCAAAAGTTACTAAAAAAGATGCCCTACGGTATCACTCGGAAGGAAAACCGGGAAAAATAGAAGTCGTTCCAACCAAACCATATAGTACACAGGCAGATCTTTCCATGGCTTATTCTCCGGGAGTAGCTGAACCCTGTCTGGAAATAGAAAAAATTCACTGAATGTCTATACATATACAGCTAAAGGAAATCTGGTTGCTGTTATATCTAACGGCACAGCCGTATTAGGGTTAGGAGATATAGGAGCCCTGGCCGGTAAACCGGTTATGGAAGGAAAAGGCCTGCTGTTCAAGATCTTTGCCGGTATTGATGTATTTGATATTGAAGTAGATGAAAAAGATCCGGAAAATTTATACAGACAGTGAAAGCTATTGCCCCAACTTTCGGAGGAATCAACCTGGAAGATATCAAAGCTCCGGAATGTTTTGAAATAGAAACACGGCTGAAAAAAGAACTCGACATTCCGGTTATGCACGATGACCAGCATGGAACGGCCATTATTTCCGGTGCAGGACTGATTAACGCGCTGGAACTGGCTGGTAAAAAGATCGATGAAATCAAAATTGTGGTCAACGGCGCAGGAGCCGCTTCCATATCATGTACAAAACTCTACATACTGCTGGGAGCCAGAAGGGAAAATATCATTATGTGCGATAGCAAAGGAGTAATTTCTGTCCACCGTACCGATCTGAACGAAGAAAAAAGGGATTTGCTACTGATTTACCTATAAAGACCTTAGCAGAAGCCATGGTCGGTGCAGATGTTTTCCTTGGGCTTTCCGTGGCCGATGTTCTTACCAAAGAAATGGTGCAATCCATGAATGAAAATCCGATCGTATTTGCTTTGGCAAATCCAAATCCGGAGATCTCTTATGCAGAAGCTATGGCATCCCGTAAAGATATTATTTTTGCAACCGGACGGTCTGATTATCCGAACCAGATCAATAATGTACTGGGATTCCCTTATATTTTCCGGGGAGCCTTAGATGTACATGCCAAATCGATTAATGAAGAGATGAAACTGGCCGCCGTATATGCGATCGCAAATCTGGCCAAAGAACCGGTACCGGATGTGGTGAATGCCGCTTATAAACTTAAACGGACCACTTTCGGCAGAGATTACATCCTACCAAAACCCCTGGATCCCCGTTTACTGACCCACGTATCCTGTGCAGTTGCCAAAGCAGCTATCGACTCAGGAGTTGCCCGTAAAATAATTACCGACTGGGAAGAATATGGTAACCATCTGCGTGAAATGATGGGATATGATAATAAACTTCTCCGTTCTTTCACTGATATGGCAAAAGCCAGTCCAAAACGGGTAGTATTTGCCGAAGCAAACCATGTAAATATGTTGAAAGCTGTGGTAGAAGCCAAACAGGAAGGTATTTGCCATCCTATCCTGTTAGGCAATGAAGAACGGTTAGCCAAAATCGCAACAGAAGAAAACCTCAGTCTGGAAGAGATTGAAATTGTTAACCTACGTCACGACCGTGAAAACGAAAGACGCTACCGATATGCATCTATCCTGGCAGAAAAAAAGCACGGGAAGGAGTTACCTATGAAGAGGCATGCGAAAAAATGGTAGACCGGAATGCGTTTGGAATGATGATGGTTGCTACCAGAGACGCGGATGCCTTTGTAACCGGCGTATACAGCCGTTATTCCAAAGTAACCAAAATGGCGGAACAGATCATTGGAATCCGTCCGACCTACAAACACTTCGGAGCCATGAATATTGTTACCTGTAAAAAGGAAACTTTCTTTATGGCAGATACACTGATTAACCGTCATCCCTCCACGGAAGTCCTGGTAGATGTGGCCCGTCTGACTCAGGACGCCGTCAAATTCTTTGCCCATGAACCGGTGATGGCCATGCTTTCCTATTCCAATTTCGGTTCAGACAAACAGGGAAGCCCCCGGAAAGTACACGAAGCCATAGAAATCCTCCACACACAACATCCGGACATGATGATTGACGGAGAAATGCAGGTAAACTTTGCCTTCGATAAAAAGTTGCGGGATGTAACCTATCCATTCAACAAACTGAAAGGTAAAGACGTCAATACACTGATTTTCCCGAACCTGAGTTCAGCAAACAGTGCATATAAATTAGTACTGGACATGGGTGTCGGAGAATCTATCGGTCCGATTCAGATGGGACTGAACAAACCCATCCACTTCACGGATCTGGCCAGTTCAACACGCGATATTGTAAATCTGACTACCGTAGCCGTAGTAGATGCAATCGTACAGGAACAGATCAAAACAGGAGGGAATGGATAAAGGAAGCAGGGAGTTAAAGAGAAAACAGTAAGCCCGGAAAAGCGCGTCTGCTACCAGCCACTTTAACTCCCTGAACTCTTTTGATTACTGCTCTATCTCTTTCCTATTTGCCAGATTCCACATATTCAGGAAAGAGGCTTTCGTGATATTCACCACCTTATCCCAGTTGATCTTTTCAGTTTTGTCACCCGGCATATGATAATCCGGATGTCCATCCGTATGATACCAGATTACCGGAATATCCAACACAGCAAACGAGGCATTATCACTACCTCCCACAGGTCTGTCCCAGGGACGATAATCCGGTTTCAGGTTTAACCCATATGACAGAATATCATTCTTCAGCCAATCCCCGAAGACAGGGTAGGCTTCCGTATAAAAATAGACTACATGCTCAGGCATATCCGCTTTATTATTCCGACCGATCATATCAAAATTCAGATAAGCCTTCACCTGTGAAATACCCGGAAAGTTCATGGTAAAATATTTAGACCCCAACAAGCCTTTTTCTTCTCCATCCCAGAAAGCGAAAATCACCGTCCATTCCGGTTGCACACCTGTAGCCAGAAAAGCCCGGGCAATCTGTAAAACCGCAGACACACCGGAAGCATTATCATCCGCACCATTATAAATTGGTCTCCGTGCAACATAGGATCTATCCCTAAATGGTCATAATGTGCTCCCACAATAACATATTCTTCCGGGTTTTTTCCTTCTATTTTAGCTAAATATTATGCATGGATAACCGCTGATGAACCTCCCGGCTAATTACAGTAATAGAATCCGGATGTACCTGAAAGCGCTCCCGCTTCTGTCGTTCCCGGTTATAGGCCTCAAAAGCCTGGAAATAGGATTCACCTAATGGCTCTATCCCCAACGTTTTCAAATACGCTACAATATAATTCCCGGCAATCCGGCTACCCCTGAATCCGGCTTCCCGTCCTTCCAGTTCATCACTGGCCAGAAAACCGATATGCGCTTCAGCCATCTGTTGATTAATTACCTGTAAACCCTTCTGCTCCGGCGTCTGAGCATATCCCGGGGAAATGATCATCATACAGGAGATAATCCATAAAATACTTGTCTTCATTTATTAGTCAGTTTAGATTTATTTTCCCACAAAGATAAAGATATCCATTCATATCAAAAGGGATAAAAACAAAAAAGGCCTTCTTCGCCATATACATGCGCCGAAAGCCTGAGCTTCATAAGAAGTCCCTGCTCTAAGCAGGAAACTTGTATCTAAACATTATTCTTTTTCTACATTTTGCCACACAACCCTTAGTGTTGTACGGCGGCATTGGAATCCAGTTCTGCCATCAGGCGACGAATCTTAGCATTTAACTGCTGACTCATCGCACCGTTACCAATGGATTGATAACGTTCTGCCTGATAACGCAACATTGCCAAAGTACGTAAACTTTTTTCATTTTTTGCCATCATCATAATCCTCATTAATTTAATGTTCTCCTTACTTAGAGAACCTGTTATTAAACACCTAAAACAATCTTTTCTATCATTTTTCTACTACAAAGATAATACTTTTTTTCGAGAAACATGCTGAAAAACATGTTTTTTCTTCTAATTCTCATTTTTTTGTGTAAAAGCATTGATAATGAGACAATAGCCTCTATACTAAAAAAACTAATACCATTAAAGAATACCAAGATGTTTTAAAGCATAAAAAACACCATCCTCATCTACTGAAGAAGTAACGTATCGGGCAGTATCTTTTACCTCCTGGTCCGCATTTCCCATCGCTACACTCATTCCGGTATGTTTTAACATCCGGATATCATTCCCACCATCTCCGAACGATAGGGTTTCCTCCAGAGAAATGCCGAAATAGTCAATCATTTTATCAATACCCACCCGTTTACTACTTCCCGCCGGAACGACATCCGTAAATAAAGGTGACCAGCGGGTAGATTCACAATCCGGCAGAATTCGCATAATTCTTTCCTCCTGGTGTTCTCCAAAGAAAGCAATGATCTGAAACACCTCTTTAACCGGCATACGGTCAAAAAGACATACGGGAGGTTCCGGAAAGTTCAGTAACCTGAGTACTTCTTCCACCCGGTCATTTTTATAATTAAGGTACATTCCTTTTTTCTGAACCAGAATTACCGAAAACTCCTCCTGCTCCTGCTGATAAGCTATGAGTGAGGAAACATCCGCTTCAGAAATAGCATGTGTATAGATCACCTGATCCTTTCCGGCAAAACAATAACTCCCATTTAAAGTCACATATCCGTCAAACTGAAGAGTGCCTAAATTATTGATCGTTGCCAGATGACGGCCTGTAGCAATAAACACTTTAATACCTTTTTTGCGTAAAGCCTCAATGGAATCTACTGCGGACCAGGAAACTGTATGGGTTTTAAAACTGACTAATGTCCCATCTATATCGAAAAAAACCGCCTTAATCATACTGTATACCTATTAACAGGACAAAGATAAAAACAATTCCCAGCCCGGTGGACTATTCCGGCATAATATCTTCCTGCACAGGAATTTTAACAGGATTGACACAGTGTTGTTACACCCTCCGGCTTGACCATTCGACAGAATACCTGTCCATGATAAACTCCCGGAAAAGGAAAATACAATTCCTGCGAACAAAAATTCCCTCCCGTACGTTTTATATTTATATTATATCTATACTAAAACTAAGAAACTATGCATGTACTGAATCCACGGTTTATAAATGACCAGATACAGGTAGACCCCTACCTGTCCTTCAATGGAAATTGTGAAGAAGCATTTACCTGGTACAAAGGAATTTTCCAGACAGAGTTCAACTCGTTTGTCCGATATAAAGAAATGACAGAAGGACCTCTTATGCTGGAACAGAAGCAGAATAAAATTATCTATATCTCTATGCCCATCAGTGATTATGTCTACCTCACCGGAGCAGATACCACACCGGAAATGCCGGTTCAAATGGGAGAAAACATGGTCTTAACCCTGACGCTGACAGATGAAGACCAAATGCGGCAGATCTTTCTGAACCTGGCTGAAGGAGGAGAAATCCTGATGCCTCTCCAGCAAACCTTCTGGGCAGACCTGTATGGGATGATACAGGATAAGTTCGGCATACGCTGGCGGATTAATTATAAACTGGGACATTACATCTGACATGGAAAGAAAAAGTTGTAGCTGAACAAAAAGAATGTACCTTTGCAATGACAAACCACCCGGAAAACAAACCATGAAAAAAGTAGTGCTGGCAATGGATTCTTTTAAAGGATGTCTTACCTCTGAAGAGGCTAATGAAGCCGCAGCCAGTGGAATAGCGTCCGTCTGTCCTGCCTGTCAGTGCATCTGCTTCCCGGTAGCTGACGGAGGAGAAGGCTTTCTGCGGATATGGCTGACTGACTGCGGAGGGGATTTAATTTCTTTACAGGCACACAATCCCTGTATGGAACTCATCCGAACTCACTATGGGATATCAGGAGACAGGAAAACCGCTTTGATTGAAATGGCACTGGTCAGTGGACTACCCTTAATTTCACCCGAAAAAAGGAATCCCATGCAAACCACCTCCTATGGGACAGGAGAATTAATTAAAGACGCCCTGGACAGAGGATGCAGACAATTTATTATCGGAATCGGAGGAAGTGCCACCAATGATGCCGGGACAGGAATGCTACAGGCATTAGGATTCCGTTTTTTCGATAAAGAAGGAAAAGAATTAAGTACCGGAGGGAAAATAATGGCACAGGTTGCCCGGATAGATACGAATAATGCCCATCCGGCTTTGCAGGAATCCCATTTTACCATAGCCTGCGATGTCAACAACCCTTTTAACGGACCTCAGGGAGCCGCATGTATATTTGCCCGACAGAAGGGAGCAGACAATGAAATGATCCGGACATTAGATACAGGAATGCATAGTATAGCAAAAGTATTTCACCAGACTACCGGAAAAGAAATCACCTCCATACCCGGCGCAGGTGCTGCCGGAGGAATAGGGGGAGCATTCCTGGCTTTTCTGAATGCGACCTTACAACCGGGAAGCCGGCTACTACTCGACCAGCTCCGTTTCAGTGAAAAGATCACAGGAGCTGATCTGGTCATTACCGGAGAAGGGCAGACAGACCGCCAGACCCTGATGGAAAAAATCCCATCCGCTATTTTGTCAGAAGCCAGTCAGCAACAAATCCCGGTCATCCTGATTACAGGAAACATAACCGATATGGAACTTCTTCAGCAGGCGGGTTTCGCAGGCATCTTTTCCATTACACCGGGAATACTTTCTCCGGAACAAGCCATGCAACCGGAAGTTGCCAAAAAAAATATACAACAGACCGTATCCCAACTCACCCGCCTGATCCGGACTTTCTGGAACTGAAAAACAGAGACCAATAGGAAAAATGGAATAAACAGTTAACTATTAATCCAGACTTTGATCTTTTTCCAGGCATGCGTATCAAAAAGACAACTCTGCCGCATAGTATGATACATCTCTTTAAAACGGGACATCGGAATCATAAAGCTCAGCCGGTTCGGTTCAATAAAAGGACGGACTGACGGATCAAAGAAACCGATAAAGGTTCATTTTCCTTCCTGCCGGTTTTCCAACACAGCCTGAGCAACGACAGCACAACATCCGGAAGAAAACAACGAAGAGACCGTATCCGGATCATTCCTGTCAAAATAAGCCCAACTGGTAAGTCCGGAAAGGATATCCGAAGTAGGCAGGAAAAAAATCCCCACCATTCCCTCAAAACTCTCCACCTGGTCGATCCGGGCAAAATTTAGATAAGACTTCTCCGCTCTCAGGACCTGCAACTCATCCAGATATTCTACGACCATCTCCGGACTCTTTTTATATTTTTCTTTTAAAGAGACAAATTGCGGGATCATATCCGGCCGGTCTAAAAATCCGGTGTAAAATTTCCCGCCCCGGCAACCAATACTTTCCACTTGCAGACTAAGTATGTGCCCCTCACGCACCTTACCCATCCCTTTAAAAAACAACCATTAATTTTATCCGCCTCTTCAACCGGCTCATCAGAGTACCAGAAAAGGATAGGTAGTTCGGCTGCTTCTCCGAAAGCCTCCCGGTAATTCCGAATAAATGTATGAACTTCCATAAAATAAATCTTTTTTATATATTTTTTCAAATATACAATTTATCTATTGCTTTTCCGGAATAAACGGCCTATATTTAGGAGACTCAACACAACCTGTCTGATATGAACACATTCACCATTCGTCCGGCAGCCCCAGCAGACGGTCCATTAATCCGGAAATTAGCTTCCGAAGTATGGTATCCTACCTATGAAGGAATCCATACGCAGGAACAATTGGAATATATGTTTCAGCAAATGTATAATCCTCACCAGCTGCAACAACAGATGGAGAACGGGGTGCGTTTCTTCGTCGGGTACGATAAAGAGAAACCAATCGGATATATATCCATAGAAGAACAGGAAAAGGACCTGTTTTACCTGCATAAACTTTATATCCTGCCTGACTGGCAGGGATGCGGAGCCGGAAAGTTTCTCTTTCAGTCCGCAGTAGGTTATATCCGGCAAATACATCCTGCTCCCTGTACACTGGAGCTGAATGTAAACAGATCCAATCCAGCTATCCGGTTCTATGAACGGATGGGAATGTAGATATACTGGGAAAGTGACGATGAGATCGGAGAAGGATTTGTGATGCAAAACAGTTTTATGCGGATGCAACTGTAGAACAAGCTATCTTCCGTTTATTGAATCGTATGGGCCACCTCCGTCTGGTAATCTGCCATAGAACGCAGAATCACATCATAGGCGACATCCCGGTCATATATACCCTCGAGAATCATCCGGGGATGTTTATCCGTAGGAAGATCCTTATAGGTAGTAAAGTAATGGATCAGGCGATTCAAGATTTTCTCCGGAAGCTCATGGATATCTTCAAACCTGTCATAGATCATATCATCTCTCAGCACAGCAATGATTTTATCATCCGCCTGGTTATGATCCAGTAAGCGGAGTCCTCCAATCGGACGGGCCCTGACAATAATATCTCCATGAGAGACATCTTTTTCAGCCAATACACAGATATCCAGCGGATCCCCATCCCCATGAATATCCTGTCGCTTCAGGGCCTCATTAGTCAGTCCAGCTACCTGCGTACCGGAATATGACTTAGGAATAAAACCATATAAAGCAGGAACAATGTTGGAATATTTTTGCGGACGGTCAATAGAAAGATAACCGGAAACCTTATCCACCTCATATTTGACAGTGTCCGTAGGAACAATTTCAATAAAAGCAGTTACCTCATGAGGAACCTGTTCACCCGGATGTATCCCGTGCCAGGGATGTGCTTTGTGTCTGTACATATGTTGTCCTTTTTGAAGCAAAACAGAAAGTAAAGAAAATAGGTTCAACCCTTTTCTCAGATGACCAGTTTCTCCCCTTGTATACGGACATACTCCTCCAGGTTTTCATTACCAGACACCCAACGAAAATAATCATACAACTCCTCTAAAGAAATAAATCTACCGCAAGTCCTTGAAAGCCGGGCATTGATCCCGGCATCCACCCGCAGTTCACCGGAAATCCGGTTATATTCATCAATCCGTCCATGGCAGTGTCCATGCACCATACAACTCCCCTGCTGTTTTTTATTCTGGGAAACTATTGGATAGTGACAGAAAACCAGCCGGAAATCCTCCTGCAAAAAAGGATGATCCTGCCTGTTAAATTCCAGCTCCGCAATATCCCGTATCCATCCAAACTCATCCGTAAGTGAAAGACTACCTGTATCCTTATTACCTATCACCAAACAGATAGTACCCTGTAAACGGTTGACCAATCTCCGGACCTTCTCCAGTTCACCGAAAGAGAAGTCCCCTACCAGATAAACCACATCCTGTTCCTGTACAATCGCATTCCAGAAACTAACCAGCCATTCATCATACGCATCCGGGTCAGCAGGTCCGTAAAAAGGACGGTCCAGATATTGCTTCATAAAGTCTTTATGAAAAAATGGGTATCTGAGATAAAATATATGTCTGCCATAATGATTACTAACTATTTACTTCCCTTCCTTAACAATCCTATAGAGAAGTAAGTTCCGGGAACAGGTCGTAAAAACCGGGACAGGTTACAGGTAGATACGCAGGAAATCCAACCGGGTAGCAGCAACCCTCAACCATTCCCGTGCCATCAGTTCATGCCCGAAAATAGTAGGATGCACCCCATCCCCGACCCAATATTCAGCTGGTTTCCTCTTCTCTGCTCGGGCAAAAAGAGCCGGATAATCAATTAACAGCGCATCAAATTCCTTCGCCAACTGACGGATAAACGCCTGTTTCTCCTCCGTATAAGTCACCCAAAGCTCCTTTTTCTCCGCTCGTTTCCCGGTAGGATAGATAAAAGGTAATCCCAGAATAATCAGCAAAGAGGAATTCTGTTCGCGACTGGTCCGCAGGATATTCCGGTAAGAAGTTTCAAAACCAGGCTCCATAGCCGGATAATCCGGATCATGGATCAGGTCCCCCACATCATTGATACCAGCCAGTATACTCAACACATCCGGTTGTAATGCCAATGTTTCTTCCTCCCAGCGATTTTCCAGATTATAGACCTTATCACCACTGATCCCCCGGTTGTAGAAAGTAAAACCCGCTTCTGGGAAGTCAGCACCGATCCGGCTGGCAACCGCATGGGCGTATCCCTGCCCCATTACATTCGGAAGATCCGTCCTTACCCGGTTAGCATCCGTAATCGAATCCCCCTGAAAAAGAAATGTATAGCCTGCCGGGACTTCTGGAATATAAAATTTTTCCGCCGGGCCGGCCAGGATAGGTTTAGCCAATGTCCCCAATCCGAGTGTACCTGCCAGGGAGGCTTTTAAGAAAGAACGTTTAGAGTAAATCTGTGGCATATGAAGTAGTATTTATACGGCCAAATATAAATAAAGTCTACCGCACTACAAAACACAGCCGGAAACAGCCAAAGCCACCGGTATTGGTTAATATACCTGTAACCTCACGGTGAAATCTCCAAACTTTTTTAAAAACCAGAACATTCCTCCGCCCTATATTGTCTTTTCATAAATTAAAACAACAGATTATGGCAACACGAAGACAAGTGATGAGAGATATAGAAAATAAACAGGCACAAGCCCGGGAACAGTATGCCAAAAATAAAAATTTACTGGAAGAATATCATGTAAAAGAACGGTCTACTGATTATATACATCCAAATAAAAACCAGGCCGGAAAAAATAAATTCCGGAAAGTAAAAAGCCCGGCCGGTCAATGTCAGAGATAAGACAGATGTATACCTATCATTCATTATTTTTTAATGGATACCTGCGTACATCTGTCCTATCTGTGTCAACTCCATGTGAATCATATGATATAAAAATCATTGAAAAGCATCCCATATTTGTAGTAAGTCTATGCATAAAAAGGACTATATTTGCTTCGTAAAACAGTAAAACAAGTCCTATTAAAATAGACTAACTATGGTAGTAATCAACAATTACGAAGAATTTGAGCAATATGTCGGAAAAGAATTAGGAGTGTCCGAATACCTGAAAATTACCCAGGAACAAATCAACCTGTTTGCAGATGCCACACTGGATCACCAGTGGATACACGTAGACACAGCACGTGCTAAAACAGAAAGCCAGTTTGGAACGACTATTGCCCATGGTTGCCTGACATTATCCATTCTTCCTCATATGTGGGCACAAATTGCAGACGTGCGCAATGTCAAAGCCCTGATTAATTACGGGATCGAAAAGCTGAAATTCAACCAACCCGTAACTGTTGGGAGTGAGATCCGGGTCAGAGTCAAGCTATTGGCACTCAACAACCTGAGAGGAATCGCCAAAGCAGAATTAAAAGCCACCATGGAAATTAAGGATTCACCCAAGAACGCCTTCGATGCGACCATTATTTCCTCTATCATTTCAATCAGTAAACTTTTGTTCCATAAATACTCTTCTTTCCGGACCTGTACCGGAAAGAAATTCCTTTTCCTATTTCCTGTTTTTAATCAATTTTATCTTTTTTCCTTCAACCTGGGCCCTACTTTAAGCGTTTATAGGAAAGCAGTTAGTTCTACCTGCAGAAAATAAACAGTTAAAATCAGGCAGTATGTTAAAATTAGAACCATACATAAATTTCACGGATCCTGTGAAGATGCGTTTAATTTTTATCAATCCGTATTCGGAGGAGAGTTTAAAGATATCATACGATATGAAGACCTTCCTAACATTGATCTCCGTACCCCCATTCCAACGATGGAGAAGATTGTTCATATCGGTTTACCCATTGGAGAAACAGTCGTTCTGATGGGAACCGATAAACCCGAAGAGAAACACGCCAAAGATCCGGGAAATATAGAATTAGCCATCAGTACAACAGATGAAGCAGAAGTTATCCGGATATTCCGTGCCCTCTCCGAAGGAGGAAAAGTGACTATGCCTTTACAGGAAACATTCTGGGCTGACCTATATGGCACCTTGACCGATAAATTCGATATAAACTGGATAATCAGCCGTGCCAAACAGGAAGATGCCTGATAAAACAACTTTTCTGTCTGGTAAACGCTTCACGTTTACCAGACAGAAAAGCGATCCCTTTAACCAGTCAGCTCCGGCTATTCCACTTTTCATTAACCAACGTAGACAGATCTCCCGGATGAAACTCCGGAGCTTCATCTATATATTCCGGCTGGGCCGGACGATCATCCATCATCGGATCCATTTCCTTATGTGTTTTCGCATCCGAATCATTCTTTTCCGGAATCTGATGTTCTGCTTTCGGATGCCCGGCAGCTATATATTCCTCTTCCAAACTACTCAACACTTCATCTTTCGATTCGTATGCCAGATAAGTATCTAACAGGCTTCCATCCTGATTAACTACTTCATCCAGATACTGCGCCATCCATCTTTTCTTATTGGCTCCGCCAAACAGAGGCATAGCTTCATCTGCCTCCCGTAATAAATCTTCTGAAATCCATCTTAACTCTTCAACTATCATAATCTACATTATTTTAACCAATACGACATATATGCAAAACAGTTATTCCATGAACAGAGTTTACAAAAAAAGAAATTGCCTGAACAGCTACCTGATTATATATATTATACCAGCAATAACCACCTATCAGGACCTTTAAATGTATGAAAATACAGATTAGGCAATTATCCGGGTATATCCAACTGTCTCCTTATAAGTTTCTCCTGCAATCAGCTTATTTTACTCTTTTTTACAGGCTCTTTTTTGTTCCCGGCTAAGCTCTTTTTAGTCAATATACAACCACCTTTTTAAAAAAAGAGCTTGTCTATTGCCCTGAAAAGAGCAAGTAAAAGAGGTTGAAAGGAGCAGGTATGTTTGAAAAAAGTCCTGTCTGTTGGGAAAAAGGAGCCAGTATCTTTCTGCAAAGGTTACTATATAATCAGGTAAAAAGTTACTGTATATCGGGTAAAAAAGTGCCTGTCTATTTTTGAAATGATTTTTAAAGCTATTTATTTTTTACGGGTCAGGAGATCCTAATATACGGTGCTGCCGGAGGGGAGATACAGACTTTATCTTTCCACTCTTTACTACACTCATGGATCTTCTGGCCATGACTGATTTGCCATCCGGCAGGTCCGGAATAAAAGTATCCGATCAGCTCTTTTTTCTAAATTCCGTTGGCGTCAGGCCTGTATGTTTCTTAAAAAATTTGGAAAAGGAAGATTGATCGCCGAAATGAAGTTCTTCTGCAATTTGCTGTATACTTATATCCGGCTTCTGAAGGAGTGTTTTAGCTTTCGCAAGCAATGCGTCATGGATCCACTTTAAAGGGGATTTCCCACTGGCATGAGTCATAATGCGTGTCAGATTGCCATGTGTCATACATAGTTCGTTAGCATAAAACATCACTTCATGCTGTTGCTTAAAGTTCTGTAATAACAATTGCAGGAATTTCCGTATGACAGTATCTGCCTGGTTTGTTTTTTGATACCTATCTTCCTCCGGTCTTTTTTTCAGCATGAAATAAACCAGTTCCATAAAAAAATTACTGACCTCGTTTTTTACGATATATTTCCAGAATGTATTGTCAGTTGTTTTCAGTTGTCTTCGTATACGTTCAATACTGGTGGTAATTATTTGCATTTCATCCTCCTGAAACTGAATGCTATTCCCGGCAAGGCTCCCCTGAGTTACTTTTGCCATCAGAGACGGTACTTCATCTACCAGCGAAATCATAAATTGTTTAGAAATAATCAGCGCATACCCTATATAATTATCGCTACGTTGAATCTCCCCTACTATATTCTGGCTGATAAGTACTATCCCCATTCCTGCCGTTAGGTTGTAGGTTTTATAATCTACCGTAAATAAGACGGAACCCTGGTAACAAAAAAAGACGATGACCGCATCTACACGAATCTCCGGCACCGGTAATTGCATATCTATTTCATCGATACACGTATATTCTGCAACGATAATATTTTCTTCTAATGAATCGACAAATTCATTTTTATGGAATCTGTTAAAAATTTCATCAAAACTAATATTCTGATTATCCATACCCCGGTAAATTAAAATGCAGGAATAAAAATATGCATAAAAAAAGCATGTTATATAATATGGACAAAATTATAATAAACATTCACAAATTAACCAGCTACTCATTGCAGGTTTGCACAAAATGGACCAATTACTGCCTAACCTGACTTACTCATAACTATATTTCTATACTCATATTTATATCATATTAGAAGAAAAAAGATGAAGAAAATAAGGACTGTCCCGGCTTTAGGATGGCTCATTCTGGAAGCACCTGCGTCATTTGAACATATATCCCGGATGGAACAGATTCCTACTAAAGATCCGGAAACGCAAAAACAGCTGGATGAATTTAAAATAAAGATCAGAAACGCATGTATACATAGTTTTAAAGCATGTATAGAAGCCGGTCTTTTCATTCCGCTAACTAATCTTAAGACCATTGCTTCCATTTATATAGAAGAGATAAAAAGTCTGGAGCCTAAATTTCGTATGGCCATGATCTATTCATTTTTAAATGGTCTCTGTTTAGACAAAGGAAAAAATGAACTACTATATATATATATTCAACTATAGCAACGAAAGGCAGGAAGTCATAAAACCGTATGGGGTGTTGGAAAAAGAAGAATATGATGTACCGGTTTCTTTCATATTAAAATTAATTGCAAATTTGTATACGACTACGAGAGAAAGTAGTTTAATGATCAATATATGATCAGGAAAAGGTACCGTATGAGTCAGTGCATTTATCAACCAGCCCCATTTGGGTAGCACCCCCCAAGGTGAACGGATGGAATGGGGGAAAATATTAGATAATGGATGAATGATCACATAAAACTAAAAGAAAATGAAAGCAAAAATGTTGTTCGCAGTATTTTTTTTAATGGTGTTTGCAAACGGCCTCTTTTCCCAAAACGATCGCAAACTCGAAGTAACAGTAGCTTATGAACGTCAGGACGGTCGTGGCAGCAATCAATATGCTGTGTGGATCGAAGACAATGCCGGTAAATTAGTAAAAACACTTTATGTAACACGCTTCACTGCCGAAGGCGGCTACGTTTCCCGCCCTGGCTGCACACCACAGTGGGTTGAAAAAGCCGATGCAAAAAACCTGAGCAAGGAACAGGTGGATGCCATTACGGGAGCGACACCGCAAACAGGCAACCATACTTACACCTGGGATTTGACCGATACGAACGGGAATAAAGTAGCCGACGGTGAATATACCTTCCTCGTTCAGGGCACATATAATTACCCTGACCACCAGGTTCTTTTTAAAGGGAACGTCCATCTTGCCACACCGGAAGAAGTACGGATAGAAACGACGCCTGAGTTTTCGTCAGATGAAGCAGAAAATAAAGAAATGATTAAAGAAGTTACCGCAAAATATACTAAATAAAATCCCACCGGAGTAATGGCGAAAATTAATCATATGATGGAAAATAGCTATAATAAAAAACAAGCAGGTCCCGGAACAAATGAGGATCTATATTCAACGATTTTTACCCGTGCGTCTACCCGTAAATTTGAGACAATGCCCCTCCCGGCAGAAACACTGGAGCAAATTGAGGCATTTATATCGAATGTAAAGCCCCTTGTGCCTGATGTGGAACTTAGCCATAAAATTGTAAATGCGGAGGCTGTTAAGGGATTGATCCTTCCCAAAGCTCCCCACTTCCTGCTCATTTCAGGGAAGGAGCACCCACTGCGCAATACCTGTGCCGGATTTCTCTACCAGCATGCCGTGTTATTTATGCACTCTATCGGCCTGGCTGCCCGCTGGCTCAGCAGTGCCAAAGGCAAACAATCCGATCCAAACCATATTATCGGAATAGCGTTTGGAAAACCTGCCCAGCCGGCAACGAGAAAAGCAGAAGCGTTTGACCGCAAACCCCTTAGTGAAATCGCTACAGGTACGGACCCGCATCTGGAAGCTGTCCGTTTAGCTCCTTCGGGAATGAATGGGCAACCCTGGTATTTCATTGTGGAGAATGGTGGTATGCACGTTTACTATAAAGAGCGATTAGGTGGCCTGGTCGGTAAACTCTACAACCAGACGGATGTGGATTTGGGTATCGGACTATGCCATTTGGCGGTTGCCGGCGAACACGAAGGGAAACCGTTTCATTTCAGTACAGGAAATAAAGACTCACCTATTCCGCCAAAAGGGTTTACGTATGCCGGCAGGGTGGATAGCGGAGGAGGCAGCAACTTGCATCCATAGGTATACAGGTATTTGAGGCGATAGCACCGGCCATTTTTGATACGGAATTAAATGTAGAAGGCAGAAAAAAATCCGGTTTTATCCGCTTACCTGCAACAACTCCTACTTCTGTCGGATATGCGGCTGTGGTTCTCGGGGGGGATAGAAGCGAATGAATACGAAATAGGCCACGGAATGACTAATGACTGGAAAAACAAGTCCCGGGCCGAGCTGGACCAAATGGTCACCTTATCATTAAGTAAAAATAAATAATTTAATTAACAGGAGAGTATCCCATGGAAATAAAGAAAGTCATCAACAACAGAAAGTCGGTAAGGAGTTATACCGGCGAAAAGATTTCAGAAAGTGTTTTACAGACGATTTTACAGGCGGCAAACCAGGCTCCTGTCGGTATGGGTAAATATGAGAATGTGCATATAACCGTTATTGAAAAACCTGAATTATTACAGGCAATCGGAGAAAATGCTGCCAAAATGTTCGGGCGTCCGGATATGCAGCCATTGTATGGTGCACCGGTATATATCCTTGTTTCAGCAAAACCCATGCATGAAGCACCGGGTAACGTGGAATATTCTAATGCGGCAATCATTGTGCAGAATATGGCTCTTACCGCCGTAGACCTTGGTGTAGGATATTGTTATATCTGGGGAGCAACCATGGCGTTGAGTGGCAATCCTGATCTGGTAAAACAACTTAATCTGCCGGAAGGTTTTTCTCCTTGTTGCGGAATTATTCTGGGCGTTACCACAGAGCAATATACCGACCGTGAAATTCCCGGCAACCGTATAGCGACCGATTATGTAAAATAACGGGAGGAAATAAATCCCCGCAATAAAAGGGTAAAAATATGCCGAATGTCATTTATTGTTATTCAGGGACAGGGAACAGTTTAGCAGCCGCCAGATTGGTGGCAGGGAAACTGCCTAACACAGAAGGGATCTCCATGCTGTCTTTGCGTGACAATAGTATGATTCCGACAGCATATGAACGGGTCGGATTTTCTTTTCCGACCTGTTTTGGACATCCACCCAAAATCGTCAGCCAAATAGGGAAAAGTCTCTATTTAGAAGAAAGCTACAACAGCAAATAAAAAATTTGCCTTGTAGGTTCGTTGTTTTACGAATTGCGAATTATATCCATCGGTACAAATTACAATATCATATATGAAAATCAGGAAAGCAACATTAGAAGATGCAAAAGAGATTTGCAGGATTTATAATTACTACATAGAAAATACTGCTATCACATTTGAAACGGTAGCCGTAAGCCAAAACGACATGCAACAACGGATTAAAAATTTTTTAGATGAAAGCTTTCCTTACTATGTGGCAGAGATAAACGGCAAAATAGCAGGCTATTGTTACCTGCATAACTGGAATAACCGTTGTGCGTATTCATCCACAAAAGAAGTAACCATATACTTAGATAAGGATTTACAGGGTAAGGGCATCGGTACAATCCTGTATCAACATCTTTTCAAAGAAATTTATAAAGAGGATATACACGCACTGATAGCAGGAATTTGTATTCCTAATGAAAGCAGTATACGCCTGCATGAAAAATTCGGATTCAAACAGGTATCTCACATGAAAGAAATAGGCTGGAAGTTCGACCAATGGCGTGATGTGGGTCACTGGCAACTGATCATAAACCAAATACCGCCTAAAATCCTCATCCTATGTACCGGTAATAGCTGCCGTAGCCAAATGGCGCACGGTTTCTTACAATCTTTCGATCCTAAACTATTAGTCTATTCCGCAGGAACACAGGCAAGCGAAGAGGTAAACTCCAAAGCAATAGAAATAATGCAGGATGCAGGGGTGGATATTTCGCACCATACATCCGACAGTGTAGAGCAATATCTAAATGAGGAATGGGATTATGTGATAACCGTTTGCGGTGGTGCGAATGAAAGCTGCCCTACATTTTCCGGCAAGGTAAAGAACCGTTTGCATATTGGCTTTGATGATCCGTCCGAAGTAACAGGAACACCAGCGTTTATACAATCCGAATATGTCAGGGTAAGGGGTGAGATAAAAAAGGCATTTTACGAACTATATGCAACCAAGATAAAAGGCTATGAGTAAAATTTTTAATGAAACAAAGGCTTCTCCGAAAGAAAATGGTACAGGTAAAGTAAAGCAATTTCATTGATGGAGTTTAAGTAATTAAAGTGATATTAGTCTTTTTTCTTTCATCGCATACCATCATATATGTTTCATCTGATTTTAAAGTAATAGGTTTGAAATCGGAATAAGTCACCTTAGAATATTCTGCATAAGATAAACTTGTATAGCAGCTAAAAAGAAACTTTCTTAAAACTTCCTGTTTACCACCTGTATATTTCTTCTGGTTATATGTTTGTTGTAGTTTTTTTAATTTATCTTCGGTCAGAACATCATTCTTTTGTGCTTTGATATTCTTTTTAATTTCAAATTTCTCATAGGGGTTCTTTCCCATCATTTCTTTGTTAACAGCTAGACCAATCAGAAATTTAAAGCCTTCCACTACAGAGGACGTAATTCTTTAAAAATAAAAGGAATAGAAATTTTCTTTCTATTCCTTTAACATATGCAGAGGTTCCTGGCGGATTCGAACCGCCGTAGACGGTTTTGCAGACCGGTGCCTAACCACTCGGCCAAGGAACCGATAGATAGATTTCCTATCTGTTTTGCGAGTGCAAAGTAAACCAAAGTTTTTCAATTACACAAGTCTTTAAAAGGTTTTTACGATTTTAAACAGTGTTTTCTTTGGTCCGGAAAGTTACTTTCCTGTTCATCAAGAAATTGACGGCGCCATAAATAAACAAGCCTAAAAACTGAGCCACATATTCATTCACATGCAGGAGTTCCACCATACCCAGCAGCGCTACAAACTGAGATCCATAAGCAGCTCCGAATGCAATCAGGAAAAGGGGTATTTCCTTCCAGTAATTACCCGCTCCGGATGAGAAGATCCAATATTTACTCCAGAAAAAGTTATGGATCAGCGCAGCGATATAGCCGGCCATATTGGCTACCATATAATCTACGTCCAACCCGCCCATCAGTATACCGATTACCAATGCTGTGATCAATGCATTTAGTGTACCGATAAGCATAAACCGTATGATCCGGGTCGATTCTTTCATCATAACTTTTTTACATTGAATCCATGGACAATTTTTAGACCTACGCAACAAAGATACTATTTTTAGGAAGATTCTTTGAAAGTTGATGCCTTTACTGCCTGTTCTCCTCCACTGAGCCGAATCCCGAAGGTATTCTGAAGCCGTTATTTTCAGAATATTTATTTGCGGAATTTATTTTTTACCCTATCTTTGCACCCACAATTACAGCAAGCGGCTGTAACCTATATGTAGTAATTAAAAAAGCCCAGGTGGCGGAATTGGTAGACGCGCTCGTTTCAGGTGCGAGTGTCTTTGCGGACGTGCAGGTTCGAGTCCTGTTCTGGGCACTTTTTTAAGCGCAGGTGGTGAAATTGGTATACACGCTACTTTGAGGGGGTAGTGCCGGTTACGGCGTGTGAGTTCGAGTCTCATCCTGCGCACCTCTTTAATCCCGGTGATTCAGTTTTTGATCACCGAGATTTTTGATATAATTTACCCATTGACAAACATTCCGGCCATCTGACCCGGAATTTGATAAAAATCTTTCACTTCGTTTCTGTCTCAGATTCATCCGTATCAGCAGACTTTCCATACGTCTCAATCAGATGGATCAGAAATTCATCCTGGTAGTCGTAATAGGGAGCCCTTACATCCACGTGCCCGTCTGCTATCCAGCGGTCGAAATAGAAACGGGCCTCTTCATAATAAGGAATAGTGATCCGGCGGGCAAAATTGGTAAATTCATAATAGTTATCAATCTGGCTGCAATCATAGGGATGTTCCTGAGTAATATAATAGAAATAGCCGGGATTCAGGAAATGAAGGACAAAGGCATTGGCGACAGACAGGACATGATGTAACGGCATATCCTTTCGTCCCAGATGTTTATTGTACTTACTACATCCATAATATTTCCCTTCCTTACATTTCCAGAGAGAAGCCTCTCCTGTATAAATGATCCGGAAACCTGATGCATGTTCTTTTCCATGTTCATCCGGTATATGAAGCCATTCTACTAATCCTTCCTGAGGAATCCGGATTACGGTCCCGCATTCGTCACAAACAAATTGATTGAGTACTTCCAGCATTATTTTTTTCCTTTAAGTTTACAGCTCAATTTACCTGTTTTTCACGGATTCCACCCTATGTATCCTATACGTTTTAGGAGAAATCAAAAAAGGATGATAAATATTTTGCGGTACCTTCCCGGACATTTTTTCCGAATAATGTAAAAACCCCCATATCCAGGATCTGAAGTGACTGGTCGAAAGGAATTTGCAATCCCCGCCTGTCCGGGTAGTAGGATCTTTTGACCAGGAGTGGATGTACTTACCCGTCAAAGAGCAAAATGAGGTTCGCGATGAATCCATTGTCCACGGGTGAAATCCGGGAAGTCCACCACTGCACCACCCCGTGCAACAGACATTTCCGACAATCCGGAGATCGCACTCCAGGCTGCCGCATCATAACAATCCATCGGAGCCGGTTTTTTATTCCGGATCGCATCAATAAAATCATACATCATGATAAAGTCCATCCCTCCGTGTCCGGCCTCTTTGGCTTTCTCTTCCAAAGAACTCCAGAGCGTATGGTCATATTTCTTAAACCACTCCTCCGACTCATCCCAGCGGTGAGGTTTGGATTGCCCTTCCACATAGACATGATTGCCGTCATTCATCCATAACCCATCTGTCCCCTGAATCCGGAATCCTAAGGAATAGGGACGCGGCAGGTTGGTATCGTGCGTAACAATTACCGTTTGCCCGTTCGCACATTTAATCATAGACGTAACAATGTCTCCCAGGTTAAACTGTATCCTGGCATATGGATGGTTTTCACCGCCATTCTCTACAATAAATTTATGTAACCCACGGGATTGGGTAGCCATCGCTGTTAAAGAAAGGAAGCGGTTTCCCCTGTTGATATCCAGACAATTGGCTACCGGGCCGATGCCATGAGTCGGATAGATATCCCCGTTACGTCTGATAGCGTGTTGAGTACGCCACTGTGCTTCTGCAAAGGCAGTAGGCCCCATCCGCAGTTCACCTCCCTTTTTATAGGAATACTGGGTTCCGTCATTAAACTTCACGTCCCGAAGGTCATGCTGGTAACCACAGGTGGCATGGATCATCTCTCCGAATAATCCCTGGCGTACCATATTCAGTGCTGCCATACAATCCCGGCGATAGCACACATTCTCCAATATATTCAACTGGCTTCCGGTTGCTTCCGAAACATTCACCAGGTCCCAGCATTCTTCCACAGTGTTAGCGGCAGAAACCTCTACCCCTACATAGGGAACACCGGCTTTCATAGCAGTGACAGACATAGGTACATGCCATTTCCAAGGCGTAGCAATGATCACACAGTCAAATTCCTCATTGTTCAGCATCTGCTCAAAAGCACGCTCACTGCCGGTGTACACTTTCGATTCCGTTACACCAAACTTAGTAATATGTTTCAGGGTACTTTCCAGCGGCCCTTTCTGCGTATCACAAATAGCCACAATCTTATTGCCGGGTATGGCTAAGACATTATTGATATGTTCCTGGCAACGGGAGCCTGTTCCAATAAAACCAAACCGTAACTTACCGTCATCTTTTTCCGACGTTTTTTTTCTTTGACTGAGGTTGGGTAGGCTCTGCTGAAGAGGTTGCTGCCACATTCCCGCTAATCGCTAATCCTGCTGATCCAATTCCGGCTGCGGTCATTTTCTTAATAAATGATCGACGAGTGTTTTCCATGTTAATCCTGTATTTTTAGTAAGTCAACAAAAGTAGGGTATTTTCTTTAAAAACAACCCCTCTTTTGTGACTTACCTTAGTGTTTATAAATAGTTCTTTGTTTATAAATTCAGCATCTCCATACAATTATGGATTTTGTGTAAACGTTCCCGGATAGGCATTGATCTCATCCAAGGGAATATATTGAATCACCCGGTTAGCCGTAGCCGGCACTTCCAAGAGTTGATTATGAATGCCCGGATACGGACGTTTCAATGTATGGCCCAGCCTGTATATGTCTACTGTTCGGTGTGCTTCAAAGGCTAATTCCAGACGTCTCTCTTTTACGATCCGCTCAACTGCATTTTCCGCTGTTAATGATTCATATTCTCCTCCGGTAATAGCTCTTCCCCGGACTTTATTTAACGCTTCCAATGCACGGGCATAATCTCCTTTCTTCACATATGCTTCTGCTTTATTCAGATACATTTCCACCAGGCGGATTACGATTGGAGAATGCAACTGGCTCTCTCCTCCCTGCATCGAACATTTAATAATAAAGAACTGAGGATAGCCGTTACTCTCAACCATCCGCTGGTCTATATGTCCGGTATAAACCGTTCCGGTATAATGAATCGTATAGGTTCTGTCTGCTTCTTTGACTAATGTCAACGGATAGTTCACACCATCTATAGTGACAGCATAATTTCCTGCACTACCGGTAATCACATCCTGACAGTAGTTATATCCGGTAACTTCACCCTGCTCATTCCGTTGGGTAACAATATAGCGAAAGACTTCTTTCTCTTCCTTGGCATATTCCGGACTGATAAAAGCCCAGCGGGCATCCTTTTTATCTTCTACTTCATACAATAAGTCCAGATAGTCTCCACTTGCATAGACTTCTCCCCATCCTACTCCATAAATAGTAGAATACATACTGCCAATACTTCCGAAGAGGTCACTACTGGTAAATTCAGATAAGACCCGCTTCACAGCAAAAATCATTTCAGTCTGGGAAGGAGCGTCCGGTTCCAGTTCATTGTATTTCAGGAAATTTTCTCTAGCCAGTAGTTCATAGTTACCGGAGTGGATCACCAGATCCGCATACCGGATGGATTTATCTGCATAGTCTGTTTCCGGATTTTCATAGGTTCTGCTCATATAAAGATAGATACGGGAAAGAAGTGCCTGCGCAACTTCTTTGGAGGCATAAATAGACCTCCTCTCAGATGCCAGGAGAGATTCAGCCTTTTCCAGATCTGCAATCGCCTGTTCATAGGTTTCTTTTACAGTAGCTCTGTCCGGTAGTACCAGATTACTCATATCTTCCGGAAGCCCATTCACCAGAGGTACGCCCAGATTAGTCTGCGGACTCTGATAATAGGGTCGGCCAAATGTACGGCATAAATATAAATACATCATACCCCGAAGATAATAGGCCTCTCCTACGAGCTGGTCTACTTCTCCATAGTTTCCTTCATTCGCTAACCTAATAATATCACTGGCCTGTGAGATTACTTTATAGCTATCCGTCCAGAAGGATGTCATACGGGCATTCGTCGGTGTATGGTCGTAAGAAATAAATTCAAACCAGGAATCTGTAGAAGTGGCCTGCTTCATCACATTATCTCCGCCAAATTCCCCTACAAAGTGCATATTATTAGACCAGTTTTTCAAACGGGAGTAACAACCAGTTAATAAAATCTCCAGGTCATCTTCAACCTGTTCCTGTGTATACTTGTCATAAGGGAACCGTTCCAGATCGCATGCAGTAAATGCACAAACAATCATTATAAATAGGAATATCTTTTTCATTTCTCGTTAATTTAGAAGTTAAGACTTACACCAAACATAAATTTACGTGTCTGGGGATAAATACTGGTAGCAACCCCTGTAATCTGATATTTATCCTCTCTGGCTATATAAGCAGGGGGCAATTCCGGATCAATACCGGAAAAGCTGGTGATCGTAAAGAGATTTTCCGCACTGAAATAGACTCTCATATTTGAAATTTGCAGTCTAGGCAAATTAAAATTATATCCGAAACTCAATGATTTCATCTTCAGATAGGTCCTGCTTTCCAGATGGCGGGAAGAGCCTTTGTTAGAGCCGGAAGCATTCCCATAGGAAGCCTGCGGATGGGTAGCTATATCGCCAGGTTTTCCCAACGGCTCCAACCCTTCTGTAGCTTCATCTGATTCCTGTCATTATAAGCGCCATCCGAATCATATTCAATCCGGTTATAATTATAGATCTTTCCTCCTACCGAATAACTGAAGAAAGCAGACAGGTCAAAATTCTTATATCTCAGATCCGTAGAGAATCCTCCAAAGAAATCCGGGCTGGCAGTTCCAACAGCCACTTTATGAGATGAGGCTTCTCCATAATCATTAGTGATTACCCGTTCACCTGCTTCATTGGTCATATACCATTGGGGCTGACCGGTCTGCACATCTACCCCCGCCCACTCTGTCAGGTACCAGGTATCCATATCCATTCCGGGTTTTAGTAAAAGATTGGCATTATCAATCACTCCGGAACCACTTTCTACAATAATTTCAGGCTGATCCCCATACAATTCCCGGATCTGGTTCCGGTTCAGTCCCAGATTCGCACTGACACTCCAGTCCCAATCTTTCACCCCTAGAAGAACATCATATGAAATTGTTACTTCAAATCCCCGGTTACGGACAGAGCCTACATTCTGCCAGGATTTGTTCAACCCGGTTACAGAAGGCAACGGTACTTCATATAATAAGTTTGAAGTATTTTTATTATAATAATCCAGACTAATATCCAGCCGTTCAAACAGAGTCAGGTCCAGTCCCAACCCGGTTGTGTAGATCTTTTTCCAGGTCAGGTCTTTATTCTCAACCTGGGTAATAATTCCACCCGGCACTTCATCATAACTCTGTGTGTCATACAGGAAATACTGAGGATAATATTCTTCCGGACGTTTTCCTACCGAACCATAGCTGGCACGTAGCTTCAACTGGTTCACAAAATCGAGTGTAAAGAAATCTTCCCGGTGAACATTCCATCCTGCACTTAAGGAATAAAAATTACCATACCGCGCATTGACCCCAAAATTGGAAGCACCATCCCGGTGAAAAGAAACCTGTGCCAGATACTTATGATCGTAAGCATAGTTCACATTTGCCAGAAAAGATTGTACCGCATATTCCTCCTGTGCTCCCATAATCATCCGTGGAGTAGCAGCAGCGTCAGCCACCGTGAAACCGGCACCAGAACCGCTCACGGTGGATTCATTTTTGGTAAAGGTATAGGAGTTCCATTCATAGGCTAACACTCCACTGATGCTATGTTTGTCAATTAATTTATTAAAACGTAGCAACTGGTTACTATACACCCGGTAAGACTGTTCGATCTTATCATCCAGATTTCCATTATAACCAGCCCCATCCCTTGAACGGGGGTCCTCATAGTTCTTACGGGTCCGGTTGATATACCGGTAGCTGTTTACAGAGGCAAAGGTCAGCCAGTCCGTCAGTTTCACATCAAAATCCAGATTCGCCATGACCTCATAAGCCAATGTCTTTTCAAAATTCCATTGCAGGTCATACATATGGTTATTTCCGGTACTCTTCACCCACTCAGATGGACGGAATCCAACAAATCACCATGACTATCATACGGGGAATTCCAGGGTAAAAGACTATAAAATACGCTGACATCCGGTGCCTGATCCATGATATCCCTGCGGGATGCACTCATTTGCGGTTTCACCTTCAACCAGTCCGTTACGTCGTAATCCACATTGAAACGGAAATTATAACGGGAATAATCATAATCTTTCACAGCTCCCTCTTCGTTATAATATCCGACAGAAATATAGGTTTTGATCTTTTCCGATCCACCACTTACCGACACATTGTAGTCCTGTGTAAAACCTAATTTTGTTCCCTCTTTAAACCAGTCATAATTTGCATTTCTCAGACTTGCATCGTAACGGGCAAAAGTGATCTTGTCCTGATTGTGGAAACTCTTGAAATAATCATACAATTCTGCCCCGTTCATCATTTCCACATTTCCCCGGGTCAATTGGTTTACCCCCAGTTTAATGGAAGCCTGAACAGCTGCTTTTCCGGTACGTCCTTTCTTCGTAGTAACTACAATCACTCCATTTGCTCCCTGGGAACCATAAATAGCCGTAGAGGCAGCATCTTTCAGAATAGACATCGAAGCAATATCCGCCGGATTCAAATCCCCGGAACTGGTACCTACAATCACACCATCAATTACCCAAAGCGGGTCTGAACTTCCGTTGATCGTCGATTTACCACGGATCACTACTTTACCGGATGCACCCGGCTGGCCGGAACCCGGTGTGACAGAAACTCCGGCAGATTTACCCACCAGCATATTTTCTACTGAAGGAGTGGTATTGGTATTCAATGTTTCACCACTCACCACCTGCATAGCGCCCGTCAGACTTTCTCTTCTCTGGACAGTATATCCCACCACCACTACTTCATCCAGTGTTTTCGTATCTTCCCGCAAACGAATCGTCATGGGAGTAGACTGCACCACTACCTCCTGATGATTATACCCGATATAGGAAACGATCAGGACAGTTCCGGGTGGAACTTCAATAGTAAAATTCCCGTCAAAGTCCGTACTGGTCCCGCCAGAACTGTCTTTGATTAACAGGTTGGCTCCAATCACCGGCTCTCCGGTCATAGCATCGATCACTACACCGGTAACTTTAATGGTTTGCTGGGAAACCGGGTTGACTTCTGTTTTTTGTGTATGAGTAGCAGAAACGGACGCTTTGTACACAATGATACGGTTCTCATTCACTACAAATTCAGCATCCTGGTTCTTCAAAGCGTTTTTCAGGATTTCTTCCACTGAATGGTCTGTCATATCAATGGTAATACGCTCATCCAGATCGATGTCATTATTCCTGATAAGGAAGGAGTAGTCAAACTTTTCTTCAATCAGGTCGAAAAGTTCTCTCAAAGTTGTGTTTTGCAACTGTACAGACATCCTATATGCCTTCAGTTCTGATGCATGAACCATTCCCGGGAGTATTGGCGTTGACCCCAAAAGAAGGGCTGTAACCAACAGTCTGGCTGTGGTATTAGAAAAATACTTTTTCATGTAATTAGATTTAATAAATAACTGTTATTCGTAATAAATTCAGATCATTCCAAATCGGACCTTAGATTTTAGTTTCATTGTTTATGCCATAAAAAATTGATTTTAGTAAGTACTGTTCATATTATTTATCACGTATTATTACACTGCCACCCTGCCGGGTCCAGGTATATTTCTTTTCGACATTCACCTCTTCCAATATGTCATATAACGTATGGTCAGCAGTAAAACTACCGAAAAAAATCTCCTCAGACAGCCGTGCACTCTCGACCTGAATACGGACATTGAATTTCCTTTCCAATTGCGGTACTAACCGGATAAATGTCTGATCCGTAAAACGGATGATACCCTCCTTCCAGGCACAACAATCAGTTCCTGTCACCCGTTCAACCGAAACACCCGCTGTAGCCTTATGGTAGCTCAACCATGTATCAGGCATCATTTCCAACTCCTGTTCAGCCTCCCGGTCAGGCAGAAAAACATTCACTTTACCGGAAACAGCACCACATCCACTGTCTCTTCTTCCTCGTAAGCCTGTATATTAAAGCTGGTACCTGTCACTCGGACATCCAGCCTGCCGGTTTTTATAATAAAAGGTTTTACAGAATCCGGAGAAACTTCAAAATAGGCTTCCCCTTGTAAGGCTACTTCCCGGATATTTTTTTCCTGTCTTCCGTATAGGTCAGAGTAGATCCTGCATTGATCCAGACCTGCGTCTCATCCGGTAAAGTAATCCGGTTATTCCCTCCGAAAGGCACATGAGTCTCCAGAAAAACCACAGACTCCTCTTCCCGGAAACTCTGTTTTCCAGCCTGGAAACTTACGGCTCCTAACGTAACCAACACTAAAAGCGAAGCAGCAATCTTACCTAACAGGTGGATGTGAAATCTCTTTTCCCGGATATTCCGGGCAGTCTGCACGGCACTGAAATGACGAATGAAATCAGCCCGCTTACCGGAATCAAACCAGGGTACATGCACGGTTGCCCACCAATCCGACATCTTTGTGAATACTTTTTTATGTTGTTCATCCGCTTCCAGCCATTGCCAGATCGCCTGTTCTTCTTCCGGAGTGGAGTGTCCGGAAAAATAATTGAAAAGAAGGATATGTATAGGTTGCTCTTCCATATTTATTTAAGGTATAACCAGCATGTGCTTACTATGAATATATACACTGGAAAAGAGAAAAGCGTTTAAAAGAAATTCGGTTATTTTTGAAAAAAACTGAAAATAATCAGAGAAGTAATCGTCATATCCTTCAATAAAGGCTTTAATTTAGCGATAGCGATCCGGATCTGTACACGGACAGTACTGGGACTGATGTGTTCCGTCACTGCAATTTCTTCTGAAGTCTTATTATAATACAAATGCTGGATAAAGATATCCCTGCATTTCTTTGGTAAATGATTAATAGCCCGGGAAACCCTTTCCCGTGTTTCCTCCTGCTCCAGCCGTTGTAAGGGGCGTTCTTCCTGCCAGACCAGTTCCTCACGGAACTGCAGCAGCTTCTTCTGTATTTCAGTTAGCGGGACTTCGTCCAGACGTTTCTGGCGAAGATGGTTCAGGCAGCGGTTCCTGACAGCCTTTACCAAATAGGCATTTACCGGAGAAGTAAGTGGGGTATGATTATTCCAGATATTCAAAAAGACATCATTGACAATTTCTTTAGCAGTTTCCGGGTCATATATATATTTAGTGGCTACGGCACAAAGATATACATAGAAGGTATGATACAAGTGTTCAAATGATTTCACATCTCCCTGATTAACCCGGATCAGTATATCTTCCTGTAGATTAAGCATAATCTGATACCCTTAGTGAGCAAATATACTCAAAACCTATGAATTAAACACTTTTTCACTTCTTAAATCTGACAGAAACCGTCACAAAATCCTGAGAAACAAGAAGTCAGATAATTGATTATTAAAAGAGATTCCTTTACCTTTGTATGATTATTTTTCCCTATCTTTACCAAACCTTTTACATATGAAAGAAGTACAACTACTACTTAAGAAGTTTTTCGGATATTCTACTTTCCGTCCGTTACAGGCAGAGATCATTCAACGTATTTTACAGAAGAAAGATGCCCTGGTGTTAATGCCTACTGGAGGTGGTAAATCCATTTGTTTCCAGTTACCGGCCATCTATCTGCCCGGTACTACGATTGTGGTGTCTCCCCTGATTGCCCTGATGAAAGACCAGGTAGAAGGCCTGGTGGCCAACGGGATTCCGGCGGCAGCTCTCAACAGCATGTTACCGGAAGAGGAAAAGCAACGCATCAAACAACATTGTATACAAGGAAAAATCAAATTACTCTATCTCTCTCCGGAAGGGCTGGTCGGTGAACTGGATTGGCTGTTGCCCCGGATGGAGATCTCCCTGATTGCTATTGACGAAGCGCATTGCGTCTCTCACTGGGGACATGACTTCCGTCCGGAATATACGCAGTTAGCGATCCTGAAAGAACATTTCCCGGATGTTCCGGTGATCGCACTGACTGCGACTGCAGATAAAGTGACCCGGGCCGATATCCTTAAACAACTGAACCTGAAAGATCCGGAAATTTTCATTTCCTCTTTCGACCGTCCGAACATTTCCCTAACCGTCCGGAAAGGATTAGGGAAAAAGGAAAAGATCACTTCCATTGTCAATTTTATTCGTTCACGGAGAGGACAAAGCGGGATCATTTATTGCATGAAGCGGAACGATACGGTAGCAGTGGCAGAAGAGCTGACCAGGTTTAATATTAAAGTGGTTGCCTATCATGCCGGTTTGCAGGCCAAAGCCCGGGAACAGGCACAGGATGATTTTATCAATGACCGGGTAGAGGTGGTCTGTGCCACGGTGGCCTTTGGGATGGGGATTGATAAAAGCAACGTGCGCTGGGTGATCCATTATAATATGCCGGGAAGTATGGAGAACTACTACCAGGAGATCGGACGTGCCGGAAGAGATGGGATGAAAAGTGATACCTTACTGTTCTACTCCCTGGGTGACCTGGTGTTGCTCCGGAGGTTTGCCGAAGAAAGCGGACAGATGGAGATCACGCTGGAAAAACTCAACCGGATGCAACGGTATTGTGAGACAGATATCTGCCGCCGCCGTATCCTGCTGAACTATTTCGGAGAGGAGGCAGAGCATGATTGCGGCAACTGCGATGTCTGCAAAAATCCACCGCAACGTTTTGACGGGACTGTCTTAGTCCAGAAAGCGCTGAGTGCGATCCTGCGCACAAAGGAGAAGGTGGACATACAGATGGTGATCGACATTCTCCGGGCTTCCGGCAGAATGGAACTGGTACGGTTGGGCTACGATACCTTAAAGACCTACGGAGCCGGACGGGATCTCCCCTATAAAGTCTGGAAAGAATACCTCTACCAGATGCTACACCTGGGCTATATGGAAATTGATTATGCCAACAGCAGTGTGTTAAAAGTGACCCCGTTAGGACGTAAAGTACTTTTCGGAGAGCTGCAAGCCCAGTTGGCAACGTATGTTGAGCCTGAAGAGACCGTCAAACCGGAAAAGAAAAAACGGGAAAAGAAAGAACGCTTCAAGGCACAACCTATCCGTCCGATTGTCCATGGATCTGTCGAAGAAAAGCTGATGGATGCCCTGAAACAGCTACGGAAACAATTGGCAGAACGGGAAAAGATGCCGGCGTATATTATCTTTTCCGATGCAGCGCTGAAAGACATGGTTGCCCGGAAGCCACAGACATTAGACGACTTCCGCGAAGTGCGCGGTGTAGGAGAAGCCAAACTGGAAAAGTTCGGAAAAGTGTTTATCGCTCTGATCCGGTTCGTCCTGCAACAGGCAGAAAACCAGCAGCCATCCAATGGCTGACCAGGAAAAGGGAGGTAACTATGGTTCCCTGTTGTTTCATCCTATCGATCCGGAATTAATATACTTATCACAGCAGATTAATAAGTATATTATCTGGTCTTAATAAGTATATTAAGTCGACCTAATAAGTATATTATCCTGTCTTAATAAGTATATTATCCTGTCTTAATAAGTATACTATTTCCGGATACCGGAAAACTTTACGGGAGGGCCGCTATGGTGTTCTCCTGTTTTATAAAAGGGAATTCGATCTCTCCCCAGTCAATCATCGCATTGAAAAGGCAAATACGGGAAAAACGGTCCAGGTCTTTTTCTGTAATAGGGGTGGCGATGATTTTCCCTTCTTCCAAAAGTGATCTGCGACAGGTTCCTTCCAATAAAGGGGTAAGCGGTGTTTCCCACTGCGTTCCATTCCATAGGGCTACGTTACAAAAGGAGGTATCCGTCAGTAACCCATTTCGTATAATCAGGATATCATCACAATCCTTTCGTTGCTCATATAAACGGTTCAGTGCGGTCCGGTCCGTACTTTTATAGGTATAGTCAATCCGGTCATCTGTTACCAGGCGCAGGGAACGGATCTGCGGCATGGTATAGGGATGATACTCTATCTGTTCAATCCGGTCACGATAAACCACCCGGCATTTGGTGCGTTCCTGATAGGGTTCCGGCTGAAGGAACAGAGACAGGTCTATTGCCTGCTGACTGTGAAAACAATCATGGCGGGCCTGATTCATCCGCTGATTGTGGAAAGCAAGCCGATGGATCCGGCCTTGCTCAATGCGCAGGGTTTCCAGTAATGGGTACATAGACTTTTTGTAACATTTCGTTATACTCTTTCTTTACATCACTCTGAGTAGTAATCCCTCCTCCACTTTTATAGACCAGTTGATCACCCTGTTTTTCAATAAACCGGATCATCACTGCACTATCCAGGTTTTCTCCGTCATAATAGCCCATGATCCCTGTATAAAAGCCCCGGTCATAGGTTTCCGCTTCTGCAATGATCTCCATCGTTTTTTGCTTGGGTGCGCCCGTGATGGAACCTGCCGGCAGAAGCCGGAACAGCAACGTACCTAATTCATCTTTCCAGTCTGGAGCCAGGGTGCCGGAGATCTCCGAACTTACCTGTAACAAAGTACCCCGGTGGGTGTCTACTTCGTCTATATAGCGGTAACGCCTGACGAGGACATCCGAGGCCACCGTACTTAAATCATTTCTCAGCAGATCCACAATAGTGGCATGTTCAGCCGTTTCTTTGGGATCATTCCATAGCTTCTGCCGGGCATCCAGAACAGAAGCATCCATGGTTCCTTTCATAGGATAAGTGGCGATAGTCCCCTGTTGGATTCGGATAAAAATCTCCGGTGAAAAAATAACCCATTGGTCATTCATCCACCATTTGTAAGGGGCAACTGCCTGATAAAAGATCTCTTTCAAAGTCAGGTTGGTCCGGACAGGGGTGGCTCCTGTTAAATTTACCAGATAGGAATTACCTGCCTGAAGATGGAAAAGGACGGTCCGGAACGATCTCTCATATTCTTCAAAGCTCTGTGTTTCCACCTCCCATTCCAGTGGCTTTTGTACAGGACATTCTCCGGATAGATTGGTATATCCGTTCAAATCAAACAGGATCTCCCGGGGATTGATCTCTCCAGTTTTTTCTACCAGGATCTGTTCCTGCTGATAGTCTATGATAAAAACAAAAGGCTGTCCGGATGCCCCTAAGGTATTCATCTTCCGGATAGCCTCCTCTTTCGTGTATAGTTTCATTTCAAATCAAAAAGCGTTTGGTTAACCCGTCAAAGGCATCAATCCTTCTATCGCGAAAGAAAGGCCACCAGCGACGTACATTCTCACTGCGGGTTTTATCGATCTTTACGACCCGGATCTCCTCCCGGTCGTTTGAAAACTCTGCCAGTAATTCTCCCTGTGGGCCTGCTACAAAGCTATTCCCCCAGAATTGAATGCCGTTGGTCTGTCCGGACGGATCCGGTTCATGTCCCGTCCGGTTCACGGTGACAACCGGCAGTCCATTGGCTACGGCATGTCCCCGTTGAACAGTCACCCAGGCATGGAGCTGACGGCTTTTTTCTTCTTCGGTGTCGCTGCTCTCCCACCCGATGGCTGTCGGGTAGATCAGTAGTTCTGCTCCCCGCATAGCCATCAACCGGGCGGCTTCCGGATACCATTGATCCCAACAAACCAAGACGCCTAACTTGCCCACGGAGGTCTGAATCGGTTCAAAGCCCAGGTCTCCCGGGGTGAAATAGAACTTTTCATAATAGGCCGGATCATCCGGAATATGCATTTTCCGGTAGCGCCCTGCGATTGTTCCATCTTTTTCCAAGACGACTGCGGTATTGTGATAGAGGCCCGGTGCCCTTTTCTCAAACAAAGAGAGGACGAGGACGATGCCCAGTTCTTTTGCCAGGATTCCAAACTGCTCCGTAGATGGTCCGGGAATCGGTTCTGCCATATCAAACAGGCTGGTATCTTCCGTCTGGCAGAAATAAAGGCCATTGTGTAGTTCCTGTAGTATGACTAATTCAGCTCCCTGTTCTGCACATGCTCTGATGTTATTCTGTAATGTAGCTATGTTGGCAGGAATATCGCTGCTGTTTTTTTGTTGGATCAATCCGACTTTCATATCTCTGTATTTATAAATCCTTCCGGATACTGCATGGTCACACAATGAAGAGAACCATGTTGTTTAATTAATGGCAGGCAATTCATTCCGACTATTTCGCGATCCGGGAACGCTTGCTGCAAAGCCTCTCTGGCGATCTCATCCCTGGGGGAATCATACCAGGGAAGTAATGCCGCCCCGTTAATCATAAGGAAATTGGCATACGTTGCCGGCAGACGTTCTCCCTCCCATTCAACCGGATCAGCCATGGGTAAAGGGATCAGGCGATAAGGCTCTCCGTTGAGTTGCCGGAAAGCCTTCAGCTCTTCTTCCATAGCCTGTAACTCCGCATAATGTTCGTCGGTTTCGTCTGTACACTGCACATAGGCGATTGTATCTTCACTACAAAAACGGGCCAGTGTGTCTACATGACTATCCGTATCGTCTCCTGCCAGATATCCGTTTTCGATCCAAAGGATACGTTCCAGTCCAAAGATCTCTTTGAGGTGATATTCTAATTGTTCCCGGCTCAGATATTCATTCCGGTTTAAGGAGGAAAGACACTCTACGGTGGTCATCAGGGTCCCTTTTCCGTCTGATTCAATACTTCCTCCTTCCAGGACCAGAGGTTGCATATTAACCGGTAGGATATCCTTTGCAAAGGCACCGGCTGCAAACAGGCGGCGGGTAATAAGATTATCCCAATTGGCCGGGAACTTCATCCCCCATCCGTTAAAGACAAAATCATAGACGGAAGGGGTTCCGTTGTCAAAGACTGAAATGCCTCCATGATCCCTGGCCCAGGTATCATTGGTTTCCATTTCACAGAAAAGAATGCGATCCGTATCTATCTCTCCTAACTGTTGAAGCACTTCTTCTTTATCCGGACAAACAATCAGGAGGTATTCTCTTTTGCTGATTTCCCTGGCAATACACACAAAACAGGGGATCACTTCATCCAGGATGGGTGCCCAGTCTGTCTCTTTGTGAGGCCATGTGAGCTGGACTGCACTTTGCGGATACCATTCAGCAGGTAATATAATGGATTGCTTCATATTAAATTAAATAGTCTACTACCACCCGGCTTTCCCGTATCTTTTTGCAGTAGGTACTGATCTTCACATGCTCAGGATTTACTTTATAGGCTTCCAAAGCAGCTTCGTCGTCAAACGTGAATACCAACACAGCATCATACGCCATGGCACTTTCTTTTATATTAATCCCGACTTCCAGGAAACGGATCTCAGGCGCGATTCATACTAATGCTTCCAGGTGTTCTTTCATCCATAAGGCATTTTCCGCTTTGGTTTTTCCCTCTGCTTCTGCCTTTAATTTCCACATAACAATATGTTTCAGCATATGTTTATTTGATTTATATGATTGCAGGCACAAAATTACTGATTTCTTTACGGATTATACAACATATCCGGGAAACAAGTTTCCTATTCTCTAAAGAATCCCTGTTCACCTAAAATTCTATTATTTTTTCCGGGTACCGGTCCGGATGGATGGACATAAAAAAACAGGATGATCCGTAAGACCATCCTGTTTGACTGAAGTAGGTGTATGCTGAAATTACTTCTTACACTCTGCCTGTGACCAGGCAACCAGCATCCATACCAGTTTTTCCTGTTCTTTCAGATAATCACTCATTAAAGAGACTGTTCCTTCATCATTGGCTTCGGATGCCAGGGCTAAAAGTTCCCGTTCCTGTTTGATCAACACGCCTACTGTATCCAGGACATGTTCTACTGCTTCCCTACCGCACGGTACCCCGGTCACTTCTTTTACGTGGGCCTGTTGGAGATACTCACTGAACGTATTGGCCGGAGTGCCTCCTAACATCAGGATACGTTCGGCTATTTCATCCACTTTTTCTGCTACATCATCATACATTTCTTCAAATTTACTGTGTAAAATAAAAAATCCATGTCCGGTAATGTTCCAGTGGAATCCGCGAAGATTGGTGTAATATACCCGATAATCTGCCAGCAGTTGTTGTAAAGCGGCTACTACGTTACTCACTTTGGAGGCGTCTAAATGAAGATAATCTAATGTTTTCATAACGGTAATTTTTTAATTAGTTTTTTGTCTAACTGTGATATAAAGATAACTATTTATTTGCTTGTTATCCAACAGATAATTTCTATCTCCCGATAGATAGGATTGATGTCGTATGAAGTCCGGCTTTCAGAACTTTTTCAATTCCTGATAGAGTCGCTGGACCGGTAGTCCCATGACGTTAAAAAAGCTGCCTTCTATCGCTTCTACTCCAATATAGCCGATCCATTCCTGAATACCATAGGCTCCGGCTTTGTCATACGGTTTATATGTGTCTACATAATACAGAATATCCTCCTGGCTGAGGTGATGAAAACGAACCATAGAACTTACAGAAAAAACCTGTCTCTTTTCTTTTGTAGTCATACATACCCCGGTGATCACTTCATGCGTCTTTGCAGAAAGCATTTGAAGCATTCGGATAGCTTCCTCTCTGCCTGAAGGTTTGCCTAATACTTTACCCATTAACCACACAATAGTGTCAGCAGTAATTAATAATTCGTTATCTGCCAATGTTTTTACATAAGCTTCTGCTTTCTGACAGGCAATATATAAAGGGATTTCATTCACACCTAACGTAGAAGGATAGGATTCGTCCAGGTCCGGCATAGGTTTTACGTCAAATGAAAGTCCTAAACCTGCCAACAGCTCCTTTCTACGGGGAGAGGCAGATCCTAATATTATCCGGTATTTGTTTAAATTGTCTAACATATTTTTTAGTAGTTAAAGGAGTTATCAGTCGCTTTGCTCCTTAGTAGTTAAGGAGTCAGGAAGATTTTCGTATGGTGTTCCTACTTAACTCCTTTGACTTCTTTAACTCCTTTCTGATTTTTACCATCCAAACGCTTCCTCACATAACCAGTCGCCCTGGGCTTTCAGGGTTTGTTTAATGACGTCCCGGGCCACTCCGTCGCCTCCTTTCTTTAAGGAGATGTAACGGGCTATGGCTTTTACTTCCGGTACGGCATCTGCCGGAGCGACGGGTAAACCCACCACTTTCATTACCGGATAATCGGGAATATCATCTCCGACATAGACCACCTGTTCGGGATTAAGTCCGGTCTTTTCCATAAAGTCATGAAAATCATTGATCTTCAAAGAACTTTTCATATAGATATGTTTCACTCCCAATCGGGAGAAACGAAGTTTCACGGCATCGGTGTATCTTCTGGTAATAATACCGATCTCATAGCCCTTTTTTACTGCCAGCTGAATTGCATAGCCATCTTTGGTACTGACCGTACACATGGGATCACCATTCGGATGCAACGGGATCACTTCACGGGACAAAACACCATCCACATCGAAAACAAAAGCCCGTATCTTTTTCAGATCATAATTTATACTGCTCATAGGTATTTTTTTAGGTAGTAAAGGAGTCCGGAAGTTTATGTTCACTGACTCCCTGTTTTTTTAACTACTTAGCTGTTGACTACTGGAATTCCTAACCACTTTTTCTTTATAAATGTTCTGGCTGATTAACTGATAGAGGGCTTTCATTGCCGGATCTTTCAGCAGAGCCAGTTGGTTATCTATGATGGTTTTATCAAAACGTACGGCAGGTCCTGTCTGGGCATCTGCCGGAGGGATCGTATGTATTTTAGCGGCTGTTTCATCTATCAGTGGAAATAAAACTTCTCCGGGAATGCCTTCTTCTTCTACTAATTTAGTAGCCAGATGGTACATATGATTCGTGAAATTACAGGCAAATACTGCAGAGAGATGCAGCATCTTCCGTTTTTTAGAAGACAGGCACTGTACTTTACCGGACAGGGCCTGGGCTACCTTTTTCAACATTTTTTCATCTTCCGGAGCATGAAGTTCCAGGAAAATCCACGTACCATCCAAAGAGATAGGCCGTTCTCTGGTAAATGTCTGTAAAGGATAAAAGACCCCATATCGTTCCACATGCCCTTTAAACACATCCATAGGAACACTTTTGGCGGTGTGTACCCATAAACCCTTATTGGGTTTTATCCGGGAGATAATTTCCAGTAAGGCGGAATCTTTCAGTGCAAAGAGATAGAGATCCGTATCGTCTATTACCTGACCGGGATCTGTGGTCCAGACAGAGCCTACCCGTTTGGCTAACGCAGCAGCACTTTCCTCCGTACGGCTGTACACCTGTCCGATGGTAATCCCTACCCGGTGCATTTCCAATGCCACACCGGTAGCCAAATTCCCTGCGCCTACAATTACAACTTTCATTTTTTATTCCTCACGGTTCTCCTGTGGCAGGTGATAAGTTCCCACATGTATTTTTTCCCATTGCAGCCGGGACTCATCGAATGGTTTATGTTCTTTTTCCTTATAACCAAATCCGATGATAGAAAGGACTTCCATCTGGTAAGGAATAGTAAACAGGCGGCGAATATATTCAGCGGAATCCATATTATCCCCTGTTTGCCGGCCTCTGATCTGGCACCAGCAACTACCTAATCCCAGATCCTCTGCCTGTAATTGCATCATAATGGAAGCAATAGAAGCATCCTCCACCCATGCTTCCCCTTCCAATACATTGGCCATAACCACCACAGCTAACGCACAGCCTTCCAGAAAAGCGGCTCCATGAGGTTTACAGGCGGCCAGTTGTTTCAACCTATCTTTCTCTTCCACAACCAGGAATTGCCAGGGATTGCTACGCTTGGAGGAAGGAGACATCAAAGCCGCCTTCAGGATTAACTCCACCTGTTCAGGAGATAATAACTGATCCGTAAATTTACGGGTACTCCTTCTTTTCTTGATCAACTCTGAGAAACTATTCATATTATCCTTTATTTTATTAGTAAGTCAGAAGCTAAAAGAAATCATTCTACTGACCTCCCCTGACTCCTTCACTCCTTTGACTCCTTTATATCATATACCCTACAAAGATAACCACTCTACCTATAACTTCCCAGTGAGGGAAAACATTTTTTAGACTCCGGATATACGCTTCTTACTTTTTTTCCGTTAACAGTTGTATAGTCTTTAGAACATTGCATATGAAAATTCGTGCCGTAGCTGCACTGCTATTTATACTGATCTCTTGTAGTACCTATGCACAGAACCGGATCAAGATTACCGGATATGTGCGTGACGGAGACGGAAACCCGCTGGAATTGGTTGTAGTACAGGTGAAAAACACGCTGAATGGAGCCGTTACCAATGAAAAAGGGTTTTATTCTGTTTCCGTAACCCCGAAAGATTCCCTGACCCTGGTCTATTCTTGTTTAGGCTATCATAAAGCGGAGCGCATTCTTCCTGTTGCAGAAAATGATATACGTTTGAATGTGCAGATGAATTACAGCGCTTTATCTTTAGGAGAAATCTCTGTTACGGCCAGCCGGAAACAGATCAATACGATGGAAACCATCAACACGGAACAGATCCGGTTACTCCCTGATCCTTCCGGGGGAAGCATAGAAAGCTTAGTGGTGACATTTGCCGGTGTATCCTCTACCAATGAATTAAGTTCCCAGTACTCGGTACGGGGTGGTAGTTATGATGAAAATATGGTCTATGTAAACGGACTGGAGGTTTTTCGCCCTCAGTTGATCCGTTCCGGACAACAGGAAGGGTTGAGTTTTATTAATCCTGATCTAACGGAAGAGGTCAGATTTTCTGCCGGAGGATTTGAAGCCCGGTATGGAGATAAAATGAGTTCCGTACTGGACATTACTTATAAAAAACCTACTACGTTTGAAGGGTCGGCATCCGGTAGTTTCTTAGGTGCCAATGCCTATATAGGAAGTGCTACAGGTAAATTCACACAGATCACGGGATTCCGTTACAAAACAGGGCGTACTTTGTTGAAGTCTATGGATACGGATGCGGAATACGACCCCAACTTCATTGACTTGCAAACCTTTATGACCTATCAGGTAGCTCCCAAATGGGAAGTAAACTTTTTAGGGAATCTGGCGATCAATAATTATAATTTTACGCCGAAAACCCGTTCCACCTCTTTTGGTACTACGGAGAATGTGCATTCCTTTAATGTCGTATTTAAAGGCAAAGAGAAAGATAAGTTTCAAACAGTATTCGGGGCGCTTACCCTAAAGCATAACCCGAATGAAAATACAGAATTAGGCATTCAGGCTTCTACGTTTGACAGCCGGGAAACAGAAGGATATGACATTAACTCTTCCTATCAGTTGCTCAGTGATCAATCGGATGAAGACAATCCGCTCTCTATCGGACGTTTTCATGAACATGCCCGGAATTGCCTCCATTCCCGTATTTCGAACATTGGCCATTATGGATCGGTACGAATGAAGACCAATACCATCCAATGGGGAGCGACTGCCCAGTTTGAAAAGATCCATGACCGGATCAATGAATGGGAACGACGTGATTCGGCCGGATACTCAGTACCACAAACCGGAGATGCCGTATCGGTTTATTCCAACTTATATTCCCACCAGGAAATGACCAGCACCCGTCTCTCGGCTTATCTGCAGGATATTTTTAAATTTCGTACGCGCCAGGGATTATTTACGCTCACCGGAGGGGTACGGGGTAGTTACTGGAGCTATAACCAGGAATTTATATTCAGTCCCAGGGGTTCTATTGGGTTTATTCCTAATTTTGATCCGAACCTGACTTTCCGTTTCGCTTCGGGTCTTTATTATCAGGCTCCCTATTACAAAGAACTGAGGATTACCTCTTTTGATGAAGATGGAAATGGCATAGTGGAACTCAATAAAAACCTGGAATCTCAGCGTTCACTCCATTTTATTTTAGGAGGAGATTATGCGTTTCGCTTGATGGACAGGCATTTTAAGCTAACGACAGAACTGTATTACAAGAAGTTGAATGATATTAACCCGTATACGGTGGAAAATGTAAAGATCCGCTATTACGGAGAAAACTGTGCTACCGGCTATGCGTTGGGAATAGACATGAAATTTACCGGGGAATTTGTTCCGGGAACTGATTCATGGGTGAGCCTTTCCCTGATGAAGGCGGAACAAACCATTCGTGAAACCATTACTGTGCCTATGCCTAATAGTCACGGGTATAATTTTTCCTTGTTTTTCCAGGATTATTTCCCCGGATATGACCGTGTCAAACTGCATTTACGGGGCATGCTTTCCGGACGGCTTCCGGTGACTGCACCCCGGACCGGATATGAAGAAGGATACTATCAAACCAGTCCTTACCGCCGGGTGGATATCGGTGCTACTTACCAACTGGCAGGAGAAAGGGATGCCATCATGGACCGTGGCTTTTTTCGCCACCTGAAAACAATCTGGATCGGATTAGATGTATTCAACCTGTTTGATATCCGTAATACTACTTCTTATTATTGGATCACCAATTCCTATAATGAACAGTATGCTGTTCCCAATTATCTGACCGGAAGACAATTAAATGTTCGTCTACTGATTGACTTTTAACTCTTTATCTCCTGCACCGGAAATAGGAACTAAGGGATTTTCCATCATACATCAACCTGTTTATCTATACAAAATAATATAAACTTTGTAGTTACCCTACCTGTTTTAATGGGATAAAAAACAGCTCATTCCGGTTGAATGGAATGAACTCAAAAAGAGATTAACTATGAAGTTTTTTATTGATACGGCAAACCTGGATCAGATCCGGGAAGCCAGTGAAATGGGAGTACTGGACGGAGTGACCACCAATCCCAGCCTGATGGCAAAAGAGGGGATCAAAGGTACTGAAAATCAGCATAAGCATTATATTGAAATCTGTAATCTGGTGAAAGGAGGGGATATCAGTGCAGAGGTCATTGCAACAGATTATGATAGTATGATCAAAGAAGCACAGGAATTGCTGGCTTTGCATCCACAGATCGTTGCTAAACTTCCCTGTACGGAAGCGGGTATAAAAGGAATCAAATACCTGAGTGGGAAAGGATTCAAAACGAATTGCACCTTAGTATTTTCTTTAGGCCAGGCACTTTTGGCAGCTAAAGCCGGAGCTACCTTTGTCTCTCCTTTTGTAGGACGGCTGGATGATATTTGCAGTGATGAAATTGAATTAGTGGAAAAAATTGTACAGATGTATTTATTTTACGGTTACAAAACCCAGGTATTAGCAGCTTCTATCCGCAGCACCCAACATATTGTTCAGTGTGCCGAAGTAGGCGCTGATGTAGCCACCTGCCCATTAGTGACCATCAAAGGACTATTAAAACACCCGCTTACAGACAGCGGTTTACAAACGTTTCTGGCTGATTATAAAAAAGTGAATGGATAAAAATTGGGTAGTTAATAGTGGGTAGTCAGTAGTACGTTCACTTTGCTCACTGAGTAGAAAAATGCTTTCAGCAAAAACTAAAACGAGCTATGCGAGTCCCTACCAAACGAACAAAGTGAGTATACTACCAACTACTAACTACCGACTACTAATCTTTATTTCCAGTTTTCATTCTGAACCAACACACCTTCCATGGTAATGATCTGATCATAAGGAATAGGCAATGTTACCCAGTTTCGGCCATAAGCTTTTCCATTATATTTAGTCAGAAACTGTTGTTCATAATTGATGTAATTAGTGATTTCATCATACACAATTCCCCAGCGGGCCAGATCATACCAGCGATGTCCTTCCATAGCCAACTCAACCTTACGTTCAAAACGTAAGACAGCATGGGCAGATTCATAGGAATTGAACAGCGATGCCGGATATAAACCTACCCGGTAGTTACCGGCAGCATTGACACCTGTGGTGCCATTGACCAAGTCTTCCATGATATAAGGAGAGGTAGCAGGATCCATGGTTTCCGGATCGGCAGCCTGTATATAGGAACTGGCAGCACGGGCACGCACCTGGTTAATATAGTTACGGGCTTCCTGATAGCCGCCGGTTTCAATGAGTGCTTCTGCATACCAAAGCAGTAAATCCGCATAACGGATCAGATGGAAATTTTTTGCACTGGAGCAGGTGATCGTGGAGACACTCAAACTACCCTTATCCGCTTTTTTCGGGATCGTCTTCTTATTCATATAATATCCTCCGTTGGTCACATCACGGATCCAACCGTCAGTTGTGGAAGGAATGGACCAATCCCAGTAAGGAACCTGAAAGCGTCCGGCAGTAATATCCAGACGAGGATCTGTATACACTTCCAGATCTGTAACCGGAAAACCATTGGCATCTTCCGTGGTCAATGGATCCATAGCCTGATAAGAGCCATCTATCAGTGGTAACCCCTGGTCATCTACAATATAGGAATTGACCAGATCATACGACGGCTGGTAAAACCCCCACCCACTGGTACCCAGTGCACCGGACATACCAATATGCCAGGTACCATTGATACAGTTGGTATTTTCCTGTGTTCCGGAAATAGTATGGTGAATATCAAAAATGGACTCCCCTGTCCAGTCACTTTCTCCGGCAACAAATAACTCTTCATATGTGTCTGCCAGGCGATAACCGGTTCCTTTATTATCTTTCCCGGAAGCTATGATCTCTTCTAAAAGTGATTTTACTTCACTCCAACGATTCGTTGTCCCGTTGGTTCCATTATAGGGGGATGACTGATACATTTTTACTTTAGCCAGCATCGCTCCGGCAGCCCATTTATTGACACGTCCCTGCTCACTGCCCCATGTATCCGGTAGATTGTCATAAGCATATTGCAGATCTTCGATGATATTGTCCCAGATATAAATGTAATTTCCGGAAGCATCTACATTGGAGACCTGCGGGTTGACAGAACTGAGATATTCTTCAGTACCCACATACGGAATCGCAGCACCAAACAGTTTCACACCTTCAAAATGCCAGAATCCACGAAAGAAACGAGCCTGGGCAATCGTTTCTGTGTAATAATTTCCGGACTCACCGGACAGAGCAGCTAATTCTTCCTGAATCTTATCCGCCATACCAATCACCACATTGGAACGGTAGACTCCTTCATACAGTCGCTGCCATTTCTCATTCAGATAGGAGTTATCAGCAGTAACCACATAGGTTTCCAGATTGGTAAAAGCGGGTTGGTCTGTATAAGTCGAACCCTTATTGGCACTTCCCCCCATCACATCCCCATAGGCATAATTAGACAGAGTGGAAGAAAAATAATGCGTATCACTGCTGGAAGAATATAAAGAAGAATACATACCGGTAATGACCATTTCTATGCCTTCCTGGTTCAGTAAATCGTCCTCCGTAACAGCACCTACCGGATCTACCTGCAGAAAATCAGAACAGGCTGTCAGGGCAAACCAGGCAGTAAAAATACTATATATAGCTAATTTTTTCATATACATACTTGTTTACGTTGTTAATTAAACCTCTCTTTAAAAAGATACATTCACACCAAATATAAATTGACGGGGCATCCCGTAGGAACCATAGTCAATTCCTTTGTTCAGGTCACTACTTTCATACGTAGACGTGTTGAAGCTCCGTACTTCCGGATCCAGGCCGTCATAACCGGTAATGGTAAAGACGTTTGAGATCTGTCCATAGAAACGAACCCGGTCTAATCCGACTTTACGGACTATTTTCTTAGGCAATGAATAGCCCAGGGTCAGGGTTTGCATTCTCAGGTACGAACCATCCTGTACATACATGGAGTTGGATTCATTGGCAGCTTCAGAACCTTCATTAGCAGTAGTAGCCCAGAGAGGATAAATACCATCCGGATTATCCGTCGGATGCCATGAATTATCTCTTCTGTCTTTGGAATAATTACTTTGTAATGCACCATAGTGAGTATAATACATATAATGTTTAAACAGATCATTTCCGACAGAGAAATAGAGATAAGTACTAAAATCCCAGTCCTTATAAGTCAAACCAATATTCAAACCTCCAGTAAAATCAGGATGCGGATTACCAATGATCGTACGGTCTTCCCCATCGATCTTACCATCCCCATTCACATCCACCAGTTTATAACGTCCTACCCAGTCGGCCGGATTCATAGACTCCGCATCTACTGCGCCATAAGGTAAGATTAACTGGCCATCTGCTGTTTTATAATTCAATACATCTTCCACACTCTGGTAAATACCTACCACCTTATACCCGTAGAACATACCGATCGGTTGTCCTTCCGTAGTAATATTCACATTATTCAAACGGGTATTATTAAAGATATCCGAGGAACCTAAACGAATCACTTTGTTCCGGTAGGTGGATATATTGGCATTTACATTATATCCGAAATCCCCGACTTTATCACGCCAGCCGATACTAAAGTCTATCCCTTTATTTTGAATATCCCCGATATTGATATTAGGTTTGGTTGCATTTCCTGCCAGAGCAGACCAGTTAGCCGGAACTAACATATCACTGGTCTTTTTGATATAATAATCAAAACCCAGCGTCAGTTTATTGGATATCAGGGTGGCATCCAGACCGACATTTAACATACGGGTAGTTTCCCATTTCGCATCTTCATCCCCCAGATTGGAAATTGCATATCCGATTGAGACATCACTGTTGGTACCGGTTATTCCATACTGATAGTCTGCTCCTGTAGCATACTGGAAAGCATAGTTATAGGCACCAATATTAGAGTTACCTGTCGTACCATACCCCACACGGATTTTCAGGTCATCCAGCCAATCCCTGTAAGGTTCCATAAAAAATTCGTCTGATATACGCCATCCCATAGAAGCAGACGGGAAAGTACCCCAACGGTTTTTCGATCCGAACCGGGAAGAAGCATCGTGTCGTACGGTAACGGTTGCCAGGTATTTTCCTTTATAGGAATAGTCACCACGGGCAAATATACCAAACATAGTAGCCTTGTCATACATATACCCCGAATTGGAGATATTAGACGAAGACCCATTATTCAGTATCCAGGTATTGTCCGTATCTTCAAAAATATAATCATACCGTAATCCCGACATATAACGTCCGACATCAAATTTCATCGCTTCTGATCCGACTACGACTGTCATCGAATGGTCCTCATTGAATTTTCTGGTATACGTAGCCGTATTGGTCCACTGCCAGTCAAAATGCCAGTTAGCCGTTTCTTCCAGATAATTCTGTGAAAGTCCTTCTTTATTTCCGGCAATGGTGATTTCATTCATAGTCCGGCTCCAGGCACCACTCAGACGTGCACTGAATTGCGTTCTCACGGATAAACCTTCAATCGGTTTTATTTCAGCAAACAAAGCCGTCTGTCCTCTGAAATTACGGATCCAGTCCCCTTTGGATTGATCCACTAAAGCCACCGGAGAAATATCCCTTCCACCTTCCGCAGCCTGTGAACCGGCATAATCTCCCCCAATGGTGTAAACCGGCACCCAGGGTTGCGTAGTATACGTTTTTGCAAACGCACTATAATCCGTCTGCCATCCACGTTCACCCCCCAACTCCATCACAGCCAGGTTCGTATTTTGTCCGAGTGTTAAATATTTAGTCGGGTTAAATGTAGCATTTGAACGTAAGGAATAGCGTTCAAAATAAGAGTTTTTAATGGTTCCCTCTCTGGAATGATATCCTAAAGAAAGAGAATAAACCCCTTTTTCCCCACCACCTAAAACAGAGATCTGATGTTGTTGCACCAACCCTTTCTGAGTGATCAGGTCATACCAGTCCGTACCTTTCCGTGCCTCTTCTTCCGAGTAGCCGTCTTCCAGCATCTGGTAATAGGCAGACCGGGTCCAGGAATTAGTTCCATCCCCTACATAAGAAGCCTCCCAGGCTGCTATACTGCCAAACTGGGAAATGACCTGGTCTCTGGAAAGTCCACTGGGTTTGATCGCATAGGGCATAGTTAACTGGTCGTTGGCATCCAGACTACCGAATTGAGTGTGGGAAAGACCGGTGGTTACGCCACGCACATCCCGTAGGTTTACCAACCCGGTTGCCTGAAACTCCATATATTCCCAGGCATCTAATAAGTCAAAACCACTGTTCGCCATTTTGGCCACTCCCACATATCCATCATAAGATACCCGGACTCTTCCTTCTTTAGATCCCTGTTTGGTAGTAATGATAATTACCCCGTTAGCCCCCTGGGCTCCATAAATAGCTGTGGCTGAAGCATCTTTCAACACCTGTAAAGATTCAATATCATTAGGGTTTACGGCATCAATACTGACATTGGATACACCATCTACCACGACCAGCGGGTCGGATCCATTCACAGAACCTACCCCACGAATACGGATAGTGGTTTCTGCACCTGGCGCACCGGTGGAAGAGACATATACCCCGGCTGCTTTTCCCTGTAATGCTTCTGCAAAAGTAGAAACCGGTGTTTCAGCTAATGCCTCTGCCGAGACAACTGCCACAGAACCGGTAATATCCTTCTTGGCTTGTGTACCATATCCTACCACCACTACTTCATCCAAAGCCTGTGAATCCTCCACCAGTTTAACCCGGATAAGCGTTTGATTCCGTACGGGAATTTCCTGGGTAACGTAACCGATAAAAGAAACTACCAACACAGCATTTTCAGGTACATCCTCCAGGATTGCCCGTCCTTCCATATCAGAAATGTTTCCGGTAGAGGTCCCCTTAATCATCACATTGGCACCTGTCACAGGTCCCATATCATCCGTAATTACACACGTTACGGTCCGACTTTGTTGCATTCCATCCATTACTACACCGGATGGAACCCGACGATCCCCCGCAGCTAATACATGGCCCATACTCAATAGCACTACAAATATTCCTGCAAATATTCGTCTACATAAATCTACATTAATCATGTGCGATCAAATTTAAGGTTAATAAAACATCTATTGATTAGCAATCTCTCTCCTGAGCACTGCCATAAATCTCACATTACAAAGGGATGCAAACTAAACATATGGAGAGGTAGTTTGTCAGTACCCTTGTATCAAAAACGTTAAGAGGTTGTGGTTCTCAATAAGTATGAACACTGAATAATACGGCTCTTTATAGTAAGATCTTATGATATTGCATACTGGGAAAGTTTTTACAAACATCATAAGTAAATACAAATGAAATATAAAGCCTATTTCCTTAACTATGTATTTGAAACCGGATTAGCCAAGTCCTAAAAGAACTATCTCTATATTTAATGATTACAAATATAATAAAAAATAAATTAAGTCCAATAAAAAATATATGTTATTAAACATAAAATTTTCCTCTATCTATTTTATCGTCAGTTATTTTAACTTTTCATCGTATTCCAACATCCTGTTTATTAAAAAAATATACTTATTAAGTCACCTTCCGCAGATTTCCACATGATTTAAGGTACTAATCAATGAATTAATCTATACCCATGAAGTTCTTTTAGGACTTTCCTATTTTATGCATATATAAGCAAATGCTGAACTCCATAGTTTAATAGTTTAGAAGAGAATAGTATATTCACTCCCGCTACTACTTATATTCCTCCAGGCCGTCTTCCGGAAAACCATTTCTTATAAACGAGTACTACCATTCATAAAACCAGTCTTTTCCTCTTTTAAAATTCATTTAAAGAAAAAGCTCCTTTTATCGTATTCTTTCTGAAATTAAAGAAATATTTCTTCACTGGATAAAAAGAATGTGTATCTTTGCACACAGAAAAATTAACATATTATATAATCTTTAATTCATCACAAACATGGAAATTACACATATTGAACATCTGGGTATTGCTGTGAAAAGCATCGAAGCATGTTTACCTTATTATGAAGGCGTCCTGGGCCTGAAATGTTACAATATTGAAGTAGTGGAAGATCAAAAAGTAAAAACCGCATTCTTTAAAATCGGACAGACCAAAATTGAACTTTTGGAACCCACCAGTGAAGACAGTACCATCGCTAAATTTATTGAGAAAAAAGGCGAAGGAGTACACCACATTGCATTTGCCGTCCCATCCGTACAGGAGGCACTGGACGAAGCAGCTTCCAAAGGTGTGCAGCTAATTGACAAAGCACCCCGCAAAGGAGCGGAAGGCCTGGACATTGCCTTCCTGCACCCCAAATCAACCTGCAGTGTATTGACCGAACTGTGTATGGAAGGGGAAAAGAAATAGTCAAAGTAGTTAAGTAGTAAGAAAAATATAGACCGGGCGTATGATCCTTAACTGCTAAGGAGCGCAGCGACTGATCACTCCTTGACTCCTTTGACTCCTGAAAATAAAACAATCATTTCTAACAACAAATCATATTTTACAATGAGTAGCCAGCTTGAAAAAGTAAAAGAGCTAATCGCCCTTCGCGAAAAAGCCCGCCTTGGTGGTGGAGAAAAAAGAATCGAAGCCCAGCACAAAAAAGGCAAATACACAGCTCGTGAACGTATCGCTATGTTACTTGACGAAGGTAGCTTCGAAGAGTTCGATATGTTCGTTCAACACCGTTCGACCAATTTCGGTATTGAAAAAACCAAATTTTTAGGAGATGGTATCGTAACAGGTTACGGGACTATCGAAGGTCGCCTGGTCTATATTTATGCACAGGACTTCACGGTATTTGGTGGTGCATTATCTGAAACATTAGCCCTGAAGATCTGTAAAGTAATGGATCAGGCGATGAAAATGGGTGCACCGGTAATCGGTTTGAACGATTCGGGAGGTGCACGTATTCAGGAAGGTGTAAATGCTTTGGCCGGATATGCTGAAATTTTCCAACGGAATATTTTAGCCTCAGGAGTAGTTCCCCAGATCTCCGGAATCTTTGGTCCCTGTGCAGGAGGTGCTGTTTATTCTCCGGCCCTGACAGACTTTAACATCATGACCCGCGGAACTAGCTATATGTTCTTAACAGGTCCAAAAGTGGTGAAGACTGTGACAGGCGAAGACGTTACTCAGGAACAACTGGGAGGAGCCAGCATCCACTCCACCAAATCAGGTGTAGCCCACTTTGCCGTAGATACGGAAGAAGAAGGTCTGCAACTGATCCGTAAACTGATCAGTTATTTACCACAAAATAATTTAGAAGAAACCCCACTGGTAGTTTGTGAAGATCCTATTGACCGTCTGGATGACGTCCTGAATGAGATCATTCCTGACAATCCCAACCAGGCTTATGATATGTATGAAGTGATCGGAACCATCGTTGACAACAACGAATTCCTGGAAGTTCACGCAGATTATGCCAAAAATATTATTGTAGGTTTCACCCGTTTCAACGGCCAGGCGGTAGGTATTGTAGCCAACCAGCCTAAAATTATGGCAGGATGTCTGGATAGCAACGCATCCCGTAAAGCCGGACGTTTCGTCCGTTTCTGTGATGCATTCAATATTCCATTGGTTACTCTCGTAGATGTACCAGGCTTCCTTCCGGGAACAGGCCAGGAGTACAATGGGGTGATCCTGCATGGTGCCAAACTACTTTACGCCTATGGAGAAGCAACCGTATCTAAGGTAACGGTTACCCTGCGTAAATCCTATGGTGGTGCTTACTGTGTAATGAGCTCCAAACACCTGCGCGGTGATATGAACTATGCATGGCCAACAGCAGAGATTGCAGTGATGGGACCCAGTGGTGCTGTGGAAGTGATCTTTGCCAAAGAAGTGGCTGCTGCTGAAGATCCTGCTGCCTGTGCTGCAGAAAAAGAAGCGGAATACAAAAAAGCATTTGCTAATCCATATAATGCAGCACAATACGGTTATATTGATGACGTGATTGAACCACGTAACACCCGTTTCCGTATTATCCGTGCTTTGCAGCAGTTGCAGACCAAGAAGCTAAGCAACCCGCCGAAAAAACATGATAACATGCCTCTGTAATGCGTAAAATGAATGACGATATGATAAGAAATAAAGTAGGGGTCATGTTACTTTGTCTATTGCTCTTCTCTGCAGAAGCAATGGCACAAAGCGCATCCTCCATAAAAATTAATGAAGTACTGGTCATTAATGAAGATAACTATCTGGATGATTATGGTAAACGCAATGCCTGGATCGAACTTTACAACAGTTCGGCCGGTTCGGTGGATATCCATGGATGTTATCTGACAAATGACAAGAATGATCTGAAAAAATATCCGATTCCCAAAGGGGATATTCTTACCAGGATCAAACCGGGACAGCATATTTTATTCTGGGCAGACGGTCAGCCTTCCCGTGGTACATTCCACCTGAATTTCACATTGGATCCGTCCAGAGAAAACTATATTGCTTTATTTGACGCAGACGGAAAAACACTGATCGATGAGGTAGTGATCCCGGCCGGACAACGGGCGGACATCAGCTATGGACGCCTGGTAGATGGCGGGGAAGCATGGGGAGTGTTGGGTAGAGTAACTCCAAGTACCAACAACCTGACCCTGGATTCCAATGACAGAATAGATCACCTGAAAAACAATGACCCGGTGGGTATAGGGATGACCCTGACAGCAATGCTTGTGGTATTCTCCGCTCTCTTATTGTTATTCATTGTATTTAAAAATATCGGAAAAGCAGCTATTGAAGTCAGCAAAAGAAATGCGAAGAAAGCAGCAGGAACTCCTGATATCTCTACTGCAGCAGGTACAGGCGAAGTATCCGGTGAGATCATTGCAGCCATCAGTGCAGCCCTGCATGAAGTAGCAGAAGATGCACACGATATTGAAAGCACAGTGCTTACGATCACCAAAGTAGCCCGTAACTATTCTCCATGGAGTTCCAAGATCTATACGTTACGGGAAGCTCCTAAAAAATAATCAGTACAAATTATTAGTGTAAAAACAATGAAAGAATATAAATATACCATTAACGGTAATAATTACGTAGTTACCGTGAATAAAGTAGAAGATACCATCGCTGAAGTAGAAGTGAATGGTACTCCGTATAAAGTACACATGGACAAACCGGCCAAAAAGCAGGTAGTGACGGTGAAACGTCCGGCTCAGGCTCCGGCTACAGCGACCGGAGCTCCGGTAGTGAATCGTCCGGCTTCTGCTGCAGGAGGGGTGAAATCCCCATTGCCAGGGGTCATCCTTGACGTAAAATGTAAGGTAGGTGACACGGTGAAAAGAGGACAAACTGTAGTGATCCTGGAAGCAATGAAAATGGAAAACAGTATCAATGCAAACCGTAACGGTAAAATTGTTGAAGTAAAAGTAAACAAAGGAGATTCCGTACTGGAAGGTGCAGATCTCGTAATAATCGGATAAGGGTATGCTAGGAAGTTTTTTATCATTTTTAGGTGACAACCTGCAGTTGTTCTATACCTATACAGGACTCTACAACGCGACATGGGGACACCTGGCTATGATAGTCATCGGGTTAATCTTTATTTACCTGGCTATCAGATACGAGTTTGAACCTATGCTTTTGATCCCTATCGGTTTCGGTATGCTGATCGGAAATATTCCTTTCAAAGATGCAGGACTGAATATCGGTATTTATGAAGAGGGATCCGTACTCAACATCCTTTACCAGGGCGTAAGCCAGGGGTGGTACCCACCGCTGATCTTCCTGGGAATCGGAGCTATGACAGACTTCTCCGCTTTGATCTCTAACCCAAAGCTGATGTTGATCGGTGCGGCAGCACAGTTCGGTATTTTCGGAGCTTACATCATTGCACTGCAAATGGGCTTTGAACCTAACCAGGCCGGTGCTATCGGTATTATCGGTGGTGCAGATGGCCCTACAGCAATCTTTCTTTCTTCCAAACTGGCCCCTAACCTGATGGGAGCCATTGCGGTATCGGCCTACTCCTACATGGCCCTGGTTCCGATTATCCAGCCTCCCTTCATGCGTTTACTCACAACAAATAAGGAGCGTGTGATCCGTATGAAACCTCCCCGCGCGGTTTCTTCTACGGAAAAGATCATCTTCCCGATCGTAGGGATGCTGTTAACCTGTTTCCTCGTGCCTTCCGGTCTTCCTCTGTTAGGGATGTTATTCTTCGGAAACTTATTGAAAGAAAGTGGTGTGACCCGCCGTCTGGCAGAAACTGCCCGCGGTCCGCTGGTTGACACCATTACTATTTTATTAGGGGTAACCGTAGGAGCTTCCACACAGGCGACTCAGTTCTTAACATGGGACTCTATCAAGATCTTCGGTCTGGGTGCTTTGTCATTCGTGATCGCTACCTGTGCCGGTATCCTGTTTGTTAAGTTCTTCAACCTGTTCCTGAAAGAAGACAATAAGATCAATCCGTTGATCGGTAATTCAGGGGTTTCTGCTGTACCTGACTCCGCCCGTATTTCCCAGCACGTAGGATTGGAATATGATCCAAGTAACTACCTGTTGATGCATGCGATGGCCCCCAACGTATCCGGTGTGATCGGTTCAGCAGTAGCAGCAGGTATCCTGTTAGGATTCTTAACATAAGAATTACTTTATACAGTATGTAAAAAGGGTTCTCCGGAAATGGAGAACCCTTTTTCATTCTCCCCTCTTGAGAGGGGCAGGGGGAGTGTGTCACAAATATAAAGACATAAGAATTACAAATGCCTTATTCATAAAGAATCCCTTTGAATAATCAATGGGCAGAAGATAACAACCAACAATTGTAATTCCTACATCTTTGAGTTTGTAACACACCCCTAACCCCTCTTAAGAGGGAAAATGAGATACTGTCTTATTGTTAAAAGGACATTTTCGATATGTTCGTCCACTTCTTTATCTGTAAAACGGAGAGTTTGAATACCGACATTATATAAGTATTGTTCCTTGATTCTGTCTTTTTCCAAAACTTCCTCATGAATATGCGACAAACCATCCAACTCGATAGCCAGTTTCTTTTCTTTACAATAAAAATCTACGATATATTTCCCGATAGGTTTCTGACGAATGAAACGGAAACCCAATTGATTCCCTTTTAAATATTGCCAGAGTTTTTTCTCTGAGCACGTACTATCTTTGCGAAGATCAGATGCGATCTTTTTTAAATATTTTTCATAATATATTCGCATAGGTTTTGGTTTTAGTTCCCCTCTTGAGAGGGGTTAGGGGTGTGTTACAAACTCAAAAATACAGGAATTACAGCAGGTTTTTAGTCTTTTAGACTCCATTGGGGTGATCACGGAAAAGGACATTTGTAATTCCTATGTCTTTTTTTCGTGACACACCTCCTGCCCCTCTTAAGCGGGAAGTTATCTCCGGATCAGGAGGTATTTGTAGCCGAATTCGGTGAAGTCCTGAATGGATAAGGTGTCGCCCCGGGTCTCTAAGGGATAGGATGGGTTTTCTTCGTAGAAGACGTCCATCAGCCAGGCTTCATATCCTTCTCCGGAATCTTCCTTCCGCTAGTTTAATGCTCCCTCCTCACTTTCTCCTGCTTCTGTCCAGACATAGTTATCTCCGGCAAAGGTGATGTATGTTCCTTCATATTCTAACTCTTCTTCGAAGTTTTGGGCACCCACCAGTTCCCATTTCCCGTTTACCTGTTTTTTAACTTCTGACAAAGAATTCCATATAACTTTACCGGATTAGCCTGCATAGTGATGGCCAGAAAACTCAACCATAGGCTATATTTGATTTTATTGATCATAATCGTACTTTATTCTTTTTATTCCATTAAAACAGTTAGTTACTGACAATGTTCTTTGATCAGACGATCCACTAACGGATCTCCCAGTTCTTTTGCTTTAGCAAATGCCTCACAGGCTTCGTTCTTTTTGTCCTGCCGGATATGGCAAACTCCCCGTATCCGGTAGCAGGCGCTAAAATCCGGAGCTAAATCCAGGGCCTGCTGAACGCTTTCCAATGCTTTTTCATACGCTTCCAGACGGGTATATATTGCTGCTTCTTCGGCATAATAATCCGGATTGTCATGTTCCATCCGGATAGCCTGCTGAATATCAGCCAGGGCTCCTTCCATATCACCGGTCCGGAATTTAGCCTGTTCCCGGTAGAAATAGAAAGAAGCGTTTACCTGGCCATGCACGAGCCTGTAATAGAGATCATAATCGGCTACCATTTCTGTGTATTGATTCAGGTATTGTCTTTTATCTATCCGCTCCAGGACATACGCAGCCCCTTCACTGGTCATGCCAGCCCGGTCAATCGCTTTATCCAACCATTCAATGATCTCATAGATATTGGCTCCCGGCAGATTCTCTTTTGCTTTCGCAGCCAGATAATAAGAGGAAGCTGTGGCCAGCTCACTTTCATTGACCATCTGATAACTCTGGAATGCCCGTTCATAATCTCCTTCAAAGAAAAAGATATCTCCCTGCAACTGGCGATAGACAGGCAGGTCATCCATCGCAATGGCTTTTTCCAGGGTAGCGACTGCATTTTCAACGGTCCAGTTTGGATCATTCAGGGTACTATCTTCCACCGCTACCGCATAGATCGCCTTCGCCTGGTTATAAAAGACCTCTCCTTTTTGCTGGCTGAATTGAGCAGCTTTATCGTAGTCTCCCATCGCCATATCCAGATATCTCTTCTGTTCTTCCGGGGTCGTTGCCAAAGCAGCCCGGAAAGTGACCACATGGGAGGCCCGGTTCTGGTAACCATCCGCCGCATTTGGAAAAGTATCAATAAAATCGTTCAATGTCTCCAGATAGGTCTTTGCATCCTGCTGATTGCCCATCAGGAATAGCGAAATAGCTGCATCTTCGAGGTTGGAAGGCCAGGCTTTTTTAATCTCGATCTCATGATAAACACTATTCAGCGCATCCGTTGAAGTGACCTGCAAACTATTTATATAGGCCGCAGAAACAGCATAAGAGACCTCATTTTTACCGGACGCATCTTCCTGGGCGAGCCCGAACACTTCTCCCGTTTCCAGCACGACCGGAGTATTTGCCTGCGCAGACTCCAACGGGAACCCCAGTTTGTAATAGCTGTAATTCTCTTTCAGTTTAGTGGCTTCCAACACCTCTCCCTGTCTGAAAGAGACCTGCTTCTCTGTGGAATAGGGAAGCAGGTAAGCGGTCCGGCCTACCGGAACGGTAGCCGTTACCAAAGGGAGGAAAGGCATTTTCTTCGGAACAGAAATGTGGAAACGGATCACATCATACAGTTCATCCGCACCTACGATCCTTGTAACAGGATATGTTTTTCCTTCCGTATCGGTAACCGTTGCCCGGCTGGCTCCTTTGAATACAGTATAAGCTGACAGGACCTCCCCTGTTTCAGAGATCAGGAAACCGTTTCCGGAAGTGATTTTCCGGTTATCTTTATCATACGTAGTGATCAGAACGACTGCTTTTCTGGCTTTATCCATCCATTTCGGCATATTTTTTTGTGCTGTAATAGGCAGGCTAAAGCAGCAGATCCATAGAAGTAGAGCGATTCGTTTCATTGTCATCAGGTTGTTTGCGTGCGACAAAGATAGAAAATTTATATTTTGGTCATACGAAAAACAATTGTTACTTTTGCAGGGAAATAAACTATATCATTACTCCCATGAGAATATCTAAATAAGGAAACCTTCCCCACCCTGGCAGAAATGACCTGTTTCCTATCTGTTCCCGGATGATCAGACGTGCAGTGATTAATGATATAAAATATACGCTATGTCTGTTATTGTACAAAACATTCACTATATTCATCCTGTGTCATCTGTGTACCTCTTCCCTGTCAATCCGTTAGTTGCCGTTTTACATTTTCTCCTGTTTACAGCTATGTAACCATCCTTAAAGACGTGGTCTCAAGTTACTCTGCTCCCTATTCTTATTCCATAGGTAACTGCTATATTCGTCGGTAGGATTTTACATCAAACAGCATATAACCATGAAAAAACACAGGTTAATTCTACTACCATGCTTACTCTTTGTTTCTTTCATTTCCTGTCAACATCCTTCGTATGCTCCTCTTCCCGATGGAGTAATCATGGATGTGCCGGAAGGAAAAATGAGACTGCAGGTTGTAAATGACCGGATCGTACGGGTAACCGTTTCTCCGGTAGATACCTTTTCTACACGAACCAGTCTGATCATTCCACCTGACGAAACCTATATTCCGGAGTTCACTCTCCGGGAAAAGGGCTCGTATCTGGAACTATCGACTGAGAAAATCACTGTCAAAACAGATCCGAAAACAGGGCATATCCGGTTTCTGGATAAAGAAGACAGATTGATCCTGCAGGAAAGGGAAAGCCAGGGCAAAACACCGAAAAAAGTAACGATCGGCGGAGAAAATACCTGGAGTGTACGGCAACAATGGAGTTCTCCTGCAGATGAAGTGATCCATGGGTTAGGTCATCACCAGAATGACCTTTATAATTTACGGGGAGCAGACATAGACCTGTGGCAGGAAAACTGGGAGATAGCCGTTCCTTTTTTCACCTCCAGCCGTGGATGTGGGATTCTGTGGGATAATTACTCCCATTCAAAATTTGGTTTTCCGGTTACGCAGGACTTCATTCCTCCAGAGCTGTTATTTGACCAGGAGGGAGTACAAGGTGCCCTCACCGGATCTTACTACAACGGGAGCGATTTTGATGAAATTAAGATCATGCGCCGGGACTCTGTCATCAACTTTGACTTCAAAACATTCGGTCCACAGCAGGATAACACCTTCACTACTGATCCCGGATGGTCCTCCAAACCGCTACATCCGGAGATTGATCCGGATCATTACACGGTTCGCTGGGAAGGAGAGGTGCAAACACTCCATCCGGGACGTTATACCTTTAATACCTTCACGACCCACAATGTCCGTCTGTGGGTGGATGAGCAACTCCTGGTCGATGGCTACGGATCATCGGATCTCTACCTCAAAGGGTCTATGGAGCTGAAAGGAAATAAACGGTATAAGATCCGGTACGAATGGTAAAAATCACTGGATGACCCGGTTCATGAACCCGGGAACGGAGCCGTACAACTCCGCTGGTCTCCACCCGCTCAGGAAAGTTACGACGGCATCTCTATGGGGTCGGAAGTGGGAGACGGAATTGATTACTATTTTATTTATGGGCCGGAGCCGGATGAAGTGATCCGTGGCTATCGCTGGCTGACCGGAACAGCGCCTATGCTACTTGCCTGGGCATATGGTTACTGGCATTCCCATATCGATATTCAGTCACAGGATGACTACCTGGACCTGATCCGGGAGTTCCGCAAAAGAAAGATACCACTGGATGACTGGTACAGGATTTAAATTATTGGGTTCCCTATCCGTGGGGCTCCCACCAGTTTGATGAAAAAAGATATCCGGACCCGGAAGCGATGATCGCAGAAGCACACCGCAACCACGTCAGATACATGATCTCTGTGTGGGGGATGTTCCAGCAAGGCAGTGAAAACTGGAAAGAGTTGATGGATAAAGGATTACTATTCCGGTATAATAACTGTAGTTTCTGGACTGATAAAGGCACCTGGTATTATAACCCGTTTAGCCGGGAAGGCCGTCAGGTCTATTGGGACCAGATGAACCGCTACCTCTACAGCAAAGGAGTAGATGCCTAGTGGCTGGATGCTTCCGAACCGGAAATCTCTACTCCGGCAGATCTGTTCCTGTATAAGGAGGTGATGGATAATAACCTCGGAAGCGGAGCCCGCTACCTGAATGCCTTCTCACTGATGCAAACCAAAGGAATATATGAAGGCCAGCGTGCCACCCATCCGGATAAATGGGTAGCCATCCTGGCCCGTTCAGCTTTTGCCGGACAGCAGGCGTATGGAACAGTGATGTGGACAGGGGATATTGCCGGGACCTGGGATGTCTTCAGGAAGCAGGTGAAATGTGGTCTGAACTTTGCTCTTTCCGGTTTACCTTACTGGACAACGGACATCGGCAGCTTCTTTATCAACACCACTAACTGGCCACAGGAAACCCGGGAAGAAGGCTACAGGGAACTGTACACCCGTTGGTTCCAATGGGGCACCTTCTGCCCTGTGATGCGCACCCATGGTTGTGGTCCGCGCCGGGAAATGTGGATCATGGGAGATGAATCCTATCAGATTCAGAAAGCATACAACGAACTACGGTACCAGTTACACCCTTATATCTATTCCCTGGCAGGTATGGTCACGCATCAGGGATATACCGTGATGCGTCCCCTACTCATGGATTTTAGGACAGACACCCAGGTACACCCTATTTATGATCAATATATGTTCGGTCCGGCCATGATGATCTGTCCGGTCCTCGAAGCAGGCGTTCGTTCCCGTCCGGTGTATCTTCCGGAAAGAAGTGTCTGGTACGATTTCCGGACAAACGAAAAGTTTTCCGGTGGACAAACCATCCATCGGGAAGCTCCGTTAACGCATATTCCTATCCTGGTCAAAGGCGGTTCTATCCTGCCCATGGGGGAAACCATGCAATATATAGGTGAAAAGAAGCCTGACCAGCTGACGATCACTATTTACACCGGAGCAAGCGGTCATTTTAACCTGTATGAAGATGAAGGCGATAGCTTCAATTACGAAAAAGGGACTTTTTCAAACATTCCTTTTATATGGGAAGAAGAAAACCGTACCCTGACGATCTATGCCCGTAGCGGCTCTTTCCCCGGTATGTTGAAAGAAAGGACGTTTACCATTCGTTTGATAGAGGATCAGCAGGTAACTACGAAAACGGTTACTTACACAGGAGAAAAGATTGTCCTTACCTATTTCTGAGTATGTTTATTTCCGGAACTTATCATCAGGAGTCAAAGGAGTCAAAGGAGTAAATTGTTTCTGTTACCTAATATACTTATTAGTCTTATCTAATATACTTATTAGCCGACATTAATATACTTATTAGTCTTACTTAATATACTTATTAATCCTGCTTAATATACTTATTAGCCGACCTTAATAAGTATATAAGG